>WVYX01000293.1:139195-141603 GCA_011772755.1 Gemmatimonadales bacterium
GATGATTCTCTGAACGCGGATCGGTCTGTGGACGGGTTGTACGGGAGTAGCATGCTACTCCCGTACAGTTTCACCGCGACCAATCCGCGGCAGTGCATGGCGTTTGTGAAACGAATTTGTGGGACGCCGCGCTAGAGATCCAGAAACATGCCCAAGGCAATGAACGCGGTCCGGTCGCCGTGGAACTGCCCCTGAGGCGAGGGGCCGGTGAGTAGTTCGATAGCGATCCGTACGCCCCGCTGCCCGTTGAACGGCAAGAAACGAAGGCCCGCCTGTAAGTTGAGCCGCGGTTCCCAATCGTTGTCCTGTTCCAGTTGGACATCGGCGGCGGCGTACGGCCGAAGCGGCCCCAGCAGGGCGAGTGCCTCGAGTTCCGCGCCGCCGCGGACGGTGAGACGCTTGGCGCCGGTTGGGTCGACGCGGAACGCCCAACCCCCACCACCGTACACACCGAGCCCTGAGCCGATGCGCACGTACGCCAAAGCCTCCAGCTCGTCTCGGGCGAAATCGACTCGCTGCAACTCGAAGCGTTCGAGGTACTCGTCCCCCATATGAGCGCTGGTGTGGTAGTAGCGCAGGCGAAACCAGTGCTCCCCGCGGTGGAGCACCAGCGGGACCGCAAAGATCCAGTCCGTGGCGATCAGGTCACGTTCCTTGGTTTCCATGTTGAAACGCGCGAACACGCCCCCTTCCACACCCACCACGAGTCCGTCCTGTTGCGTTTGGCCTGCCAGGAGGTATGCAGGGAGTGAGCCTCCGATGGCTGCCTCCCCCTCGAGAACCTCACCGAAGCGCGTGGGACTGTTGGCGACGAACACGAGCTTCGCCGCCGTGGCGGGCTCCCGGGGGCCTGCCACGAGCTTGGGAAGGAGTGATCGGTCGGGAAGCAGGCGCCAGCCGGTTTGAGCGGCAAGGGGCTCTGGTTGAGCGACGCCAACCCATGCCGCCAAGCCAACGATCACAGCCCGTGGGAACCTAATCATGCGTTTAGCCTCTGACTGAGTTTGCTGGACAGTACGGAATCAACTGTTCAGTGTGCTGAGAGTTTACCTTGCGCGGTGCCTCGGGACAATGCGAGAACAACCGGCTGACAGTCCGACTTCCCTCACATCTCGGCCCTCACACGAACTCGATACTGAACGCCAGGGCCGGCAGCGTTGGCGCCGCTGGCTGGAGCACGCTCGACAGCGGGTCGACCGAGTTGCGCTGTGATGTCACCATGGATGCGTTGGCTCGACGCAGCTCCCGTTCGGGGCCGTGGCCCGATAGCAGCCACGGTTCCGCCATCGTGCCATTGTGAACGGGTGCAAAGACGGCATTGGCGGCGGCGTGCGCTGTGTCGAGGGTCACACGCTCGCTCCGAGCACGCAGTCGGGGCCTCTGGTCCCCCAAGTGCCGCTTGGCTGTGTGTGGGAGCTGCGTGCAGGTATGAGCCTTAGCAGCCGGTCGCGTCGAGTCTGAACGACCTCATCGAGCTGCGCTCGGCCAGGGTGCCGAGCGCGCTCATAGCAGGCCCCCGGTGCGGAAGCTGACACCCAGAATCACGAAGATGACTGCCAGAATCGTGACCGACACGATGTGATAGCCAAGTAGCGTCAGGCGACGCTCGTCGAGCCTCGGGATTATGCGAAGGCGCGCGTGCATGGCGAGGATCAAGGTCAGCGTCAGCGCCACCAGCTTCAGAAGGATGTGCGTCGAGGTGTGTGAGCCGAACGAAAACCAGGCTGCCGGATCGGGTAACACACGGTAGGCGAGCCAGATGCCGGTGATGACCTGAACGAACAGCGCCGGCATCCCGATCCGTTCGTAGCCCGACTCGAACTGCCGAATCGCTTCAACGTTCCTCGTCTTCAGTGCCTTTGGGAGCACAGTCAACGCCAGAACCAAGTGACCGCCAGTCCAGATCGTGGCGCCCAAGACGTGAATCAGTAGCAGGTACTTGTACATCGGAGTCACGCGGTGCCCGGAATCGACGGCAGCCGCAGCCGACGCGGTGACTCTCCAGCGCACTTGGGGCGCGTTCGCTTCGTGGTCCGGCCCCTCCTNNGCGCGTTCGCATCGTCGTCCGTCCCCTCCTGAGAGAGGGCGCGAGGGTGGCTGCATGCATAGGTGACCTTGACATTCACTCCGCCTTTCGAAGTTGAACAGGGATAGCTAGGGTGTGTACGACACCTGCGCAATGCCTTCGGAGCCACCGCCACGAGGGCAACGAAGGTAGGTAGAACAGATGGCTCTGGCACCCACAGTCGGACGAGCCGAACCGGGGGATCGTAGTTTGGGCAACGCGGGTCTGACTGATCGCCTGCGCCCAGTCGTGCTCCCGTCGCACCTCGTCGTCCGCAAACCACACGGCGACGGGAGTCGTAACCCCGCGCAGATGGTCGACGTGCCAATGGCGACGAGCCCGT
>WVYX01000293.1:141656-147206 GCA_011772755.1 Gemmatimonadales bacterium
CCTACCCGGGCGCCGATACCTCCGGGGCCAAACGCGCTGCCCACGTACAAGTAGTAGCCCTGCTGCAGCTGAAACGTCCCGAGCTTGCCCACCCGGACACGTCGGCGGCCCCGGAGGTGGAGCACGATGCCGTAGGTGCCACGAGTCGGCGGCAGGGGCCGGTCCTGCCGGGGCGGAGACGTCGTCATGCATCGACGTCGAGGCCGGTTCACGTATCGTCCCTGGTCACGGCGCTGCTCGCCTGCGCCACGCTGCGGGGATCGTGTGTCGGTGAGCGGCGCCAGGCATGGGGGTGCTGGTCCTCCGTGTTGGGTGCTCGGGTCTTGGGTGCCGACCTCGTGCATCCCCTCGAACCGAGCACCCAGGACCTAACACCGGCAGTGAATGCGCGGCAACGCACGCTCCGGCACCCGTCGGCGCGTGACGTCTGGTAAGCGCACTTCTGGGGCACGACACTAGGGGCGTCCACGGCTCTGGCCTGCCACCATGCCCCCGGCAATGAGGTGAGCGGTGCGGAGCGGTTCCGGGATTCGACTGTGGACTGCGAGCCGCCGAATCACAGCTTCGGCTTGACTCAGCGTGAGCCCGACGCGCTGCACGAACACGCCGGCCACGGGCTCCATCGGTCCCAGTTGCTCGATGAGGCTCCACTTCCGAGCGCCGCCGGGTACGCGGCTCAGCGCGCGGCGCACCTTCTCCATCCGCGGCGCCCGCCGGGTGACCACGAGCACGGGAAGCTCCAGTCGCTCGTGGAGGTCGTGGAGATCGATCACGTTGAACCCCCCCACGGCAATTCCCTGGAGGAGAACCAGCTGGAGTTGGGCCGCGAACTTTGAGCCGGCCACCAACCGCGCGAGGTTCCGCGTCGCGTTGGCGCCGTCACGACGCACGCGGCCGCAGAGCACGCCCTCGAGGCGCAGTCCGGCGTAGACAGCGCCCACCACCGGAATGTCACCTCGATGCGAGCGGGGGAATGGTGAGTCGTCGAACCCCACCACGTGAGACAGGGCAGAACGTTTCATGCTAGACGCTCGGTCAAGCCGAGTTGGCCCGTGCTGCCTGCTGAATGTATTCCCAGGCTCGTTGGACGTGGCGGCGCTCGGTGTAGGCACCGCCGATCGCCATCCGCAACACGATCCTTTGGTCCAGCTTCGTGTGCGTCAAGAAGAGCCGCCCCGAAGAGTTGAGCGCCTCCAGTAGCCGCTGATTGACCTCGTCGCCGGCCACGTGGCGGAAGCACACCAGGTTCAGTGGGACGGGCGCGGCGAGCACGAACTGATCGTCTGCCTCTACCCAGCCCGCAAACTCCTGCGCCAGACTGACATGCTCACGGATATGCTGACGCAGTCCCGATACCCCGTAGTGACGGATCACGAACCACAACTTGAGTGCACGGAACCGCCGGCCAAGGGGAAGCTGCCAGTCCCGATAGTCGATGACTGCTCCCGATTCGGTGGCCTTGTTCCTCAAGTATTCCGGCAGGACGCTCAGCGAGTTGATCAGGGAGGCACGCTCGGCGACGTAGAGGCAGTCGCAATCGAAGTTGGTGAGCATCCACTTGTGTGGATTGAAGCAATAGCTGTCGGCCTGTTCGAGTCCCGCGTGGATCCAGCGATACTCTGGGCAGAGGGCGGCGCTGCCAGCGTGCGCAGCGTCCACGTGCAGCCAGAGCTTGTGGCGGCGACAGATCTGGCCGATCCGGCTGAGCGGGTCGATCGCCGTCGAGGAGGTGGACCCAACCGTCGCCCCGACGAAGAACGGGATGTGTCCGGCCTCGAGATCCCGGCTGATGGCAGCTTCGAGGGCAGTCGGGCGCATGGCGTATGCGTCGTCAACGTCGATCAATCTTAGGTTGTCCCGCCCAACGCCAGCGATGCCTGCCGCCTTTTCCATCGACGAGTGAGCCTGGGTCGAGGCGTACGCCGTGAACACGCGGTCCACGCCGCGCGTGTTGGTGTGGAAATCGCTGGCACGTTCCCGGGCCGCGACCAACGCGCAAAGGGTGGCACTGGAGGCGGTGTCCTGGATGACGCCGCCGCCACGCGTGGTGGACTTGAACTTCTCCGGCAGTCCGAGCATCTCCACGAGCCAGTCCAAGACGTGCGTCTCGAGTTCGGTGCATGCCGGGCTGGTAGCCCACAGCATTCCCTGCACACCCAAGCCGGAAGACACCAGGTCTCCCAGGATGGCCGGCCCGGAGGCGTTCGCCGGGAAGTAGGCGAAGAAGTTCGGCGACTGCCAGTGTGTAATACCCGGCAGGATCACGTCGTCCAAGTCACTGAGGATCGTCTGGAGCTGCTCGCCTTGCTCGGGCGGCGATGATGGCAGATGCTGTCGGATCTCGCCGGGTGTGACCTGCGACAGCACCGGAAAGCCCTCGACGTTCTCCATGTATCGGGCGATCCAGTCGACGACTGCGTGGCCGCATTGCCGAAACTGCTCGGGCGTCATGTGGCCGCAGGTGTTCGCCTGCATTGGCGGTGGCACCTCCTCAACAGGTGGAATGGAACAGTCCCGCCACGCGCTCGCGGTTGCTCAGCTCGTTGTAGCGCTGTACTGCCTCTTCAGTTTGCAGAACATGGGTCGTGATGTTGTTGTGTTGTAGCATCTCGAGGGTTTCGGGGCACACACGAAGTCTCTTGTACATGCCGGTCGAGAGCACCACGACCGTGGCGCCGTGCTGTAGCAGCTCCTCGACGTCGGCAGGCTGGATCCCAGGTACATGATCGGTGCCGGTTTCGCGCCAGTCCCACTCCCGGGCACCGCCCGGGTAGAGCTTGGCGTCCTTGAACGCGGCGTCGTGGCCCTCGACCTGCAGGCAGCCCCAGGAAAGGTGTGCAATGCGGGGTGAGCGTTTCTCGTGTCCCATTCGTCTCGGCTCAGCTATGCCAGCGTGCATGCTCCCGCGTGCCGGTAGAAGAAGCCCACCCGTCAAGCCGCGTGCGGGAGACTCCTACCGGCCAGATCTGCTGCTCCGAATGTGTCCCTCGATCTTCCATGGCTAGCCGGTTGGTGCCGCGGGAAGGCCATCTTCCCGGGCGCAGCGAGAAGCGGTGGAGCAGCGTGAGGGTCACATCACGAGGGACTACTCGAGCAAGTCGCGACCCCCCGTGCTGCGGGTGGCGACGGCTTAGTCGACGTCCTGTTGGGAGGCTCCGCGAGCCCGTTTCCGCTGGCGTCGCTGCTTGCGAGGTCGGGGGCGTCGCTTACCGTACGTGCCGCGATAGAGCTTCCCCCGCCGTGTGCGTCGGTCACCTTTCCCCATAGCCAATCCCCGCGCTCCTTCACCGTACGCATTCAGAACATGTCTGAGTACTGGCGCGCTCGCTGAGCAGTCCGCTGCGCGGCCCCTGTCCACAGCAGCCGGCGGCTTCGCCCCACCGTGGATTCTAAGAAATGCCCGGCGCCTCGGTGGCGCCAGTCCCTTTATCCGCCCCGCGTGTGCCGAAGGCCGTACTCCAGATTCGCCCTGGGATCACGCGGGATGTCCTCGGGCGGAACCTCGAGGAAGGTGTCGAGCTGCACGAGACATGCTTCGAGGGTACCGATCACTGCCGCCGTCCTGATCTTTGGGTCCAGCAGCGACGACTGGCGTTCGCCCTTCGCATACTCGAGTAGGGCGCTCAAGGCCCTACGGATGTCCTCCTTGGGGTACGGCAGCGAATCGGCCGGCTTGAATGTGAGCTCGGCGAACTCCCCGCCACCGGCGGCCAGCACTGCCGCATACTTCTCGCGGATCACATCGATGAGCACCACATGCGTGGGGTTCTCCAGGTTGTACCAGGGCGGTGGGGGAATGGACTCGAGATCGGCCGCCGCCGAGGCCTTCCTTCTCGGTCGGCGACTGATGAGCCACACGACTGCCAGGGCCACCACGATGCCGATCATCCACTCCATTTGCCGATCCCTGCCGCGTCAGCCTGATCCTGCGGAGGTTCCTCCGCCGGTACCGCCCTGCACCTTTCCCGCCAGGCGCACGTACCCCATGCGTAGCTCGGTGAGGGTCGTCTGCAGGAACTGCTGCTCGTCTGACGTCAGATTCCCCTTGGTCTTTTCTTCCAGCATTGCGACGAGATCGATCAGATGGCGGGAGCTCTCGAGCCCGTGACGTATGCCTTCTGCGGCTTCCTCGGGAGAGGGACTTGCAGTCTTCTCTTCCTCGGGTGCCGCCTCGCCGGCGTCTGCTTGCTTCTCGCCGCCACCAGAGGTCGTGCCCTCCGACTTGTGGGTCGTCTGTTGGAGCAGGCTCTCCACGTGACCCATCGTCGCTGCCGCGGTTGTGGCGATACTCGCTACCAGGCTCTTGAAATCGACGGGCGGAGGAGTTGCATCAGCCATAGGGATCCTCAGGGGCTGTGGTGCACCGGCAATGCGGAGCGTGGGGCCCGGTTGCGTGCGTATCCTTGCGCTGGTGCCGCCGCGCCGAGTGCCGCAGCCAACCCCGGACGCGGCACCTTGAGGGCCACCGGACGGCCCAGCTTCCGGTCCTGGGCCAGGAACACCAGCGCCATGCGACCGTGGCCCAACTCCCGCTCGATGGTGTAGCGGTCGGCATGGGCGGTCTTGAGGCGGTCGAGGGTGTCGCTCATCGGCATTCCCACGGGCACCGAAGTCGCCAGACATGCGACGCCCGCTCACGGTCAGACGCGGCCAGCCACCCCGTAGAATGTGGGACCGCATAGTGTGACGCGCCAGGTTGGAAATGGGGGCAAGAGCAGTCTGTATTGCACATCACGACCGCAGTCTCACGATGGTAGGGGTGACATCCGAGACGGCCTCGTCTCCTGGCCGGTGATCCGCTTCACGGGGAACACCCAGCATCCGTGGCATGCCGGATCTGGCGACAAATAAGAAAACGCGTTTTCGGTTCTCCTGGTTAGGCAAGCGCGGCGGGGGCCAACCGGCTCCGGTATCACGCATCTGTGCTGAGCAAGTTCGCTGCGCGACCTACCGTGGTTGCCTGTGCCGCAGGACTCCCGCTTGGAGGACATCCGCGAGTACCTGGGCGTTGAATCGTCACCGTGACCAGCCACTGCCTGTAACAAGATGGCCTCAACGTCCCGGTCCGGGCGTGACGGTGGCCGATCGCCGTGGCCTCCCAGGTGCCGGTCAGCTGAGCTAGGGTCAGGCCCTCCACCTCCGAAGGACTGTCCGAGCACGCCGGCGCGACGAGAGGTAAGAGCAAAGAGTAAGAGCGTCTCATCATTGCCCGGCCCCTTCTTCTACGGTGACGTCGCGTGCTGTCACGTAGTAGTTGGCGTCCACGGCGAACTCGCTGGGGTCCGACAACTCCAGCGGCACCGTCTGCCACTCTTCGCTGGGGTGGATCACAGTGAAATCGGACTCGCTGAGCCTGACGCCTACCTGCATGTCGAAGCCCGCCACCACGTCGGCCCAGCGGTAGTGGAGCGTGCTGCCATCGATGCGGTACTCGAGCACAGGGATCAGCGTCGTACGCAGATACTGGTCGAACACCGTCGCCAGATCGACGCCCGTCTGCTCGATGATGTACTCCTCGACCTGCCAACCCATCACCGTCTTGTGCCAGAA
>WVYX01000093.1:0-1091 GCA_011772755.1 Gemmatimonadales bacterium
ATGACCTACAGCCATCTCCATCAGCTCGCCGTTGGCTTCTACGAACGAAGACAGACCGGCCAGTTGATGTCACGGCTGACCCATGACACAGGACACATACAGGACTTCGTCGCCGACTACTTGCAGGAGATCGTGATCCAGGTATTCACGATCGTGATCATCCTGGGAATACTGTTCTGGTATCAGCCCTTGCTCGCGGGCCTCGCGCTTGTGCCCGTGCCGCTGATCGTTGCCTCGACCACCATAATCCGCACCCGGGTGCGCCGCTACTACCGGAGCGCCCGGCGGCGGATGGGCAGCATTCACGCGGTGTTGGCGGACGCCATCCCCGGAGTCCGCGTCGTGAAGGCCTTCGCGCAGGAGGACCGGGAGATCGAACGCTTCGACCTCCGCANNGCATTGAGGCCGCGCGGCTGCGGAGTGCGTTCATGAGCTCGATCGCGCTGTACGTTGGTCTGGGATACGTCCTGGTCTGGTTCTTCGGGGCTCGAGGCGTCCTGTCCGGCACCATTTCGCTGGGCGTGCTCGTGGCGTTCACTCAGTACCTCTGGCAGCTCTATGGTCCGATCGGCGCCGTCAGCAGGCTCTACGAGCGGTTTCAGTTCGCGATGACCGCGGGGGAGCGTGTGTTCGAGGTGCTCGACACGCAGCCCGAGATCGACCGGACCCGGGAGCGGCGCTCCGCGGCCGGCGTGAGCGGTGCGATGCGGTTCGAGAACGTGTATTTCAGCTACGAAGACGGCGCTCCCGTGCTCTACGACATCGACCTCGACGTCAGACCGGGGGAGATGATCGGGCTCGTGGGCCGCACCGGTGTGGGGAAGACCACCATCGTCAACCTGGTCTGCCGTTTCTACGACCCGGATCGGGGGGCGATCTATGTTGACGGGCACGACCTGCGGGAGTACGACCTCCGCTCCTGGCGGACGCAGATTGGGATGGTGCTGCAGGAGCCATTCCTGTTCCACGGCAGCATCGCCGACAACATCGCCTACGGGCGCGCCGAGGCGACGGAGCACGAGGTCATCGCGGCGGCCAGAGCGGCGAACGCGCACGGCTTCATCATGTCGTTTCCCGACCGGTACGACAGC
>WVYX01000093.1:1134-1333 GCA_011772755.1 Gemmatimonadales bacterium
GAGCGATTCTCCACAATCCGCGGCTCCTGATCTTCGACGAGGCGACTTCCTCCGTCGACACCGAGACGGAGATGCTGATACAGGAGGCGATCCAGCGCCTCGTCTCGGGGAGGACCACGTTCGCGATTGCACACCGGCTATCCACGCTGCGCCACGCCCATCGGATCGTCGTTCTGGAGGAGGGGCGCGTCGCGGAGGT
>WVYX01000032.1:0-246 GCA_011772755.1 Gemmatimonadales bacterium
ACCCGTATCTGCCCGCGCACCTTGGGCGGCCGGCGCAACGGCACCTTGTGGATCTCATCCTCGCCAACGACGTGGATCTCCACCGGGCGGTTCTCCCAGATGACCCGGTTGACGTCGGCCTCGACCCGGAACGCCGCTTCCCAGCTCAGCTCCGGAACGTCCAGATCGATGTGACTGTCCTCCGTCCCCAGGTGGAAGCTGATCGTCGGGGCGCGCAGGACACGCACGAACCCGGCCGACAACAGG
>WVYX01000032.1:283-1222 GCA_011772755.1 Gemmatimonadales bacterium
ACCGCTCACGTCGTCGCCCTGCGGGAACCGCTCCAGCAGGTGCCACACATCGCCCGCCTCGTCCTCCCACACGTCGAGCACCGGCACACCGGCGAGCGTGCCGCTGTCGTACGGCTGGCCTCCCGACGTCGGGTAGAAGGCTGAGCGGTCGAGCCGCACTTCCGGCCCCCGTTCACCTTCCCTGCGGGCGACGATCCGTGCGGCGAACTCCCGCACTGTGCAGTCCGCGTAGTAGAGTCGCTCGGTCATACGCTCTCATGATAACGTCGGGTCAACGTGGGGGAACGGGCATTCGCCGTCTGGCAACGACAGGGCCACAAGCCTCGGCTGCGGCCTTGCCAGGGGATACGCCACTCCTTATCGTTCCACTATAGTGCTAACCACTGTAGCTGCTAACTACGGATACCATGGCGAGGAGATCTCTGTGGCCAGCGCGACCCCCGATCCCGCATCGCACGTTCCGTTGAGCGACTTGGCCTTCCACATCCTGCTGGCGCTGGGCGCTGGTGCTCAACACGGCTACGCCATGGGCAAGGAGATCGAGCGCCGTTCCGGCGGAAGGCTCAGCCCGGCCACGGGCAGTCTCTATCAAGCACTCCGGCGTCTCCACCGGGATGGGCTCATCGAAGAAGCCCACCGAGGGCGCATCCTGCCAGGTACTGACTCCCGCAGGCAGTACTTCAAGCTGACGCGCTTCGGGAAAGAGGTATTTCAGCTCGAGGCTTCCCGACTCCAGGCGCTCCTCCTGGCTGCGCGAGACATCGGGCTCGTTCCGGATCTCGCGTAGGGAGGATCGGGGGGCTCACCCATGGCAGCTGACTCAGCTCCAGACCCGGCCGACGGCAACGTCGCGCGGTTCTACCGTCGGTGGTTGCGGCTCTACCCCGAGGAGTTTCGTGTGGCCTACGGGTGGGGAATGGAGCACACGTTTCGGGAACG
>WVYX01000032.1:1228-1818 GCA_011772755.1 Gemmatimonadales bacterium
GAGAGCTGCTCAGCATGACCGTCTACGCACTCGCTCAACGTGGCGCCGACGCTCTGGAGGATGTGCGATACACGTTGCGCACGCTCGCGAGGAGCAGAGTCTTCACCGTAGTGACCGTGAGCACGGTTGCATTGGGCATCGGAGCCAACACGGCGATCTTCAGTGCCGTGTACGGCGTGTTGTTGCGCCCACTGCCGTATGAGGACCCCGGGAGCCTGATGCGGGTCTACGAGGTCCCGCCGGAGAGATTCCTGATGGGGTTCTCACCGCCGGACCTGGTGAGCTTCCGAGAGCAAGCGACGTTGTTTGACGGGTTCGCCGCCTACTCGCCGTCATTCACCACCCTGACCGGCCGGGGCCGTCCCCAGAGACTCACCGCGATGAAGGTGACAGCGGGCTTCTTCGAGCTGCTCGGCGTCTCCCTGCAGCGGGGACGGGAGTTCCACCCCGAGGAAGACCTCGCCGGTGTAGAGCCTGTGGCAATCCTCAGTCACGACCTGTGGCAAGGGTTGTACGGCGGCGACCCCGACATCCTGGGACGGACGATCACTCTGGATGGCGTTACACGAACGGTCATCGGGATCGCGCCA
>WVYX01000309.1:0-197 GCA_011772755.1 Gemmatimonadales bacterium
GCCAAGCCGGAGCTCCCGGAGGCGGCGGAGGAACCGATGATCATCGAGTTCAACTTCGCCGAATGGCCGATCATGCAGGTCAACATCTCCGGGGACTACAGCCTCGTGCGGCTGAAGCAGGTGGCGGAGGAGCTGCAGGACCAGCTCGAGCAGATCCCCTCGGTCCTCGATGTGACGCTGTCGGGCGGCCTCGAACG
>WVYX01000309.1:265-656 GCA_011772755.1 Gemmatimonadales bacterium
CGACGTGATTGACGCAATCCGCGAGGAGAACGTCACGACCCCGGGCGGAACCATCGATGTCGGGGATCTCAAGTACCTGGTCCGGGTACCGGGTGAGTTCGAGGACACGCGCCTGATCGAGGACATCGTCATCACGGCGCCCGGGGATCGCCCGGTCTACATCCGCGATGTCGCCAGCGTCGACTTCGGCTTCAAGGAGCGCGACAGCTACGCGCGGTTGGATGGCAGGCCCGTCGTCACCTTGGGCATCAAGAAGCGCGTGGGGAGGAACATCATCGAGACCGCGGATGCCGTGAGGGCCGTCATCGACGAGATGCAGCCGTCCTTCCCACCGACCACCGTGGTCAAGGTCACCTCTGACATGTCGGAGGAAGTCCACGAGATGGTCAGC
>WVYX01000309.1:738-1168 GCA_011772755.1 Gemmatimonadales bacterium
ACGATGAACTTCGTGGTGTTGTTCAGCCTCATCCTCGCGCTCGGGATGCTGGTGGACAACGCCGTCGTGATCGTCGAGAACATCTACCGCTTCCGCGAACGCGGCTACGACAAGAAGGAAGCGGCGAAGCTTGCCACGGGCGAGGTGGCGATGCCCGTGATCGCCGCGACGACCACGACGGTGGCGGCGTTCGCACCCTTGGCCTTCTGGCCCGGGATCGTCGGCGAGTTCATGGCGTTCTTGCCGCTGACGCTGATCATCACGCTGAGTTCGTCGCTGTTCGTCGCCGTCGTGATCAACCCGACCCTCTGCTCGCTGTTCATGCGGCCGGAGGGCGAGGAAAGCCCGGGGCTCACCCGGGGGATGAAGTGGGCGCTCACGACTTCGGCGGCGCTGGTTTTCCTCATCGTGTTTGTCGTTCAGCCGCTGA
>WVYX01000309.1:1208-1482 GCA_011772755.1 Gemmatimonadales bacterium
CCGCTACGCCCTGGCTCGCGCCGCCCGCTCGCTGCAGGAGGTGAGTCTGCCGGCGACCCTCCGGCTGTATGAGCGGGGTTTACGCTGGGCTCTGGCCCACCGGGGCATCGTCATGGTCCAGGCTGTGGCCGTGCTGATATTGGCGGTCTTCGCCTTTGGCGTGTTCAGCAAAGGGGTGGTGTTCTTCCCCGAGGATATCCCGCCGAGCACTGTGTGGGCGCAAGTGGAAGCTCCCACCGGCACGCGCGCTGACGTGACGGACCGGATGGTGAGG
>WVYX01000309.1:1615-2672 GCA_011772755.1 Gemmatimonadales bacterium
CCGGTCCGCCGGTGAACATCGAGATCGTGGGTGAGGACGCCGCGCTTCTGAAGCGTCTGGGTGACCAGGTCGTCACCATCCTCTCGAACTCGCGGGTAGGCCGCAAGCTGGAAGGATTGGAAAGCGATATGGCCGACGGCCGCCCCGAGCTCACGGTCGAGATCGACCGGGAGAGGGCACAGCTGTTCGGCCTCAACACGCGTGACATCGGCTTCACGGTGCGCAGCGCGATCAACGGCGTGGAGGCGGGCGAGTTCCGTGATGGCAACGACGAGTATGACATCGTGGTCCGGCTGGCCGAGCCCTATCGACGGGACCTCAACTCACTGGCTGACCTCACGATCGTCGCGGACGACGGCAGTCAGGTCCCGTTGCCGTCCGTGGCGACCTGGAGCGTTAACGAGAGCTTCAGCGGAATCAACCGCAAGAACCTGGACCGCGTCGTCACCGTCTCATCCGACGTGCGGTCTGGGTACAACGCGAACGCGGTGCTGGCAGAGGTGCAGACGACGCTGACCGATTTCGTGACCGCGCTGCCGCGCGGCTACGACCTCCGCTATACCGGGCAGCAGGAGGAACAGCAGGAGTCGGCGGCGTTCCTGATGGGCGCGTTTATGACCGCGCTGCTGCTCATCGCCTTCATCCTGGTGTCCCAGTTCGATTCGCTGCTCAAGCCGCTCGTCATCCTCAGCTCCGTCATCCTCTCCACGGTGGGCGTGCTGATTGGCCTGTTGGTGTTCCGCATGCCTTTCGGGATCATCATGAGCGGGGTGGGCGTGATCAGCCTGGCGGGTATCGTGGTGAACAACGCGATCGTGCTGATGGACTACATCGGCATCCTGCGGGAACGGGACGGTCTNNGGTTCCGGCCGGTGACGCTGACGGCGATCACCACGGTGATGGGGCTGATCCCGCTGGCCATCGGCCTAAACATCGACTTCTACGGCCTCTACTTGCGTCTCAGCCCGAACATCTACTGGGGCGGCGAATCGGCGGCCTGGTGGGCTCCGATGGCGATCGCCGTGATCGCCGGTCTCACGTTCGCCACCTTCCTCAC
>WVYX01000066.1 GCA_011772755.1 Gemmatimonadales bacterium
AAACGCGTTCGGACCGAGCAGAGAGCGCGGCGTCTACCGCAGCGAAAACGGCGGGAGGACCTGGGATAACATCCTCTTCGTATCTGACTCCACCGGGGCCGTCGACCTCGAGTTCGCACCCGACAATCCTGCAGAGATCTATGCCGCGATGTGGCGCGCGGAACGAAAGCCGTGGACCATCATCAGCGGCGCTCGGGAAGGCGGGATCTACAAGTCCAGCGACGGCGGGGATACCTGGGAGAAGCTCACCACCGGACTGCCGCAAGGACTGGTTGGCAAGAGCGACCTCGCGGTCTCTCCCGCTGATCCGAGCAGGGTGTACGCGCTGATCGAGGCGCCGGAGCCGGAGGACGGCCTCTATCGCTCGGACGACCGCGGTCGTACATGGCGACTGGTGAGTTCGTACAACCCGATCCTCAATCGACCGTTCTACTACACCAACGTGGACGCCGACCCCACCAATGCAGACATCGTGTACGTGAACAACGAGGGGTTCTACAAGTCGGCAGATGGTGGCGAGACGTGGGAGAGAAGACGGACGCCCCACGGCGACAACCACGACATGTGGATCAACCCCGACGACCCCCGGATCTTCATTCAATCGAATGACGGTGGCGCCAACGTCACGCGGGATGGCGGGCAGACCTGGTCCACGCAGCACAACCAGCCCACTGCTGAGCTCTACCAGGTGGATGTCGACGACCAGTTCCCCTACTGGGTCTACGCCGGACAGCAGGACAACAGCACCATCGCCGTGCCGAGCCTTCCGCCCTACGGTGCGCCCGGGGGAGCGACGGCATACTGGTGGTCCATCGGTGGGTGCGAGACCGGCCCGGCGGTACCCAAGCCCGGGAACCCGGACATCGTCTATGCCAACTGCAAGGGTCGCTTCGGGCGCTACAACAAGGAGACTGGCCAGGAGAAGCAGTACTACGTCGGCGCCCAGAACATCTATGGGCATAACCCCAAGGACTTGATCTACCGCTTCCAGCGAGTCTCACCGATCGAGGTCTCACCGCACGATCCGGACGTCGTCTACCACGCGTCCCAGTTTCTCCACATGACGCGGGATGAGGGGGTCACGTGGGAGACCATCTCGCCCGACCTCACGGCGTTCAAGCCGGATAGGCAGGTGGTCTCGGGGACACCCATCACCCGGGACATCACAGGGGAGGAGCATTACTCGACGATCTACGCCGTCGAGGAATCGCCGCTCGAGCAGGGAGTCATCTGGGTCGGCGCCAATGACGGACCGGTGCACGTCACTCGGGATGGGGGCAAGTCGTGGGCCAACGTGACCCCCGAGGACCTTCCGCCCGAAGGCAGGGTGCAACACATCGAGCCCTCACCCCATCGCAGGGGCAAGGCATACGTCGCGGTGTATCGATATCTGCTGGGCGATTGGCAACCCTACATCTACCGGACCGAGGACTACGGCAAGAGCTGGACTCGTCTCACAACGGGTAGCAACGGAATTCCCGCCGACTATCCGACGCGTGTCGTGCGGGAGGATCCGGATCGCGAAGGCCTGCTCTACGCCGGCACCGAGTTCGGCATGTTCCTCTCCTTCGATGACGGCACCCACTGGCAGCCGTTCCAACAGAACCTGCCCGTTACGCCGGTTACCGACATCAAGGTCTACCGCAAGGACCTGGTACTATCCACGATGGGGCGCTCCTTCTGGATCCTCGACAACGTGACGCCGCTTCAAGCGCTGAGCAGCCAGGTCGCCTCCGCCCGGGCACACCTGTTCAAGCCGCGGGATGCCTACCGCATGCGCTACTCATCATCCCCCCGCTCGCCGGCTGACCCCGAGTACCCGAGGCCAGGGGTGATGATCGACTACTACCTGGCGGAGGAACCGGCTGGCGATGTCTCGCTGGAGATTCTCGATGCCCAGGGTGAGGTGATACGTCGCTTCTCTAGCGCCACCCCCGGCGAGGTGACGTCGGAGATGCAGGGAATGCGGGCACCGGTGTTGGTCAGTGCCGGTACGCCCCGGCTTCCGCAAACTGCCGGAATGCACCGGTTCACTTGGGACCTCCGCTACCCGGGCGCGTGGAGCGAGAACGCCAGAGCCGCCGGCCGCGGTGGCCCCATGGCCGTTCCGGGCACATACCAGGCGAGGCTCGTCGCGGGAGAGTGGAGTGCCACCGAACGTTTCCAGTTGCTGATCGATCCCCGTATCGCTGACGATGGTGTCACCGTGGCCGACCTGGAGGAGCAGCTCGCCCTGAACCTCAGCATCCGGGATGCAATCAGCGAAGCCCGCTTGGTGCTCGCCGAGGTTCGTCGAGCGATGGAAGGACTGCGTGACGATCGCAGGGCACGTCGGCTGTCGGCCATCGAGGCGCGCCTGGCCACCGCTGACACCGGCGGCATCCGCTACGCCCAACCCATGCTGCTGGCGCAGCTCCAGTATCTGTCCCGCATGACCGCCCGCGCCGATCAGAAGCCGGGGAAGGATGCACACCAGCGGTACGAGCAGCTGCGCCGGGAACTCGACGAGCTGCTGGAGCAGTTCCACGCGCTGGTGGAGGACTCGGGGACCTAAGGGCGGACGCCGCGATACGAGACTCGCTCGACGCTCACCGAGTTTCCTCGGGTACGGCGGCGGAGGACGGGTGTGGAGGTGTCGGGTAGCAGCCTACACTACCAACTCGTTGCCACAGCTCCGGGCGCACAAGCGCTGAAGCCGCTCGCGCCGCCGAACGTCAGTTCCACCAATCTGCTTATCCAACCGGGAGGCTGAGGGGCGGCGTTCCCTACGAGAAGGCCCCGCTGAAGAAATTCGAAATACTGCTCGTCGCTGGGTCGTCGCACCAAAGCTGCGCGGGCGCTCTCTAGCCACGCCCCGTACTCCTCACCCGGACCGAAGACCACCTTGTAGGGGTCGAGGCATGGCGCAATGCTAGCGAACATCAGGAGGAATTCCCACCGAATCCCACGCGCCACCGTCTCATCCACCACGACCTCTGGCATCGCCTTGAGCGCCCCTTCCAGATCCAGCCCGGCCCCCGGCAAGACGGCTCGCTCAACCACATCCTTCATGCCCGCACGCAGCCAGAGCAACTGTTCGGCCTCTGCGTGCCGCCCGGTCGCGCGGTAGAGGTTCTCCAGCGCCTCACCTCCCGTACTCACGATCCGCGCGCCGGTCATGTTGTCGATGATCGTCGTCCCCCCATCGATGAGGACGAAGCCCAGCGAGATCACCTCTCGCACCGTTCGTTCGGCGCGTCCGGTGCGGCCCTCGGCCACCTCCAGCGCCGCCTTCGCCACATGCGCCAGCGCGGCAGTCCCCAGACCCGCCAGCCTGGGAAGCGGCAGCGCTATAGGCGAGAGCGTGTCGGGCAGCGGCAGGACGAATCTCGTGCCGATGACGTCGGCCGATTCCGCCTGTCCAACGATGGCAAACTCCTGGTGCGCCGGATTGGTGGCCACCTCTCGCAAGTAGGCCCACTCGGGGCGCGGCATCCCAGATCCGCTAACACGCTCAAACAGCCCCAGCGCCCACTGGACCCGGTTCGGCTGCACCAGGGTGTCGCCCTCAGCGGGGAACCAATCACGTTCATAGACCCGAACGGGCTCGCGCTCCGTGGCACCGAATTCCACCTCGCCCGCACCGACATAGACCAGGGAGTGTAGCGCCTCACCGGCCTCCGCGGCGGTAACCGCCGGGTCCGGATCCAGCCGATGCCGCCGCAACATGTCGGCAGCCACCAGCCGAGCTTGCAGGCTGGTGAAGCTCGGCACCGCAACGCTCGCGATCACCGGGCCAATGGCGCCGGTGAAGGCCAGCGTGACGGCCGGAATGACGACGGCGAGCGCCAGCAGGGCCGCGCCCACGGCCCCAAGTCGAAACACTCGCGTCCGAGTATCGGACGCCAGGCGAATCCCCTGATCCTTCTGAACCGCATCCAACCGGGTCTTCCACTCGTGGACCTGTGAGCGCACCTCAGTTTCCACCGCTGCGCGGAGGTGTTGATCGCGTCGCACGGACCAAGCCAGAAAGCGCTCGCCGGCGCGACTCATGACCGCGAAGCCAAGCAGCAGGATCGTGGGAACCAGGGTGAGAAACCAAAGCGCGCCCGGCCCAAGCCACCCGCGGGAGGCAAACACCAGGCAGGCCGCGAAGGCCACCGGTGCCCACAGCACGGCCACGAGGTATAGCACCGTACTAACCAGCCGGATGACCAGAACCGTGCGGCGCTGGCCGGCGGTGAACACCGAATAGAGGCGAGCCCCTTGCAGCACGAAACCGGAGTCGCGCGGAGAGTCGGCGGCGACCTGGAGGATCATCAGCCACCCGTGACCCTGCCGGCTCGCCCGGGTTGCCAGCCACATGAGCCGGAAGAGGCGCTCGAAGCCCAGCAAGAGGATGACCAGACCCACGACGGTGGTGATCACCGGAACCCACCAGCTGTGGCCAAACTGCCCCAAACTCCAGAAGTCTTGCCTCACGGCGACGGCAGCGAGAAGGGGAAGCACCAGGATCGCATCGCCAAGCGCAAGGATCCCGACGAGGGGCCAGAACCTCCCCTGGATCGCCTCTAGTCCAGGAGGAGGCCACGTGAGAGCTATTCCTCTCATGTCGGTGGTGGTCGTGGGAGTGTCTAGGCTGTCAGGCGAGGGGGATGACGTGGTGTTCCCACTCATTGGAGACCTCTGGGAAGCAAGGGGACTACAGCCGCCGTTGCACTCCGCAAGAGTAAGCCGCTGCGGCGTGAGAGGCCAGGCACGTTCACTTCCACCGCACCACGCCCACACGCACCAGGTCGTCCAGGTACCGGGCTACCACCGACTGGGCTACCGGTCGAAACTCGGCGCTCAGCGCGTCTCGAATCTGCGTCACAGTACGCTGTCCATCGATGAAGTTCACCAGCTCGAAGCGCGCCGCGCCGCCCAGCGTGAACTCCGGTGACGAGTACCACGCAGCACCCGCAGCCGGAAGCCGGCTCGCAGGAAGACCGAAGTCGAGAGGACCACGGGTCAGCCGCACCGGAACCCGCTCGTCCGCCAGCGCTTCACGCCCCCTGCGGGCAATACCGAGGGATCGCGCTTCCCGCTGGACGCTTTCGGTCAGGGACTCCTCCTGTCGCCGCAGCTGACCCTGGACGGCTTCCACCGCTGCCGCCACCTGTCGCCCATCATTGAAGTGCAGCACCGAGGCAACTGCCTCCCGCTCCCAACGAGCCGCGTGGGCAATCACGTTCTGGGCTTCGGTCCAACCCCGACCTCTAGCGGCCCCGGAAGCCGCCGTCATCAGACGCCGCCCCCGCCTCGCTGCAGCGCCAAGGCGCTCGGCGCCGTTGGCACCAACGAGATGGACCAGATCCACCGCCTCGTCCTCGCCGAGGTCCGACAGGTAGAGCACCGCGGCCGTCGCGATGATCTCGCTCCGTTCCAGCTCCACCGGATCGACCTTGTCCGGAGTGTCCTCCGACGTGTGATGCGTGTAGTCGCTGTGCGAAAACATGATCCCGGGAATCTTCCGGTCGATGAACATCATGTGATCGCTGCCACCGCTGTACGGCGTGACGCGATAGTTGAACGATGACAGGCTGCCGCGGGGGGTGCGCACGTTCAGGCGGTCCACCATCTGTGCCATGTTCTCCACCACGTCATTGACCGCCGACGGGAGAGACGCCGGTGTGCGCGTCATGATCATGCGCGAGTGGAGCAACTCGAGGTGCTCGCCGACCATGTCCATGTTCATGTTGGCCAGATAGGTCCCACCGAGCGCGGGTCCCTGCATCTCGGGATGCTCGTCGATGTAGGCCATGGTGCCGTACCACTCGGGAACCCACAGGAACCGCAGCGATCGCTTGGGCCTCGGCAACCGACCTTCATCGATCAGGGTCTTGAGCGTGCGGGCGATGTCCAACAACGCCGCTGACCCGCTCGCATTGTCGTTGGCCGATTCCTTGGGGTGGTCCAGGTGAGCCGAGAACACCAGCTCCTCCTCTGGGCTGTCCGACCCGGGAATGCGGGCCACGACCACATCCATGAAGTACGGCTCGAGGCCGACGCCCGAGACGCGACCCTCGAGGACGACGCGGCGGCCCGCCAGCAACAGGTCACGTAGCCGCTCGCCCTGGCGGTTGGTGATGTTGAACCCGAACGTGACCCGGTCCAGCTCTTCCGTGCGGGGCCACATCCCGGTGTACTGCAGCATGTCCGGGTGCTCTCTTGCCCGGTTGTCATCGAGGAATGCGACGACGGCAGCGGCGCCGTACTTGAGCACGGCCAGGCGATGCACCGAGCCACCGTAGCCCGTGGCCAGCACGAACTTGCCGGCCACGTCCTTCCCGACGTAGTCGGCATCACGAGTGCCCGCACCCACCCACACGAGCTCGCCGGTCACCTCACCAGGGTTGGAGTAGGTGATCAGGCTCATGGCGATCTCCGGGTAGCCCACGATGCGCTGGTCGAAAGGCTCGATCACTCGCAGCTCGGCGGATTCAACGTCCCAACCCGAGGGCGACTGCCAGGTCTGATAGCTCACCTTCCCATCCGACGGGAAGGACTCGATGTACGCCTCGCCCTGCGAGAATCCGTAGGCGCGGAGCTGGTCCCGGACGTATTGCGCGGCGTGGCGATAGCCACGGGAGCCCTGGATGCGGTGATGTCGCGTGATCTGGATGACGTGGTCTTTGGCGATCTCGCCGCTCAGGGCCTCGTGCAGCAGATCACGTCGCTGGGCGTCGAGCAGTGGGATGAAATCCTGGGCGGTCAGGGGAGAGGTTGCCGCAAGAGTTCCGAGGACGATAAGT
This sequence comes from Gemmatimonadales bacterium, assembly GCA_011772755.1. Taxonomy (GTDB): domain Bacteria; phylum Gemmatimonadota; class Gemmatimonadetes; order Gemmatimonadales; family GWC2-71-9; genus WVYX01. The sequence goes on from WVYX01000066.1 coordinate 6,774, forward strand.
GCTCCAAGCCGAGTCATGAGCCTGAGTCCCTGTGAGAGTGATGCATCAGACCAGTGGAGGGCGTGTGCCTTCCGCAGCGCCGATCCCACCGGAGCCAGTTAGCTCTTCGTCCGATCGAATGACCTCCTGGGCCGGAATATTCAGGCACGCTAGCTAGCCGCAAGGCTGTTCCAGTCGCCCACGTCGCGAATCATGTGCGGCATCAGATGGTCGAGGACGTGGGGCAATTGCTCAGGCTAGTGCGCCGCCATGTAATCCGGCATCGGGACTCCTGCCTGACCCGATCCAGCACTGCTGGGCGGTGCCTTCGGCATCGTCACTTCCACATCGACGCCAATGCCTTGGCCAATGGGTGACGCGGTGCAGCGCCTGCCTACGCGGCAAGTGAAAGGGGTGCGGACCGTCAATGCGAGGTCCGCACCCCTCCGCGCTGGCTAGTGGTCCGAACTGGCTAGTGCGGGGGCTCCCGGATGATCCCGTACGTCTGCACCCGGAGCGCACCGCTTTCCCGCACACCTACGACCCACACTTTCGCTCCCTGCCGAGCGCTGAGATCCGCGGGAACGCCGGAGAGCGCGGTGGTGTCCCTGCCGGCCAGGTAGACAACTCCACCGCGCAGCAGCACCGTGCCCACCGCGGGTCTCTTCCCGCTTACTGACACGATCTCGTAGCCGGCTACCTCGACGGCTCGCGGCGGCGTGGGAGGTCGATTGTCGACGGCGCGGCCCCAAACGCGCACCTCCAATCCCGACAGCGCCTCGATCTCCGACTTGAGGGCGCCCTGGATCCCCACCGTCTGCACGTCCGCCCCCGACCCCGAGTGCAGCACCGGTTGTGCGAAGGGATCGGC
>WVYX01000239.1:0-7751 GCA_011772755.1 Gemmatimonadales bacterium
ACCGAAGGCGTCGGCGGGCACTGTCAGCGTCTCCAACTCGGCTCCGGCCCTCGATACCACGGACGCGGTGTAGGACGCCTTGTGGGTGTCCACACCTACGACGTACTTGATACCACGCAGGTGCTCACGCATCGTGACATCCTCCGTTCTGGACCAAGGGCCGGAACTGACGTCCGAGGGCGGCACGACTGTGAGGAGTCACGCGACGTGTGGCGCAGCCGCGGACGGGCTTCTAATCAGGCCAACCGCAAGGACACGATCTCGGAGCGTGGGGTGGGAGACATATCTCTTGCAAAGGCACTCGTCCCGTCAGTGGCCGATGAGTCTTTGAGTCATCCCACCCCCGCTCCCGCTCCACCGAGTGTCAGTTGTCACGAGAGAGAACGAAAGACCTAGGAAGCAATCTCACAATGGGTCTTGCCGACGCCGGGCGGGCCGAGGAAGACGACGTTTTCCTTGCGCTCGATGAAGCCGAGCTCGTGGAGGCTCTCGATCTGCTCGCGCTTGATCGAGGGCTGGAAGCTGAAGTCGAAGTCGGCGAGCGTCTTCACCGCGGGCAGGCGTGAGGAGCGCATGGCCGCCTGCAGCCGGCGGTTGTTTCGCAAAGTGATCTGAGCACCGAGGAGGTTCTCGATCGCCTCGGCCGGTGTGATTTGGCTGCCATCCACATCGGAGAGGATGCCATCGAGCGCTTCAAGAGCGCCGGGCATCTTGAGATCGGCGAGCATGGCCCGGATGCGATCGCGTCGGGAGAGCCGGGCCGTTTTCATCGGGGCCCTCCCGCGATCTGACTATAAAGCCGCAGGGGGCGTCGCTCGACGTGGAGGGCGGGCCGTGGCGCCTGCGTCTTGCGTCGCGGACTCTCGTCACGGTCGGCGGCTAGTACCAGGGAGTGGTAGGGACGCGGTGCCAGGGGTTTTAGAGTGGCCTTCTCGTCCCGGAGGAAGCGATCGATGGGCCGCTCCCGAGTGGTGCGATGGTCCCGGACGTTGGCGATGGTCCTCAGCCAGTGCTCGACCTGGGCGTTGAGATCGGCGTCGCCGAGAAATTCGCGTCCATAGATGAAGCTCTGGCGCACGTAGCGGATCGGCCGCTCCACCTTGCCTTTGGTCTTCGCCCGGTAGGGCCGGCAGGCGCGAGGCCGAAACTGCCAGTGATGAGCGAAGCGGAGGAACTCGAGATTCTCGATCAGGCGGCCACCTTCCAGGCGCTCATCTTTGACGATGACGGAGCGCATCTGATCGAAGAGGATCTCCTGGGGCACGCCGCCAAAGAAGCGAAACGCTTCTTCCAGGCCCGCGAAAAGCGAGCGCATGTCTTTGCGACGGTAGAATCGCAGCCAGAGGAGTCGGGAGTATCCCAGCACGACGAGGAGCCCGTAGCGGCGGCCCCAGGGCAAACGGAAGTGGGCGAAATCGACCTGCGCCTGCCGACCCGGTGGCGTCTCGAAGCGAATGACAGGCTCCTTGGGCGGTCGGGGTCGAACCTGGCGCACGAACTCCTTCACCTGGGTGTAGCCTCCAGGATAACCGGCGGCTTTGATCTCGTGAAACAGCCGAACCGCGCTGAGTTCCGGATACGCCTGCAAGCGGTGGAGAATGATGCCCCTGTACGGATCGATCTTTCTCGGCACTGGAGGTCTCGACCTGTAGCGAGCGACCTCCGCGTCGAGGTCGCGGTCGAGCTGCCCGGTTTGCATCCAGTGGTAGATGCTGCGGCGGCTGATGCCCAGCTTCTCAGCCAGGGCCGTCTTGGTGAGGCCTTGTTCGAGGTAATGTCTGAGCAACACTCGCTTCTCCCTTCCGTACATCGGCCCCTCCCCTCCTCGCGTGGAGAGGCCAAAGTGCACGAGCGGCCGGGGAATCGCCTAGAGCCCAGCTCCAAACAGGCGTTCCCTCGACCGTTAACTCGAGAGCTGAGTGTGCAATTTTCGTCCGCCACAGGTGTGCAATTTTCACCCGCCACCTACATCATGGACCCTTGTGCCCGCCTTCTCCTCTCGGCGCGACATTGCGACCGGGAGGGGCGAAGAACCAGCATCTGGGATCGCGCACCACGAGCCATAGTCGGTAGGCTATCGTTTGACTTGAGCGGCCAGAGAAGCAAACATTCAACAGCGAAATTGGATTGCGCGGGTCGTGAGCGACATCTCAAGGCATGGACACGATGAATAAGCGGGTCGCCGTATCCGTAGCTGCTCTGCTTTTCGCAGCGAGCGTTCACACCGGCTTCTCCCAAGGCCCAGGGGTGGGCGCCCGGGTCGGGCCAACTTTTTCGACGTTCGGCGGGGACGCTGAGTCGGGTTCGAAGACGGGTTTCATCGTCAGCGGCTACTTCATTTATAGCATCAGCGAGCGGGTGAGTGTGTACCCCGAACTCTCCTATGTGAGGAAAGGCGGGACTTCCAGCGGGCGAGTACTGAGTCAGGACCCCGTGAGAGGCTTCTTCATCGAGGAGACCTCCGAGCGCACAACCGGCCTCGATTACCTCGAGCTGCAGGTGCCGATCACGATGATGATACCCGCGCGCCGGACTGCGGTTAGTGCGCGGCTGTATGCCGGCCCTTCAGTCGCGGTCGAGCTGAAGTGTCGAACGGAACTGAATCTCACCGCCCGGACGTTCTCGCCGACGGGACCTACCCTCGATGTGACTTCCACAACTGAGAGCGGTAGCTGCGAGAGCGAGAGCCAAACGGGCGGGCCGCTGTTCACCTCGACGAAGCGCCTTGACTTCGGGCTTGTTCTCGGTGCGGGTATGGATGTCGGTATAGGAAGAGGGGCAATAACCGGCGATCTTCGCTATGATTTTGGATTGGCCGACATTCAGGATGGGACGGGAGGATCAATCAAGAACCGGGCCTTCGAGATCCTGTTAGGGTACGCGCATTACTTCTCTCGCTAGGTATGTAGAGGCGCTCGCCCGGCCGCGCTTCCATAAGGTGACGGCACGATGTGCCCCGCAATAGCGCCACTAACACCTAAGACCACAGTTGCCAGCAGTATGCTCCCGACAACGTTCGCACGCCTGATTCCCGATGACTCGATCCGGTCCAGGGCGATCTGATAGGGCTCGTCACCAGCCGTGGCGTAGACGGTGTCACCCTCACTGGTATTAACACGCTAGAGACTGGCGTCTAAACATCGCCACCACCTGCCACCTCAGGTGACAACCTCCGAAAAGCAGAGCCCGAGCGTGGCCGTTGCATGCGGACGATCGCCAGGTTCATATTGGCAAAAAAGCGGTGGGGAGTCGCGCCAGGAGTCTCACGCGCTCGCGAGTGGTTTGTGCCGGATACTCAGGGACGAGCCGTCTGCGCCAGGCGGTTCCAACCGGATATCGATACGAGTTTTGGGGGGAGGTGCCCTCTACTGACAGAAGGGGGGGTCCCATGCCTACGTACATCACCCTCATCCGCTGGACCGATCAGGGAATCCGCAAGGTGAAGGAGAGTCCCGCACGGTACGATGAGTTCAAGAAGGCCGTCGAGAAGTCCGGTGGGAAGGTCAAGGGCTTTTATCTGGTACAGGGACGGTACGACCTGGTGACTGTGACCGAGGCTGCCGACGACCGAACCACCACCAAGTTAGCGCTGGCCGTCGCATCGGGCGGNNAGTTGGCGCTGGCCGTCGCATCGGGCGGAAACGTGCGTACCGAAACCATGCGCGCCTTTACAGAGGAGGAATACCGCAAGATCATCGCCGAGTTGCCGTGAGGCGGGGCGGCAGGGTTGACCGGACACCGGCACCTCCCCCCGACAACCCTGCCACCTGGCCCTGCATCCGGCCCGCGTCTGGGAGCGCCAACGCAAAGCGCGAACGGAAGGCTCTCAGTCGGGCCAGCGCCCGCCGGCGAAGTGCTCCCCGTCCACATCCCCGGGCCATCGACCGAGGCCCTCCGAACAAGCCTGCTAACTCCTGGCTCAGTCTGGAACCCCTGCGCTGCGTGCCCCAGCGGAAGATGCCGAAGGAGCGGTCCGCTGCAGCCAGTCCGCTTGTCTTCCCGACCGTCTAAGCCAAGGGAGGCTCCGTATGAGCGCTAGGGATCGCTTTATTCGTTGCCGCACTCTGCCTCACGGCCTCCGTCGACCTTGTTGCCCAGCAGCAGGTGCCACCGGTCAGCCCTGGTGATCGGGTCCGGGTAAGGGCGCCCGATATTTTTCGCGGCCGCATGTCGCAAGCATCGTGGTTCTGAGCGCGGACGGTCACCAGTCGCTGACGTTGAAGACTCGCGGTTCGTCGGGCAATGCTTCTCTTCAGCCCGGTCGCGGTTAGATTGGAGTATCCCTGCTGGATACAATCTTGAGACGAAGGATTCCCCATGGATTTCGTCCCCACGCCGGTATACACACCTCACGTGTCGGCCCAAGCCCAGGAGCTTGCCCACAGGATCGAGCACGTCATCCGGGAGTATCGGCAGTCGCACCCCGGGCTGAGCGCGATCGAGGTGGAACAGGCGATCCAAATGGCAGGCGCCCGCACCGGTGTCGGGCCGAAAAGGGCCCGCCTGATGGTGGCGGTCATGCTTGGCCTCACGGTCGCCTTGTTGCTGGGCGCGCTGTTGTTCTGGCGCGGGATGTAGGTCGCTCAACGCGGCGGCCACCATGAGCGTTGCTACCAGCTCCGTTCTGGGATCGCTCGTGGAGAAGGGGATGGGTGGCGTCGCTGGGCCTGTCAGGGCCACCGATGAGAGACGCTATATCATCGCGCTGGCTATACCCGGCGGAGCTAACGGCCAGCACTGCGCTCAGAGCTGACGCTCCGTCCGAAGCCAACGCCGTCGAAACCTTTCTCGAATTCGGAAACGGCGACGGCAATGCCAGCAATAACAGCTCCGCCAATGAGAGGCGTCAGTATTAAACTCAATGCGACGTCCGCACGCCTTACTCCCGCCGAGTCGAACTCGACTTTCTCCCCTTCAACCGTCTTCACGCCCTCTATCGTGTCTTTAGCCGACTGGATCTCTTCTGGACCGATCCAGACTGTCTTCGTGCAGCCCGAGAGCTGAATCACCATCATAGGTATGAGAGCCGCAGAAAGCGCGCGTCTGAACATCGTGACCACTTCCCGCTACAACTTGGCAACGCTCGCAGTCGGCGCCTGATTGCGTCGTCGACCAAAGAACCCGGAGCCGAATCGTTCGTGCTATCGCAGATGCGAGAATTGAACAGTCTTGCGGCAAGCACGGCTCTCCGTGAGGTTGAGTATCAGTTCGCTTGGCAATACGTCGCCCGGCTCGAGACGTGTCGCACAAGTAGCCGCCGGCTGTCCCAGGCGGCGCGATCCAACACGACACCAGAGGAGAGCGATGAAGCCGCAGATCGGCCAGACCGCGACCCGCAGCCTGACGCTCACCGCCGAACACGTGCGCACCTTCGCCGAGCTAACGGGCGACTTCAACCCTCTGCACTTCGACGAGGGTTTTGCCGCGAAAACGAAGTTCGGCAGATTGGTGGTGCAGGGAGGACTGACGACGGGCCTCCTGCACGCGCTGGTGGCGACGGACCTGCCCGGCCCCGGCACGGTCTTTCTCAGTCAAGATTGGAAGTTCACGGCGCCGGTCTACATCGACGACACGATCACCGCCGCGGCCGAGGTCGTGAGCGTGCACGAGTCGAAGCCGGTCTGCGAGCTGCGCATCCGCGTCACGCGCCAGGATGATGAAGTCGTGCTCGAGGGCACCGCCTGGTGCTACACCTTCTCTCCGGAAGCGGACTGAGCGGGCCGTCCGACGTCGGCGTCAACGGGCCTCGAATGCGCCCGCCGTCTTTTGTGTTGCCGGCAAATCTTTGAAAACGTTCACCGCTACCGTCAATGAGGTGACCGTCATGCGCTTGCTCATACTTGCCTTCTTCTTTGTCTCGACCCTCCACGCACAGCAACCCGCCGTTTTCACCGATCCCGACCGCGCCGACAAGGTCAAAGCGACCGCGGAGGCCGTCGAGCCGATGTTCCGCGAGTACTGGGAACGGCAGCACATGCCGGGCTTTGCCTACGGCGTGGTGCTGGACGGGGAATTGGTTTACTCCGGCTCTTTCGGGCAGGCGAACCTGGAGCGGAAGATCCCGGCAACGACCAAGTCGCTCTTCCGCATCGCCTCGATGAGCAAGAGCTTCACGGCTCTGGCCATCTTGCAGTTGCGCGACGCGGGTAAGCTTAGCCTCGATGACCCGGTGTCGAAGTACTTGCCCGAGATGAAGCGGCTGAAGTATCTGTGGAGCGACGCGCCTGAGATCACGATTCGCCATCTGATGACCCACGCCGCCGGATTCCCGGAGGATAACCCGTGGGGTGACCGGCAGCTCGCCGACTCGGACGACGAGTTGATGGGGTTCATCGCCGGCGGGGTCTCCTTCTCCAACGTCCCGGGCGTTGAATACGAGTACAGCAACCTCGGGTTCGCCTTGCTCGGACAGATCGTCCAGGCCGTTTCCGGGATGGAGTTTCAGGAGTATACGCGAAAGTACATCTTCGAGCCGCTCGGCATGAACCACACGGTGTGGGAGTACGAGCGGGCGCCCGCCGAACGGCTCGCCCTCGGCTACGACTGGGTGGACGACGCCTGGGTCAACATCCCGCTGGAGCATCACGGCGCGTTCGGAGCGATGGGCGGACTCATCACCTCGATCGAGGACTTCACCCGGTACGTCGCGCTGCACCTGTCCGCCTGGCCGCCGCGGAGCGATGCGGAAAGCCCGGTCTTGAAGCGCAGCTCGCTGCGCGAGATGCATCACCCCTGGCAGTTCGCCGCGCTGATGCCCGACTACCGCTATCCGAACGGCCGCGGGTGCGCCGCGGTACGGGCCTACGGCTTCGGGTTGGGTTGGTTCAGAGATTGCGAGGGGAGGGTGACGGTCGGTCACAGCGGCGGGCTGCCCGGGTTCGGCAGCAACTGGACGATGATGCCGGACTACGGCATTGCGGTGATGTCGTTCGACAACCGCACCTACGGCGGCACCAGCACGCTCAACCTCGCCGTGCTCGACACCATACTGGTATTGACCGGACTCGAGCCGCGTCAGCTCCCGGTCTCCGACATCCTCGCGCGACGGGCGCAGCAGCTCGCCGCGATCTTGCCCGACTGGGAGGGCGNNTGCCGCTCAATCAGCTTCGAGGCACGTTCGTGCTGGAGGGTGAGAAGAAGGACATCCACGTCTTCTTCACGCTGACGCCGGAGAAGGAACCGTTGATTCAGCAGGTGAGGATGAGGACGGTGGACAGATCGGTAGGCGGTGGGCGGTAGGCGGTGGGCACTACAGGTGCTGGGCGTATGAGACGGTTCTTCCATGGCGTGCTTCCCGGCGACGGCTCCGTGCAGCGGTCGCGTGCTTTCGCCAAGCTTCTTCTCGTCTCGGGACTCGTTCTTGGGTCTACAATTGCGGCACCGGCCCATGCGCAGGACACGATCCCACCGCCGGCCGCCCAGAACCCCTCGCCTATGGTCGAATTCACGCGGGAGCACGCGCGCATCTCAGAGGGGATGCTTCCGGGAGAGGTCCGTTCGGTGGAGCTGGGGCTCCGCGATGCCGTGCGGCTGTTCGTGCCGGAGGGGACGGATCTCGAACGGCCCCGGCTTCTGGTTCACTTCCACGGGGCTCCCTTTATTCCGGAGTACGCCGTGAGCCATATGGATGAGCCTTTCGTGGTGGCGACCATCCATATCGCGCCGGGGTCGAGGGGCTACGAACTCGCCTTCGACGATCCGGCGGTCTTCGACTCTCTCCTGGCCGCCGTCACTCGTGAGTTGAGCCGATT
>WVYX01000239.1:7759-8074 GCA_011772755.1 Gemmatimonadales bacterium
TCTCCGCCTTCAGCGCAGGTTACGGGGCGATCCGGGCTTTGCTCCGGCACCCGGCACATTTCGACCGGGTGAAGGCCGTCCTCCTACTGGACGGGCTGCACACGGGCTATCTCCCCCCGGGGAAGGTGATCCATGAGGGAGGTCGCCTCGACGCCGCGAAGCTGGAACCGTTCGCGCAATTCGCCCGAGCGGCCGTGCGGGGCGACAAGCGGTTCCTCATCACACACTCCGAGATCTTCCCCGGCACCTTCGCCAGCACGACGGAGACCGCGGACCATCTGCTCCAGCAGCTGGGGTTCCGGCGGGTGGCGGTAT
>WVYX01000020.1:0-18500 GCA_011772755.1 Gemmatimonadales bacterium
TGGAAATCGGTGAACCCGATGGTACCGAGCTGGTATTGCTCCTGGGCCATGGTGAGCCGCCGCCGGCTGATGTCCACCGCCCGCTCCGCGAGCTGCGCCTGCCGGTAGGTGCTCACGAGGTCGATGAACGCGCTGCGCACTTCACGCTCCAACTGGAGCCGCTGCTCCCGGAGGTCCTCTTGCGCCACTCGTTCGCTGGCCGTCGCCTGGGCGATCGCTTGAGACGTCTGAAATCCGGTGAATAGGGGGACGCTGACGCTCAACCCGAACCCGAACCACCGGTCCAGTGGATTGAAGTCGAAGAACGCGTCATAACTCTGGACGCTGGCCGCGCGTGTGAAGTTCGCATTGGCCGAAATGGTGGGCCACCGCCGGCCCCGGGCCGCACTGGCGTCGAAGCCCGCCCGGGCAGCTTCAGCCTCCGCCCGAGCGACCCGCGGGCTGTTCGAACGGGCACGAGCGACCAGTTCGTTGGCATCGAGGATGGTCGGGTCGAACGGGGTGGGCAGCTCGCCGACGACGTCGAACTCGATCGGCTCGTCGAGTCCAATCTGCTCGGCAAGCAGCAGCAGCGCCTTACGGGCATCTCCCCGGGCCCGCTCCAGCTCCTGCTCCTGCTGGGCCACCTGCACCTCGGCACCGAGAACGTCCACTTCGGTGCGAGCAGCCACCCGGAAGAGTCGCTCAGTCGCTTCGAGCTGTCGGCGCGACACGTCGAGCAATCGCTCCTCGACGGCGATAAGGCGCTTCGCCTGGAGCGCCGTGTAGAACTGCCGCGAGACCAGAGCCACGATGCTGGCTTCCTGTAGATCCACCCCGGCACTTGCTGCTCTGCCCGAGGCTCGAGCTGCCCTCAGGCTGTTGAGATTCTGCAAGCCGTCGAACAGCGTGACGCTGGACGAGAGAGTCTGGCTGGCGGAGCTGCTACGGAACGTCAGTGGATCTTCCAGCCTGCGCGGTTGCCCGAAATCATCCTGACCAGTGACCTGCGTTCTCGACGAGCCGTTGAAGGAGACGCTTCCCCTCAGGTCAGGAAAGAATGCCCCGACGCCGGCCCGCACGCGGGCCCCTGATGCGTCGGCCTGAGCCACCGCCCGGCGGTACGCGGGGTTGCGCTCCAGGGCAATCTCCAGGGCCTCCTCCAACGTCATCGTCGCCGGAACCTGCTGGGCGGCACCGACCGCGGGCCCGAGCAGTACAGCCACCGCGAGCAACACAGTGATGCTCCTCATTGGGGCCTCCCCCCGGCGGCCCGCACACTCTCCACCAGGCGCACGTGGGCGTCGTGGATCAAGGTGTAGTGTCCGTCGGTAAGCACCCACTCCCCGGGTTCAACCATGTCGGTCTCGGGGTTGGGCAGGATCTCCACCAGCGAATCGTTGGCGAGGCCGGCCGTCACATAGCGCCACTTGGCGAGCCCGATGTTGTTCTCCCCTTCAAACACGAACAGCATGGTCCGCTTGTCACGCTCGAGGATGGCGGACCTGGGCACCAGTACGCGGTTCGGGAACTTCCGCGCTTCCAGGGAGACGCGGGCATACATGCCAGGGAGAATGCGCCCGTCGCGATTGGCGATGGTGACAGTGACCCGAGCCGTCCGGGTATCCTGCGCCACCATCGGGTTGATGGTGGCGATACGGCCGATGAAGGTCTCGCCGGGGAACGCGGCGAACGAGATGCTGGCGCCGCGGCCCGGGGCCAGTAGTCCTACCTCGGCCTCCAAGACTCTCACCTCGACCTTGATCGGGTCGAGGTCGACAATCGTCAGCAATTCGTTCTGAGGGCTCACCCACTGCCCGGTGACGACCATGAGGTTTGCCACCCGCCCGCCGAAGGGAGCCCGTACCTGGGTGCGCTCCAGCTCCAGCAATGCTTGCTTGAGGGCCACTTCGGCCTCGTCCAGCCCGCTCTTCGCTCGGGCCACCCGGTCGCGCTCGGCGCGCACCTCCGGGTCTTCGATCTGGTCGTCGAACAGGGTTTGCTCTCGGTAGGACGCCCGGGCCTGGGCCACCCGCGCTTCAGCCGAGGCGACCCTGAGCGCGTACTCCGTAGAGTCGACTTCCAAGAGAACCTGGCCAGCTCGCACGACCTGGTTCTCTCTCACCCGGACCCGCGTGATGGGACCCTGCACCTGGGCCAGAAGCTTGGCTTCCTTTTCCGCCGCGGCCTGAGCAGCGGCCGACACGGAGATTACCAGGGTGTCTCGTAGCACCATGGCGCCCTCAACCGGAATGGCCACGCTGGTCGAGAAGCTCTGAGCGGAGGAAACCTGTTCCGCGCCGCCCTCCGGCACGGTAGCCACGGAGGAACCACCGCTGTCTGTTTCGTCGGAGCCCCTAATGCGGAGGTAGATACCACCGGCGAGGCTCAGCACGACAACCACAGCGAGCGAGATTGCGATGAGTCGTCGGGGAGCGGTCATGGGACCATCACTCGTCCTTCAGGCAGGGTGCCGGCCATGCGTGGAACGCCACGCCCTCTGTTGCTCCGCACTCAATATCGCTAAGACCGACACAAACGAATTGGTTCGACCACAATAGACGCCTAGGCAACAGGTAGGGTTGCAGGCCTGCGGCTGATGGAGCATATGGCTCTGCCGCGCCCGCGCGGCGGCATATCCATATACCAAATATGCATTGTAGATAGATATATCAACTTCCGGCGACCTTCGCAACACTCAGTCCTACCTGCAGTTACGGGACGCGGTGGGCACAGGCTTCGGGAGGAGAGCCAGACCTGGGGACAACCCCTACTACGTTAAAGGCATGAGGAGAATTCGGTAGGCCGGAATTGAGGCGTTAAGTGTCGAAAATGGGACATCGGGAGTCGACGGGCCTCATGCCTCCGGCTTGACTAGCTCATACATCGACACACGCTCAACTCCAGAATGGTCGCTCCAGAACCCGAGGACGTAGTGGGGCCCGGCATCGGTGAGCCGAAACCATTCGGGCATGACTACGGTGCCGAGTAATTAGGCGGTCCGCGGCCGTCACAACAGCGCGGCGGGCAGAAAATGAGCGGATGGTTCAGACTTCGCGGACTGCGCTGTGGCTAACATCCGCTGCGCCCGAACCATCCGCTGTTGCCTATCCCTGTCTGCCGCCCCTGCCGGTCCCGCCGCTTCTGCCCTCACCCACCCCCACTGGCCGAGATGCAGCACGAGAGGGGGGCGGGCCGCTAGCTTAGCGCCCCCACTCCCGGTTCAACAGGATCGTCGGGGCGTTCTTTCCGAAGACCGGCTCGCGGTTAGCGCCGGCAACGATGCCGAGTCGCCTTCCCTGGTCGTCCACCAGGCAGTAGTCCCTTCCCTGTTGCGCCGAGTGGGCCCGTCGCCCCCTCCAGGTGGCGGGACATCCCGGTGAATGCAACGCCTGCTCCAGTGGAATGCCGATCACTGTCATGTGACTGCTCCGTGGGCCTTCGAACCCTTTGAGCTGCCGAATCCCAGGACCCTACCTCATCCTTCCACCCAATTAGACGCCCGAGCCGGTGTATGCGTTGCAGGGTGGGTAGGCAGGTGTTGGGAGCGACATTGCCAGGTGGGATGACTCGCGACTAGGGTGGCGGCTCGGTTCGCCTGTCGCTGAAGCGACCTGAAACAACCGGACAGGAGACATTTCTGGGTGGGGTGCTCGGCCCGGGGTGCTGAGTGTTCCGTGCTTGGACCTTCCTTCCAACCCCTAGGAGCCAGGACCCAACACCGACGACCTCCCGCGCGGCCGAGACCTCACCACTGGTCCAGCTGCAGAATCGTCTGGAGCAGCACGTTAGCCCCGTTCTCCGCGTCGGCGGGACGGGTGTGCTCCTCGGGCGAGTGGGAGACCCCGCCGACGGAGGGAACGAAGATCATCCCGGCGGGGCAGATCCTGGCCAGGTTCTGGGCGTCGTGACCGGCACCGCTGGACATGGACCTGCTGGAGAGGCAACACACCTCGGCCGCTTTCGCGATGGCGCGTCGAATCCGGGGGTCGGTCAGCGCGCCAGGGAGAGACTGGCGGAGCGTGTGGGCTACCTCGATCCCATGCCCGGTAGCGATCTCTTCCAGCTTGAGCTGGATGCGCCGCCACACGGACTCGATCAGGGCCATCTCGAGATCTCGAAGCTCAACGGTTAGCTCCACCTCGCCGGGAACCACGTTGGGCACACCTGGCCTCACGCATAGGCGTCCAACGGTGCCCACCTGCTCGCCGGGTATCGACTTGACGGTCTCGTCCACAGCGAGGACCGTCGCCGCCGCCGCAAGCAGCGCGTCCGAACGCGCGTTCATCGGGGTCGTGCCCGCGTGGTCGGCGCGCCCGGTGATGGTCACGTCGTAGTGGTTGATCCCCACAAAGCCTTGCACGATGCCGATGTCGATCCCTTCGCTCTCGAGTGTCGAACCCTGCTCGACGTGCAGCTCGACATACGCCGTTATGCTCCCATCTGCCGGCTTCGCGTCACCGATCCGCTCCGGATGGCCATCGATTCGTCTGATCTTGTCGGCCAGCGAGATCCCGTCTTCCCCCGATGCGCTCAGGTCACTGTCGGAGAGCGCGCCGACGTAGCCCCGGCTCCCGATGAGGCCGCCTTCCTCGTCGGCCCAGATCGCCACCTCCAGCGGATGCCGGTTGCAGTAGCCGGCCTCCGCGAGGGCCTGCACGACCTCGATCGCGGCCATCGAGCCCAGCGCCCCGTCGTAGGCACCGCCATTGGGAACCGAGTCGATGTGAGACCCGAAGAGGATTGCGGGAGCCCCTGACTCGGAACCCTCGCGGCACCCAAAGATGTTGCCAACGGGGTCGACCCGAACCTGGAGTCCAGCTTGCCACATCAGGGCGATCGTGTACTCCCGCCCCTCGATGTCCGCCTGGCTGTACGCCACACGGCTCACTCCACCCTGTGCCGTCCTCCCATGCCGTGACAGTCCGACGAGGTACTCCTGGAGGCGGCGACCGTTAACCCGAAGATCATTCATGAGCAGTCCCGCAGTCTGCTAACCAGGTGCGTCGCTGCCGCAACCTCGATCCGCTTCGCCACATCAGCGTTCATCCGTGTTCCTCCGCGGCCCCAGCCCCGACTTGCAAAGATGGCGCGATTGGCGGAGTTTGGCACGTCCGTTCAGCATCAGGGAACGTCGGTACCCCGCGTGCCGCACTACTCTCACCTTTCGAGTGTGGGCATGCTGCACTGTGGGAGCCCGAGCCACATAGCGACAGGTGACCGTGTGAAGCGTTCCAACCGCAGTGCTAAACGCCTGGCTGTCGTTCTGGCTATCCTGTACTTCGCCGCCATGACACTGGCCGTCACGTATCCAGGCGTTCGCCTGGTTAATACGATCAGGCCCTTCGTCCTGGGAATTCCATTCGTGTTCGCTTGGTACCTGGCCTGGATCGTCGGCTCGCTGGTTGTTTTCCTCATCCTGCACCGGACGTTCTCGAAGTGACCGACTGGCACACCGTCCTCCTCGTGGTGGCGGCGTACCTGGGCGTTAGCCTGGGCGTGGGGCTGCTGGCCGGATCCCGCTCCACGGACACGGTGGCGGGTTACGTCGCGGGTGATCGCGACTTCGGGACCCTAGTTATGTACTTCGTCACTGGGGCCACCGTGTTCTCCGCGTTCGCGTTCCTCGGCGGACCGGGATGGGCGTACAGCCGCGGCGCGGCGGCGTTCTACATCCTGGCGTATGGCGTTCTCGGCATCGCCCCGACCTTCGCCCTGGGTCCCTGGGCAGCTCGCCTCGGGCGGAAACACGGCTACGTGACCCAGGCATCCATGCTGGCGCACCGGTTTCAGAGTCGGCGGGTCGCCGTGGTTGCGGGCGTGGTGAGCGTCATTGCCATGGTGCCCTACGTGGCGCTGCAAATGCGCGGAGCCGGTATCCTGCTCGAACAGGTCACCGACGGACGCATTCCCTTGGCAGCAGGCTCAGCGATTGCCTACACAGTAGTGCTGATCTACGTCTGGCGCAGCGGAGTGATGGGCGTCGGTTGGACCAACGTGTTCCAGGGCGTGTTCATGATCACCATCGCGTGGACCCTGGGCTTCTATATCCCCCACAAACTGTACGGCGGCATCGGTCCCATGTTCGAGCAGCTGGAAGCGCTGCGGCCGGAACTGCTCACGACACCGGGACTCGACGCAGCCGGTAATCCCTGGTCACCGGGAGCGTATACGTCGGCCATTCTGGTCTCCGCCATCGGATTCATGATGTGGCCGCACCTGTTCATGAAGGCGTTTGCAGCGAAGGACGACGCCACCATTCGCCGGACCGTCGTGCTGTTCCCAACGTTCCAGCTCTTCCTCTTCCCACTGTTCGTCGTGGGCTTCGCCGGCGTCATGTACGGCGGCGCACCGGACAATCCCGATGCGATCATGCCCCACATCGTGTTGACCTCGGGGCTTCCCGCATTGGTGGTCGGGCTGTTCTGCGCAGGCGCTCTAGCAGCCTCCATGTCTACGGGCGACGCGTTGGTCCACGGGGCCGCTTCCATCGCGGTGGAGGATGTGTACGGCGGCAGCCGAGGAAGTGAGCTCAGTCAACACGACCGGCGAACGCTCATCCGATGGCTGGCGATCGCCGTAGGAATCTTCGCATACGTCATCGCCCTGTGGAGCGGCCGATCGCTGGTGGGGCTGCTGCTGGCCGCCTACGGCGCCGTGGTACAGCTGGCACCGGCGGTGTACGGGGCGTTCCTCTGGCGTCGGGCGACCGCCACCGGTGCGGTGGCCGGTCTCCTTGTCGGAGCGGCTGTCACCGGACTGCTCGTGGTTCGACCTCAGTGGCGTCCCCTCGGTATCCACGAGGGGATTGTGGGACTGGTCGCCAACCTGGCGACGTTCATCGTGGTTTCCCTGGCTACCCGCCCCCCGGATGCGAACCACGTAGCCGCCTGGCATGAGACCTGTCGCTCCTCGAGCTGAGCCCCCGCCGCGCCGAAGGCATCACCTCAGCCGCTCCAGCCATGCCCGTTCCACCTCCGGAAGCGGCCTGCCAAAAACCTCCCTAAATGCCCTGCGGTTGTTTTCGATGGTCTCTGACTGACTGCTGCTTCGTAGCTTGCCATAGGCCCGTCGGAATGCCTCGATGCCGTAGGTCTCGACGAGGAACTTCACGACGGAGGCCGCTTGCGGATAGGCAATTGGCGGTCTGCTCTCCGGCGACCCGATCTCCGTGAACGCGAATAGCTCTTCCAGGGGAATGAGTTCCCCCTGACGGTGATACGTCCCGGCCACGTCATCGACCTTCCGTCCCGGATGGCCGAGGAACCGCAGGGCATCGGCTCCGAGACGTTCCGACACATACACGGCCAGTCCCTCGCCGAACAGCGCTGGAGGGTTGCCCAACTCTCCGGCGAGGATATGCACCAGCTCATGATACGGATCCAGCTTCGTTCGTTCGTTGTAGACCTCGATGATGAAGTTGGAGAAGGCCCATCCAGAGCCAGTGTGACCCGTTTCTTTTCGCTTGGTGTCCTCGTCGGGGAAGAAGAACAACCGAATCCGTCCCTCGTAACTGGCGCCGAGGAGGTCAGCGATCCCGCGGTACGCCGACTCCCTTTGTGTGACAATCGCCTGGATCTCTGCGGCTGCAAGGGAACCCTGGAGGTAGTGGATGTCGTAGTGATGGGTCTGACGGAGCTCGAAGTTTGACAGGTCGTAGTCCGCAGCTTCGTTCCCGACGCCCAGCGGATAGTACTTGCGGAAGAACCAGTTGCCGATCGCCGTCCCGCCACCTTCGGCCGGCTCGGCAATGCCAAGCCGGACACGCAGTCGCGCCTCCGCAGACATACGTGGGAACAGATAGGTCGCTTCTACCGACCTCTCCGCGCCAGGATCCACTTCGAACACGAACTGGCGCTGCCATTTCTTGAGCCACAGACCCGGGTCAGCACGCAGATCGATTGCGAGTGCCACGGGTTGGTCGGTCTTGTTATGGACCATGGCACGGAACCGGTTCTCGCCCACCGTTGCCTGCCCCAAGTCCAGCTTCTCGATTCTCAGTGCTTGGGTTTCGATGACGTCGTTTTGCGCCGACGCCAACACTGAACGATAGTCGCCGGGGCGTTGCTGCCCGCGAGCCTCATGGTGGACCGGCACAAGCCACGGCAGAAACAGCAACGGTACGTTGAGTCTGGTCTTCCAAGACATCCCGCTACCCCCGACCAGGAGCATGGTCCTCCACGGACCGGCCCCGGCTGCGTTATGGAATCTTGTAGCCCCGCAACTGCAACGGCGGCGCCACTCGACGGGCTGCGGCTGCGCCCACAGGCGGTCGCGGCCGTGCAACCATCCAGGGACTCCCGGCATCTAACTAGGTAGAAGCACCGGACCAGAATGGAGACCCGAGCGAAGACCCGCAATCACTGGGCACGTTGAGATGACCGCAAGCACCTTCCTATCAGAAAGCGCAATCCAGTCGGGACGCCACCCCGGCGTTGCCAAGCGGGAGCGACGTGCGCGGTCTCGCAGAGCACCAGCCGTGAAGGACTACAGCCTGTTGGACGAGCAGGGCAACCGTATTGGCACGATCACAGCAGCCCGCCACCGACCCGTACTGGGGAAGAACGCTCCCACGATCCTGCTGAGCCGCGAGTAGCGCGCCCAGCAGGTCGCTCCAGCAGCCAACCACACCAGTCCCGCACGACCTGGCACCCGAGGCCCCCCCAAGTCGGTTGCGGCAATTCACTATCAGTCGCGGTGCTCGGCCGGTGTCAGGTTCTCCGCTCCAGGCAGCTTCCCGATCAGTCGGGCAGGATCGTGGATCAGCACCGGCAAGTGCTGCGGGCAGATCCACAGCGTCGAGCCCCGGTATTCCAGCTGAATCAGCGGGGTTTGGTCGGTCCCGCGCTGACAGGACAGGCACTCTTTCTCGTGCGCGTTCTTAGTCATTCGGAAATCCAGCGAATCTGTGTGATGAACAACCCGTCTAGCGATCCTTGCCGGGACGTTCCCGCTTCAATGGCGCGAGGGCAATCTCAACCGCTTTACGATTGCGCTGCTGGTCGGCGCAGAGTTCACTCGCTGGAACCGGCGTCCGCTCCCCAATACCCTCCCCGATCGTCTCTAACACCTGCATACCGCCGAAGTTGACGTAGAGCTCGGCACCACTCATGTCCTCGATAATGAGTTCCAGCGAGAGTGCACGAACCGTTCCTTCTGGCAAGAAGCCCTGTGTGTCGATGAGGGCTGCTCCCACTGCGTCGAGCACGCGCAGACCGAAGGGAGTGACAGCCTGCACGGTTCCATCCCACCTCGCCACACCGTCCGCGAACGGAGCGTCCACCTCGACGATCTCGAGATAGAGCAATGCCCCCGGGTCGAATCGCTCCTCCAGCTCCCCGACCAACTGCTCCCGGGCATCCTGGAACTTGAGCTCGTCCCGCTCGCCGGTGTGGGGATCAAACAGACCTCCCAACTCCAAGACGATCCGGTCCCAGATCTCGGCATACTGCCGCGCCGGTATCACCGAGAATTCTGCACTCCTCAGGGCAGCGTCGACGAGGGAGTCCACGCTGGCAAGCGCATCTTCATGAAGCTCGACTTCGGCGGCCACGTGCACCGGGGTGACAACGATAATCTCGACTGACTGGTAGAGTTCTTCTGCAGGGATGAGAAATGGGTCGTACCGACTCGCTGCACTGCATCCCGTTCCGACCAGTGCGAGCAGTGCTACCGCCGGCAACCGATCTAGCTGCATCGTGAGACGGCTCCTAGTGACGACTCGCTCGGCGTCGCTCTTTCGCATGTGATACCACTGGTGGCATCGCGGGATCCCTGATCGGCGGCCAGCCAGCACGTCGGCAACGGCCGCNNCTCTTTCGCCGAAACCAATCCGCGTTCCCTTATTGATCAATCCGCGGCAGGCCGACCGCTCAGCGGACCTCACTGATCTCCAGCAGGTGGCCGTCTGGATCCCGGAAGAAGCACCGGATCTCGCTGCCCCAATCGACTGGAGGCGTCAGGAATTCGGCGCCTCGGGACCTCAGCGCCTCGTAAGCCCCTTGGCAGTCAGGCACCCGGATCGTGAGCTGGTGGCTCACGACGCTCGGATCGGCAGGAGGGGCAAACGTTACGCCGGGCTTGTCCTTCGTCGGTCCGCCGCCGGTCACCAGGAGAATCCAATTCCCCTGGAAAGTCAACACGCACGAGGTACCTCCGTACTCCCTGAACACCTCGGCGCCAAGCACATCCGCGTAGAACCATCGAGATCGGTCGAGGTCACTCACCACGAGGAGCTGCGTGAGCTCCACGCCTTCGGTGGGAAACTCGGTTTGCATGAGGTCTTCTCCGTCGACAGGCTTGCCGTCCGACATTACCGCACGCCGGCGAGGATAGGAAGGAGATCTTGTGGAACGAGATCCTGGCGCGAGAGCTACGCCGCCGAGGGAGCCCTCCGGTCGGGGGATCCGGCGGCGTCATCCAGCGCCGCCCCAAACCGCCGCGCGTTGTACATCTTGCCCAGGCAGAACGCGTCGTCAAGAGAAAGGAGAAACATTCCTACGCGTGGCGCCGCCCAACCGCGGCCGTCAGCCGGCGATGCCACGAACCGAACGTGGTCGCAGAAGCTCGCAATCGATTCCGCCGTGGTGCTCCGGCCCAGCGCGGCACTGGGAAGCAGAAACGACACGACCGTCTCGGACGGCTCGGCTGAGATTATCCGCTCCGGCGTGACACTCAGTCGAATAGTCGCCCCCGTCCGCGGACACGCGGACCGGACATCAGCCGTCACCTCCAGCAGCTCCGGAATGAACAGGGCATCCCAGGCACACCAGGTGTACAGCGTTCGGCCGTCGACGGTGAAGCGATGGACGGTTTGCGCCACCGATAACCCGCCGAACCCGATGATCCGGCGGTCACGGTCGTAGCAAACCAGGTTCCTGAGTCCGCCACCGTCGAGCATGGTCAGTAGGTCGCCGCTGGTAGTTTCGAGGGAATCGGCAACCCGCTGTGGATACACCGGCGCACCCCGCGCGAGTCGCCGGTAGAGCTCGAGCCCGACACGTTGCTCCGGGGTGGTGAGACGAGGGCACGTGGCAGCGAGGCAGGTGAAGATGGCATCGAGGTCTGGCGTGTAGACCGTCATGTCATCCGACCTTCCGAAGCCGCAGCTCCCCATCCCGACCTGCTGCTTGATGTGCTCGCAGCGCCGCGAGCCTCAGAACTCCCAACATGTCTTTCCCAAGCCGAGGGTCATCCAGGGGCATCCACTGGGTGCCACCCGGTTAGATGTTCGTCGTCTGCAAACCGTTGCGGCGTCTCAGATCGATACACCGGGGCTGGATCCGCCGCGACCCGCCGGGCCGCCCTGCATGCGCACCGGCCAATGGGGAGCACGCCACCTCGGGCGCTCCTCCTGCCCCATGACCCCTACGCGCGGGCGCGGCGTTGGTGTCATGCACCCAAGTGGCTGCCCGGCGTGCACAGGGTGAATGGCTCGGCAGTAGTGGCCAGGGGGCTCGCGCAGACCTGGGTGCGCTCCTCATCTTGTCATGTCACCCGCGGAAGTCACCTGCTTGGAGGACGTCATGACGCGCTCGACTGCTGGCGCCGCCTTGGCCGGTCTCGCTGCAGGGGCGTTGATCACCCTGCTGCTGTGGGCGTGGTCTGCCGATCACCTACCATGGGTCTCCGCAGAGTCACAGCCGGAGTACGGCACCGACACATCCACCAGGCGCGCAGTGCTCCAGACCATTCGGCACCGCAGAACCGTCCGGAGGTACGCCCCTGATCCAGTACCCCGAGACGACCTGGTGGCGATCCTCGATGCTGCACGGTACGCACCCACCGCCGGAAACCAGCAGCCGTGGAAGTTCTTGGTGGTTCAGAGCCGTGCGACCCTGGACCGTCTCAAGGACCACGCGCTGACCTGGTACACGGAGCGGATTCGCCAGTCCGGAGAGGTTCGGGCCCAGGAACTGGAGACCGTCCGTGCCAGGGTGAAGGAAGCGTTGGACGGGGCGCTCTCCGCGCCGGTCTACGTCGCCGTCCTTGTGGATACCGAGGCTTCCTACCCGAGCTACGTGGTCCACGACGGGACGCTAGCGGCGGGGACCCTCATGATTGCGGCGCGGGCACTGGGCTACGGAACGGGCTTCTTCACCAGCTTCTTTCCGGACCGGCAGATGAAGCAGTTCTTCGGGATTCCTGAGCGTTACTCGCTGATCTGCTTCACGCCCATCGGCGTTCCCGACGCCTGGCCCGAGACGCCGCCCAAGAAGGAGCTGGCGGATCTCGTGGTGTACGAGTCGTTCGGCAGGAGCTAAGAGAGCTGAGAACTGTCCCTTACGCCTCAGCAGATCCGACAGCATGTTAGCCATAGTCTCCCATCGTCTACGCAAACCCTGTTGAGTCCCCCGGAGGCAACCATGAGCCTCGACCGCCGCCGATTCGTCAAGCTCACCGGACTGGGCGTGGGCAGTGCGCTGGTGACCGGACCTCGAGCAGCGTGGCCCGACGAGCGGGCCATGGCGCGGGCCGCGTCCTCGGACAGCTTCGTGCTGTTGCGCAAGGAACAGGCGAAGCGGCGCCACACACTGCCCGCCGCGGCAGATGCCCACCGCCTGCCCCTATCCTGGTACCACGCCAAGGCAAGAGCCCTCAAGGCAGAGGCAAGGGAGCGCGGGGTGGATGGGGGCATTCTCTTAACCCAGCGTTGGAACATCATCTATGCCACCGGGCTGTTTCACTCGACCACTGAACGCCCCTTCGCCTGCTTCCTGCCGATGGATCAGGACGACGGGCTGATCTGGCTTCACCCATACCTGGACCAGCAGCTCGTACAGGACTGGTGGAAGACGGGTGCCCATTCCTACTTCGACTACCATCACGCGGCTGGAGGCATCCCACCGGAGGAGACGGTGACCCAGGGCGCCAGCGTCAACATCTATCGGTGGTGGGGGGAGACGCTGGCCAAGACGGGCTACGGCGACAAGACCATCGGCATCGACAGTGGTAGTGCGGCCGAGCTCGGACTCCTGCCGGGACAGGACGACGTCCGCCGCCTCAACATGTTCGGCTCCATCGACACTCCGACGAAGCATCGTCCCACGAGCGGCAAGTTCGGCACCATGGCCAACGCGATGCCCCAAGCCCAGTTCGTCGACGTCTATGACATCATGGTCCGTCACCGTGTTGTCAAAGACGAGACGGAGAATCGGCTCACGCAGCGTGCCATGGACTACTTCTCGGAGCTGCACGCCTTCGTCCGCAACTATCTCCTCGAGCGAGGACTTGGCACCCTCGACTGGGAGGTGGAGAATGCGGCGCGGCTCTGGGGCATGCACCGCATCATGCAAGACATCCCACAGGAGGGCGAGCCTCACAACGCCGTTGGCATCGAGGTGAACGTGGGGTGTCGCACCGGTCGCAAGACCGCCTACCCTCACCCGAACCAGGTTTCCTGGGCCAGGATCGAGCGCGGTCACGCGCTCCAGTTCGCCGGTGTGGTCCGCGTGGGCGGGTACGGGGGAGAGCAGTACCGCTCGTTCCTCATTGCACCCTGGACCGACTGGCAGCAACACGTGTGGGAAACCCACACCAGCTCCTATTACATCCAGGCCGAGCAGTCACACGCAGGGAATACCTGCTCCAACGTCGCCAAGGCGGTGCACGAGTACCAGGTGGCGAATCGCTGCGCCCACCTGATCTACCATCGCCCGGGACACGGGGAAGGCATGGAAGGCCACCAGCCGCCGTACCAGGCGCTGGGAGACTACACGGTGCTCAAAGCCGGCATGCACTTCTCCAGCGAACCTGGCCTGTACGACCCGGAGAACGGGTTCGGCTTCAACCACTCGAACAACATCCTGGTAGCCCAGGAGACGGGGCTCCAGATGGGAACCGCCCCTTGCAACAAGGAGTGGTGCTTGCTGGAGCTGTAGCCGGGGGACAGAGCTGTTGGGGGGCAACCTGCCGCGCCCCGATTGTGCAACGCCGGCCTCATGATCCCGGCGCTTCAGCACCGGACACGTGGGGCGCGGCCGCAGAAGAGGCAAAGAAAAACGGTAACGCGACGCGGTGGGCGGATGCTGCGGCCACAGGGAGGGCCTCGACCGTCCACGGTGCCAAACGTAGCCGCGCAGCATGCTACGCCCCTGCTATGCCCCTACTACGCGACCCGGCCGATTGCGATATTCTTGCTAGCCATCTTGGCCTCACAGGAAGAGAGGATTCCATGAGCCGTGCACGCAGCGTCGGTCTAACCCGAGCGATGACGGTGACGGTGACAGCCGTACTTGTCGGGGTCTCGTCCGTCCACGCCCAGGCCGTCACCACACCCAAGGAGCAGCTCGGCTTCAACATCGGCGACGACTACCATCTGGCCACCTACACCCAGCTTCATGCCTACTGGGAGAAGCTCGCCACCGAATCGCCCCGCATGGTACTCGATACCATAGGAACTACGGCCGAAGGGCGGGCACAGCTGATGGCGATCATCACCGCGCCAGGCAATCACCAAGACCTGGACCGCTACAAGGCGACCGCGCGGCGGTTGGCGCTGGTGGAAGGCCTGACCGATGAAAGCGCCCGGGCACTGGCCGACGACGGCAAGGCGGTGGTCTGGATCGACGGCGGCCTGCACGCCACCGAGGTCCTGGGAGCACACCAGCTCATGGAATTGGTCTATCAGATGGTGAGCCGGGATGACCCGGAGACACTGCGGATCTTGGATGACGTCATCCTGCTGGCGGTCCACGCGAACCCGGACGGGATGGAGTTGGTCTCGAACTGGTACATGCGAGAGGCCGAGCCCACCAGGCGTACCACGCGGGGGATCCCGCGGCTGTACCACAAGTACATCGGGCACGACAACAACCGCGACTTCTACATGGTGACCCAGCCGGAAACCGAGAACATGAGTCGCGTCATGTTCCGCGAGTGGTTTCCGCAGATCGTGTACAACCACCACCAGACGGGACCCACCGGCACGATCATGTTCGCCCCACCATTCCGTGATCCCTTCAACTACAACCTCGATCCGATGGTCCCGCTGGGAATCGCGATGGTGGGCGCGGCGATGCACAGCCGCTTCGTGGCCCAAGGAAAACCGGGCACCACCATGCGCTCGGGCGCGGGCTACTCAACTTGGTGGAACGGCGGACTTCGGACCACGACGTACTTCCACAACATGATCGGCCTCCTGACAGAGACGAAGGGCCATCCGACACCGATCGAGATCGAGTTCATGCCCAACCGCCAGCTACCGGGCAACGACCAGCCCTTCCCCATCGCGCCGCAGCGCTGGCACTTTCGCCAATCCATCGACTACTCGATTACCGCGAACCGAGCGGTGCTAGACTACGCGTCCCGCTACCGGGAGACGCTGCTATACAACATCTACCTCATGGGGAAGAACTCCATCGAGCGGGGGAGCCGCGACCATTGGACCATCCACCCCAAGATGGTTGACGCGGTGACCGCAGCGGTGGAGGCCGACGCGAGCCTCAGGGAGCAGCCGGCGCAGATGCGGCGATTCCGCGGCGTGCCCAAGGAGTACTTCGCCATGCTCCGGGACCCGGCGCTTCGGGACGCCCGGGGCTATGTCCTGCCCTCGGACCAGCCAGACTTCCCGACGGCGACCAAGTTCGTGAACGCCCTCATAAAGAGTGGGATCACCGTCCACCGAGCGACCAGGGCGTTCGAGGTGGCGGGCACGCGCTACCCGGCCGGGTCGTATGTGATCAAGACGGCGCAGCCGTTTCGGCCCCACGTCCTCGACATGTTCGAGCCACAGGATCACCCGAACGACTTCCGCTACCCCGGCGGGCCGCCCATCGCCCCCTACGACAACGCCGGCTGGACGCTGGCATTCCAGATGGGCGCGAAGTTCGACCGAATCCTAGAGGGCTTCGACGGACCGTTCGAGAGAATCGAAGGGTTTGCCACACCGCCTCCGGGGGTGGTCACCGGCGCCGACGACGCCGTGGGCTTCCTCCTGAGCCACCGGGTGAATGACGCGTTCATCGCGACGAACCGTCTGCTAGCCGACAACCACGAGGCATATTGGCTGCGCGAGCCAATGCGGGCCAACGGCACGACCTATCCAGCGGGTACGATCTACATTCCGGCGCGAGTGGGCGTGCTGCCGAAGCTGAGACGACTCGCGTCGGAACTGGGACTCCGGTTCGAGGCTGTGTCGGCAGCACCCGCAATCCAAGCGCTGCGCCTGCGACCGGTGCGGATCGGACTGTGGGATCGCTACGGCGGCTCGATGCCCTCGGGGTGGACCCGATGGTTACTGGAGCAGTTCGAGTTCCCCTTCGAGGTGGTCTATCCGCCAACCCTCGACGGCGGCGGCCTATCAGGCGAATACGACGTGCTCATCTTCCCCAGCGGCGCCATTCCGGCACCCGCCTCCGAGGGCGCGAGCTTCAGGCAGTTCTCCGGCGGGCAACCCGATCCGCAAGCCATCCCACAGGAGTACCGCTCCCGGTTGGGCAGCGTCACAGCGGAGAAAACGGTTCCCAAGCTGGAGGAGTTCTTGAGGCAGGGCGGGACCATCCTCACAATCGGCAGCTCAACCCGCCTGGCCGCACACATTGGCCTGCCACTGGCCAACCACCTCGTGAATGAGGACGGGAGGCCTCTCAGACGCGAACAATACTACGCGCCCGGCTCGGTGCTCCGAGTGCGCGTCGATACTACGCGAGCCATTGCCTACGGGCTGCCACAAGACCTCGACGTGTTCTTCAACAACAACCCGGTGTTCGCGCCGCTAGACGCCGGGCAGCGGGACGTGGTTGCCATCGCCCGGTTCGAGAGCGACGAACCGCTCCGGAGCGGCTGGGCCTGGGGCCAACACCATCTGAAGGACGGTGTGGCGATGGCCGAAGCCCAGGTAGGGAGCGGTAAGCTCTACCTGTTTGGCCCGGAGATCCTGCGCCGCGGACAACCGCACGGCACCTTCCAGCTCCTGTTCAACGGGATCTACCTGGCCGGGGCAACGCCAGTGCAGATGCCCGCGGCGTCGGGAGGTGGAGACTAGAGAGGCGGCAGGAGCGGCAGACGGAACGGCGGAACGATGGAACGATGGCATGACGGCATGAACGGCTTCTCGGGTTCACGGCTGACCCCAGGCGGGAGCCTGGGGTCACCGGGAGCGATGGAGCGTCTCGCCCTGTCCGCCGATCCGCCGATCCGCCGATCCGCCGAGCGCGGTGGGGCAGAGGCGGCGGGGGGCACGGGCAATGGGTCCTGGGTGTTAGGTGCTGGGTTTATCGTGAGGCTGGCCAAAGCGTGCCCCAGGATCCAGCACCTAGTACCTACAGTAAACTCGCCTAGCGCTGGTCCAACAGCCCTGACAACCAGTGCACGACGTTGAGCAGGAACTGGGCATTCTGGACTGCATGCGGTGAGTTCATTCCAAGAGGCGTGCGGTCGGGGCCGGCGAGTTGTGCGCTGAACATGGCTGCCTCACCGAACACCGCCACACGACCCTGCCCCACTCGAAGCACAGCTCCCTGGAGCCAGTGAGCCGCAGAAAGGCGCGGCGTGCTTTTCGAGAAGCGCCACGCCTGCTGCGGCATGAGGAGCACCACATCAAGACCCAGAATCAGCAGTGAGTCGATCTGGGCCACCGCCCGGAACGCCTGACCCGTGAACGCCACAACTGAATCGACTCTCTCCCCAGGGCCGCGGCCGTTGGTGACCGGGTGATCTGCCAGGGAGCCATCCGAGCGTCGGAACACCATCTCCCCCGACTGTTCCTGGCCCATGGCGAAGCCGTTGTTGAACAGAACGCCGAACGCCGCAGCGAGCTCGGCCGCTGCGCCAGGGAATGGCATGTGGTCCGCAATGAGGAGCAGTGCGCCGCCCTGCTGCACCCACTGGCGGACCGCTGCGATCTCCGCACTGTCAAACGCCGAAGGCGTTGGCAGGGACCAGTCTTCCTCGTTCTGCTCGGCGATTGCGTTGGAGATGACCAGGATGTCGGCGCCAGCCAGCATCTGACGGGCAAACCGGGATTGCGACGGCCTGACCACGTATCCATCGGCCCGGAGCAGCTTCGCAAAGGTGTAGTATCGACCCCCCGCCGTGTGGAAGTTGAGATGCGCCTCATCGATCAAGACCACCGGTCCACGCCCGGCGTCGAAAGCCGGATGGTGGATCGGAGGCGAAAAGCCCGAATCCGCAACCTGCTGAGCCGACACGCCAGCTGCGAGGACACACGGAACGACGACACACAACGCTACGCAGCGGAGCATATCCAAGCCGACCGGCAATTGACCGCCGGAAGATCACTCCTCACTTGTCACTCCTTACTCCTCACTCCTCCCTCTCATTCCCTCACGCAGTCGCGCGATCTGCTGCTCTGCGTCCGTCGACCATGGGGAGCCTGTCACGATGGATACGTCGGACACGGGGACTGGGAGGCTCAGGATCCCGCTACAATACCCCACACCACCCCCGAAGGGCTAGCGGTAGGTGGTGGGACAAGCGGCAGGGGCGGCGTGAATGGGGAGGAGAAGGGGCAGGTGGGGGAGGAGGGGCAGAGAGCGGGAGGGGCGGCAGCGGGCGGCGGT
>WVYX01000020.1:18523-26510 GCA_011772755.1 Gemmatimonadales bacterium
ATGTCTCGTCCTGTCCGCCGATCCGCCGAGCTCCGAGGGGCAGGGGCGGCAGGAGCGGCGGCATAAAGCGGATGGATCGGACGGAGCGGACGTTGCCCACAGCACAGTCCGTGAAGTCCAATCCATCCGCTCTAGCCGGCCTGGTCTCGTTGGGCTATGGCTCGCAGCGGATCTCCAGCGAGTGATGGCTCGAGCCGCCGGGTCCGACGTTCAGGTGGGCGATGAGGGCACCACGGAACGGGCCCCGCGGTGGTATCTCAATTTGGAGCTGGAATTGGGACGCCAGCGACACGTTGTCCGTCACGATCCCTTTGTGATGCTCGTTGACGTTAGCCCGATACGTTGTGCCGATCGGCGTGGGGGGCTCCGTCAACGGGTTCACCGGGGTCAGCTCGAGGTGACCGTTCGCATGGAACTGGCTCACGAAGTTGCCCGATGGCGTGAACACCACCTGCTGCCGGAGCCGTACCGGACCGAACACGTGCAGGAAGTCAAACGGACCGGATTCGCAAAACGGCTTCGGAATCACCTGGTTGAACTCGATCTCCAGCTCCTGCCTGGCGATATCCGCCTTACCTTTGCGACTTCCCGCCAGATGCAGGATCGTTGCGCTGCCGTCGGTCCCGATGGGCACCGGTTCGGTCACGTCACCCAACGGGCCGCCAATCGCCGCCCGCAACTCCACCGGGATGCCGTTGTAGATGACGGCCGGGATCTCCCGGAAGGAAGGAGCAGGGTTGACCGGGCCCGATTGGCCCGGTGCCGCCCCGAGCAGGCCGGAACGGATGAAGTCCACAGTGGCCAATTGCTCCGCCAGCTCCCACGAGATCACCTGGTGGTCGGTGGTGCCGGGGATGAGGAGCTCGAAGTGGGCTCCGCCGAGGGTCCCATCGCCAAGATCGAAGAAGCGCACGTGGAACCGAACCGGATCGTACTCACCACACTCGACCTGGATGGCCGATCCTACCCAGCCAGCCGGTTCACCGTAGCCGGTCTGGACACCGCCGATGGCGTCCTTCCAGGTGCAGTTGAAGGGAAAGACGTCGGGCATCCCGAAACCGGTGCGGTCGCCGTCCAGAAACAGCAACGCCGCCCGCAGGGCGCGGGGATCCGACTGTCCGGTGAAGATGAGACTGATGGGATCCTGTGGGTTTCCGGTGAAGTCGACTCCGGTGAAGGGCCAGAAGTCCACTCCGGCGGCGGTGACGATAGGGGACGGTGCCGGCAGTCCGCCGTCGTGCTTGCCGAGCGCCGGCGCGGCGCTGTCTTCCGGGGCCGCCGCCTCGTCACAGGCACCGACGGCGGCGGCCACCACTATGGCGCACGCGCCGATAAGGAATCTCTGCTTCATAGTTGCCTCCGAGATCGAACGGTTGGGAAACGTCCAGCGAGACCAGGGTTAGC
Organism: Gemmatimonadales bacterium; assembly: GCA_011772755.1. Lineage (GTDB taxonomy): Bacteria > Gemmatimonadota > Gemmatimonadetes > Gemmatimonadales > GWC2-71-9 > WVYX01. The sequence goes on from WVYX01000020.1 coordinate 19,928, forward strand.
CCATCGTCCCGCCCAACCGTCAAGCAGGCGTCAAGAGCCAACGTACGCGATCCCGATCTGTTGTCACGGTTTTCAACTTGGCATAGCTTAGCTCACTACCGTGGCTGCACGCGCAGCCCGACGAGGCTTGGAGTCATCCAGCAGACCACGATTCGCCCTTCTCGGGAGACATCGATGTCAAGGCCAATACGGCTCCTCACGATTGCCAGCTGCGTCCTAGCCACCGTCATACTGCGCTCGGAGGGCAGCGAGCGGCTGCAACAACTGGCGGGCAGCGTGACCATCTACCGCGACGCGTTCGGCGTGGCGCACGTGCACGGTCCCACCGACGCCAGCGCTGCGTTCGGATTCGCTTACGCCCAGGCGGAGGACAACTTCTGGCAAGTGGAGGACAACTTCATTCGAGCGATCGGGCGGGCGGCCGAGGTACACGGGGAGGACGTGCTCCTAGACGACTGGATCAACCGGGCACTGGAGATTCCCAGGTTGTCGATGGAGGAGTATGAGCAAGTGGACCCGGCGGTCCGAGCGCTGCTGAACGGTTTTGCCGACGGGTTCAACTACTACCTCGCCCGCAATCCCGACACGGAACCGCGACTGCTGGACCACTTCGAGCCGTGGTACCCCCTCGCCTTCATCCGGTACCTGTACTACCAACGGGGTTTTCTCTTCGGCACGAGGCTACAACGGGCCGAATTCCACGAGGCTTTCCAGCGGTCCACGGGGGAGCGGCGCAGCGAACTGCCCTCGATGCCCCGGCACACGGGCTTGCGGGCCGAGCAGGGATCGAACTCCTGGGCGATCACGCCGGCAAAGAGCGCCAGCGGCAACGCGCTGCTGTTCATCAATCCTCACCTGTCGTTCTTCGGCCCCTCACAGGTCTACGAGGGCCACGTCATGAGTGAGGAGGGATGGAACTTCAGCGGCTACACTCGGTTCGGCTTTCCCCTACCCTACGTCGGCTTCAACGAGCATCTGGGATGGGCCAGCACCGACAACGGCGCCGACCTCCAAGACGCGTACACCATCACCTTTGACGACGACAGCAACCCGCTCAAGTACCGATATGGGGATGGTCACCGCACGGCGACTGAGTGGACGGAGGAACTCAGGGTCAAGACCGAGAACGGCATCGAGCGGCGAATCGCGACGTTTCAGAAGACCCATCACGGCCCCCTGGTAGCCATCCGAGACGGCGTTCCCTTGGCCGTGCGCATGGCGAAGTTCGAAGAACCAGGTTGGCTCGACCAGTGGTATGGAATGACGAAGGCACAGACGCTGGACCAGTTCCGGACCGCGGTCTCCCGGCTGGACATGCTGTTCGGCAATTACCTCTACGCCGATCAGGCAGGAAACATCTTCTACGTGTACAACGCAGCCGTGCCGCGCCGCTCCGAGGCGTTCGACTGGAGGGAGCCCGTGGACGGCAGCGACCCGGCCACTGAGTGGCAGGGCTACCACACCATGGATGAGATTCCTCAGGTGCTGAATCCCGCCACGGGTTGGCTGCAGAACTGCAACGGCACACCCTTCCTCTCCACCAGCGCCGGCAACCCCGATCCGGACGATTTCCCCAGCTACATGGTCCGGGAAGGCGACAATCCCCGCCACCGCCAGGCCAGGCGCATTCTGGCCGCGCAAGGCAAGTTCACGTTCGAGGAGTGGGCCCGGACCGCATACAGCACCCACCTGATTCAGGGCAGCGCGGACATCTCCGAGCTGGTTGCGGAATGGGAGCGGTTGAGACGCAACGCCCCTTCCCGTGCCGACAGCACGGCGGACGCGATCGTGTTACTGGGAAACTGGGACCACGTCAGCACCGTCGAGTCAGAGGCCATGAGCCTGTACGTGACGTGGGTCGAACGGCGGTGGGAACTTCTTCGTGCCAGGCGTGACACACTTTGGGTGAACGTTCTCGCCCTGGAGCAGGCCATGGCTCGCCTGGAACGCGAGTGGGGCACGTGGCGGGTACCGTGGGGAGAGCTGAACCGCCTGCAGCGGCGGCACACCAGTGGCAATGAACCTTTCAGCGACGAGCTTCCCAGCATCCCCGTCGCCGGCGCACCGGGTTGGGCCGGTGCCATGTTCACCTTCTACACCAGGAGCGTCCAAGGTCAACGGCGCCACTACGGCGTTGCGGGGAACACGTACGTGGCCGTGGTCGAGTTTGGACCGGAGGTGAAGGCCCGTTCCCTTCACACGTTCGGTGCCAGCGCCGACCCGCAGTCGCCACACTTTTTCGATCAGGGGCCCCGATACGCGGTGGGCGACTTCAAGCCCGCTTGGCTAACACTGTCGGACGTCAAGGAGCACGCGGCCCGATCATACCATCCGGGCGAATCCGGCAAGGGGAATTGAAGGGCTCACCGTGCGGACAATCCGGATGGCAGGTGGGTACCGAGCGCTGTTAGCTGTCCCCACTGACGAGGCGCCGAAACCGCGGGTGGCCGCGCAACGGCTCCCACGCGGCATCGATCCGGAGAATCGCAGCCGACAGATCTCCAGGGATTGACAGAAGATACTCGAGCTGTTCGATGGCACGGTCACGCTCGCCGACCATCGTGTATATGCGCGCTAGATCTTCCACGCGATAGAAGCCCCGCATAGCCTCCCTGCTCACGGGAAGCAGTGATACTGCCAGCTCCCCCTCGCGGATTGCGTCCCGCTTCCGACCCAAGCCAGCGTAGGCAATGCCAAGCGAGCTATGGAGTCGCGAGTCATCTGGACGAGCCTGGAGCTCGCGCTCCAGAACGACACGTGCCGAATCGTAGTAGGCCCGCTCCAGCTCATGGTTCCCCATGAGGCCATAGATCTGGGCGAAGAATTGAGGCTTGGGCCCGTAGAGGTGCTGAGTCTCGAAAGCCTGTGGTGCCGAGGCAAGTTGATCCAGCGCTCGCTGATAATTTCCCTCTAACACTTCGATGTACACCAAGATGTAGGGAAAATTGAAGTCCCGTGCCCCAGCACGTTCTGCTGCCGCGAGTGTCGCCCGTGCAGCGTCTGGATTGCCTTCCAGCCGCAGTTGAAGCCGCCTTGCCCGTCCGTAATACGGATCGGAGAAGTCTGGGCTCAGCGCTATCGCCCGATCGTAGTACCGCGCCGCGTCGACTGTATTGCGCAACCGCGCATACGTGTCACCGGTTTCGGAGGCGAGAATCGCGGATCGTGGATCAAGCTCCGACGCTCGTTCCAGATTTCCGGCGGCCTCGATCATCCTGCCCTGCCTTCTCTGGACATACCCGAGAGCGGCCAGGATTTCACTGTCCTGCGGCCGGCGTTTCAGCGCGGCTGTTAACTCCCGAAGTGCGCGATCATAGTCCAGCCTGCGGTAGTAGTAGCGGCCCAGTGCTGCACGCGCCTCCGGCAGGTCCGGGGCGAGCCCTACCGCATAATCCGCGGCCTCCTTTGCATTTGCTATGCGCTCGTCGGAACGATCATAGAAGAACCACCACAGATACTGATGGGCAAGCGAGAGCCTGGCATAGGCGAGAGCGAAACCCGGGTCCGCCTCTACGGCTTGCTCGTACATCTGAACGGCGATGCGCAGGTCCTGCTCGGCATACCCTCGGCTGTAGTACTCGTTACCACGAGCGTAGTAGTCGTAGGCCTCCAGGTTTTCAGTCGGCCTCGTGCCCAGCTCCTCTTTCTCAGCCGGAGACAAGGTTGCTTCCAGCGCAGCGGCGATCTGCTCTGCAATCTCGCCCTGGATGGCGAAGATGTTCTCGATCGTTAGCTCCCGGTTGTAGACTTCAGACCAAAGGTGCTCGTCGGTTCGCGCATCGATGAGCTGGGCATTGATGCGCACCCTGTCTCCGGCCCGCTGAACGCCGCCCTCCAGAATCGTCGCTACCTCTAGCTCGCGGCCGATCTCACGGATGTTCTTCCTCGTGTCTTTGTACTCCATGACCGAGGTGCGCGAGATGACTTTCAACTCTCGGATCTTGGAGAGCCGGGACAGAATGTCGTCGTGAATTCCATCCGTGAATGCCTCGTTCTCCGGATCGCCGCTGGTGTTCGTAAAGGGAAGGACCGCGATGGATTTCCGATCGTCGGGTATCCCTCCGATGGCCCGATCTCCCATCAGGGGACCACGTAGCATCCAGACCGCAACCACCAGGAGGGTCACGACTGCCACACCGAGTGCAGGCCGCCACAATCGTGACAGGCGCCCACCCGCTGCCAGCGCCCGCCGAGTTCCCGTCTCCCCCACTGCCACGCCCCCACTCGGGGTGGCAATCGCCTCGAGCTGCGGAAGTAGCTCGTCCCCCGTCTGCCACCGATCAGCAGGGTTCTTCTCGAGGCACTTCATTACGAGTTGCGCCAGTGCGGGGGGCACACTCTGTCGATGCCTCGTCAGCTGATCGGGCGCATCCGTCAAGTGCGCGGCGAGCACCGCCTGCGCTGTCGCGCCAGTAAACGGAGGTCGCCCCGCAAGCAACTCGTAGGCGAGAACACCGACAGCATAGATGTCCGCGCGTTGGTCGATGTGGCCACCGGCCGAGGCCTGCTCTGGCGCCATGTACGTGGGCGTACCGAGGGCTACGCCTGCAGTCGTCAGCTCCTGCCGTCCGGTCGCCTCACTTACCGCCTTCGCGATACCAAAGTCCGTGACCAGCGCATGTCGGCCAGACAACAGTACGTTGTCGGGTTTGATGTCGCGGTGCACCACGCCGCGCGCATGGGCGTAGGCCAGGGCGTCGACGACCTCCTGGAGAATTCTGACCGCGTCGGCGATGGGCAGTCCACCCTCGCGGGCCAGCCTCGCACCGAGGGATTCCCCCTCGACATACGGCATCACGTAGTAGAGGAAGCCGTCTGCCTCGCCCGAGTCGATCAACGTGAGGATATGGGGATGCTCAAGCCTGGCGGCGATCTCGACCTCACGAAGGAACCGCTCGGCACCAAGCGCCGCAGCCAACTCCGGCCGCAGGACCTTCACCGCCACTTTTCGGTGGTGCTTCAGATCCTCGGCCAGATAAACCGTCGCCATGCCGCCAGCGCCGATCTCTCGCTCGATGGCATAGCGGCCGGAAAGGGCGGCCCCTAGGTGACCAAAAAGGTCGGTCTCTGACAATGTAGGATCGGGATCGAGCTACTCCATATAATGTGGGACCGAGCAGCCAGCGCAAGCGCGACCAGACGGATACTCACCCAGACTCCGCCAGCTGCGCCCGTGCCCAGAGATGGTTCGGATTCGAAGAAAGCGCCCTAGCGAACAGTCTCCCGGCATCCTCGCTTCTCGCACTTCCCAGGTATCCCAAGCCCAGGAGGTAGTAGGCGTCGGCCTTCTGCTCGCTCAAGGATCGCCTGGTGCCGAACTTGGCAAAGAATTCCAGAGAAGAACCGGCCTCGAGAGACGCCAGCCTCTGTCTGGCGTACACGATGAGTGCGTCGAATAGCTCACGGGCTCTCGTATGCTGGCCGAGCTTGCGGAAGGCCATGCCCTGGTAATAGTCCAGCAGCGAGCGTCCCGGACTCCGCTTGGCCGTCGCGGCTTTTTCGTAGAATTCCCTGGCCTTGTCGGCGTCACCCGCGGCTTGGTACGCCGTACCCATCAGATAGTAGACCTGGCATGCCCTCCCGCCGTGGTACGGCTCGGCGACCTCCAGGTTCTCCGGATACCGCAGAGCAGCCTCGTAGTCCCTCAGCGACGCCTCATAGCGGCCGGCCTTCATGTGCTCCAGTCCCCGCAGCAAATGGGCGTCGACGTAGGTGGTGTGGATGTTGCCCACCCCCTCCCATCTGCGGAAATGGTGGGTATCGACCACCGCAATCGCCTCGTCGTAGCGACCGAGCTGCGTGAGCAGCAAGATCTCCCGGGAATAGGCGTCGTTGTGACCGACGATGGTCTCGTGGTTCTGCTGCAACAGGGCGAGCCGTCGCTCTGCGGAGATACCTTCCGCCTCGTACATGAGATCCAGCTCGTAGAACAACCTCGGATCGCCAGCGTCACGGGCAACCGCCTGCTCCATGCTGGCGATCGCCTTGGACAGGTCCCGCTCCACCTGGGTGTACGCCAAGGCGAGGTTCCGATACAGCGTGGCCGGTGCGGCGTTGAGCTGCCGGGCGCGCTCCCACTCCATTATCGCTGCCTCGGGCTGATGGTCGTACAGGAGATTGCCCAGGTAGTAATGGGCCAGTGCGTCTTCGGGATTACTGCGGGAGGCAGCCCGCAGCACAACCATCGACTCGAGCCGGAAGGGAAAGCCGTATTCGGATGGCATGGTTGCCGCGCGTCTATACTGCGCCGAAGCCTCCTCCTGATCCCCCAATCCCTCATAGAAGTAGCCGAGGTAGTAGTACAGCATCGGGTAAGTATTCGGATCCTTGGTAGTTACTGAATCCGTAAGTAAGGACACCACGCCAATGGCCTCGTCCCACAACCCGGCGCTCCCGTAGTCGATGGCGATCTCGAGGAACGGTTGTGCTTCCAGCCAGAAGGCGGCCTCGTGCCATGGCTTGGCATCCTCCCGCAGATTGAACTTGGCGATTCTCCGATCCTGCAAGGTCTCCCAAGCCTGGGAAGCTTCCCTCCTCGACCCAGTCTGCTGGCTGATCAGGTAGAGCTCGTTTCGAGCCCATA
>WVYX01000014.1 GCA_011772755.1 Gemmatimonadales bacterium
GATCGTTGCACTTTGGCGCAGCAACTCCTCGTGGAGACCCCTCTGGTGCCTGCCAATTCGGACGAGCCAGATCGGCGGCGGTGGCGGCGTGGGGTATTCGGGAGGAACTGCGACACCGCCCCACGCTCCACGACTTCCTGGACGTGCTTCGCGCTGCAGGCGAGGATGTGGGCGTTGCACGTGGATGCGACGAGCGTCAGCTGGGACGGTGACCTGCTCCGCCTCAACAAGGGTGACGTCGTGCACGACGGCGTACTATACGACGCGGCGGGCAAGCGGCGCGAGATGGACCGGCCGATGCAGATGTTCACCCGCTGGTACGGGTACGCGCTGACGTTCCCAAAGACGGAGGTCTACGAGCCGGAGCACCGGTAGCCGGCTTCACGCGGCCTTCATCCCGCCTTCATTCACCTCCCCGTACAAGGGTGGTTACGGGAGAGCTTGGCGTACCCGGTAGCCGCCTCTGCCGCCGCCTTCCCTCCCGGCACCGTGGGCCCACCACCCACGATGCCCCACCCCGCGCCCGAGGAGGTTCTATGGCGAGAGACCGCAACGATCACACCGACGAGCCTGGCGAGGGCGGTCGGGGACTCAGCCGACGTGGGTTCCTCACGTCGATGGGGACCGGAGCGCTCTCAGTGGCTGCGGCCACGCAGGTCTCCGCCGAAGCGGTACCGCAGGCGGAGGTCCTAGCCGCCGAGGAGCTGTCAAAGGTGAAGCTCCGCGTGAACGGTCACGACCGGGAGCTCCTCGTCGAACCGCGGTGGTCGCTGGCCTACGTCCTGCGAGACGAGCTCGGCCTGACGGGCACCAAGGTCAGCTGCGATCGCGGCGAGTGCGGTGCCTGCACCGTGCTCATCAACGGCGTCCCCCGATACGCCTGCATAACCCTGGCCGTCGAGGCCGAAGGAGCCGAGGTCACGACCGTCGAGGGGCTCATGGAGGGCGAAGAACTGGGGACGGTACAGCAGGCGTTCCTCGAGAGAGACGCCTTCCAGTGTGGCTACTGTACCTCAGGACAGATCATGGCAGTTGAGGGACTGCTGCGGGCGAATCCAAATCCCTCGATCGAAGAGATCCGGCGCCACATGGCCGGCAATCTGTGCCGCTGCGGCACGTACCCACACATCTTCATGGCCGCCCAGCGGGCCTCCGAACTCAAGGGGAGCTCAGGAGGTGCGTCATGAGGAAAGAACCGGGAAGCCGCTACTACGTGGAAGGCATCGAGGTCCCGGAGACGCCGGAGCCGCGATCCGAGCAAGAGCAGTGGACACAGACCGAATACGTGGGAAAACCACGTCCTCGCGTGGACGCCTATGAGCGGGTGAGCGGCTCCGCAGTGTACCCGTCGGACACCTACCTTCCCCGGATGCTCTATGGTGCAATCCTCCGCTGCCCGCACCCCCACGCAGTGGTCAAAGGCGTAGATACCAGCGAGGCAGAGAAGATGCCCGGCGTGAGGACCGTAATCAGCGCGTTCACGCCGGACGATCGGGCCACGCAGCCGCACTCAGAGCTGATCCACACGACGCTGTTCAGTACCCGCTGTCGGTACGAAGGCGAGACCGTGGCTGCCGTCGCTGCCGAGACGCCCTATCAGGCATGGGATGCGGTCCGAGCGATCCAGGTCGACTATGACGTCCTGCCATTCGTGTCGGACGAGCGGAGGGCGCTCGATCCAGACGCACCGAAGGTCCACGACGAAGGCAACCAGGTAGCTCCCACGGACACGTATGAGCGGGGAGACGTGGCGCAGGGCTTCGCCGAGGCCGACGTCGTCCTGGAGGAGATCTATCGGGCCGAGTGCGAGATCCACACGCCGATGGAGCTGCACGGCTGTGTCGCCAAATGGGACGGCGACAGCCTCACGGTGTGGGAGTCGACGCAGGGAGTGTACAACATCCAGGCCGGATTGGCTGGAGCCCTAGGCCTACCGTTATCGAAGGTCCGGGTTGTCGGTCACTACATGGGTGGCGGCTTCGGGAGCAAGCTCCAGGCCGGGAAGTACACCATCATTGCGGCACTGCTGGCCAAGAAGGCTGCGCGTCCGGTCAAGCTGACCCTCACCCGCGAGGAGACTTATCTCGCGGTCGGCAACCGGCCTGCCAGCAACATGCGGCTCAAGGCCGGCGTCAAGCAGGATGGCACGCTCACCGCCCTCGAGTACGTCGGCAGCGGGGCGAGCGGAGGCTACCAGGCAGGCGGGACGTCGCTCCTGGACTGGCTGGTCAGGGACCTGTACACCTGTCCCAACGTCCGGACGGAACTGACGAACATCTACGTCAACGCCGGTCCCGCGCGCCCCATGCGGGGGCCCGGTCATCCCCAGTGCGCCTGGGCGCTGGATCAGATGATGGACGCCCTCGCCGAGGCGATCGGGATGGATCCCGTGGAGCTCAGACTCAAGAACGTTCCAACCGTGAGCCAAGCTCGGGGCGGCAGTCCGTACACCACCACCGGGCTCAAGCAGTGCCTGGAAGAGGGCGCCGCAGCCTTCCGCTGGAAGGAAACCCGTGCAGCGATCGCCCGTGAGGGCAACACCAACCACCTCCGACGAGGTGTCGGCATGGCCGGCGGCCTCTGGGCGGGTGGGGCGGGCGGGCCGCCCTCCACCGTGATCATCAAGCTCTTCTCCGACGGCAGTGTGAATCTCAACATGGGAGCCAGCGACATCGGCACCGGCACCAAGACGGTGATGGCCATGGTAGCTGCGGAAGAGTTGAGCGTCGATCCAGATGCGATCCAGATCGAGCACGCCGATACCGGCACCACCCAGTTCGCCACCGCCAGCGGCGGCAGCAAGACAGTACCCACGGAGGCGCCGGCCGTTCGAGCGGCCGCTCTCGACGTCAAGCGGCAACTGCTGGACCTGGCTGCCGGAGAGATGGGGGTGGAGGCGTCCGGCCTCACTCTCAAGGATGGGAAGGTCGTCTCCATCGACGATCCATCTCAGGAGCGTGAAATCACCGCGCTCCGTAGCCTGCGGAGGCGACGGTCGATTACCGGCGTCGGGTATCGAGGTCCCAATCCCCAGGGCAAGGCGGTCAATCCCTTCGCCGCCCAGTTCTGCGAGGTGGAGGTCAACACCCGCACGGGCGAGGTGAAGATCCTCCGGTTCCTGGCCGCTCACGACAGCGGACGGGTGATGAACCGGCTCACCTACCAGAACCAGGTGTTCGGTGGGATCACCATGGGCATCGGCCTCGCAATGACCGAGGCCCGGGTGCTCGACGGGGATCAGACGGGCAAGATGGTGAACAAGAACTGGCACGACTACAAGCTGCCCACCGCATTGGACGTTCCGGCGGACATGACCTGCGTGCCCATCGAGCTCGAAGATCCCGAGGCGAACTCCGTAGGGGCCAAGGGGCTCGGCGAGCCCGCCACGATTCCCACGGCCGCGGCAGTCGCCAACGCCGTCTACCACGCCACTGGTGTGCGCATCACCAACACACCGATCACGCCAATGCGGCTGGCCCAGGCGCTCGCCGACGCGCGGAAAGGAGAGTGAGCCATGTTGCCCAAGTTCAGCTACGTCCGCGCAACATCGCTCGACGAGGCGGTGAGACTGCTCTCCTCTGACGACGGCGCGAGGGTCTGCGCGGGTGGATCGGACCTCCTCGGATGTCTGCGGGATCAGGTCTTCGAGTGCTCGAGAGTAGTCAGTCTTACGGGCATTGATGGGCTGCGCGGCATCGCCAGAACACGGGATGGGGGCGTTCGCATCGGAGCCCTCACCACTATCGCCGATGTCGCGGCGGATCCGACGATCAACCAGTCCTACCCGGGTCTGGCGCAGGCCGCCGGTGAGTTGGCAAGTCCCCAGCTGCGCAACCAGGGAACCATCGGCGGCAACATCTGCCAGAAACCCAGGTGCTGGTACTACCGCGGCGATTTCGACTGTCTCCGCAAGGGCGGCACCACGTGCCACGCCGTTGCTGGCGAGAGCGAGTTTCACTGCATCCTCGGTGGAGCAGGCTGTTTCGTAGTGCATCCATCGGACACGGCCCCCGCCCTGGTGGCCTTGCAGGCGACGGTACGCATCGCCGGCCGGAGGGGAACGCGCAGCGTCCCGATGGAAGAGTTCTACGTGCTGCCGAATCAAGACGTGCGAAGGGAGACCGTCCTCGAACCGCACGAGATCGTCACGGAGATTGTCCTTCCCAGGCCAGCGGCCGGAATGCGAAGCTCCTACCACAAGGTGCGGGCGCGCGGGGCGTGGGACTTCGCCCTGGCAGGTGTGGCCCTGGCCCTGCAGTTCAGTGGGAATCGAGTCACGGCGGGCCGCGTAGTGCTGAGCGGTGCCGCACCCACCCCGTGGCGTTCGAGGGAGGCAGAGGAGGCCATCATCGGCAAGCAACTGGATGCCGCGACGGCCGCTGCTGCCGGAAGGGCGGCGATGGAGGATGCCGTTCCCCTCAGGCGGAACGGCTACAAGATCCCGCTGTTCCAGGGGGTGATTGAGGAGGCGTTGCTGGCGATCGGTAGGGCCTGAGGCGTGCCCCCGGGACGTGGCGCCAGGACAGGGGTTAGATGGGGATCGGTAGCTAGTGTAGTGAGTCAGAGATTCGTTGCATAGCACACGAGCCGAGCAGTCCCTCCGTGCGGTGGCGTTCTCGGCGGACTCGACGCCAGGCCACGGCCCCGGGATCAGGCTTCCTGCGGCAGACCCGGCCGCCGAGACCGCCGGACCACCACCCGCACTGCGGGACTACTCGGCTCGTGGTTTTGGCCACAATCTGCTGACTCGCTAGACTGGCGTGGTGAGTCAGAGGTTCTACACAAAGCAATTGTTCGTTGCCCGCTCGGCACGCATCGGTAGGTCCCGAAAGGCGCGTACGTACCGGCGGTCACGGCGCCGAAGCACTCGTAACCGGGCCGATGGCCTGGCGCCACGGGCGTCGAGTCCGCCGGTACGGCAGCGGCTGGAGGGACCTACCGATGCGTGCGATAGGCCGCGAACTTCCGACTCGCGACACTAGCTACCCGCCCCCCTTTCGTCCTATTCCCCCAAGACCCTCATTTCGATCCTTCCGACGCAGCGCGTCGAGTCTCGCCCAAGAGATGCTGGTCGAACCACCGTGTCATCCGCTTGTAGCTGTCCCGCCGGCTCGGCACCTCGTTCCATCCGTGATCCTCCATGGGGTACACCACCAAGTCGAAGTCCTTGTTCATCTCCATGAGGATCTGCGAGAGGCGGAACGAGTCCTGGATCTGGACGTTCCCGTCCACCAGGCCATGCTGAATCTGGAGGGCGTCCTGTAGGCCCTCAGCGTAGTAGACCGGACTCGAGACTCGATAGGCTTCCTCGTCCTCATACGGTGCGCCATTCAGGATCCGATTGGTGTAGCCCTGGTTGTAGTGCGCCCAGTCGGTCACCGGATACAGCGCCACGCCCGCGGCGTATTTCCCAGGATGTCGGAACAGGGACATGATGGTGAAGAACCCACCGTACGACCCACCGTAGATGCCAAACCGGTTGCGGTCGACGCCATAGCGCTCGACCAGGAGGTCGAGGAAGGGCAGCCCAGTGTCCACGTCAGAGACCCCCATCTGCCGGTACGCGTAGGTGCGATTGGCGTGGCCATAGCCTGCGCTGCCGCGGAAGTCGAGGTTCGCGGCGAGGTAGCCGAGCTGTCGCAGATAGTTGGCGTAGAGCCTGGTGCGCACACGACGCCATCCCTTGGCGATCCCCTGACCACACTCTCCACAGCCGTGCACATAGATCACGGCCGCACCATTGTGCTGCTCCGGAGGCTGCCAGATCTCACCCCAGGTCTCTTCGCCCGCCGGATCCGGGAAGGTCACGATCTCGCTCGGTGCCCAGGCGTATCGATAGAACTCATCCGTTCCCGACTTGGTGACGCGTCGGGCGCTGGCACCTCGGCGGTTGTCGCGCACGTAGAGGTCCGCCATCTGCGTGACCGTCTCGTACGTTACCGCCAGTCGTCGCCCATCGGGCGAGGGATACGCTCGGTACATGCCCTCGCCCTCGCTGAGCCGTGTGAGCTCGCCGCCGTGCACCGGGAGGTGGTAGATGTGTTCTTCCCCCGGGTGGTGCTGGCTGGTTCGCAAGTACCAGGTCTTGCCGTCGGGAGAGAGTTCGGCCCCGCGCACCTCCCATTCGCCGTCCGTCAGCTGGCTAACCGTGCCGTCGACTTCCGCGAGGTACAGCATCGCCCAGCCCGTGGCCGTCGACGCAAACCCGAAGGCCGAACCGTCGGGCAGCCATTGGAGCCATCCCGGCCCCCAGCGACCGCCCACCAGGGGGCCGCCGATCCAGGCGTCCTCATCCTGGTGGTCTATGACGGTGACCTGGCCCGTCTCGATGTCGAGCAGCGCGAGCCAGCGATCCTTGTGATCGAGCGACAGTATCTGCACCACGGCGTGCTCGCCGGTGGGGCTCCAGTAGGGACCGTGAACGATGGTCTCCTTCTCGATGCCGTCATCCACCCAGGTGGCCGCGACGCTGTCCGGATGCACCGTGGGGTCCACCCGCACGATGCCCATCTTGGCCGAGAACATGGGCTCGCCAACCTTGGGCCGCGCGCGGCGCTCGGCGGCGTAGCCGCTCTCGTTCACGAACTCCATGTAGGAGGTACGGTGTTGCGGTGCTGGGTTCTTGATCCACTGAAAGGTGACGAAGCGGCCGTCGGGGGAGAGCCGGAAGTTCCTGACGTTACTGCCCTGCTCGACCGGGATCGTCTGCGGTCGCTCCGGGCCCCGTGCCCGGCTCACCGAGTCGGCGATCTCCCGGTTGCGCTTCCGCCGGCGCACGATGTCGATCAACTCGAGCTGCTGATTCTCGAGCCATTCGCCGGCTTCGGATTTCTTCTTCTCGTCCTTCGAGCGGGCAACGGCCACCTGCCGCGCCTGGCCGGTCGAGCGATCGTACACCCAGAGGTCGCCGTTCTGCCGGGTGTCGCCACGCTCGAGGCTGCCACTGAACCCCTGGGTGGAGAAGTGGATGCGGTTCCCCTCGGGACTCAGCCGTAGGTTGCCCACCGAGCGAGAGCTCGTGTAGACCGGACGGGTGCCTGTCGAGCGCGTCCAGACGAAGATCGTCCCGCTGTTGGACCACACGGCAACATCGCGGCGCCGCGACCACTGGATGTTCCCCTGGGGAATCAGCGCTACCTCCTCATCGGATACCACGCGCGCTTCGGTGCCGGCGCGGTTGACGGCATACCACGGATCCGTGGCCGAGGTTTGCCCCGGCTCAGGATCTTCCCGCCAGCGGAAGTAGATCCAGCGACCGTCAGGCGACCATCTGATCTGCCGTGGGGCGAGACCGAGCCAACGCAGGTCCTCACCGAGGTGCTCGATGGTGAGTTGGAAGCTGGGGTCGCGGTCTGCGGGTGTGAGGGAAGACTGCTGGAGGATCTGGGCATCCGTGGGCAGGGTGACTGCCACTGTGACTGCCACCAACGCGAATACGACACGGTTGAGCGCGTTCATTTGGAAACCTCGACCGAAGGTGTGTGTCGACTGTGGAGAGGAATAAGATGGTGAGCGGGACAGGTAGTGCGCGAGGTGCCCTACCTGCAGTGCCTCGGCCTGTTCCCCGATGCTGAGCAGCCAGGATCAGGGCGAGGGCGCGGGGTTCAGCGCCACCGAGGCTGCCGGCTAGGGCCGGTGGGGCGGGCTGGAAGCTGCGGGGAGCTGGCGGCTGAGGCGGTGGTGGCCAAGCTGCGGGCGTCGCCAAGTGGCATAGCGGAAGATGGTAGGGTGAGGCAGGAGAGCGCCGGCGGTCCTTCGAACGTCTGCCGCGAACCGGAGACCAGTGAAAGCGTCAAGCGATTCCCTCACCCCTCCTATCGCGCCTCGACAGCCTCGTAAGCGAAAGGCCAACGCGGCGAGAGCCAGCGCATCTTGCCCGTCGCCCGGTACATGCGCCGCTTCAGCGCAACCCAGCGACCACGCCCTCGGGCGCCCCGGCGAACCGCTCAACGACCTCCGGGTCGCCCGCCTGCCCGCGGCCCGCGGAAGGTTCGCAGCACGGCGATCATCCGCTCGGCGTGATGGAGACTGTTGAGATCCACAGGGACCAGCTGCGTCGTTTTCAGCGTCTGACCCCAGTTGGCGTCATCGATGTGGCACTGCTGTCTGGGCTCGAACAAGTCAACGCCGAGCAAGAGGGTTGCTGACTACGAGGCGTTAGGGACCCACAGGATGGCAAAGCTCACCGCAATTCCTTCACATAGATGTTCCTGAAGTACACGGCGCTGCGATCGTCATGGTTCTGCAGCCCGATGTAGCCCCGCTGAGCGATATCCTCCACCTTGCCGCGCGGCTCGGCCTCCCAGTCGATGACCAGCTTGCCGTTCAGCTCCACCGTGATGTGGTTGCCCACGAACGTGATCTTGTAGTGGTTCCACTCCCCGGTAGGCCTCGAGGCGAGCTCCGTGGGCGCCTCGCCGTCGTAGACCGCGCCGGTCATGTGGATCCCCTCCCCCGCATCGTTGATCTGGATCTCGAAGCTGTGGTAGATGTAGTCGTCGCTCGTGGGAATGCCCGGCACCCTGAGGAACACGCCGGAATTCGTCGCTTGGCCCGCGCAGCGGAACTCCAGCTCCAACACGAAGTCCCCGTACTGCTTTGCGGCGTACCAGAAGAGCCCCATCCCACCGTGTGACGTGAGTACTCCTGTCTCACGATCCAGCTCGAAGTAGCCCGGGCCATAGTGGTTCCAGCCCTGCTTGGTGTATCTGCCGTTGCGCGATTTGAGAATCTGTTCGTAGCCCTCGCGCTCCTGCGCGCTCGCGCAGTGGGAGAAGACGCCCCCCACAAGAGAGATCAGGGCCAACGCGACGGCAACTTCAGGCATCAACTTCATCATCTCACTTCTCACGTTGTCATTGTCCCCCACCCGACTGCGCTCACCGCTCCCCGCTCACTGCTTCCTTCTTGGATTCCATTCTCCCTTCGCCACGGCCGGCACGAACGACTCCAGATCCGGCGGCGGGAACGCGATGGTCTTCTCCTGCTCGGCACTCATGTAGGCCGTCATAAGCAACTCGGCCACATTCACGCCGTCGCTGAAGTTCTCTTCCGGACGTTTGCCCGCCAGAAACGACTGCACCATGTGCCGGTCCTCACCCACGTAGCCGTACTCGCTCTCCTCGTCACTCACCACCGGCATGAGCCCCATCTCAGCATTCTGTTTCTCCACCAGGTCCTCGCCAGCGTCGCCTGTCACCTGCCTGCTGAAGAACACCTTGGGCCCGGCGTCCAGGGAGTTCACCGACAGTGAGTACTCTGGACCCAGCAGCTCCATGCTGAGACGAAGCCCAGCTCCCACGAAGCACCAGGAGGTAGTCGCCTCGACGACTCGCTCGTTGCCTTCCTGGTCTCGATACTCTACCAGTACACGGGCGAAGTCCTCGGCGGGTCGGTTGATATAGTCGGTCTTCCCACCACTATTCTCTGCAAGGATGCCGGCATAGTGAGGTTGCTGCCATTTCAGGCAGGAGGTGTGCGCCGAGACCTTGACTGGAGTGAGAACACCACGCTCAGCCCCCGGTGGAGTGAGAAGAAAGCGCGCCACCTCTACCGAATGACACGCCATATCGTTTAGCACGCCGCCACCCTGAAGCTCTCCCTCCCAGAACCAGGGCATGTGGGGACCGGAATGCTCTTCCGCGCAGCGCGCCAAGTATGGTGGACCAGTCAACGCGGCGCCGCGGCTCCACAGGATGTCCTTGCCCCTCACGACAGCCGGTGAGAACAGCTGGTTCTCCAGGTAGCCGTCGAGCAAGCCGGCCTGCTGGACCAGCTCGAGCATCTTCCTGGCTTCCGCCACGTTCCTGCCCAGCGGCTTCTCACACGCGACACCCACGAGCTCGCCCTTGCCCGACTCGATCGCGTCGGCGATCTCCTCCATGATCTCGATGCGGGTGAAGTTGGGCGCGCAGATCCAGAGGGCATCGATAGACGGATCCGCCACCATGTCTGTCACCGAGCCAAACACTTTTGCATCGCCGACGCCGAGCCGCCTGGCGAGCTGAACAGCATCTTGCGCAGCTTCCTTGGGGCGGGCCACCACGCCCAGTATGTCGGAATCGCGTACGCCGACCCACGAGCGGACATGGAACTTCCCGACGAAGCCCCCGCCGATCAGGCCGACGCCAAGTCTTCTGGTTGTCATGCTGAACGTTGCCTTTCTATCGAGCCGCCGTGCAGCTCATAGCACCCGGTGCTAGGCCGCGGCCTCGGCAGGTGCGGGGGCAGCCTCCTCGCGGAAGAAGAGCAGGAACGCCACGGCGCACAGCAGCGTCAGGGCCAAGGGCACGAGGAACACGTAGGTCCAGTTCGTCTCGCCGGCCGTGGTGAACACGTCCCTGACCTGTCCGGCGAACAGGCTCCCGAGGAATCTGCCGAAGCCCAGCGCCACTATGGCAATGAGGCTCTGGGCAGAAGCCCGAACATCCACCGGCGCCACCTTGTCCACGTATATGAAGGCGGCAACGAAGAAGAACACGTAGCAGAAGCCGTGGAGCGCCAGTGAAGCGATCACTAGCCAGGCGGGAGTTCCGATCGCGAAGATGATGTAGCGCACGGGCCACGCCACGACCCCGAAAGCGAGCGTCTTTCGCATCCCGTACTTCTTCAGGAAGTACGACAGGAGCCATGCCATCACGAAGATCTCGGCCAGCTGGGCGACAGTCATCACCGCGGGGACGTTGGTGCTCGACACGCCGATCTTGTCGGACTCTAGAAACGGCGCCGTCAGGATGTAGTAGAACTCGAGCTCTGTCGCGACCACGAACGTGATTCCCACAAAGATCGCGAAATGTCTCGCCTTCAGCATCTTCATGGACTCGAGGAACGCCCACGGCTTGACGCCCTCCTTCTGGGGAGGCGTGTGCGGCAGCGTGAACGACTGGACGCCCATGACGATCGAGATAACGCCGGCGAGGAACAGCGTATCTCCTTGAGCGATCGGTACTGCCGCGTCCTCAGCGAGCCAGCGCCAGCCCGTGAGCAGCCAACCGGCCGCGATCCATCCCAGTGTCCCCCAGACCCGGATCCCGCCGAATTCCTGTTCCGAGTCCTTCAGATTGATCATGGCGATGGAGTTGGTGAGGGCGAGGGTGGGGGCGTAGAGCAGACAGTAGGCGAGCATCAGCACGAACATGACCGTGTAGTCGGTCGTGCGTGACACGACGAGTAACAGCACTCCCCCAGTGAACGCCAGGAAGCCGATCACTTTCTCCGATGAGAAATACCGGTCGGCGACTTGGCCGCCTACAAATGGGGAGATGATCGTGGCCAGCGGCAGCAGCGCGTAGATCCAACCGACCTGTCCGCCGCTGAAGCCCAGGTCTCTGATGAGGTACGCCGAGAGCACCGGGGCCCACGCACCCCAGATCGCGTACTGCAGGAACATCATGATTCCCAGGCGGGTCTTGGCGCTCACATGACCTCCGTCGCACGCGGCGGGTTTGCACTAATGGACAAGAATAAGGCGCTACACGATCCTGCGACGAACTGGGTCCCACTCCACCTTGCGGCCTTGCAGATAGGAACGCGTCGCCATGTGGCAGGTGATCGCTTCCTCGAAGGCGCGGTCGATGTTGCAGCTCGTGATACCGCCGTTCCTGATGACGTTCAGCCAGTCTTCGATCAGCAGGTGATAGGCAGAGACGCGCCTGCCACCCCGATACGTGTACAGCAGTCCTCTGCTCGCGAAGTACTCGGCCGTAGCCGAGGTCACCGCATCGATCCCCTTGAAGCCTGGCTGGTACGAGAACATGGGCAGGTCGGTATCGATGATGCCGTCTTCGATCTTCTGCTCGTAGCGCGTGGAGTCAGGCTCAGCGGAAACCGTCAGCGTGCCGCCCACCCGCATCCATGCGTCGTGGCCCATGAACCTGAGGCCGCGGTTCATGCCGTTGGCGAGGGTCGCGCTGTACATGAACGTGAGATCGCGGTCGGGATACTCGTACACGGCCTGGAACACGTCAGGGACGTCACGTCCGTCCTTGTGATAGTAGATGCCGCCCGACGCCACGGCCGACTTCGGTATGCCCACCGCCATGATCTGATTGACGGCATCGTACTCGTGCGACAGCAGGTCGCCCGACAGCCCGGTGCCGTAGTCGAACCAGCAGCGCCAGCGGAAGAAGCGCTCGAGGCTGAACGGCACCCGGTTGGGCGCCGGTCCCTGGAACTGGTCCCAGTCGATGGTCTGCGGACTCCCCTCCTCGTGAATGTCCCACACCCAGGCACCCCATGGCGTGTTCCGGTTGGTCGTGCCTTCGATCAGCGTAATCGGGCCCAGGATATCCGCCTCGATGACCTCACGGGCCTTCATGTGGCCTTCCGACTGACGGTTCTGATGGCCCAGCTGGAAGACGATGTCCGAGTTCTTGACGGCGTCGTACACGGCGTGCGCCTCGTCTTCCGTCCTGGTCAGAGCCTTCTCGCAGTAGACGTGCAGCCCAGCCTTCACGGCGTCGATCGTCATCCGCGAATGCCAGTGATCGGGAGTCGCGATGATCACGCCGTCGCAGTCTCCGCTCTCAATGAGATCGCCGTAGCGCAGATAGCGCTTGGCCGGCGGCATCACGCGTCCGCCCCCGGGGCGAACGTCTACCTGAGACGCGGCTATGGCCCTCTCTGCCCGCACGTCGAACACGTCACACACCGCGGTGATGGCGATGTTCAGGTCTTTCTGGTTCAGGTAGACCTCTAGGCTCTTGTTGCGAGGGTTCTCCTCCGCGTCTTTCCGCGCTTCGTCGATCCAATCGGGATGTGCGAAGCCGGCATGCCGCACGAGGGCTTCGCCCTCCCAGCCGTACCCGATGATGCCGACGCGTATTCGCTCACCGGGCGGCCGGGAGATGAGGTCCGGGATGACTGCGGGACCTTCGCGCACGCCGAGCTCCGCCATGATCGCGCGGCGCTTGGCGTCATCGGCGGCCTTCTTCTTGAAGAAGTTGTAGAAGAACGCTCCCAAGAACGGGATCGATACCAGCGCCTTGATGAGGCTCCGGCGGGTTATCCCACCCTGCTCTCCCACATCCGGGTTGTTGGGTCTCTCGCTCATGCCTTGGTCAGTCATCGCAGGTTCCCCTCAAGCGTGAGCCTGTCTCTGGGGTGTCGGCTCAGGGTTTCGCTTCCAGAACATAAGTCGGTCCAGCACCAACCTGTCGAGCCCGAACACCCTGCTCGTCGGGAATGCGAGCAACACACACAGGGCGGTCAGCTCGATAAGGACTTTGTTGACAACCAGATAGCTCCCCTCGGCCGGCATGGCATAAGTATAGCCGACAAACGGAGGAGCCACGATCCAGTACAGGGCGAGCAGCACTATTCCGGCGATAGTGGCGGCCCGGCTGAAGAGTCCCAACATCAACCCCAGCCCGATCAATATGAGCCCCCACACGTTGAGGAAATCAACGACTGCCAACGTGGAGGGGCTCGTAGCGATCGAAAGGAACAAACCCTTGAACCACCACTGTGAGTCGGCGAGGTATCCCGCCGAGGTCCAGTACTGATTGAGCAGCTTGGCAAGACCTTCGTAGAAGAAGTGCCAGCCTATGAAGATTCGTAAGGCGACCAGCGTTGCCACTTGAAAGTTCTTGTAACCCCGAACGGCCACTACCTCAGAGTTCGCTGATTGCTGCATCATTCCTCCGCCTATTCTCCCCGGGTTGGAGCCGCACTGTTCCAGCCTCGCGACTTCAACTGAAGTCCATCCCTATCGATGATGAGACACTCACAGCTGGGAAGCGCATCGATCAATGCGATTCCCTCACCTGGATCCATGACGAAGACGCCGGTCGCCAAAGCATCCGCCGCCATCGTTGACGGGGCGATCACCGAGACGCTCGTGCTGAGGTGGGGCGACCGGCCGGTTTTCGAGTTCACGATGTGGTGAAACAGCTTGTCGCGGTCGAAGTAGATCTCGTAGCTGCCCGACGTGGCTACTGCGCCATCGGTCAGGTGTATCGTGTCGGGAAAACGCGCTCCCCTCGAGGGATCCTGCACCGCAACAGTCCACGGCCGCCCCTGTTCCTTGCCTCCCGCGGCTCTGATGTCGCCCCCGGCGTTGATCAGATAGCTCTTCACTTTGTGGTCAACGAGCACACGAGCAATCGCGTCAACGATGTAGCCCTTGGCGATACCGTCCAGCGTGATTCCCATACCGGACTGCGCGAAACTGACGCCGCGCTCGGACAGCGCGATATGTCGCGAGCCCACCAGCTGCAGCGCCTCCAGGATCTCGCTCTCAGTCGGCTGCTTGGGCACCTCCCCTTCCAGACTCACCCTGAACAGGTCGACCACCGGCTCGACCGTGATGTCGAAGGCGCCGCGACTCAAACCGTGATAGTCCAGGGAATGTGCCACGACCCGGGAGAACTCGGGCGGCGCGTCGTCCAGCCGGCCTGTGTCATTGAGATGGGTGACGGCGGACGAGCCGTCGAACCGGCTGAACACGCCAATCAGGCGGTCCATCTCCTCGAACCCCCGCCCGATCGCTTCCTCCAGCCTCTCTTGCGAGCGGGCGAGTGCCGAGATGGATACCAGCGTGCCCATGGCGGGCCGCGAGCTCGTGACCTTGTGAGTCTTGCGATCGACGCGGACTGCTTCGCTGGTGGTGGGGGAGACGTCGACGCGTTCGAGGCCCAGGGCTTCGAGAGCGGCTAGCTTCTTGGCGATGCGAGCAGTCTCCTGCATCAGTACTCAGCTTTCGGCGTCATGGGAAGGACGCCACCAATATACCAGCGGTCGGCGATCTACGGCCAGGTTGGCCGTCACTGATACTCCTCGTCCAGCTGGGCGCGCACTCTCTCGAGCAGCGCCTTCGTCGCGCGGATCCCGTCAGGCTCACTCAGCCGGTCGCCCTCGTACTCGATGCCCACGTAGCCGCGGTACCCGGCGTCGAGCACTATACGCATCATCCGCAGGTAATCGGTATTCCGCTCGTTGCCGTCCGGGTCGAAGTCACTCGACTTGGCGCTCACGGCCTTGGCAAACGGCATCAACTCTGCTACGCCGCGGTAGCGGTCGTACCACTCCTCATCCTGAATGCGGAAGTTGCCGAAGTCGGGTAGCGTGCCGCAGCGGGGGTGGTCCACTGCCCTGATCACGCTCGCGAGCCAGGCGCCGTTCGACGAGAGACCTCCGTGGTTCTCGACGATCACGTTGATGTCGCGCTCTGCCGAGAAATCGGTGAGCCTCCTGAGACCGTCGGCGACGAGCCTGCCCTGCTCGTCGGGGCTGCCCGCTGATTGGGCGTTCACACGGATGGAGTGGCAGCCCAGGTACTTCGCGGCCTCCACCCACCTGTAGTGGTTCTCGACTGCCGTCGTGCGTGCGCCGTCATCGGGATTCCCCAGTGCCCCCTCGCCGTCGCACATGATGAGGAGGCTCGTTACACCATTGTCATCCGCCCTTCCCTTCAACTCCGTCAGATAGCTCCGATCCTCCGCCTTGTCCTTGAAGAAGGAGTTCACGTACTCCACGGCATCTATCCCGTAGTCGACCCGCGCCGTCGTCAGAAAACCGAGGTTGTCCAGCTGGCCGGCCCACAGCATCCGGTGCAGCGACCATTCCGCCAGCGAGATCCCGAAGAGCTGTGAGCGGAGCGTGAACGGCTCTGAGACGACAAGCGCCCCAAGGGCGGCTGCCGAAGTCTCGAGAAACTCACGACGCTTCATCTGGAGATCCTCCCCTCCCACGCGCGGAGCTTTCGCGCGTCCCGAGTATGCATGTAGGCTCGATCGATGAACACACGCGTGTGAACATTCTGTCGGATGGCCGTGTGGGTACCCTGGACCACCACGAGGTCGACGCCATCTAGGGCTCCTGCAGCCGGGCGAGGCCCTGCTCCGGCGGCGCGCTGGGGCAGCCGTGCCAGCGCATAGCCTCGATGGGCCACGCTGTCATCCAGCCCAGGCTCCAGGAAGCCAGCACTGGGTGGACCTGCTGAGCGGCGACGGCCACCTGGGCGGCGATCACTGTTGCCGGAAGATCCATATGCCCAAACCTCCTCCCGCGACGCCCATAGTCAAGCGCGGCGTCGACGACCACAGCACTGCCGAGTGGCCACTCGCGACGCGTTGCACCGCGCGCGCTCATCAGAACTCGAGATTGCGCAGGTAACGGTAACTGGCTGCGAGGCTCTGGAACGGCTCACCCGGGTTGTCGTGTTCGACGAAGTAGTGCTTGATTCCTGCCTGGCCGCTGCGGGCGAACAGAGCCGCGAAGTCGATGGTGCCGGCCCCAACATCCACCATGGAACCGTCGGTAGCCATGTCCTTCACGTGGACCAACGGGAACCGACCAGGGTGCTCCGTCAAGTACTTGAACGGATCTCCACCGGCCTTGGTGATCCAGTAGAGATCCAGCTCGAGCTTGACGAGTGCGGGATCCGTTTCCTCCAGGAGGACGTCCCACGGCATACGGCCTTCCAGCGGCTCGAACTCGAAGTCGTGATTGTGATATCCGAACGTGAGCCCGGCCGCCTTGGCTCGCTCAGCCACGCGATTGAAGCGGTCGGCCATGCTGCGGTAGCCATCGAGGCTGGTGCGATTGGCAGGGGCGATTGAGGCGACCACGAGATATTGGTGACCGGCCACGGCGGCGACGTCGACCGCTGCCTCCCACTCGTTCTCCAGCGTCTCGACCGGCGTGTGCGTGGCGGGCGCGCTGAGCCCCGTGTCGTCCAGGACGCGGCGAATCTGCTGCGCAGACCGGCCGAAGTAGCCTGCGAACTCCACTTCGTCATACCCGACTTGCGCCACTCGCTCAAGCGTGCGCTCCACACTGTCCTGCATACTGGATCTGACCGTGTAGAGCTGGATCCCGATCCGATCCAGCCGCCGGGCGGTTGACGGCACGCCGCATCCCGTTGCAGCGAGACCTGCGCCAGCCAGGCTCGCGGCACCGATGGTCTTCAGAAACTCTCTGCGACAGGTCATCTCAGAGCTCTCGGCGTTTCATTTGGCCGTTGGCATGGGCACAGGCGCGAGCAGTGAGCGCCATCTTACATGAGCGAGGGTTCTTGGACCCCGCCCAATCACAGGATCTAGACGGATCCTGGAGCGATTCGGTCCAAATAGAGAGCGATCAATCGAAGAACGGGAACAGCTTCTTCAGCTCTTCAAGGGATGGTTGCGAGCCGTACTCTGAAACCTGGAACGCTTCCGCTTGCTTCACCTGGCTGCCCTTCTGCTGTCCGTACAGCTGGATCAGCAGTTCTCGATAGGTCTCTCCGGGCCGGGACGATCTGAATCCTCGAGTCTCGGCGAGCCAATCGCGCCGATCCGATGGATCACTTGGCACTGAGTCGAGAATCCCTCGGTTGTACGGCAGCCATTCATACATCTGCGACTCGTGGCAATGGTACATGTCGATCTTCTTTTCGATGACATCGTCGACTGCCACCACGATGTCCGGAACAAACGGAGAGGGTTCAGTGAACCTGTCCGACATGTACATGAAGATGGGGTTCTTTGTGAGGTGGGGAACCGAGGCGACGATGTTCGGCACAGTAACCATGTAGGCCGCGTCCCTCACCAGCAATCCCGTGTTGCGGTGATCCGGGTGGTAATCGTTGGGACGGGGGCTGATGACGATGTCCGCCTGGAACTCGCGAATCTGACGGATCACTTCCTCGCGATTCTCCAGAGTGGGCATGAGCTTTCCATCGTCGTTGTCGAGGACGATGTACTCGGCCCCAATGATCTGGCCTGCACACTGGGTCTCCCTGTAACGTCGCTGAGCGAGGGGCCCGCCGCCCATCTCGAAATGACCCGCGTTCCCGTTGGTCAGGGAAACAAGGCGGACCTTATGACCCTGCTCGATGAACTTGGCCATGGTGCCACCCACCTTTTCGGGATCATCCGGGTGTGCACCGAAGACGATGATCCGGAGTTGGCTCTCGCCGCCCTGGGCAAGACCGAAAGCCGTCGACAGAACCCTTGCAGCTGCCAGCAGACTGAAGAAGAATCCGACTCTGATCATACACAAAGAAGCTACCAGCGGCGCTCGATGCATGACAAGTGGAAGAAAAGACTAGTGTGATGGTCCCCAAAAAGCCCCGCCTGGCGAACTGGGTGCCAGCCTGACACAAAGCCTTCAGGGAACTGCCACTACGCTCTCAGCCGCCGTCGACCTCGACCATCAGATACCCATGGCAGACCGAGACGCCGCGAACGGCACTACGTGTGAGATTGGAACCTTTCTCCGTGCTGAGCCAGGTGCCGAGATCCTGCGGAGGATATGCCACCGCCGCTGTGTGGCTCGTACAGTACGGCAGCGACGCCCGATTTTCCTCACAAAACCGATAATATGTCTCCCTAATTGCCAAACCAGGCCATCCACAAGATCGCGCCCGCCGTGCCGTCCATGGTGGGCTCGTTCGTCGAGTAGTCCCCGATGTCATCGTGGTACACCACGTAGGCGTTCTGGAACTCGGCGAACTCGTCGGGATCGTGAAGCGTGATGCCCAGCAGACTCGAGTAGATCGACCGAAGCACCGGACCATCGACCAGCCCACCTGCGACCTCCCGCTGCGTGAGCGCCCAGACGGAGGTATGAACGTCCACCGGGCGCTCCCCGTCGCGCGGGATCCCCGTGAACATCGACGTACCCCAGGGGTTTACGCCCAACAGCCAGTCGCGTTGCCGCAACATGAAGTCGTGATACCGTCTATCGCCCGTCATCCGCTCATACAACAGGATCTGGGTGATCAGCGCCGTGGTCAGGTTGTTCGAGCACCAGATGAACGGCACACCGATACCGTACGGATTCGTCCGGCCTCGTTCCATCGTCCGTTCGATGCCGTCGCGATAGTAGCCGGCGAGCGTATCCTGGAAAGCGGCATCGACGAGCGGATAGAGTGCGAAATGTCCGACGTTGACGAACGGGTAATACTCGTAGTGTTCTGCCGTGTCGCGTTGCATCCACGAGGTCGCCCCCGCCATGCGCGCATAGCGAATGGCGTCTTGCAGGTACGCGGACTCCCCTGTGGCCTTGAACAACTCGGCGGCGCCCCACTCCATATCATCCGCCCAGGTTCGTTCGGAGTATCGGTATGGCGCGCCGTACGAGTTGCCTTGCTGATATCCTTCCTTGCGCCGGCCCATGGCGTACACCTCGCGACCGGCCCGGAGACTCTCGAGGGCAAAGGCCGAGTCCCCGCCCTCGGCAGCCCAGACGCGATAGGCCATCGCCATGGCCGCCGCGAACCTGCCGGCCAGGTTCGCAATTCCCGTCGCCTCGCTCTGGAATTCCCCCAACCCCTGTGGACTGCCGGTAGCGAAATAGGCCGCGCGGTAACTGTTCGGACCCCAGCCATAGTCGGAGTTGTCTTCGTCCGGCATCTTCCATCCGCGGTGATCGCGATCATCGGCAACTTGATGAACGAGTTGGTCCGGACCCGGGTGCATCTTGTGCAGCCAATCGAGGCCCCACTTCGCCTCATCGAGCACGTCGGGGAGCCCGTTCGGGCCGGGTTGGCCAAGCTCGTTGGTGGCGTCGCCAAAACGATCGCCGGCGAACTCGTACGCCAGCAGCATCCGGGCGGTGGCGTTGCTGCCCGTTATCAGGTACTTGAGCTGGTCCCCGGCGTCGTGCCAGCCACCCGAGACGTCGACGAAGGTGGAATCCGGCATGGGACCGTAGAAGCTCCGGCCATCTCGCTGGTGGCAGACCCGATCGAGGAACGGATTGTACCCGCACCGCTGTTGTCGCATGAATCCGAGCAGGTCCTCGTGCGCTTTGCCGTAGGCAGCTCGGCCGATCGCGAAAGCGGGCGTACGGTCGTCTCCCGCCCGCAAGTAATAGCGGCCCGGCACATCGACGGCTGAGAAGTCCGCTTCGTAGTAGTGTGCAAAGGTGCCCCACCCCTCGGCCCTCGACGGTTGCAGCGTGCCCGTGAATACCACGCCTCCCGTCGCACCATCCACCAGCTGAAACTCGGCCTCAACCGTTCGATGGGAGAAGGCCACGGCGACCTTGCTGTCATCCTCGAGGTAGCCCAGCAGATTGACGCGGAGGTGCACCGTGCTCGAGTCGACATGACTCACTAACCCCTGGTGCGCGCTCCGGTCCGGCACTCCCGAACGGCAGGCAACGGAAGTGAGCACCGCCAGGCCGACGATGATCGAACACCAAGCATCAATCCTATGAACCGTGGGAGTCGTCACGCTGATCCCTCCAGTAGCTGCTCGATACGCCGCAAACGGTACCCCCTTTCCTTCAGAAGGAAGACGAGTTCCTGGAGGCGAACATAGTACTTGTCACCGCGGCAATTCTCACCGTCCCGACTACGACAGGTCAAAGCAGCACAAACATCTGAATGACCAGGGCATCGAACGGCACGGTCACACGCCCCCGACCGCCGCCGAGACCTCACGAAGCAGGCGGCCTGATCAAGCGACCCCCTTGTGCAAGAAACCGGGGGTGGCTACAAGGCTCAGCTATACTCCAGCTTCTGATGATCCCAGGTGATTATCCTGTTGTTGAAATAGCTCTCATTGGCTGCCAGCGAAGGTCCAGCTGCTCTCAGTCCGTACGTGGCGTCTTCTACGATGGTTTTCCCATCCCGAACCGCAGCGATCAGATTGGCCCAGTGATCATCACGGTCATCATATCTCTCCGGTGCAGTATAGATGACTTCACTGGGTTCCCTGATGCTGGGGGGCACATCGTAGTATTTGAGACGATACTGTCTCGCGAATTCATCCTGTACGTCCTTCGGGAACGTCGAGAAGGAGTCATACCCCCCATATCCCGGTTTGGCTGGAAATGGCGTGCGGCTCAGCGTCACCGAATCCCCTGCAAGCCCCAGTGTCCCCTCCGAACCGACCAGCGTCAGTGAACTCCCCCTCGCACCTCCGGCCACGAAATTGACCCGGATCTGCAAATTGAAGGGCGGATGGGTTGCTGCCTCGGGATAGTCCACGACACAGGTCAAGACATCCGGCACGTCTCTGCCGTCTTCCCAATAACGCAATCCACCGGAACCATAGATCTTCGTCGGTCCGTCGGAGCTGATAACCCAATGCAGCCAAGAGAACAGGTGCACGAACAGATCCCCTGCAATGCCGGTTCCATACGCCCGGTAGTTGCGCCACCGGAAAAACCGAACCGGATCGAACGGCACTCTTGGGGTGTCTCCAAGGAACCGGTCAAAATCGACCGTTTGCGGTGACGCATCAGGGGGAATGGAATACTGCCAGGCGCCCAGGGATGAATGCCGGTCATTCACCGCTTCCACGACGATCAGATCCCCTATTGCGCCGGCTCGGTACAGCTCCTGTGCCTTCTTCATGACAATGGAACTGACACCCTGACTGCCGACCTGGAATTTCGCGTTATGCCGTCTCTCGGCCGCTATCACCCGATGCCCTTCAGCCACCTCCTGCACCATGGGCTTTTCGCAGTAGACGGCCTTCCCCGCCCTCATAGCATCGATGCTGATGACGTCATGCCAGTGATCCGGCGTGGCAATCAGAACCACATCGATGTCATCCCTGCCCAAGATCTCACGATAATCTCTGGTTGCAGTGATCTCCTGACCGAAGACCTCCTTTGCCCGCGTCAGCCTGCCATCATACAGATCACACACAGCAGCCAATTCGACTCCCGGAACGGTCAACGCCGACCTGATGTTGTAGAAGCCGATGATCCCCGTTCCGATCACTCCTAACCGTATCGTATCGTTTGCAGCGAATTTCCTGTTTCGATACGGGTGAGGTTCTCGCTCCAGGATCACCCTTTCCTGTGAAGGTCTCCGTGTTGCGATGTAGGGCAACGCTCCAAGGGTCAATGATCCCTGGGCAAGCTCCTTCAGGAATCCCCTTCTCGAAGACTTCTTTTCCCGTCGCATAGTGAATGCCCACCTTTCAGGGAGAATACCTGCCTGCTGCGGATTGAATGACCTGAAAGACCCTCAGGTACACGGACGATTCCAGTGTGCCATCATCATGTTCCTGTGGGGACCGAGCCACCAGATCATCACGGTCCGTGCCTACCGCCGCTCGAGCGCTGTCGTGGCTCGAGGGGCTCAGTACTTCGCCAAGGTCACGCGCACCACCCGTGGCCTGGCGGTGAAGTTCAAGCCTTGGTCCGTCCGCTCGGCGTTCCACATTGAAGTTGCCACCATTCGTCGAGCCGCACAAAGAAGGGGCACCCACGGACTCCAGTGTCTCGCCAGGGTGGAGATCGCCCGGCCAAGCAACGGCATCGCATTGGTGATGTGCCCTTGTGATCTCCTTCATACGCCCATGGACTGTGTCATGTCAACAATCATGAATGAAATGTGTGGGTGTATTTGACCAGGATCGTCCGGGTATCAGCGAGGGGCAGCGCCGTGAGTCGGTCTCGGTCGGTATTCAGGTCCTCATTATAGACGATCCAGAAATCGTTGCCTTCGCGGAAGTTGACGCGAAACCGAACATTGGCCGACACCGCATTGGCGGCGCTGTTGAACTGGATGAACGCGTTGGCGGACACCTTGGTGTTGAGCGCCGTGCCAATCCGGAGTCGCGCCAAATGCGAGTCGAAGTGCTGATCGCGATCCGGAAAGCGGATCCTGTTGAACAAGTAGGAACCCGAGAACTCCAGGTGCGGTGAGATGTACCAGATCGGAGACACCCGCGCTGTCGCCTGCCACCCGTCGAAGAACGTGCCGACCTCGATGCGCGGGCGCAGTTGAAAGAGCCTGGTGTGCGAGACGTGGTACGACGCGGCCAGCTGGAAGAACGTGTAGCTGCCGACGGGTACCACGGCTTCCTCGGAGAGCTCGAACGGAACAACCAGGTCTTCGAACAGGACCTTTGCCTCGAGGCTACCGCCCGCGCCCGACTTGGCCGCGAACTCCCACTCCGGTCCCACCTCGGCCGACTCGATGGAACGATCCCCGTTGCGCACGAAGGCGAAGCCAGCCAGCCCCAGCGTATGCCAGATCAGCGACGACGCTTCACCAGGCAGCCAGGTGTGGGATACCGTGTGGTCGAGCAGCGTGAAATCGTTGCGCTGCGTGAAGCCAATGCCGGGATCGTACGTGGGCCCAGCCCAGGCTACGACGGCGGCGTAGCCCCAGCCGCGCCGTCGTCGTCGCTCTATCTCAACGGTGAATCGCCCGCGGTTGACGAAGTCGAAGCTGCCGTCGTCAATCCGTTCGTCGTCGAAGGTTTGTGCCCACTGTAGGGTCAGGTAGTCGTCTCCGCCCAGGCGAACGACGCCGTCGAGTCCATAGGCCACATTATGGCTGCCATCCGCACCGACGCGGCTGGTGACCATGGCGCCGGCATACGAATAGGCGTTGAACACCTGACGCCGCAGGCGAAGCACGCCGAAGTTCTCGGACGGGAGGGAATCGCTGTCGGCGGTCTGCATGTCGAGGAAGCCGAGGTCCCACTGGCCCCAGCGGCCTACCAGGCGTGCACCGCCGAGTATGCGAACCGGCTGCCCATCTTCGGTCAGGCCGATGCGGCGACTGTGGAACAGGCGGCTCAATCCGCCCGTGCTGAAGTCGAAGATGCCCGCCCGTTCCTGGAAGAACTGCCGCTTCTCGGGAAAGAAGAGCGAGAAGCGCGTGAGGTTGATCTGTTGATCGTCGGCTTCGACCTGCGCGAAGTCGGTGTTGACGGTCAGATCCAGCGTCAGATTGTTCGTGAGGCCGTACTTGAGATCCACGCCGGCCTCGCCTCTGAGGTCGTCTTCGCGGGGGTAACCGGTCGCGGCGTCGTTCAGCGGGAACGATTGCCCGAGCCCGCTGAGGCCGTACGGCGTCACGTACAACGGCCTACGCGGGCGAATGCCTTCGAGAACGATCTTCTGAGCTAGCGAAGGCTTGAGAAACGCCCAGTTGACAATGGGGGGTACGGACGGAAAGACAAGGCGCTCTGTCTTGCGCGCCACCTTACGCTGCAAGATTATGCCCATCACGACCTGCCCGTCTTCGTCTTGAAAGCGAAGACTGGTGAACGGCACTCGCATCTCGGCAAACCAGCCGTCCTGATTGACGACCGTCTCGACATCCCAGTACGTATTGAAATCCCCGTTATACCATCCTCCCGAGGCGATGCCCCCGCCGCTGGCATCGTTGGCGATGGCCGCGTCTATGCGGTTTCCCCCCGGCGTGGTTGTGAAGAGGACGGCCGTCTCGTTGTCGTTGAAGGTGTCGAGGAGAATCTCGAAGTGGTCGTCCCCGCTGAGACGGTCGCGATAGAGGGTGTTGGAGCGAATGCCGGTGCTATCCCCATCGTACCCGCGCAGCGCGAAGTAGAGGTAATGGTCGTCGTAGGCCACCAGGAATTCGGTGCGCTCGGTCGGTGGCGCGCCGTTGTCCGGTTCGTACTGCGTGGGCAGCCAGGGCTCGACGGCCTCCCAGGCCGGTTCGTCGCTCAACCCGTCGAGCTGGATAGGCCCGTCGAGACGAGGCAAGACGAGAAGCCCCGATACTTGCGCCCACACGACGGTAGCGGGCACGAACTGCGCCAGCAACACGACAGTGCATGTTCGTCTGAGGGAGAGCAACCGAGGCATTAGTGAATCGGTCTTCAGCCAGTTCTGTCGATGCTCCGTTCAAGCTCGGCGCGGATGATTGCTTTCTGTTTCCGCCGTTCCAGAACGCTCGCGGCCCCAGTTGCTCGGCCCGCCCTGGGCCACGCCGTGGTAGCCCTCGATGTGGAACGACCCAATCACGCCGAGCCGCGGCACACCCGGGCGCCAACCCAAAGCTCCGATCTTCTCCTCGAGCGCCATGCGGCCGATGACCTCGGTGACGCGCTCCTCTTCGGACAGGTCGGGGTTCTGGAACCGGTATTGGAACAGCAAGGAGGCCCCTTCAGTATCGGAGGTTCGGGCGGTGGCCGTCACGCCGGCGAGCGGAGCAGCTACGGGGATGGCGACAGCGGCGGTGGGCGTGGACTGCATCCCGGTACTCACTGTTTGCGGAGTATCCAGACTACATCCTGTGGGTCGGTGAGCGTCATACTGTCTTCTTCTACGCTACCGTCCCACATTTCAGACAGCAAGACAATGCTAACCGTCTCTTGCTCCAAGTTCACGGTGTAGTCGCACTCATCATAAGTGTCGGTGACGCCATCGACTCGTTGGGTGAGTGTGCATCGCCCTCCGTCGTAGAATGCCCAGTCTACGTACTGGGTATCGTAGCTGTCGCCCTCGTATACCACGGTTCCCGGAACCGAATAGCCGTTGATTGATTGGGTGTTCCAGATGCCGAGAACGTCATCGATGCCGAACGCGTCGCTGCACGCGGGTGCGGCAATGCACCCGAGAACACCAAGTGCGAGCCACCGTGCCATGCGTCCCGTAGGTGGGCTTGTTCTTGTCATTCACCGTCAGGCAGGTTCCGGATCGCCGACCGGATATTGTGGAACCCGATGATTCCCGTCCCGATCACTCTCAGCCGTATCGTGTCACCGGCAGCGAATTTCCTGAATGACGCGAAAGATCTTCAGGCAAACAGACAATTCCAGTTTGCCGCCATCTCGCATCAATTCAATCTCATCATCATCATCATGATATGGCAACAACGACTTGCGTGTGATGTTCTCAAGGGGGGGCTCCGTCCTCTTTGGACGTTCGAGTTGACCACCGCGACGTCGCAAAGCTCACGCGCGCCGCTGGACAGCTCCATCTCGGGACGGCATCGTTAGCAGCCAGCAAGGAAATTCCTATCGCGACGCGAAGGAGGTCCCCATGGGCACCATCGTCCTGTTCGTTGCGACCTGGATGAGCCTGGCATCCGGCGGCAGCGCCGCCAGCGACCGGCTCCTCCTCTCGACCGGTTGGACACTCCGTTCCTCGGTGGAGCTGGACTTGAGGGGCGAGGTGATCTCCCGGCCCGGCCTGAACACTGCCAGCTGGCACCGCATTTCGGTGCCCAACACGGTGGTCGGAGCGCTGGTGGAGAACGGCGTGTACGAGGACCCGTACTTCGGGATGAACCTGCGTGACATTCCGGGCACCACGTACCCGATCGGTCAAAACTTCGCGATGCGCCCCATGCCGGAGGACAGCCCGTTCCGCCGGTCGTGGTGGTACCGCAGGGAGTTCACGCTGCCGGCACGGCTGGACGGGCGCAGCGTGCGGCTGCATTTCGACGGGATCAACTTCCGGGCCAACGTCTGGGTCAACGGCACACGGATCGCGGACAGCAGCCAGGTCGCCGGGGCATACCGGCGCTATGCGTTCAACGTCACGTCGCTGCTCAGGGCCGGCGAGGCCAACGCGATCGCCGTCGAGGTCTTCGCCCCGGAACCTCGCGACCTGGCCTTCACCTGGGTGGACTGGAACCCCATGCCGGCGGACAAGGACATGGGCCTGTGGGGTGAGGTCTACCTCACCGACAGCGGCCCGCTCGAGCTGAGCCATCCCCACGTGGTCTCGGAGCTGGAGCTGCCGTCGCTGGACGAAGCGACGCTGAGCGTGAGCGTGGAGGTCCGTAACACCACCGACGCTCCGGTCGAAGGCGTGGTCCGCGGCGCGATCGAGGAGCGCCGCTTCGAGGCCGCCGTCACGCTGGCTGCCGGCGAGCATCGCACGCTCCGCTTCACGGCCGAGGAGCACCCGGCGCTCCGGATCGCGAATCCGCGCGTCTGGTGGCCCTACCGGATGGGAACGCAGGAGCTGTACACGCTCGCGCTCGACGCGGACGTCGGAGGATCCCAGTCGGACCGCCAGGTCGTGCGCTTCGGCATACAGGAGATGAGCTCCGAACTGACGGAGGACGGCCACCGACTCTTCCGCGTCAACGGGCGGCCCATCCTCGTGCGCGGCGGAGGGTGGGCCCCGGACATGATGCTCCGCCCCGCCCCCCGCGAGCGCCTTGAGGCCCAGTTGCGCTACACCCGGGAGATGGGACTCAACACGATTCGGCTCGAGGGCAAGCTCGAGACCGATCTCTTCTACGACCTCGCCGACGAGTACGGCATCCTCGTCATGCCTGGCTGGTGCTGTTGCAGTCATTGGGAGCGGTGGGCGGAGTGGGACGACGAGGACTACCGCGTGGGGCCCGCCTCGCTGCGCGATCAGGCGCTGCGGCTCCGCAACCATCCCAGCGTGCTCATGTGGCTGAACGGAAGCGACCACCCGCCCCCCGCGGACGTCGAGCAGGCGTACCTGGACGTGCTGGCCGAGCTGGAGTGGTCCAAGCCCATCGTGTCGAACGCCACCGATACCCCCGGCCCCGTGAGCGGCCCCAGCGGCGTCAAGATGCGGGGGCCCTACGCGTACGTGCCTCCGTCCTACTGGCTCACCGACACGGAGCGCGGCGGCGCCTTCGGCTTCGCCACCGAGATCGGGCCGGGGGCCGCGGTCCCGCCTCTCGAGAGCCTGGAGCGCATGCTCCCCGCCGATCGTCTCTGGCCCATCAACGAATACTGGATGTTCCACGCCGGAGGCGGCCAATTCAGGGATCTCTCGCGCTTCACGGAGGCGCTCGAGGCCCGCTACGGGCCGGCAACGAATGTGGAGGACTATGCCCGCAAGGCGCAGGCGCTGGCCTACGAGGGGCAGCGGGCCATGTTCGAGGCCTACGGCCGCAACAAGTACCGCTCCACCGGCGTCATCCAGTGGATGCTGAACGACGCCTGGCCATCGCTGATCTGGCACCTGTACGATCACTACCTGCGCCCCGGCGGCGGCTACTACGGAACCAAGAAGGCCTGCGAGCCGGTCCACGTCCAGTTCTCCTACGACGACCGGTCGGTCGCCGTGGTGAACGACGAGCAGCACCCTCACGAGGGCCTGACGGTGACGGCACGCCTGCTGAACCTGGATCTGAGCGAGGCCTTCGCGGGCGAGGTGCAGATCGACCTTCCCGCGGACACTGTGGTCCGCGCGCTGACGCTCCCCAGGCCGGAGGGGCTGTCGCGGACCCACTTCCTCGTGCTGGAGGTGACCGACGCCGCCGAGGAGCTGGTCAGCTCCAACTTCTACTGGCTCTCGACGCAGGAGGACGTGCTGGACTGGGAGAACACGCGGTGGTACTACACGCCGACTGAGACCCACGCCGACCTGACAGCGCTGGCCGATCTGCCCGAGACGACCCTGGCCCTCGATCTGGAGCCAGCCGGACCCGACGGTGCGGTGCGGGTCCGCGTCCGGAACACCGGCTCCTCGCTGGCCTTCCAGGTCCACGTGAGGGTCGAGGACGCCGATGCTGGACAGGAGGTGCTGCCCGTCTTCTGGAGCGACAACTACCTGCCGCTGCTCCCGGGCGAGAGCCGGACGCTGACGGCGGAGTTTCTGCACGGCCCGGCGCCGGCGCGCGTGACGCTGACCGCCGAGGCGTGGAACGCGCAGAGGGTGGTCCGCTGAGCACACGCTGACGCGCTAGGCGTGTGACGGTATCCACAAGGTTGAGTGCAAGCTCCGTTGCTGGAATCACGGAGCAAGGATCTGCGCCTCTGGAGATGAACGGATCGAGTCGGACGATGCAGCTCGGTACCTACGAAGGCACGATTGTGGAATGGAAGCAGCAATCGCAGCCGGGAGATACATGATAGGCGCGGTCGATATTGGAGGGACGAAGATTGCGGTTGGCATCGTGAATTCCGAGGGCAGACTGCTAATTCGTCTCGAATCGCCAACCCGGGGGGGTGGTCCGTATGAGCCGGTGATCGAGCGCATTGCCTGGATGTTGAGAACGGCTGTGGACGGGGTTGGAGAGCGGCTGCACGGGATTGGCATCGGGTCGACGGGACCGGTAGATCCACTCACCGGGGCGTTCGGCAATGTCAACTTCTTTCCCCATTGGGAAGGACGGAACCCGGCTGAGGATCTAGAAAGGAACTTTGGCGTGTCGGCTGTCATCGAGAATGACGCCGACGCCGCCGCCTTGGGCGAAGCCAGTTGGGGCTGCGGGAAGCACAAGTCACGACTGCTGTACGTCACGGTGGGCACTGGTATTGGCGCCGGCCTCATTCTCGACGGGAAGATCTATCGCGGAGTGAACCATTCGCATCCCGAAATGGGGCACCACGTCATCGACGCCTCATCTGACACGAGCTGCACCTGCGGTTCCCGCGGATGTTGGGAATCCCTCGCCGCAGGTCCCGCTATGGTGCGTTGGATCGAGAGGAATGCACCAGCGGACTACCCGTATCGTGCAGAACTCAGCGCAAGACGGATCTGCCATCTAGCCCGCGAGGGTGATGGATGGGCGCAACGCTCGGTCGAGCGTGCAGCGCGATACCTCGGCCTAGGCCTGGCCAACTTGGTGACGATGTTCGTTCCGGACGTCATTGCTCTGGGCGGCGGCGTGATGAAAAGCGCTGACCTGTTCCTGCCCGCGATCCGTACCGTACTTGCCGATAGCTGCCGCCTCGTTCCGTACGAGAGCACAGAGTTGGTCTTGGCTTCGCTCGGCGACGATGCCAATCTAATTGGCGCAGCCAGGGCCTGGTATCACCATTGTGCTTCCGCCGGAGGCAACGGTGCCGACTGAGTTCTCCGTGCTCGAAGGCGAATATCTTCGGGACATTCTCGATCAGCCACGGGCGCTCGAGCGAACGCTTGCGGGCTTGGAGGACCCCCAGACTCTGACCCAACCGAAACGATGTCTTCACGAGGGGCGATTCAAGACGGTGGTCCTGACCGGCATGGGGGCATCGTTCCACGCACTCCATCCACTACATCTTGGGCTCATCGACCACGGCCTGACCTCGGTCATGGCTGAGACCTCGGAGCTGGTTCACTACCAGCAGCGGCTGTTGAATGGCGAGAACCTGGTCGTAGCTGTTTCGCAGTCGGGACAGAGTGCGGAGGCCATTCGCCTTCTGGAAGCGAATCGTGGCAGATCCTCGATAATTGCAATCACCAACACGCCGGGCAGTCCGCTCGCGGAACAAGCGGATGCAACCATCATGACACAAGCGGGAGAGGAGTCCTCCGTATCGTGNNTGAAGCGGGCGATTCGTGCAGTCCAATCCTATCTGACAAACTGGACGGACCACGTCCAGGACCTGACCCAGTTGCTAGAGGGGATCCGTCACCTTTTCCTAGTTGGGCGGGGATCTTCTCTGGCCACGGTCGGAACCGGCGCACTGATCGTGAAGGAGTCAGATCACTTTCAGGCCGAGGGAATGAGTAGCGCCGCGTTTCGCCATGGACCGTTCGAGATGCTAGGCGAAGAGACCTTTGTCCTCGTCTTTGCTGGCGACACCAGGACTCGGGACCTAAATCGGCGGTTGTCTGAAGACATTCGCGCCAAGGGAGGAAGGGCAGAGCTTGTCGTCGAAGGCGCGGCGTTTGCTCCATGTGTTCTGCCAGAGGTGCCGGAACGTGTTCGACCGATTGTGGAGATTCTCCCTGTGCAGATGATCACGCTTGCACTGGCGGCGCACGCCGGTCGGGAACCGGGCCGATTCCAGCTGGCATCGAAGGTGACCACCACGGAATAGCGAAGCAAGACACCCCCTAGGTCGCGTCGTGCCCGGCTCCGACGCACTAGAACGGGATTGATGGGGAAGACGCCCGTGCGACTGACCCTGAGCCTAGTGGCGCTCGTTGGAACGAGTGCTTGCAGCGGTCCGAGTGAACCGCAGCCACCCGCTGACAGCGAATTCCTCGCCAGCGCGGTGCGC
>WVYX01000191.1 GCA_011772755.1 Gemmatimonadales bacterium
GGTCTCGACGTGGAAGGGGCGATGCTGCGGTATCGGGATGAGTTGATCGCCGCGGATACCGAGGAAGAGCTCTACTACGCGCTGGCGAAGATCAGCAACGCCCGCAAGGACCGCCATCTCCGCATCAGCCTCGTCGAGGGAGGGATCACACCCGGCGACACCGTGGGGGTATCTCAGGAGAACTATCCGGCACCAGGGACCTCCGTGCGACAGGCCCCCATTCGGTTTGCTACGGACTACGGTACGGAGGGCAGCTACTTCCTGTTCGTCAGTGACGTGGGCCGGAATATCGCCGCGCTCTCGCCGGGGCGTGTGCCCGAGGTGGGGGACTTGCTCGTCGCCATCAACGGTCGCTCACTTGGGGATTACGTGGACGCCATCGAGCCGTATCATCGCTACTCGTCGGTCAACGGTTTCTGGTGGCAGCTCGCCACCTGGGCGTCCCAGAGGAGCTATCAGTTCCCGCCGCAATTCCACCGCGACGGTCTCGAGCTGGAACTCCAGGGGCTCAACGGAGAGCGCTACTCGTTGACCCTGCCGTACTTGCCGCCGGAGGAAATCGAGTGGGCCGGTCACGGGGCGCGCGACTACGCCGGCTTCAGTCCGGTGTTCGCTACCAGCACTTTCGACCTGTACCGCTCGGGGGAGCAGCCGCTCCTCCTGCTCCGGTGGCACGGGTTCAGGGAGAGCCTGGTTGACGACGTGGACCGGCTGATGGACTATGCCGCCGCACACGAGCTGCTGGACCACGCCGTGATCGTGGATGCGACGCGGAGCCGCGGGGGTTCGCTCGGCGCCTACGCCGTGCGGCGCCTGAGCCCCAAGCCCTTCAAGACGACGTTCGGAAACTTGCGCATCAGCGACGTGACCGGCGCATTCATCGAGCAGCGGCGGCAGCGGTTCGAGCGATCGGGGCCCTCGAGTCCGCGTCCGGGTGAGATCGACGACGGCACCTGGCTGATGGCCTGGCTGGAGGACGATGTGACGGCGGCGATCCGCGCCGGCCAGCGGTATACGAACAACGTCCCCTTCAAGTTGGCCCATCTGCCCAAGTACTCCGACGGGATCATCGAGCCCGCCGAGGTGCACTTCCGCGGACCGCTCGTATGCTGGCTCAGTCCGTACGGCGGCTCGCATCTGGATCAGTTCGCGTCGATCGTGGTGGACAACGCGCTGGGCTACACGCTGGGCATGCCGGCCGGCGGCTACAGCAACACCTGGGAGTGGGAGGAGGTGTTGCACTTCCCGATAAGCGGGGAGCCGGTCGTGAGGTTCATGTGGTCGATCGGGCATACCGTCAGGCCCAACGGGGAGATTCTCGAAGGCAACCCTGCGCAGGTGGATGAGTACGTTCCGGTGACGCGGGACAACCACGAGTCGTACTACCAGCTGCTGCTGTCCCGGACCCTGGACCACCTCGGATTCCGGCATTGAGCTTGTACCAGCGGTACCGACGGCTGTCGCTGGGGGCGAAGATCCTCCTGTACATGGCGGTGGGGGTGGGGGTGNNTGGGGGGGTGGGGGTGGGAATCGTCGCCGGCGAGCGGGCGACGGTGCTGCAGCCCCTGGGAGATCTGTTCATCAGCCTCCTCATGATGACGGTGATCCCGTTGGTCTTCTTCAACCTCCTGGCAGGGCTCACAAGCCTCAGCGACGTGCGTGCACTGGGCCGGCTCGGCGGCAAGATCCTGGTCTACTACCTGGCGACCACGGTGCTGGCGCTGACCCTGGGTCTGACCGTCATGCACCTGCTCGAGCCGGGAGCGGGATGGCAGCTCACCGAGGAGGTGGACGCCACGCTCGGCGAGGTGCCCAGCGTCACGGACGTGTTCTTGGGCCTCGTCCCGTCGAACGTGTTCGAGGCGTTCGCCACCGGCAACGTCGCACAGATCGTGGTGTTCGCGCTCTTCCTCGGGGTTGCCACGCTGTTCCTGCCCGGGGTCTCCCGGCAGACGCTGCAAAAGGCATATGCGCTGCTGGCCGAGGTGTTTCGCAAGCTGGTGGGGATGATCATGTACTTCGGCCCGATCGGCATCGGGGCCCTGACGGCCAGTACGGTGGGTCAGTACGGCTCGGTGATCTTCGGACCGCTGGCCGTATTCCTCGGTGGGATCTGGGGCGCGCAGGCCGTAATGGTAGTGGTATATCTCACGCTGCTGGTCGTTTTCACCCGGTACTCCCCGGCTGGTTTCCTGAAGAAGACCGGACCACTCTACGCCACCACTGTCGCGACGTGCNNCGTTCACGCTTCCGCTGGGGGCCCAGCTCAACAAGGACGGTACGGCCATCATGCTGGCGGGCGTGCTGCTGTTCACGGCGCAGGCAGCGGGCGTGGAGTTCACCCTGGCATCCCAGGTCTCGATGCTCCTCATCGGGCTGGTGCTCACGACCGGTTCCGGCGGTATCCCAGGCGGCGGCCTCGTCATTGCGCTCATCTTCGTCGAGGCGTTCCAGCTGCCGCTCGAGATCGCCGCCATCGTGGGCGGCATCTACCGCTTGATCGACATGGGCAGCACGACCATCAACTGCATGGGGGACATGGTGGGGACGATGATCG
>WVYX01000251.1 GCA_011772755.1 Gemmatimonadales bacterium
GCTCCAACGGCGGCACTCCGCTGCCTACGAGAAATCCACCAGCTTGGCGGCGTGTCCCTCCGCCTCGAGAAAGCGCACCAGCTCCGCGGCCCCTATGGAAGTCGTCATCGCGTTGTCCAACGGATGGAAGTTCAGAGGTTCCCGCTC
Organism: Gemmatimonadales bacterium; assembly: GCA_011772755.1. Lineage (GTDB taxonomy): Bacteria > Gemmatimonadota > Gemmatimonadetes > Gemmatimonadales > GWC2-71-9 > WVYX01. The sequence continues at coordinate 148 of WVYX01000251.1, forward strand.
CAGGACCGCCCGGTCGATGGCCACACGCACGGCGTGCTCCCTGTCATTGATGATCGCGAAGGGCGTGACCGCGCCGGGGATGACGCCCAGGTACTTCATCAACCGATCTGCGCTTCCGAAGGAGAGCCGACCTGAACCGAGGCGCGCAGCGAGAGCTTTGAGGTCGACCACGCGATCTTCCAGGCACACGACCAGCCACATCACCCCTTTCTTGTCCCGCAAGAACAGGTTCTTGGTGTGACATCCGGGGAGTTCGCCGCGCAGCGCTTTCGCTTCTGCAACAGTGAAAACCGGCGGGTGGTCGACCGTCCGCGTCTGAATCCCAAGAGCCTGCAAGCGACTGAAGAGGTCTGCCGGGCTCGCCGGCAGGCTGCCGTCGGCCAGGCGACCCATGCTGGTGGATTCGTTCACCGAGGTTGTTCCTCGCCCCACGCCTCGGCCTCGAAGCCATAGAGTTGCACATCCGTAGCCTGCCAGGCGTCCAGCGGCAGTCCCGCCTTCCTACACAGTCCCTGCAGGAACCCCTCCCGGTCCCACCCAAACGCTACCGGCACCTCCGGCAGCAGCAGTCCCGCGTGGCGGCCTCTGACGATCATCAACCCGTGCTGACCGACCACGACTTGCTCCGGCTCGATCGGCTTCAACGGCGTGAGCACACTGATCTCGATGTGCACATGCGGTACCTCGTCAATCGTCATCGGCGGGAAGCGTGGGTCGTCGGTGGCGGAGGCAATCGCCATATGGACCACCGATTCCACGAGCGGCCGGCGGGCGACGCACTCGCCCCGGCAGCCCCGCAGCTGACCCGAGTCCCGCCGCCGCAGGGTCACGAACGCCGCGCACGGCTGGAGCAGCGCCGGTGAGTCGGTCTGCCAGTGGGGAAGCTCGCCTTCGCGGAGGTAATCATTGAGCGTCTGCCGGGCGAGCTGAAGAAGCATCTGTCTGTCCTCGGCAGACAGCTCCGGGGCGGGTCCACCCGCGGCATCCATGATTTGCTCCTGTTGCCTGATCCCTTAAGTGCCTATTCCGCTCCCGAACCGTCCCTGGCGCCGGATGTCAACGCGGCCAGCTGCCGGCCCGGGCCATAGATCAAACTTCAGTGAAAAATGTTAGTTCGCCAGCCGGAGGCCTGAAGTTGCAGGCGCGGGAGCTGCTCGCCTCGTAGCGATCGTGTTTCCGAAAGGGGGGAACCTCCATCGGTTTCACCGGCCTGCTCGCCGCCGTTGAGTCACTTGACACCCTGCAAGACCTGGAAGACCCCGCGGTACTTCGACGTCTTCGTGATGTGCGCGAAACCTGCCTCCCCGAGCTCCGTGACGAGTCCATGCTCGAGCATGTCTCGTCGTGTAGGTGTCTCAAAGTTGAAGGGGAGCCAATAGAAGAACCAGAACCCCATCAACAAGCGAACGAGTACGTTGCCCGGGTTGTCTAGCTCCAGGACGATCACCGTTCCGTTGTCTCTTAGAGTTCGCCGTGCCTCTGCCAACACGGCTTTTCGGCCGGTGCGGGGCATTTCGTGAAGTGCGTGCGTGATGAAGACCTTGTCAAAAGCACGATCCCGAAACGCTGTGCACCCAGCATCCCCCTCCAAGAGCTGGACCTCGCCGAGTTCCGAGCGCCTCCTGGCCACGCGGATTTGCCCCGACGAGAGATCGATGCCGACTATGCGGCTTCCCTTGGCCGCCTGCTTAGTGATCGAATACGTGGCACCGCCCGTACCACAGCACATGTCGAGGATTCTCTCATCGGGTAGAAAACGAACGGGCGCTAGCAGCTCTCCTCGACACCTCGTTTCGCCCCCGAAAGGCAGGAAAAGCCATTTGATGAGGATGTTGTAGTAGCGGCTGTGGATATGATCATAGAACCACTTGTACTTCGTCCGGTCCAGCGCCATTACGCCGATGGTCCTTCTTCCATATCTCCATCGAGCATCTGAGACATGAGCCTAACAGCAGACTTCAGGGAGCCTCTGTGAAGCTTTACCTCGAACCCCTCTGCCACGCATTCGAAGGTGGAGTCGTGGAACGCGAAGATGTAGTGGCGATACGACCCGAACCGCTCCGGCCGGTGCTGAGGGTGCACGGAGTTCATGCGCTCGAGGGAGTGGACCCACGACGAATTGATGACTTCGGATACGGAGTAGTGCCTGAGTCCGCGCGACGCTAGCGGGTGACCGTGCAGAGCTTCGTCGTTCGGCGGACCGAACAGATGACAACACGGCCTCTCAAAGCGAACGACGGCAACCAGCTCATTCGGAGTACCGGGAGAGACGACCTCCACGTACGATCCGTCCCAGTCCGGGTCAGGTTCCGACACGATGTAGGCCAGGAGGACGTGCCATTCATCGCTGACCACAGCCGGCAGAGGCGCGCCGGTGTCCGGCGGCGGAGCGGATTCGATCTCGACGACGCGGTCGTCACGAACTTGGTACATCACCTTGCAGACGCGACCAGTGATTAGCACATGCCTGCCAGCTTGACCGCCCGGCCGGCGGCTACGTATTTCATCGTAGCCCTATTCCGCCGCCGGCACAAACCGCTTCGTACTGCCGTGGTGCGGCGAAAGTGGCGCACGCACTCGCCTCGATCAAGGCACCGAGTCGAGCCCGAGGGGCGCCAGCCAATAGTGCTGAACGTGCCCGCAATGTCTGCACACACGCACCGCACACACCGTCACCTGCCCCGAAGGCTGCGCAACAGGAGCCGCGCCATCAGATTGTAACGGTAGGCCATGCAGGTAGTCTGTTGTCTCCATCTGCCTGTCACCGCACGACAAGCAGGTATTGCTCACCCGATTCTCGGCAAGCGCATGGTCGATTGCGGCGATCTGTTTGTCTGACAGTTCATGCATCCCGACGGCTTCCTACCACACGGTTCTGGCGTCCAGTTCTGGTTCGGAGCCGATCAAGAAGCTGTCCGCCTGTAGCAGTCGCGGTCTGACGATCTCGCGTAGCACCCGCTGCCCAAGTCGCCTATCGTGCGCACGACGGCCTCTCCGGGCTGGACCGAACTTGCTATGCAGAGCGCCGTATTCCTTGTCTAACTGCCGCCCGGCCCCAGCCGCCTGCGTGCATAGCCGGGCATCTCCAGTCAGCTGGCCGTCGAGTTCCTAGCCAGCGTCACATTCAGACCTCTTGGGTGAGCTACTGGCTAACGCTCCGTTCCGAACACGCCTACGCCGAAATAGCAAGGTTCCGCTGAACATTCGTACATGCGCACGCGAATCGTGAACCTGCCAGTCCAGCGAGGACGCGATTCGATGATTGGCACGTCGTCTATCTCGACATCGGAGTCGATCTCGTTGTCGTTCTCATCCTCGAGGTACAGATCGATGTCTGAGCAATCCTCGTCACAGAAGCTCACAATTCGGTAATCCCAGCCTTCACGGAGTGTGACCGTAAAAGAATCGCTGTCGCTGTCGTTCAGCGCGCCGATGTGGTAGTCGTGGGTCTGGTCGTATCCGACCGTCTGCGCAAATGCCTTGACGAGATCGAGCTGAAATCGAACCTGGCCCTCGTACTCCGTTTGGGCCTGTACCGGACCTGCCAACACGCCGCAGAACAAGAAGGCGGCACCGCAGAAATGCGGGGCGCGCAACGTAAACCCTAGCATGGCTGTCTCCTTTGGAAGGCTCCGAGTATCACGTCTGATTTCCAACGGCGGCGGCCCCCCCTCAGCCCGCCTCTCCAATGCCTCGAGCGACCTCACGTTCCCTTGGCTTGACCCCGATCGTCACGCTCAGCTGCCCGGGCCGGTCAGGGGGCACTGGTATGAGGGGACCGACCGACCGGTACCGAGTCAGGGTGAGGAATCACTCGTACTTCGTAGTCCATGTCTGCGAGAAGGGCAGTGAGCTGCGTCACTCCCTCATTCGTGCCAGCGAGGGGCCTACAAGGGCAGTGCAATCAACTCGGTCGTGAGCCGAAGTGCCGTAGCACCTGACAATCGACCGGCGGGCACGCGCAGCGATGCGTCGGGTGTGAAGCGGGGTAGAGCACCCGCATGGGCGTTGGGGGGGTGGTCAGGTCAACCGAGCCGGTCAACGGACCGCCGGAGCCAGCGGATCGCGGCCTCGCCGGCCCAGGCGCCCGCGACAAATCCCAGCGCGGCACCGATCAGCAGAAACGGACGCAGGGAGCCGCCCAGCCACAGGTGGAGGAGAAAGCCGGCGAGCAAACCTAGAGCTGCACTGATGAGGCCACCCACTATGCGCTCGACGACATCGAGCTGGGAACCTGCGCTCATGTTGCCCGCCTACCGTGCATGTGCTTCAGCCGAGTCAGACGCCACCGGGACCGGGAGCACTGTAGAGAAGACTCTCTACGAGATTCCATGTCACCAGCGGGATCAAGATGCCGCCCGCCAAGAGTACCAGCGCCAGGATAAGCGCCACCATCGCCCAACGTCGGCTGCCTGGTCCCGTGGTGACCGCCGTATCCCTGAGAACTCGCGTACCAGGTGGTGGGAACTCTCCACTCCGCCACGTCAGCACCGCAACTCGACCGAGATAGGCACCAACCGCAACCGGGATCACGGACATGCCCACGGCAAGTACCTTCAGGACCAGGCCGACCCTCGCTACTGCCTGACTCGGCGACTCCTGCGCCAACTCCTTCATGTCGCGCAAGAATGACTCTGCGTACACGAACGCGATGGAGCCAAGCACTAGTGCGACCGCGACGCTGATGAGGGTTACCGTCCTGAGGGTCGCGTCGGCTCGAATGATCTTGCGGCCAGCGCGCTCATCCAACGGCAACAGCAAATGCCCCCCGACGCTGGATCTTCTCTCCCGCCGTACCACCTCGAACCGCCTCGTTGAACGGTTCGACTGGGGGATGAACGTGCATGAGCATACCCATCGGAGGTATCTCCTTCTCAAGGCTGCTCAGCTCAAAGCGAGGCCTGGCCTTCCATCACCACCTTCACCCGCATCACATACTCCACATCCGCCTCATCACGCCAAATCCCGTAGATCGCATCACCCACGAATTGCACCGCCTCGAATCGAGCGGGCAGGGTGACCACACCGAGAAAGCGGCCCTGGGGATCGAACACGTCCCAGTCGGGTGCGCCAATAGCGAGCCGTGGGTTGGCGAGAAAGACCTCTGGATCCTCCGGAACGAGATTCAGCCGCGAATGCTCGTCCTCGGATAGGGTGCTGAGGTCGAGCACCTGCTGGACCCAAAGGCTACCCCGAGGACCTAGCCGCATCCGAAAGTACGCCGGGTAGAACTCAGCGAACAGCAAGGTTCCCATGACATTCTCAATGAGGGACTCCTGGAATACGCGCCTGAGCCCCTCAGTCATCGCTCGCTGATCGAGTTCGGTCACCGGTCGCTGGCGGAATGGCTTGGTCAGGACGAGCTGCGGGATACCATTGGAATCGTATCGGGTAATACGGTACTCGTCGCTGTAGCCATAGAGGATCCCGCCTTCGCCTGTCGGCGTCCAGACGGGATCTGCTGCCGCGAGCGTGAACTTGGGACCGGTGGAGGTCATGGTGACGCCTGTCCCTGAGGGGAACCGGAGCAGCGTATCACCGAAGGACCCGTCCCGCTCCAGAACGGCGACGGCGTCGGGGGTGCCCGCTGCGGCCTCACCCACGATACCCAGGAATCGCAGCTGCACCACGGGGCGGCCGTCATCGGACACATCCCAGCGAACCGGAATGCCGCTCCGAATATCGAAGCTTGTGAGGGAAACGACCGAACCGTTAGGCGCGAACCGGCTCACCCGAGAGTTCTGGAGGTCCGGGACCGCCAGTGTATCGCCGGGTCCCATAAGGCACGGGCCCAAGGCGGAACCCTGCTCGCCGGGTCCGGCTCCACCCCGGCCGAAGGTCCGCAGCAACGTGCCGTCTTCTGAGTACACCCGGATCGACGGCGGGAGCTGGTCCACTACGTAGATCGACCCATCCGAGCCGACGCAGATCCCGGCGATGCGACCGAACATGTAGTCGGGATCACCCTCGGCCTGCCCGATCAGGAGATCCTGCACGACGCGCCAGTGTTCGCCGTTCGGCCACAACCCCTCGGCGGGATTCGCGACGACCGTGACGCCGGCACTATCGCTGATGATACCGGCCCAGTTCCCCGCGCCGTCGCCTGCGTCACACGCGGACCCGAAGAGCCCCAGCGCCACGAGTCCGACGCCGACCCACATCGCACGACCGGGATGATATTGGCAGAGCATGTGTTCTCCGCTACTCCTCCAGCAGAAGCTTGCGTTCAACGGCCGTGTATCGCGAGATGTCGGCCAGCTTGCGTGGTGTCACGAGCGAGAACGAGATGTCCCGGGACATGTCATCCGTTGACACGTGGTGGTGGGCGTTGCGCTCAGGATCGCGAAGTAGATCCGTCAGCCCGTCGCGGAGCTCCTCCGCCTCCTGAGGGCTCAAGTACAGTTGAAGAATGCGAACACCGTGCTTTCTGTCAGCATCGAGCATTCGCATGGGGCACCTCCGTTCCTTGTTGGGCCGGTACCTCGCGTGGCCAGTCCCGGAACCCGGGAATCAGACGTCTCACGGCGGGCCGTCGGCCATGCGCTGACGAATCGGTTCGTTGTCCGCGTAGACGCGCCACTCCTCCACGCAGCCACCGCTAATCGCCGCCCGCCAGGCCGCCGGCGTCGACCACGCGTCTTCAGGCCGCAGGGTCCCGTCGCGACTATATGTTCCCCGCGCCGTTCCCAGCAGAACAACGATTGAGCCTGCGGCGAACGACTCGTCCACCTCGACTCGATAATCCGGTACCATCCGGAAGTATTGCTCCCAGCCCTGCCGCATCCTCTCACGACCGACGTGCTCCTCACCGCCGGAGTCCACGAAGCGGTGCCTCTCCGACATCAACGCCACCATGCCGTCAACATCCCGGGCATTGATGCGGTCCACGAATCGGAGGGCTACATCTATCGCGCTCACGACGCGTGCCTACTGCCCTCGGGGCCACTGCCAATCTCGTCCGCGATTTCGAGATCGAGCCCAGCAACCTCCACAGTCACGCTGAAACAGGTTTGGCCCCTGTCCTCCTCCGCCGAACAGGCTGAGATCTCCTTGCCCCGCACACGAACGCCGAAAAGCAACTGCACCTCGCCTCCCAGATCGGGCGTCGTGTGATCGACGAGCTCGCAGGTGACCACGTTCCGCACTGTGACAGTGGCCCGTATCGGACTATGCCAATCATGGACGTTACCCAGGACCCGGCGCCGTTTGGTCAACGGGAACCGCGTAATGGGCAGCCTGACAATGTGTGATGACTCGTCGTGGGCGAGTTCGGCGTGGCGCAGCCTCGCGTGATCAGTGATCGCCGCAACCACGTCACACAGCGCTTCAGGGATCTGTTCTCCATGGAGGCGAAGGTGCATGAGGCGACTCCTCCTAGGGAGACGGAAGCCACTGGCGCCCGACGCACTGGCGATTTGCGTACGGGCGATAGCGGCAGTTAGGCGTCCCCGGACCCCAGGTGGAACTGCCGAACCTCTTCGACCCGGGCGTTCGTCGGGAAGTTGGGCCTCTGTCCGGTGATCCACTCCATTAGTTCGCCTGGTATCGTGACCAAGTGAAGGGTCTGCACGTTGGTGCTGTAATCCACCCGCAAGGCCTTGGCCTCCTGCAACGCCGACTCATACTCGGCGGCCGCGAAGTCGGATTCCCGAGGACTCCACGGATCATATCTCGCGCCTTCCTTCAGGAAGAGGCCGAGGCCCAGATGCGGCACGAATTCGATATCGTCTCTTCGGAACTCGGATAGGATGCCGGAATAGAGCGAGCGGTACAGCTCCTTGACGGTCTGGTTTCCTTCTCGGAGCGTCAGCAGCAGCCAATGATCGGACGATTTTCGAAAGCCGCCCAGACGAACCTCAAACGGCCCGTGACCGTCCAGAACGCTCTGAATGTGGTCAACCAGCTCTACCTCTCCTACACGGTCCGGCACGGGGAACAGCACAGTGACGTGCGGCTCGATCACATCGACCGTGGGGTCGTACCTTCGCCTCAGCTTGTCGATGAGCCGACCATCTACCACGGGATAGAACACCAGAGCGTAATGCATGACCGTCGACCATCACCTGCCAGCCTTAGCCAGGGGACGCACCCTTCCCACTCTCGCGGGGCGCCCTTGGAACGAACATCGGTACGCGCTTCCTGTACTCGCTGTAACTCGTCCCGAACCGACGCTCGAGCTCCGGCTCCTCCACCAGCTTCAATTCGATCGCGCTCGCCAGTATGAAGACCGGCGTCCATACAAAGACCATCGCGACTGAATGGAGCAGGAAGCCGATCCCAAACAGGCAGGCAAAGACGCCGGTGAGCATCGGGTTGCGCACCCAAGCATACGGGCCCGCCTCAACGAGAGCAGGGGGCGGGTTGAACGGAATGGGCGTCCCTCTCGCTCTCCCGAACAACGTGACGCACCAAGCACAAACCATCAGACCCGCCGCAAGAAGGGGCGCTCCGACAACAGAGCCCAGTGCCCCCGGGAGCAGCGGTGGCAGCCCGACCGCACGGTCCGTGAGGAGACTCCCAAACACCACCAACAGCAGCGTGCCAATGAAGACGACGAACCCGACCGGCGTCAGTAGCACTCGTCGGCGTTTGGATCCTGTCGTCACCGAGTAGAACAGGTCGACTAGACTCATCTCTCCGCTCTGCTAGGGCACGCAGGCAATCGCGCCTCTATTCCGGACGCTTCGGCGGGCCAAAGTACCGGTGCGTCCTAGAGCGATACGCTCGGTATGCATCGCCGAAGATTCGCTCGAGAAGCTGCTCTTCGAGCGGAAGGTACATTCGAAAACTGACCCAGAACAGAACCGCCAGCAGCAACACCAGGCCCGATGTACGAAGCAACGCCATCCCTACCAAGAAGAGAGCCCAGCCCACGTTCTGCGGATTCCGGCTCCACCGGTAGATCCCTCCGGTAATCAAGCGACTCGAATCCATGCCGGACATCCGCTTCAGGGATCGGAAGGACACCGCTGCTGCGATATACGCGGCGGCTCCGATGAGAAGCAAGAGAAATCCTCCCGCAACGGAGAGCGGTGGTGGCAAAGGGAGCAACCAAGTGGAACCTACCGCCGCGATCAGTGTGAGACCGAAATGGAGTGAGTACAGCACCCACACCGCCGCAACCGTCAAGACCGTCATTTCACGGCGTGTGCGGTATTCACTCCGAATCCTACTCCCACACCAGGTCCCCAACACTAGAAGTGCCACCAGTCCTAGCGCAAACAGCCACTCTGCTCTCACGCTTCCGAGCACCTACTCACACCCCCTATCGACCGCGCGCACGGGCCGCGGAGTGATCGCTGGTCAGGCGACTTTGCGGACCACCCACGTCGTCATAGACCGGCGGTTTTGCACAACCGTGGTCTTGAGTGGATCGGCCAGTTCACCACCTAGCTCCTCCGTCGCCTGCAGCAGGAACGCTTCGTCCACGAGGAAGCGCTCGGTACCGTCAGGGAGTACGAAGCGACGACCGTTGACTTGCCGGACTCCCGCTTCAGATCCAATTGAGGATGCGAGACGACAGAACAGAATGCCGTCCGGACACAGCACGCGCCACGTACTGCGTAACATTGCCCAGAAGTGAGCGTCGTCACGAGCGAAGTGCAGCACCGCGCTGCTGATGACGAAGTCCGCCACGTGATCGACAAATGTCATAGCCTCAACCGGCTCCACGCGAAAGTTCTCGGCCGGCAAGTGTGGGGCCAGTTTCGCGGCCAACAGGCGCACCGCGGCTATCACCCCGGGATCCTGATCGACACCGAACACTTGAACGCCGGTGCGCATCAGATACCTGAGGTTTCGACCGGCACCACAGCCGGTATCCAGCACGCTCATGTCCGGCGCGATCCGTCCCCGCAGCAGCTGATCGAACAGGTATATGTCGATGTCACCAAACTGCTCGCTGAGATCGGCAATTGTTGATCGTGAGGGATCGGTCATGGGGGCGCTCGGTGCGGACCTTCCGTGAGGGGTTGCAAGACGGTCTGACGTACATGTACGTCAGCAGTGGGACCGCTGATTGACTCATGGCTCCCCCGAGCAGCGGCCCCTGTAAACTGCAGGCGCGGGTTGGGCAGTCCCCGGGTCGCTATCTCCAATACGTGAGTTCCGGCTCATAGCATGACCCATCGAGGTCCGCGGTCTTCTCCTGGAAGTACGCCTGCGCATCCGATATCGCCTTGTTGTAGACGGTCGGACCCAACTCCTTCAGGAAATAATCGAGTAACAGATCGGCTTTCAGGTCGCCGATCTCCTGTTCCAGGTTCTCCACGAAATACCGTCTGATCGAAGAGATCAACTGTTTTTTGGCTTCGTCCGAGAGCTTAATGGTCAAAGAATCTCCCCTTCTACTGTGTGTTCGTACCGACGAAGGGCGCCGGGGTGAGCCGCAGTCGCCGGCAGAGGCCTGTCAGGCAGTCCGCAAGTGAGTCAGGCGGGCCAAGTAGTCACCACTGGCCTCCTCGAGGATCGTCTCACATCCCCATCCCGCTTCCTCAGCGTGCTGCTCCAGCGTCTGATGATCCACGTGCAACCAGCCACAATAAGGGCCGCTCTGTCCTTCATACTCGAACTGTATCCGAATCTCTCCGATGTAACGCCCTGCTCGGCGATTGGCTTCATGATAGGCAAGATGGCCGGGGTCGTCGGTCTGGCGCACATCCATCGAGTGGAGCAACAATTGGCCGTTGGCACGGGTGAGTTTATGAGCATGAGTGAGAAAACGGTCCAGGCCCGGCAAATCCTCGGCCATGCCTATGCCGTGGCCCAGCATCAACAGGGTATCGAACAGGCCGCCATGGAATTGGAGGACATCGGCGCAGTGCACGTCTTGCACGCCGCGCTGGCCCATGATCTCGACGGCATGAGGGCTGATATCGATGGCCGTGACGCTCAGCCCTTGGGATTGCATGACCAGACTATGAAGCCCGGTTCCAGCGCCGATGTCGAGGACATGGCCGTGACAGCATTCGAGAGCCGCGACCTCGATGGGAGAGAACTCAGCAGGTGGACGGAAGAAATGACTCGCTGGCAGGTAGTGCTGGACCCCGTCATCGCGGCGGACGACTAGCTGAGCTGCTGACTCGCCGTGGAAGTAGGCGAGCAGGGCGAGCCCATGTGGCACCATCGTATTGGGATCCACCCGTTTCTCGCCTCAGAATCGCCGGGCGAAGCCGACGGACAGCCCCTGAATGCCCACACTGCCCCCAGCCAGCCCTGCAACCGGGACCGATTCCCAACGCTCCACCCGAACCGCGAGGCCGATCAATGCACCCACAACCGTGGGCAGCGGCGCAATGATGGCGAACGCCCGAACAACCTCGTCGCTCTCGCACAGCGTATCAGGGTCGCTGCAGAACATACCGAGGAACGCAGCCGTGGCTGCCGTACCCACGAGCAACCCCACGGCCCCACCCGTGACAACTTTCGACTTTCTGCCCCGGCTCAGCTCGAGACGAGTGATCGAGGCAACCGGCACAGCCGAGCGCGCACGGCCCTGGATGTCGAGCAAGAGGGAGTCCGCCCGCCAGCCGGCAACCGTGGCGACTGCTGGGGTACGGAAGAACCCGGTCGCTACTACCCGCACCCGCGCCCCGCTGGGCACCAGATCGGGAGCCTGGGCGATGAGGCTGGCTGGCGCGACCAGAAAGTACGCCGCAACCACTACGCTGCCGGCGTACAGCCTAGGGCTCACCATCGGCAATGTGTTGGCGGGCAAACCCCCCTGCCATCAAACACCAACAGTACTTCGTTTATCTTGTGATCTGTCAATCTAAACAACTGGGCAATAGTCACGGCCCCATCACTCCTCTCGTAGCCGTACTAGATGGACACACCACCCCCACCTTCGCTGAATTGAAGATCCTCCGCCAACAGGGAGCCCAGACCCTCAACGTCTCCAGAGCAAGAGCACCTCAGGAACTCCATCGCGACTTCGCGGTTGCTCATCTCACCCAAGCTCTCCTACCGGCTCCGCGCATCACCTAATGGCGACACGCGACCGACTAGTCTTCCCCGCCGCAAGCAGGCGCTTTGCCCGCAGTCGGTCGATAACCGCGTCAATCTCGTCCCGATCGTACTTGGCCGGATCCCTCAGCAACGCTTTCACGATCTCGCCCCGCCGTACGGCCTCCTTTCCATCGAGCACATGTATGATCTTGAGGCCCAGTGCCTTGTCACGACGTTTGCGACCACGTTCCGCTCGCTCGTAACCGGTGTCAAAAGCTCTTTCAAAGCGCCGCGTGTAGGGATGTGCCTTTGAGTTCGCCTGGAGCAGTTGAAGAAGCTGGTCTTGCCGCTTGTAGTGATTGCGACGTTTGCCTGCCAGGTCCGCAATGATCGGCGAGTCCTTCGAGGGCTTCTTGGCCGCTGCATGCGTGTACAGGTAGAGTGCCCGATCGATGCCCTTCGCCTCGGCGAAGCCGTACTCAAGAGCGACGTTTGCGTTTCCTCCGGTGGCGTCGAAGATCGCATAGCTCGATGAAAGCAGGCGCTTCTTGATAACCTCGAGAAGATCTTCGGCACGCTGCCTTCCGCTTGACCCGACGATCGCGTAGGAGAGCGGCGATACGAACTTGAGTTTCGTCCGGCATTTCTCGTACTTCCGTCGGATGATACGCCACGGCAGCCCCAGGAAGACCTGATTCGCAACAACCGCGACCGCACGACTCATGGCAACCTCCGATTGCGTCGCCCAACGACACCACGCATCAGCTGCGTACAGATGAACTGATTCAGCGACGTGTCCAGGCGCACAAACCTTTCTTCCTCACGCTTCATACCGCGCCGCCGTAGCCGCCTGCCCCGGTTCGAAGGCAGGCTCACCGCGCTCGGCACACCTGCCAGAACGGGTCACGCCGCTGGGTTGTCAGGTGACGAGTTGGCGACGCATCGCACTGATTACCTCCGGACCAACCCGGCAGCAACCACCGATGGCAGCCGCGCCCAACCGGTACCATTCGACGGTTGCCACTTCCCAGTCAATCACTGCCTGAGTGGCTACCCAGCTCTTGTGGACTGCATCGTACCGCTCTCCGGAGTTCGGATAGACGATGATCGGCTTCTCCGTTCCTCGGCGCACTTCGGCGATCAGCGAGGAGATGAACTGGGGTGCCGTGCAGTTTACTCCTACGGCCGCCACACCCGGTGCAGCGTCACAGGCTCGCGCCACGTCAATGATCGGGCCGCCGTCACTCAGGTGAGCCCCGTCGCGGCAGCTGAAGCTCATCCAAGCCCACCTGCCCGGCGTTTCCCGAAGCAGCTCCAGCAGCACACCAGCCTCCCGTCGCGATGGGATAGTCTCGCACGCCAGCAGATCCGCCTGGCTGTCAGCGAGAACATGCCAACGATGCCGATGAAACGCGTGCAGCTCACCATCGCCGATCCCGTAGCGCCCCGTGTACTCCGAGCCGTCAGCCAGAAACGCGCCGTACGGCCCGACGCTCGCTGCAACTAGTGGTCGGAGACGACCTTGCCGGTTGCCGGGCTCGCTCCAGAATGCGTCGCGAGCTTCGACAGCCAGGCGAACTGATAGACGGAAGAGTTCCACTCCCTCGACGTCACTCAACCCGCGCTTGTGGAAACCGGGGAGGGTCGCCTGGTAGGTTGAGGTGGCGATGCAGTCGGCACCTGCGGCGAGAAAGTCCAGATGCACCGCCCGAATCGCATCCGGCGCGTCCAGCAGGATCTTGGCCGACCACAGCTCGTCGTCCAAGTCGAACCCACGCGCCTCTAACGCTGTCGCCAATCCTCCGTCCAGCACCATGATACCTTGGCGCTGCACGAACCGGACGATGGGATTCTCGGTCGACGGCGGGCGGACGGGCGCTGGGGAGGGCTGGTGCACAGCGGCTCATCCCTTCTCTGGTCGGTGGCTCCGCTGATCGAGCTCCCCCGCTTCGGGGGCCGGCGGATCCCCCGATTCGTCTTGCTCCCGCACTTCCTGATACTTGATCTCTTTCACGTGCTCCGCACCGGGGTTGAAGATGGACTGGAGCGTCAGACTGTGGTACGCTGCCCCGCTTCGACTGAGGCCGCGGCGACGGTAGTTGATCCAGCCCCTCGATTCCAAGCGCAGGAGCAGACGATCAACCAGGACGAGGATCGCCAGGATCGCCAGTGACCACACTACTGTCGCTAACATGTGGCTGCCACGTCACCAAGTTCGAGGGGGCGCCGATCGGGCAAGCTACTTCTCCCGCCTCTGCCGGTCGCGTTCGATCTCTTCCTGCGCGCGCCTCATGCGCTCTTCTTGGGCACGGCGCTCCTGTTCGCGCTTGGCCGCCCACTGTTGCTCGCGAGTGTCGGCTCGGCGCGCGTTGTACCACCACATCAGACCGAACAATCCAACTTGTGCCAGAATCATCGCCATGAAGCCTGGCCATAGCTGCATGACGACGAACGAGAGCCCGAAACTGGCGACAGCCCAAGCCCACGCCGTCATGCGCTCGTATGCTGCCAGACCGTAAAAGATCATTGCGAAGCCGACCGCCACGACTAGGGAAAGCATCAGGCCCGCTCTACGTACGCTGCCTCGTCGAGAATCTGCCCCACCGCCTCCAGGGGCAGCTCCTCGAGCCGCCGGAACCGTACGCACTCCTTGCCCATGCTGAGACCCTTGAAGTGCTCCTTGTACTTTGGGAAGAGCCGTGTATGGATGTATAGGCTCATGTACTGCTTGCGAGCCGCGAAGGCACAAAGCGGGCTGCCCTTGAACTCGCAGGTCGGCATGCGATATCGCACGCACTCGACGGCCGCGGGCACTACTCGGCGGATCAGCGCCCGCAGTGCGCTCAGTGCCGCACGCCGCTCGGCGTCCAGGCAACTCAAGTAGCGGTCTACATCCGTCTCAGCGCTCATGCCTATTGCTGACTCCTCTCCGCCGGCACTGCCGCTCAACCGTCGGCGCCCGAGCTGCGCCCGTTCCCTGGCTTGCAGCCCGACGCGATCGGCTGACGGACGTGACCTCCTATGACTCTAGGTTCCTCACGATCTCCCGGTAGCGGCGCGTGGCCAGCTCCGACGGACGACCTTTGGCGCACAACGATAGGTCGGCAAGCTTGCGGTGTGGCCGCTCCACGATGACCCGGCCGCGCCCATCGAGCTTCGACTGGAGAACCTGTAGCGCCTCCAAGTACCGGCTGTCTCGTTTGGCCCGGCGATAGAACGACAGGACGTACACATAGTAGAACAGGTTGTACCGGAGAAACGGATACTCGACCTGCATGAACAGCGTGCCGATTCCGAAATGACAGGGCCCGATCGGCCGCCTTACCACCCAATGGTCCAGAAGCGAGTCTACCGCCCGATCGAGAGCGGGTTCCTTGTTGACATGTTTCGTGAAGCGAAAGGCATCCAACACGGGGAGGGTAACACCGGGGTTGGAGAATTCCGTTTCTGGCCCTCGGCCCCATGGGAACTTCTTACACCGCCAACCACCGTCGCTGTGCTGGATTTCCAGAAGGTGACGAAACGTGTCTTGCAGTCGACGGCTTCTTGCGTGGCCGAATCGACAGAGAACTCTGGCCGCCGCTGCTGTAGAGCAGGGGTACAGTGCGCCGCCTGGCCCGAGGCGATAGCGGCCGTCGTCTCGCGACGCTTCGAGGATGAGCTGCAGGGCACCTCGAACCGCCTCGTGAGTACGAGCCACCCTCAGCTCGTGGAGTACGATCAGAGAGGTGAGCGTACTGAATGGGTCACCGACGCCGAGTCGGCCGTCGGCGCTGGCCCAATAGTCTCCACCATTGTCATGCCGCCTGGCAAGGACGGCGTCGACATCGGAGATGTATCTGCTACTCACCACACTGAGACCGAAGGCGGCAGCGGTCAGGACGCCTGTTTGCTCTTGTAGATGCCGACGAGACCTTTGATGATGAAGAAGGTACCGAGGCCGTCAAATATGAAGTTGATCACGCTGAAATCGCCCAAGAAGACGGACCCGCCAAATGCGAGACCGATGGCGATCAGAACCACACCCGCGATGATATCCCGCACTTGGAGCCCTCCCTCTGATAGTTGCTTCGTGCTGTGGCTTCCCCGCTACCTCGTGCTGTCGCCTACCGTAGGACCGTGGTGCTAGCTCCGGTACCTGCCCGCCTTGTACTGCCTCAAGAACTCAGTCGGGTCTTCAATGTCCTCCTCAACCGTTACCGTGCCGGCCAACATGTAGAGGACGGCGGCCGGAATGCCGATGACCGAGAGGCAGAGGAGGTAGAAGATGATCGCGCTTCCCATGAACTCATGTCTCACGATCTTGGCCATGATGTCCTCCAGCTCAGTTAGACCAGCTGCCTAGCGGATCTGCCCAGCTGCTGCTGGCGAGGCCGAAGCCGCGTGGCCAGCTCAGAATGGCGTTGGCCATAAGCTGGGCGCGTAGCCGCGTGCAGGCAAGCGGCGCGTGAATGATCCTCGATGGCTGTAGGGCACCCGAACAGATCATTTCGCGATGGCCCCTGCACCGGGCAAACCAGCACTCTTGTGCGAGACCGCAGGTGCGCAACAGCTGGCCCGCCCCCCGATCCGGGCCGCTTGACTGCCGCGATGCCTGCGGTATCCTCGGTGAGAGCCAATTGAGATTCCCATGGTGGCTGAAGTAGCGCGCTTCGCACCGAAGCCGCGCGGGCTGTGACCCAGGGGGACCCGGTGACCGACCACCTCACTCGCTGTGCCTGGTTGGGGGACAACCCTCTCATGATGGCCTACCACGACGAAGAGTGGGGCGTGCCGGTCCACGACGACCGCCTCCATTTCGAGCACCTGGTCCTAGACGGATTCCAGGCGGGGCTGAGCTGGGCAATCATCCTGAGGAAGCGCGACGGCTTCCGAAAGGCGTTCTCCGGATTCGATCCGGAGAAGCTGGCACGTTACAATAGGCGGAGCGTCGAACGCCTCCTCGCCGATCCAGGCATCGTGCGCAACCGGCAGAAGATCGAGGCAGCGATCGCGAATGCGAAGACGTTCCTCCGCCTGCAGGATGAAATGGGGTCGTTCGACGAGTTCATCTGGCAGTTCGTGGGCGGCGAGCCCAAGCAAAATCGCTGGCGCATGCTCAAACAGCTTCCGGCCCGCACGAAGGAATCCGACGCAATGAGCAAGGCGCTCAAGCAGCGCGGCTTCCGATTCGTCGGCTCCACCATCTGCTATGCCTACATGCAGGCTGCAGGATTGGTGAACGATCACATCGCGAAGTGCTTCCGGCACAGGGAGCTGGGTGGGCGAGCGTAGGCGAGGCCGCAGGACGGCTTGTGCGCGTCAGTCGGGCGCCTCTTTCACAGCCCTTGTCAAGATGGGCGCCCCAGCAGCCTAACGGACGCCCGATTCTGTTGCGCGACCAGTCTGGCCAGCCGAAGCCTGGGCTGCGAAGCGAAGGGCTCGGGGCTCGACGGCTACCGCGCTAGCGGCAATCTCTTGTTAGGTGGTACCACCCGCGGTCGTTGGCTTCACGATATCGAATATCTGCAGGTACTGGACCTCGAGCTCGTCTTCATAGATGCCGATCACGTAGTCCTTCCCAATCTCGAGGATTCGTATCGGCGGAAGCTGCATGGAGCCGAGGAGCTTGCCCGTGCGATCGAACACGCGGTATTCAGTCGCCTCAAACCCTCCTCGGCGGGTCGGTCCCCGCTCCACCCAAAGGTTGCCCTCCCGATCGAGCACGAGTTCCGAGTACTCCGGTCGCACGTCGGGCACTGGAACCTGAGCGACCAGTCGGCGCGCATCATCCGGGCTGAGCTTCTGCCGATAGAGCTCCAGGGTCGCCTCGCGCCACGCGACCACTTCCTGCTCACTCCCTCCGACCGCGATGGGCTCCCCCCGCCACCGCAGAGCACGGGCGGATCCGTCCTGCGCCACGCATAAGACCTCCGGCTCTTCCTGATCACCGATGCACACCCTGGGCTCATTGGGCTGGACCGCGATCGAGGTGTTCTTGGCAAGAGCCGGAACGACGCGCTGCGGCCCCCACGGCGCATCGACCAACACGTGCTCGACATCGCCGAAGAACATGACGGTGTCGATCACCGAGAGGTCGGACGATACACGCAATGCGCCGCTCCTCTGTCGAAACCGGCTCGTGGTGGGAGTGCCCTTGCCCACCTTCTCGATGAGGCGGACCAGCAGCTCCCCGCTGCTCAGCAGCATGGCTGACCCAGGATAGAGAGGTGGGACCGCTGCCTTCGCGATCCCCTCGCGGCTGAAGGTGTGGACGCCGACGTAGTTCCCGACGGAGTCGAATTTGCTGACGCGGTACGCCTGGTCATCCCAAACCAAGATGGAGTCTGCCGCCTGAACGAGGATCTGTGTCGGGCGTTGGAACTCGCCGGGACCTGAGCCTGCGCTTCCGAGCATCCTCTTGAGGGTCCCGTCGGGACCGTACAGTCGGACCGTGCGCGCTCTCGCATCTGCCACGACAAGATCGCCGTCCGCCTGACGGGCAACTGCCGATACATCGAAGAATTGGTACGCTTCGTCACCGTCCAAGACCCCGATGATCTGCCGGGCCTGGGCAGGCACTGTCCAGGCCTCGCCCGCCCTCCACTGCGCTTCATGACTGACGACGATGGTGACGTCGGCCGAGTCGCTCACCGTCACGGAACCGGACGGAGGCAGTTCTGGGTCGCAGCTGTATGTCATCACGGCAGCGGATGCGATGAGGCCGAGTAACCGTAAGCTGGATGGTCGGAAGCTCAACGAATGACTCGCGAGTAGGGCCATGACTTCGGGAGCACCACCGGATTCCTCGGCTAGTTGGCCATCTTGACGGCGGCGAGCTTCTCCACCGCAGCAAGATCCCTCTTCCGACGAACCTCAAGACGAACCGCCCGGCCCTCGGCGTACTTCCGCGCACTGTCTATCGCGCCGAGGACCGCAGCCGGCAAGTCAGTCTGATGCGCGGCCCTGACAGCCTTTTCCCCTATGGCGAAGCCCGCAACGAAGTGCCCCCGACACGGTGTCAGGTACAGGACGGTCCGCTTGCGCTGCTTGAGTTGGAGCGTCCAGCCCCACTTCTGACCCCCGAACTTCCAGGTCTCACTCAGCGGTGCATGCTGAGATGCCAGCGCAGCCACGAGGCTATCCCATAGAGGACTGGCACCTCCCAACGCCGCCGCCAGTTCGCCGGCTTGTGGTGGAGCGGACTTGTCGTCGAATGCACTGGTTGCCATGCCTACCTCGAGCTCCGTCGCAGTCGCCAGATCGTGCTTCTTCCACCTAATACCGCCCGGAAAACCTCTCTGGCCACGGCAATCCCGCCGACTACAGCTGCGATCCCAAATACGTACGAGCCGTCCCGAAACAGGCGCCAGCCGGCGCCGATCACGGCGACCAGCGGGAGGATACCGACGGATGACGCCAGAATCCGGACCGGCCACCGCAGCGATACTTCGGCGTCGTTCATGTGCGCGGCCTCACGCCTGTGCCCATCACTTGAGGCGTGATCATGAGCTGCGGGTGTGCCCGCCCACCAAGCGTCGCGCAAAGCGATCGGCTCTGGGCCTACCGTGCCGCACAATCACAACTTCCTCTGGATCTCACGCGTCTTCGCAGGTTCATGCGCGTGTTAGCTGGTGCTGTCATCCTTCCTGAGACGACGCTGCCTGAACTTACGGTACACGACAGCCGCAGCTCCACCCAGGGACGCCACAGCGGCGAAGATAGCAGAATTGACGAGGACCAAGGGTGGTATTTCCGGGAACTCGTGGACCACGAACAGCGACCAGTGCGATCCGAAGGAGAGAACCAGACCGATCACGGGTGCCCACCGAAGCTCGTAGCCGAACCGTGACACTGACACCCAACCTGCAGTTGCGATCAGCAGCGCGCCGACCACGACCAGCGCGTTCTGCATGGCCGGCGTATACTGCACGGACGCCCTGCCAAACACGCTGACAGCCGTCATGACCACCACCGCCACCAAGAACAGACCAAGTATCGTAAGCTGTTTCATCGACGCGTCACGGCATGACTCGCCAGTCTACCTCCTCGGTCTTCATTGCACTCACCATGCGACCAAGCCAACGAGTTTTCCTGTCAATCACGCGCTCAGCTTCATGCACTTGTTATACGGCTCAGGAACTATACGATCTGGATCGACGCGATCTCGATCCCCAAGAACACGGCTTTGCGCTTTTCCTCCGTCAACCCGTGGATGGCGTCGAGAAATACATTCCTCACGTAGTACGTCTCGTCACCCAAGCCATACTCGTAACGCAGTTCGCGGAAAGCATCTCCTGTCCAATCCACCTCATGTGTAATGCGTCCGATATCTGGCATTCTGAAATCGATCTGGACCATCCCACCACGGCTCAGGTGTGCAGGGTCAACCCCGCCCTTGAACCGACCGCGAGCGACCTCGTAGATGAACAGAAGCTCCATTCTGCGCATGGGATCAAGCGCATTTATCAGGGTCTCCAACCGTTCATCAGTCAGCCTAGTTCCTTCAGCGGCAGCATTCTGCTCAGCGACAATGACCTGTGCAAGTCGACGGACACGCTGTTGTGCAGCTCTCCGAAGTCCCTCCTCCATGGAGGCCGCGGCGGTCTCGCCGCCCGCGAGCCGTGACAGCCAGGCGAACAGCTCATCACTCAGTTGACGTGCAAAGTGTCTCACCCCGACCCTAGTGAAGTCAGTGCAGAGCAGATACCTCCGTGCCTTTATCTCCTCAGGCAGTTCACTCCACGCCTCAAGGTCGAGTACAACCGGGATCACGAAGACGCGCTGCATTTCCTTCTCGCGCTCCAGCGCCCATCTAAGTTCCCTTTGGACCCAACCGGAACGAACGGCCTCTGCGCCGATGAACAGAATGAGGAAATCAGTCTCGACCTGAATTGCATTCTTGAGCGATGACCCCAGGTTCTCTCCAACCAGAATCTCGGCTTCGTCGATCCACGAGCGGACATGCTCTGGAAGATGCGAGCGAATCTCCCGTAGGAGAGGCTTGTCACGGCTTGCGTGGCTGAGGAAAATCTTCATAGGGCGTATCGAGCGTCACAGACGATTCTACATGTGGAAAGCGTGAATCGCGACGAGTAGCATACCTCAGTTGCCTAACGACCCTGCGCGTCACCTGGGGGCGTGCTCACCCGCCAGCGATGCCGGAGTCTGATCGTCTTCAGGTCTCTAGGTCCACAAATCAACGACATCCTTTCGAGACGGTCTGTGCCTCCGTAGCTCCGTGGCCTGGCTAGGCATCGCCACGAGGGCCTGTCGCATGGGGTTCCGCTCTGAAGGGATCGGAGGGCACCTTGTCGGCAAACCAGCGCACGTCGTAGACCGCGTCGTCCTCTTGCAAGCAGCCGTGTATCGCGTCGAGCAGACTGCCCAACTCCCGCTCCTCCGTAGCACCAAGCAACTTCTTGAGGAAGCCGTACTTGCGCGGGCACTGGACCACCCACGCCCCGTACTCAGGATCGTACAGCCCGATCATGAGATGGTAGTCAATGGTGCCCGACCGGCAGCAAAGGTCGAAGAACGGTTCCCAGAGTACCGGCTCCTGCACCGCGAAACCTCGCTGGCGCAGGCCCTCGCGGAGCGTGTTAGCAAGCGCACGCCCGGGCGGTTCCTCCGCGAACCGGGAGGCGTACTTTGATCTGAAGACGGCAACGGTGTTCACGCCGGCCCTCCGCCATCCCTAACGGTCAGCGCCTAAGCTGCGCACGTTCACTCGCCCTTGCAAGCGGAGGCCGCGTAGGTCACGGACAGTGGTGCGGGGCTCGGTAGTCCCTTCGTCAAAAACGTGCGCGCGACAGCACCAGGCGCTCGTTAGCCAGCCACGTGTGCATGTCAAGGATCACGGTGCTCACGCTGGTTCGGCAGCCTCCCGCCGTCCCAGGATGTAGCGTAGCAGGACGCCAAGACTGACCAACCAGGCCAAGATCAGTGCCGACCCTGAGTACGGCGTGACGACAAAGAGCCTGACAAACAGCAGCACACCTAAATGCACCAGGGACACTGCGATCAGCCCGCCGGTTCTCTCGCGGACCAACCCAAGCAAGAGAGCCAACGCTGTCGTTGCCGCAAAACCTATCCAGTCCAACGAGTACTGGTCGCGCAACGGGTTGAAAGGGTTAAGCAAGTGAGCGATGCCAAACAACAGGGATGTGACGAACAGACCCACTCCAAACTTCGCCCTTCGTAGGGTGCACGGCCTGCCCAACACTCGGTTGAACTCGCCCTGGAAGAAGCCGCGATACAAGAACTCTTCCGCAACAGCCACAAAGACCGCCAGGAAGAGAAGCGTGTTCAGTATCCCACGACTTGCCACTTGCGGTGCGAGTTCAAGTTCGCCAAGTAACAAGTCGGCCAGAAGGCCCGGGACGAAGAGAAGTGCTACGAGTGCAACGCCAAGCTGCAGGTCGCTGCGCCAATGCTTCAGAGTAACGCCGTAGCTCTCAGCCCTCGACCAGTCCAGTAGCAGGAACGGCACCGGCACCAAGATGAAGACGGTGTGGAATGCGTAGTTCCATCCTGCTTCTCCGAATAGCAACCGATTGATGGACGTCGTGGACAGCCACCAGCCGAACATGGTGACGAGAGCGAACACAGCGAGAAGCCCTAGGATAGGACGTAGCCTCATGTGAGCTGCCGAGGCCGCGCGGAAGTGACGGTCAGACTCTGACGGCAAGTGTGTTGCCCGGATCCTGTTGGATGAACCGCTCCGGGATCACCACCGAAGATAGTGAACCCGCGACTGCCGATCTCAAGGAAGCCGTGATCCGTGGCTGGCTAACGACTCTGCGCCTTGACCTGCGAGTGACTCCTCGCTAGGCGCGCATCGTGGAGAACGTACTTGTATCAACGCCAGGCACACAAACCTCCGCCTTCCTCTAGTCCGATAGCGCTCGACAGGTCGATGCGCTTGATATCAGGCTGTCCTTCACGGCATGATGTCAAACCGAACAACCTTGAGCTCACCGTCGGCGCCGGCGTTGCCAAGCGCGAGGAATAGACTGCCTGTGGAACCGCCGTGCACGAGCATGCCCACGGGTCTATGGAGCCAGCCTAGACGGATGCGGCCGACTTCCTCGAAGGTCGCGCGGTCGAGGACCAGCACTACGCCGTTCCGAGTGGAGTAGTCGCGACCGGCGACATACACCCTGGGGAAGAGCGGATCCGGCAGGACGTCGTACACTAGCCGCAATTGAGCCAGCTCCCGCCGTTGGATCAGCCCACCGTCGGCAGCATGCCGTGCGTCGAGCACCCACGGGCCGTCCGAATCCTCGTAGACGAACTGATCTGGCTCGAAGTTGAGGTCGCCGGCAACATAGAGCGTGAGTCCGTCTGGTGAGAATGCCGCACCGGGCACCTGAGCGTAGTCAGCTATCGCATACTGCACCTGCGCCACGCCGCTGAACACCGGCCACCCGGCGAGGGCACAGCGACAGTTGCTCCGGCTGCGGGCTGCGAGCAGGACCGCCCGAGACCCGTCGGGCGCCAGTCGGAAGTCGGCCTGCAAAAGTGCGGCGTCTGCAGGTACCAGCTCCTCGTGCTTGTCGTTCAGCACTCGTGCTCCAACTCTCCAGACCTCGTGAACACCGAGACAGTGCTCCTCAGGCAGCTCGGCCACGGAATAGAGGTTCCGTGTGCGCCACGCCGCGGTATCCGCGCACGCCGTCGGCTCCAGGGGCTGCAAAGGAATGTCCCAGGTACAGGGCGGGGTCGTTGTATCGCCAAGGTCCAGCACGGCGTGTCCCGCCCGGTAGCTGACACCGGGGGCGAGCATGCCCTGGAGCCAAACACGCAGGGAACGGTAGTGGAGCCCGGGAAGTGGATTCACGCTGCCGTCGAGCAGGCCGACGACCACGACCGCCTGCCGTGCCTCGTTGTAGCTGAGCAGGTTCCCGGGTGGCCACGGAATCGCCTCGGTGATGCGATAGTTCTCCCGAAACGAGATCTCGGCCCAGTAGCTCGGCTCGTGGAGCCCGTAGATGTCGAGCGGGGCGCTCGCCACACGCCCGCTGCCGGACGCGATGAAGACCTCGATCTCGTACGTTCCGGAGAAGATGTGCGGCAGCGCCGCCACGAGGGTCGTGTCGTGCAGCCGCCGAACGGTGAGTGTGTCACCGCCGAGCCGCACGACGAGATTCTCCCATCCGGCCGCACCCGTGGAGTCCGCCGGCTCAGGTACCAGGGTCACGGAGTCGAACACGGCGGCATGGAGCATGATCTCGCCGCCGCTCCATTGATGCACGGGTTCGATGGCGAGCTCGAACGGCGTCGGTGGCGACGGGCCGACAGCGGGCTCGTTGCACGCGGCGAGGCAGCCGGCGGCCAGCACGGCGAGGCTGACCAGTGTCTGCTGTCGCGAAGCACGCAGGTTGCGCATTGGGCGCTCGTGCGTTGAAGGCTGGCTAACGATCCGCGGGTGACCTGCGAGCGCCATCCTCGCCGGCCACGCCTCTCGCTGATCGTACTCGTATCAACGCCACGCGCTTGACTCAATCCCTTCCCTTAGAACATACCTGCTCGGCAGGTGCACGCGCTTGTAAGGCGGCTCCCGACCGACACCACTGTGGTGCGGCATGACACGTAGTTCTGCCTTCTTGATCGGACACAGAATCGCCACACCACCATCGTGGGGCATCTGGATCGCGAATGTGAGTCTTTCATAACCGACGGCTTGAACTGCAACGCTGTGTTGACCCGGACTGAGGCCATCTAGGCGAAACCGCCCCACGTGATCAACCCCGGCTCCGGCCGGGCCCTTCTTGTCATTCGACGAGCACAGACGAGGGAACTCATGTGAGAGCCAGTGCCGCAAACGGAGCAAGACCGGACCGCAGGCATGCTGACGCGGCCCGTGGCGCCGGGGGTAGCGCGTCATGTTCTTGTGCTCCCCACCAGAGGACGCACGAGTTCGAATGTGCGCCTCCCTCGGAGGCTGTGCTTGCTCCAGTGGGCCGGCCACTCCCGCCGGACCTGGGTCAAGAGCTTCACGACACGCCCAGTGTACGACGATCACGCATAGACGCATGGTCGAGAAGACGCGGCGAGGGGCGAAGCTTCGTGGTAGGGAGCGGCAGGTGGGGCAGGGAGCCGCAGCGAGCGGCAGGCGGCAGGAGCCTACAACGGCACCAACCTCGCCCGAGGCGGAATGCCCGGCTCCAACTCCATGATCCCCACCGTCGCCGGCACGCCGAACCGGGCAATCCCCGCCGAACCTGGGTTCATCACGGTGACCGTCTTGTCTACCAGCTCGAGTACCGCCTTGTGAGTGTGCCCGTATACCAAAATCTCCGCCTGCGGGAACGCCTCGTGCAGAACCTGCGGCGTGGGTGAACCGAACTGATCACCATGGGTCACCACCACGATGAACCCGTCCAACTCACACTCGGCAACCTGAGGATACCGTGACCGCACCTCGAACCCGTCGGTATTGCCATACACCGCGGTTACGGGAGCGATGGCCTCCAGCTCGGTAAGGAGATCAACGGGACCAATGTCTCCGCCATGGAGGATGTGATCCACCTCGGCGAAGACGTCGAACACCTCGGGCCGGAGCTTGCCGTGGGTGTCCGCAATGATCCCCAGCCTCACCCCTCACCACCCCAGGTGCGCGGTGCGAGGTACACGGTGCGCGGTATGCGGTAGCATCTGAGGGCGCAGTTCACGTTTCACATTTCACGTTTCACGCAGCCCGCCCCTCCCACTACACCATGCGCGCCGTCGACCAGGCAGTCGACCGCGCACCGCTCACCGCGTACCCAGTTCACCCCTCCCACCGCGGCACGAGGCTGGCCTCCACCTCCATGTGATCCACCACCCGCTGCACCACGAAGTCCACCAGATCCTCCACCCGCGTCGGTCGATGATAGAACCCGGGCGCCGCCGGGATCACTGTGGTCCCCGCCTCCGCGAGAGCGGTGAGATTCCTGAGGTGCACCAGCGAGAGCGGCGTCTCCCGCGGCACCACAATGAGAGGCCGCCGCTCCTTCAACGCCACGTCGGCAGCCCGCTCGATGAGGGAGCGGCTGCTACCCTGGGCGATGGCCGAGACGGTTCCCATGGAGCAGGGACAGATGACCATCCCCGCGCTCCGGGCCGAGCCGGACGCCGGAGCCGCGCCACGATCGCTGTTATCATAGACCGTGATACTCGACCAATCGCCGCCTGTGGCCGCCTCCAGCTCCTGCTGGGAAGAGATACCGGTCTCAGTCTCGAGCAGGCGCCATCCGTGACTGGAGATCACCAGCTGTACGGGAACGCGGGCTCGGGCCAGCACGTCCAGCAACCGCACCCCGTACGGGCCGCCCGAGGCGCCGGTGATCGCCACCACCCAGGGGGCGGTCACGACATCCCTCCCCCCCACAACGCCCGGCGGTTCGGCGGTTCGGCGGTTCGGCGGAACGACAACACGACGGAACGACGGAAAGTCGGGACGACTGTAGGACGGGAGGATCGCTCCACTATCACTGTCCCCTGCGGTTTGGCGTGGGCGTCTTGTGCGGGTGGCGCAGTGGACCCGGTGGCGGCGGCGTTTTCGGCGAGCGGGGAGCAGGCAGCGGACCGCCACGGCGGGGCTGAGGCCTCCGCACCTTGCGACCGCGCTTGGGCCGCGGACGCGCTGTCGCCCGGGACCGCTCACCGCGTACCGCGCACCGCCTCGTTGGCTGCCCCCACACTCCGCGCACCGCGCACCTTGTTGACGCCTGGCACCGCGCACCGCGCACCGCGCACCTCACAGCAGTCGATCCCCCAACGCAAACGCGAACACCACCACGCTCATGATCCCGTTCATGCGGAAGAACGCAGCGTCGAGGCGGCTGAGATCAGCGGGGCGAACCAGATGATGTTCCCACCCCAGTATCACCGCCGCCGCAGCGACACCGGCGTAGTACACCACCCCGAACGGCGCCCCCAATGCAAACACCACCAGCATCAGGACAGTGACGCCGTGCAGCACCTTGGCCACCAGAATGCTGCGCCGCTGACCCAGTAACACGGCCGCGCTACGGAGCCGGTGGTCCCGGTCGAACTGCTCGTCGGGAAGCGCATAGAAGATGTCGAACCCGGCCACCCAGGTGAGGACGGCAAGCGCAATCGCCGGGAGCGTCCACCAGGGATCGCTCCAGGCGCCTGTCACGGCGAGGTACCCCGCCGCAGGGGCGATCCCCAGACCCGCGCCCAGCCACACGTGCGTCCAGGCGGTGATACGCTTGGTGTAGCTATAGATGAGAATCCATGCCAGGGCCACGGGGCTCAACGCGAGGCAGAGCGGGTTCAGCAGCGCCGCAGCTCCAACGAACGTGCCACACGCCACCACCACCGCCACCGTTGCCTGCGCCAGACTCAGCCGGCGGGTAGGCAGCTCCCGAAATCGCGTCCTGGGGTTCAGCGCGTCGTAACGCCGGTCGACGATGCGATTGAAACCCATAGCCGCGAAGCGGGCCGCCGTGAACGCCACGAGAACGAGCATGACCTGGCTCGGCGTCACCGCCGCGGCAAACGAGGCGTAGACCACGCCGAGAAAGGCGAACGGGAGCGCGAAAAC
Organism: Gemmatimonadales bacterium; assembly: GCA_011772755.1. Classification (GTDB taxonomy): domain Bacteria; phylum Gemmatimonadota; class Gemmatimonadetes; order Gemmatimonadales; family GWC2-71-9; genus WVYX01. Next base: position 27,629 of record WVYX01000251.1, read on the forward strand.
GGTGTGGGGCAGCTTGACGAAGTTGACGTAACGCAGGAACAGCGACTCCCCGGCAAACGTCTGCCCCTCCTGCCGTCGCTGCCCCAGATGGCCCGCCACCTGCGGCTCCGTCACGCACTGCTCCGTGGCGTGAGCCTGAGCCCTAGCTCGTCCCACATGGCGTCCACCCGCTCCTTCGTCTCCTGGTCCATCGCGATCCGCCGGGGCCACTCCCGGTCGAACCCCTCTTCTTTCCATTTGGTAGTCGCGTCGATTCCCATCTTCGACCCGTAGGTGAAGGCCCGCGACGCGTGGTCCAGCACGTCAACGGGGCCCATAGTGAACCGCACGTCCCGCTCCGGGTCGATGTGGTTGAGCGCCACCCACCAGGCCTCGTCCGGATCCCGCACGTTGACGTCCTTGTCCAGCACCACGATCACCTTGGCGAGCGACATCAGCCCCATGCCCCACAAGGCATTGATCACCTTCCACGCCTGACCTGGGAACTGCTTGTCGATGCTGACAAACACCAGGTTGTGGAAGATGCCCGGCGGCGGCATGTGATAATCCACGATCTCGGGCACCGTGAGCTTGAGCAACGGGAGGAAGATGCGCTCCGTCGCATGGCCCAGATAGAAGTCCTCCATGGGCGGCCGGCCGACAATTATCGTGGGGTAGATGGGATCCCGCCGCATCGTCACCGCAGTGACGTGAACTGCCGGATAGTAGTCCGCCAGGGAGTAGAATCCCGTGTGGTCTCCGAACGGCCCCTCCAACACGAGTGGCTCACCGGGGTCGATGTACCCCTCGATGACGATGTCGGCCTCGGCCGGCACCAGCAGATCGCTGGACACGGCTCGGGCGAGCGGCACAGGCTTACGCCGCAAGAACCCCGCGAACACATATTCGTCGATGTTCGGTGGCAGCGGTGCGGACGCGCTGTAGATCGACGGCGGATCGCCGCCGAGTGCGATGGCTACCGGCATCCGCTCGCCCCGGGCCGCCATCTCACGCCAATGGGCGGCGCCTACCTTGTGACGCTGCCAGTGCATCGCCAGGCGGTCGCGATCCAGTACCTGCACTCGATACATCCCAACGTTCCGAACACCCGTGTTGGGATCTCGCGTGATCACCTGGGGGAGCGTGATGTAGGCGCCTCCATCCTCCGGCCAGCAGGTGAGATTGGGCAACCGCGTCACGTCAATGTCCGCGCCCTCGAGCACCACCTCCCGACAGTGCGGTTTCCCCGACACCGTGCGGGGCGGGTACCTGGCGATCTCCGTTAACTTGGGCAGCATCGCCAGCTTCTCGCGCCATCCCTCCGGCACCCTGAGCTTTAGGAGATGGGCGATCCGGTTTCCGATCTGGTCGAGGTCCTCCACGCCAAGGGCAATCCCCATGCGACGCATCGAGCCGAACAGATTGATGGCCGCCGGGATCTCGCTCTCCCGACCACCGGCAAGCACGGGCCGTTCGAACAGGAGCGCCGGACCACCCCCGGCGCTCTTCACGCAGCGATCCGCGATCTCCGTGACCTCCAGGACCACTGAGACCGGCCGACTGATGCGCACCAGCTCGCCCGCCCGGTCCAGCGCCCCAATGAACTCCCGCAGGTTGGCCAACGTCATTTGCGCGTTCCCCAGTAGAGCACCGCGATCCCGAAGGTCAGCATCTCGAGGCCCACGTCACGAAAACCGAGGGCGGCGACCTGGTCGCGAAACCGGGCGGGCTCGGGAAACTCCGTCACCGAGGCGGGCAGATAGGAGTAGGCATCCTCGTGTCTCGACACCAATCGACCGATGCGGGGTAGGATGCGCCGGAAGTAGAACAGGTATAGGGCTCGAATTGGCCACGCGGTGGGGGTCGCGAATTCCAAGATCACCAGCCGGCCTCCCGGCTTCAGCACGCGCGCCATCTCCGCCACGCCGGCTTCGGCCCCCGTCAAGTTCCGGATCCCGAATGCGATCATGCACCCCTCGAACGTCGCGTCTGGAAACGGCAGCTCCAAGGCATCGGCACCCACCGCCTGCAGCCCCTGTACCTTGCCACGCCCCAGCCTCAGCATGGGCACCACGAAGTCCGCCCCAACCACTCGCCCGCGGAAGTGGGGACGACCGGCCAGCTCGGCCCCCAGGTCCAGGGTACCGGCGCAGAGATCCAGGTAGGTACCGTCAGGAGCGCCCTCCGAGCGGAGGCGCGACACCGCGCGCCGGCGCCAACGGCGGTCGAAGTTGAGGCTCAGGACGTGGTTCAACAGGTCATAGCGAGGCGCGATCGCCGTGAACATGTGCCGCACGTACGACCGCTTCGCGTCGCCCCCCGAAGCCTTCATCCTCGGCGGCGTCGGCGTCGGCGTCATAGGCGCGAAACATACTGGTACGCTTAAATTTGCCGCAAGAATGGTGCAATCTGAAACCATCGTCGGGCTCGCGCCGTAGAGTAGTCAGTCATGGCCTCCGCCGCTGACGTCTCTACCGCCAGCGACCAGCAGGTAGTGGAGTGGGCCTGTGAGGGCGCTGAGGTGGCGTACCGGGAGCTGGTGCGCCGGTACCAGCGCCCCGTGTTCTCCCTCATCTACCGCATGGTGCGGGACCGGGAGCTGGCGGAAGATCTCACCCAGGAAACTTTCGTCAAAGTCCTGAACGCCATCGAGCGGTACCGACCGGAGTTCAAGTTCTCCTCTTGGATCTTCAAGATCGCCAACAACGCCGCCATCGATCAGTTGCGGCGCAGAGAGCTCGACACCCTGTCCCTCGAAGGGGGGCCCGACGCCACGACACCGGAGCAGGTGGAGGCGACCTCGCTCCAAGTCGGCGATGTGACGGAGTCTCCCCTGGAGGAAATGGAGGCCCGAGAGCTCGGTTCCGCGATCGAGCAAGCCATCGCCAGGCTCCGACCGGAGTACCGGGCATGTATCATCATGCGACATGTGGAGGGCCGTTCGTACGACGAGATCGCCGACGCCCTCGACCTGCCACTAGGTACGGTGAAAACCTATATCCACCGTGCTAGAGCCGAATTGAAACAGTCCCTTGCGCCTCTCAAAGAGTGAAACTCATGGACCCTGGCCCCGTAGGGTTTTGAGAGATGAGAAACATGACTGTGTACGGACGAACGCCCGCTGAAGAAGATCCGGAACTCCACCGGCACCTAGAGGCGCTGACCCAGTTCTCCCCCGGCGTTGGGTTCGAGAATCGGGTGATGGCGCGCGTGTATCGGCCGGCTCCAGCCTGGCTGCGCACGGCGCGGGCGGCTGGCCGCGACGCGGTGGAAACCGGGCGGGCCTGGACAGTGTTGGGAGTGCTATCGGCAGGGAGTCTGGTCTCGTGGGCCGTGGCGGTAGGATTCATTCTGGAATACGCGGCGCAGATCGGTGCCGGCCTCCGCTGGTTCTTCGGCACCGGTCTCCCGTACGCCTGGGAAACGGTGACTGCGTATGTCGCAGAGTTACTGGCAACCGTTTACACCTTGGTAAGCGCTTGGGCTCCGAGCGGCGGTGCACTGGCAGCTGCTGCCGCTCTGTCCTTCCTTGGCCTCGTCGCATGCGCGTGGGGGCTGTACCGGACGATGGAAGCGCCAAGCGCCGTGAGGGCATGATTTCATGAAACGCTTCGGACGCCGAGTATCGTTCTGCCTAGGGAGCGTGGCCACCGTGTGGTTGGTGGGTACGGGAGCGGGAGTGCAGGCGCAGGAGGTAGTCGGTCACTCCACGGTGCAGTCGCCCCAGGAGGGAATGCTGATCCTCGAGTTGGGCGGCGGCAACAGCCTCGTCATCACGCTCGCCGACGGCAAGTTGCTACTGGGCGGTACGGAAGTGGCGACCTACCGCCCTGGCGGGCCGCTCGAGCATGCGTGGCGTGAGCTGCTCAACCATGCCCGAGAGCTGGACACCGAAGAGCTGCTGAGGGCAGTACAGGACTTGGAGGTGAGGGAGCTCGTCGAGGCCGAGCGGGTAGCACTTCAGGCCGTCGAGGCGGCGGTGGCCGGTCTGGCGGCAGCCGAAGCGGTGATCCCTGAGGTGGTGGTGTCAGTCCCAGAGATCGTGGTGGTCCCGGAGATCCCTGAAGTGGTAGTAGAGGTCCCACACGTGCGAGAGGCGCCCGTGGTTCGCGACCGACGCGTCGTGATACCGCAGCTTAGGCGCGGCATCGCCTTCGAGGAGTCGCCCTCGTTGATCGGCGGGATCGCTGGTTCCGCGGTGAGCCTGCTGGCCACCTTCATCGCCCTGGCATTCATGGGACTGGGCCTGCTGGTGTTCGCACCGCGCCAGCTCGAAACGGTGGCCGACACCGTGTGGCACTCGTTCGGGCGGTCGTTCCTCGCGGGCCTGTTCGCACAACCGCTGCTGCTCCCCGTCTTCGGGATGATGGTCGTCGGCCTCGCCCTGACGGTGGTGGGTATTCTGGTCCTGCCGTTCGCCATCTTGGCGTTCTACCTGGCGCTGGTACTGGCCGTCCTGAGCGGCTACATCGCCGTGGCGCGCACTGTCGGTGAGGTCTACCTGCGGCGGAAGATGGCCCGAGGCGAGGCCGTGCGGACCTGGGGCACCTACCGCTACATCGTCTACGGCCTGGCGGGCTTGCTGGCCATCTGGCTCCCCGCCGTGGTGTTGGGTTCGGTGCCGGTGGCCGGGCCCATCGCGATCGTAGTGGCGGCGCTCATTACCTGGGTGCTGGCCACCGCGGGGTTCGGCGCCACCATCATCTCTCGCGCCGGCCTCCGCGGTACCTTCGTGCGTCGCATCGACCAGGCCCTGACGGACGAGCAGTTCTGGCCCTCGGAGGTTCCGGGGGTGCGAACCCACCAGCGCGTTCCCCGCTCGCGCTCATGAGATCCAGTCGCCGCCGCGCGCTCGTCGCCCTGGCGGCACTGGGCGTCGCCGCCTTTACCCAGGAGGCGGCGGCACAGTCTTGGCGGACGATCTCCTCCGCCCGTCAGCTCCAGGGCGAGCAGCAGCTCACCGTTGACGTGGAATTCGCCTCGGGAACGTTCCGGCTACAGCCAGCGGCCGGCACGGCGCTCTATCGGGCGGAACTCATGTACGACGCCGACTACTTCGAGCCCCGGGGGAAGTACGATGCCGCCACCCACACCTTGAAGATAGGCGTCACCATCGACCGCGGCACCCACAACCTGGACCTTAGCGACGACTCACCACAGTACCTGAATCTCGCCATCTCACCCGACGTCCCAGCGGCCCTCAAGCTGCAATTCGGCTTGGCCCGGGCCGAGATCGACCTCGGGGGATTGTCGGTAGCCGGCGCCTCAGTGAAGACCGGCGCCAGCGAGAGCTGGATCGGCTTCAGCCGACCCAATCGTATCAACTGCCGGTCATTTGAAATCGCCGTTGGCGCCGCGGAGCTGTTGGTGGAGGGCCTGGGCAACGCTCGCTGTCGCCGCATCAGGGCCATCGGTGGCGCAGGTGATCTGACACTCGACTTCACTGGTGATTGGCACGCCGAGGTCACAACGCGTGGCGACATCAAGCTCGGCTTTGGCACCCTCACCCTGCGGTTCCCGAAAGAACTCGGCGTCGAGCTCGACATCGACCGGCTACTAGCGAGCTTCGACCAGCGCGGCTTCGTGAAACGGGGATCCCGCTACGTCTCCACCAACTACGACTCGACCAGGGCCAGGCTCCGACTCAACATCGACGCGGCCATCGGCGAGATCCACGTGGAGTGGGTGAACTAAGAACTGACTGCTCCGCAGTTCGCAATTAGCAATTCGCAATTCGAGACAGGTCTCACCTAACGCGGGTGTGGCTCACGAACTGCTAATCGCGAATTGCGAGTTGCAGAGCAGTCAGCTTCAGCCAGTAATAATCGGCAGCGCTATACTGCGGCCCCCGGCCTTGTGCGCGACTTCTTGCGCGATGGCCGCGAGCGCCTGAGCCGCGGGCGACTTAGGCCGTCCCACCACCACCGGCTTGCCTGTGTCCTGCTCCTCGGTCATGCCCGCCTGGAGCGGTACCTGTCCCAGGAGGGGGACGCCGAGCTCGTCTGCCAGTCGCTGACCGCCGCCACCGGAAAACACCTCACTCCGCTGGTCGCAGTGAGGGCAGATGAAGTAGCTCATGTTCTCGACGATGCCGATCACCGGCACGCCGACACGCTCGAACATCTTCGCCCCTCGGAGCGCGTCGCCGGCCGCCATCTCCTGGGGTGTGGTAACGATGATGCCACCCTTCATGTGGATCGCTTGCGCGAGGGAGAGCTGTGCGTCACCGGTGCCCGGCGGCAGATCGACGAAGAAGTAGTCGAGTGTGCCCCAATCGACGTCCCGGAGGAATTGGTGGATGATCTTTGTGACAATCGGGCCACGCCAGATAGCGGGCATGTCCCGCTCGATGAGGAGCCCCAGAGAGATCAGTCGCACGCCGTACTTCTCGAGCGGGCGAATCCGGCCGGCGCGGACGCTGGGCTTCTCGCTGACGCCGAACAGACGCGGGATGTTGGGGCCGTAGACATCTGCATCCATCAGCGCAACACGACGGCCGGCGTGGGCCAACTCGACGGCGATGTTCGCCGCCACGGTGGACTTACCCACGCCTCCCTTGCCGCTCGACACCGCAATCACTGCGCCGAGCTCGGGCAGTTCTACCGGTGTCGCGGGCACCGCGCTGGCCGCCTGCGGTCTCGACGAAGGTCCACCAGCAGCAGGACCGCGGCCGCTTGGCTCGACCACGTTGATCTTCACGTCGGTAACGCCCTCGACTTCCCGAACCGCCCGGCGCGCTTCTCGAACCAGCGTCGCCGGATCATCCCGTGCCAGCACGAAGGTGAAGGACACGCGGCCGTCGTCTTCGATCACGAGGTCCTGCACCATCCCTGCCGAGATCACATCGTTGTCGACCCGGGCGTTGCGGACGTTGGTGAGGGCTCCAGCGACTTGCGCTTGCAGATTGTGTGCCATGGCCTCGAATGATAGGACGGGGCTCAGCACCGGGCAACCGAACGTGCAGCGCTCAATAGCTGAGCCTGCACGTCACCCAGCGCTCCCTCGAGCGACGCTCCCGCTGCCCGCTGGTGACCGCCACCACCGAACTGTTGGGCCAGACGCGCGACGTCTAGCTCTCCCACCGAACGCAGGGACACCTTGATGCGCCCATTGGCCAGCTCTCGGAAGAGAATGGCGAGGCGCACACCGCGAATGGACCGGGCGAATTCCACGATGCCTTCGAGATCCACCGCATCCACTCCGTGGCGCTCGAGAGCGCCCGGCGGAACCGTCATCCACGCCAGTCCGTTTGCAGGCTCCACCACCAGGGTCTCCAACACCTCGGCCAGGAGTCGAACCTTGCCTTCGGGTTCACTGGCGTACACGTCGCGGTAGATCTCCTCAGGACGCAGTTCATGCTGCAGCAAGTGGGCCGCTACCTGAAGGGCTCGGGGAGTGGTGTTGCTGAACCGGAAGCCCCCGGTATCCGTGAGCATCGCGACATAGAGGCCCCTAGCGACCTCCGGGGAGAGCTGCCAGCGTGCGGCACGGGCGAGGTCGTAGACCAGCTCACCCGTCGCGCAGGCGCCGGCGTCCACCAGACGCGGACCGGGGGGGAGCGTCCCGTCACTCGCGTGATGGTCGATGCACGCAACCGGGACGGATGCCTGTTCCACGATTCGGGCGAGATGCCCGAGGCGCCCCGTATCCGAAATGTCCAGGACTACGATGGCATCGGCACGCTCGAGATGTTTCACCGCCGCCGCCGACTTGTCGGCCCGCTCGATGCCCTTGAGGAGAAAGTGATACCGCTGGGGAAACGGCGTGGGGTTGGTGATGGCCGCACGCACCCCTCGCCCGGTCAACAGGTGCCACAGCGCCACCGCGCTCCCCGCACCGTCACCGTCGGCGTTCACGTGCGTGGTGAGGGCCACTCGCATCCCACGCTTGAACAGCGCAAGTAGCGGCTTCGCGGCCCGGCGCCGGCCCGCGGTGATCCCTACCCCGCGGGAACGCCCACCGTAGCGATCAGCTGACGCCATCGATCACCGATCCTTGGTTCACCAATCAGCACGACGGCCGAACAAACACCCTCTGACGGGTGTACAGCGACCGTATCATTGTACCGCGAGGCGTTGCCCTCACGCTACGGGCAGTGGCACCGGGCACGCGCGCCTCCCCAACGGCCCTTGCCGTGGTGGGGGCGGAGTGCCCATTATGTCAGGCCTTTCACCGACCAGCAGACGTGTATGGAACTTCTTGAGAGCATCGTCAACGCCGCCAGCAGGTACATCTCGGACATAGGTATCCCGTTTGGGGAGGCGGAGATCCCCTACATGGTGATCGCCCTCCTCGGCACCGGGATCTTCCTCACACTGCGTCTCGGTTTCCTGCAACTCCGCAAGCTGGGACACGGCTTCGCGGTCACGTCAGGAGTGTACGATGACCCCGCCGAGCCGGGTGACGTCTCCCACTTCCAGGCGCTCACCACCGCCCTCTCGGCAACGGTGGGCATCGGCAACATCGCCGGGGTTGCCATCGCCATTCACTGGGGCGGTCCGGGCGCACTGTTCTGGATGTGGATGACAGCGCTGCTGGGGATGGCCACCAAGTACTCCGAGGTGACGCTCGCGCAGCACTACCGCCAGGTCGAGAAGGTGGACCTGGATCCGCACAAGTGGGAAGGCTCGGTCTCCGGCGGACCGATGTACTACATCGAACGCGGCCTTGGTCATTCCTGGAAGCCGCTTGCGGTGTTCTTCGCATTGATGCTGGGCACCACGGCGTTCCTCACCGGCAACGCCATCCAGGCGAACACCGTGGCGGACACGATGAACACCACCTTTGGCATCCCCGTGTGGGTGAGTGGGCTGGTGACGTCCACCGTTGTGGCCCTTGTCATCATCGGCGGGATCACGCGTATCGGCAGAGTGACGAGCATACTAGCGCCGCTCATGGCGACGATCTACGTCATCGGGGCGCTGATCATCATCGGACTCAGCTACGACCGGCTGATCCCGACGTTCGGGCTGATCGTCCGTGAGGCGTTCAACCCCACCGCAGGCGTTGCCGGAACAGGGGTGGGAGTGTTCCTGCTCACGATGGTTTGGGGAGTCAAGCGCGGGTTGTTCTCCAACGAGGCCGGCCAGGGTTCGGCACCCATCGCCCACGCCGCCGCCAAGACCGACGAGCCCGTCTCGGAGGGCGTCGTCGCCCTGGTGGAGCCGTTCATCGACACCATCGTGATCTGCACCATGACCGGCCTGGTGATCATCCTCACGGGCGTGTGGGATAACCGGGTGAAGACCGAGATCACCCTGTCCGGCGGCGACATCTCGTGGGTCGAGTTGGAAGCCAACGGCAACCAGAATGGGATCCAGGCTCCGCTGGAGATCAGGATCGCGGACGGCCACTACGTCGATTCGGCTCCGGGTGCACCCCGGCTCGGATGGCACGAGGTGGCGGTGGAGCCACTCTATAGCGACCCGGAACAGACGGCGCTGTTCACAGGCGTGGTGTATCCCGATCGGCAAACGGCCGTTGCCGACGACGGCACCACCTACCAGGCGCTCTACGCCGACGCGGTCGAGAGCGGGGCACCACTCACGATGCTCGGGTTCCAGGCCGGCCTTCCCGGTGACCTGGGACGCTACATCGTGGTTTTCAGCGTGTTGCTGTTCGCGATCTCAACGGCCATCTCCTGGAGCTACTACGGGGACCGCTGCGCCAACTACCTGTTCGGTGCAAAGTGGATCATGCCCTACAAGGTGGTCTTCGTCCTCATGCACTTCGGGGGAGCGGTCGTGTCGCTCGCGGTTGCCTGGACCCTGGGGGACCTGTTCCTGGGAATCGTGATCATCCCCAACCTGCTGGCGTTGATCCTGCTCTCGCCCAAGGTCGTCGAGCTCACGAAGAGTTACTTCGAGCGGAAGCCGTGGATCGAGAACCGCGAGGTGCAACGGCGGCTGAGGGAGGAGCGAAGGCTGAGACGGAAGGCTAACTAGTAGCAACTCGCGATTCGCAATTCGCAGTTCGTGATGCGCCCGGGACCGATGAATCTCTCCCGGGCGCGTTGTCATGTCACGAATTGCGAACTGCTAATTGCAAATTGCTAATCGCAAACTGCTCACAATGAGTAGTTCGGCGCCTCCCGGGTAATCTGCACGTCGTGCGGGTGGGATTCCCGCAGGCCAGCGGCGGTGACCTGGATGAACTCGGTCTCACAGCGCAGCTCCGCCAGGGTCGCACACCCGCAGTACCCCATTCCGCTCCGGACCCCGCCGACCAACTGGTAGAGTACGTCGCCGACCGGCCCCCGGTACGGTACCCGTCCCTCAATGCCTTCCGGAACGAGCTTCTGCAGCGAGATCTCACCCTCCTGGAAGTAGCGATCGGCCGATCCGTCCTGCATGGCGGTGAGCGAACCCATCCCCCGCACCGTCTTGTACCGGCGGCCCTCCAGGAGGAAGCTCTCACCAGGACTTTCCTCGGTTCCTGCGAGCATGGAGCCGAGCATCACGCTGGACGCTCCGCACGCCATCGCCTTGACCGCATCGCCGGAGTACTTGACCCCGCCGTCGGCGATGATCGGGATGTCTCCCGCTCCGCGCACCGCTTCCACGATCGCCGAGACCTGGGGGACGCCGACACCCGTCACCACCCGGGTGGTGCAGATTGAGCCCGGCCCAATGCCCACCTTGACCGCATCCACGCCTCGCTCGACCAGGGCATTCGCTCCATCACAGGTAGCCACGTTCCCGGCAACGAGCTGGGCATCAGGGAATGCCTCACGCAACATGGCGACGGCCTGGAGCACGCCTTCCGAGTGGCCATGCGCCGAATCCAGCACTACGGCATCCGCACCGGCGGCAAGCAGCGCGCCCGCCCGATCCTTCGTATCGCGGCCTACTCCGACGGCAGCCGCGACCCGCAGGCGACCGTGCTCATCCTTGTTGGCGTCGGGGAACTGTTGCCGCTTGATGATGTCTTTGACGGTGATCAGACCTTTGAGGACACCGGCGTCGTCCACCACCGGCAGCTTCTCGATGCGGTGTTCCCCGAGAATGCGCTCGGCCTCATCGAGGGTCGTCCCCACAGGAGCCGTGATCAGCCGATCCTTGGTCATCGCCTCCCGCACGGGACGGTCCAAGTTGCGCTCGAACTGGAGGTCTCGGTTCGTGATGATTCCCACGAGACGACCCTTATCGTCCACGACCGGCACGCCGGAAATCTTGAACCGCGCCATGAGGCCGGTCGCCTCACGTATCGCACGGTCGGGACCGAGCGTGATGGGATTGAGGATCATCCCACTCTCGGAGCGCTTGACCCGATCCACCTCGGCCGCCTGGCCGTCAATGGTCATGTTCTTGTGGATCACACCGATGCCGCCGTACCGCGCCACGGCGATCGCCATATTGGCCTCGGTCACCGTATCCATGGCGGCGGAGACCACTGGGATGTTCAGTGTGATACCGCGGGTGAACTGACCGCGTACATCCACATCCCGGGGATGCACTGTGGCGTGCCGCGGCACCAACAGAACATCGTCGAACGTCAACGCGTCCCCAGCACGCAGCCGGCTCACTACACCGCCTCCCAACGCAAGACGACCCGCGGCGCAATCCGCGCCAAGCGGGTCGTGTCGGGCCGATTCAATTGTACCATGAAGGAAGTTACGCGCCTCACGGCGCAGCGGTCAAGCGCTCGGCGTTTCCTCCTCCCTGCCCTCGCCCTGCTCACTCTCCGCCGAAGCCTCAGCGCCAGGCTCGGCCTCCGCCTCGGCCTGTGCCTCGGACTCCGCAGTCGATTGCTCTTGCTTCACCGGTTCCTCGCCGGTTCGCGGCTGCAACTCCTCTGCGACCGCACGGCTCGCGGTGGCAAGCCCCTCCATCACCCGACCTGCGGCATCCACCACCTGCGCCGTTCCCTTCGCCGCGATGTCGCCGATCCGCACTGAGCCCAACCTGTCCTCGATGTTCTCAGCGATGCGCTGCATGGTGGAGGGGCTGCGTCGGCTGCGGTTGTATTTCGATTCCAGGAACTCGAGATAGTCCAGCAACTGCCGTCCGACCTCATCGGACAGCTCGTCGAGCTTCCTCGTGATCTTGCCTTTCAAGTTCTCGTTCATGTTGGTAGCCTCACTGCTCCCGAACTGCCCAATCCATCAGCACGAGGATGGGATTGCCCAGGTACTGTGACCTCGCCGTGTGAACGCGCCCAATGACCACTAGCTCGGCTAAGGGCGGTAGTCGCTCCACCGCCGCGAGCTGCTCCTCGCTCAGCATAATGTACACGAAGCCTGCCTCGGGCAGGGGACCGCGGGCGAGGAGGTACCGCTGACCGGCCGGAATCTCTCTGCGAAGCTCATCGGCCCGCTGGATCGCGATGTACTGCACGACCCACTGAAGCAGCTTGCCTTCGAACTCCTGCGGCCGGGAACGGACCTCTGCACCGCTCACCCCCACCAGCACCCCCGGAGATGCCGGCTTGAGCTCGCTTTCCCGGACCCAGCCCTCCGTCTGGACGCGCACCCATTCGCCGGACCGCGCCAGCACACGGACAGGTGCATCGGGGGCCAGCGTTGCCGTCGGGGGTCCCTCCGGCGTGCGATGCAGCACCGCCCGATCGGCTGCGACCGCCCGATCGAGCGCCGCCATCCCGGTGTCGGTGGCCGACATTGCGGTTGGCACCTCCCCCGGACGACCCGGCGTCGCCGTCGCGTCCACCCGCTCGAGGGAGCTGCGGAACATCCACGCCTTGCGTTGCACCCGCACCCACGCGGACCGCCGCTCGACCTCATCCAGCAGACAGCCCTGGGAGAGTCGGGCGATGATGTCCCCATTGGGTCGCACTCGGAGGTTCTCTCCGTTCCGTGCGGAGACGATGAGGTCGTGGCCCTCTCGAGTGGTGGAGGTCACGGAAGCGGCCCACACCCACCCTTCCAGGGTCACCTGCACCCACTGACCCCGGACACTGTCGCCCTGCATCGCCACGCCGGGGTTCACCCGAGCAAGCAGGGAAGCCTGAGGGGCCGGATCCCGGCGAAAGTTTTCGGCGCGCCGCACGCGATAGGTCTGCTGTGCGGTGAGCGCCGTGGCGGCTGGACCAGTCGCCAGGACCAGTGCGAGCACGCAGGCTGGTAGGGCTGTTGGCAGGTGGCTAGATTGCCTCATCGGCGCCGAGTACGTGATTGTAGGAGTCGCCCTGGTTCATGTCAAATTGGAAGACTAACTGGCTCCAGCCTTTCATCGGGGCGGCGTCGGCCGCCCTGATGCTCTTCTGGCCGACGACGGCGACCGGGCAGGTCGGCCATTCACCCGAATCCTCGCCATACCGCGACCTGCGGGGCAAGTACGTCCTGTCCATTCTGGGAGGATACGCTACGGGCTCCGGCGGCAAGGCGGGTGTCGGTCCCACGGACGGCCCCCTTGGGGGTGTACGGTTAGATATACACCTGAACGGCCCCATTGCCGCCGCGTTCGATCTCTGGCTCGGCAGCCTCGACCGCCTGCTCATCAACCCCGATGAGGCACCTGAGAACCGGATACTCGGCACCGCGAAACAGTCCATCTTCTTCGTGGACGCCGGCCTCGACCTGGTGTTTACCGGAGAAAAGACCTGGCACGGCCTGGCTCCGTATTTCGGAGCCTCCCTGGGCCTCGCACTGGGCGGAGAGGTGCCAGAGGACACCAGCGGCTTCGAGTTCAGCACCAAGTTCATGGTCGGACCGCGCTTGGGCCTCCGCTGGTACCCGCTGGAGCGCTTCAGCCTCCGGATTGAGGCGCGCGACATGCTCTGGCGACTCGCCTATCCCAGCCGGTTCTTCTCAGAACCAGCTCTCGCCCCCGACTCGGACCCTGTGTTGGACAGCCGAACCACCAAACCCAACCAGTGGACGCATCACCCCATGTTCCTGTTCTCGCTGGGGTACGCGATCCGGCTATAGCCGTTGGATTTCTTCATCGACGGATTGCGGCGGGGCATCGAGCTGATCCTGGGCGGCGACCCCGAAGTCTACGATATCACGCTCCTTTCCCTCCGCGTTGCGCTGATCTCCACCATCCTCGCCTGTGGTGTTGGCGTACCCGTTGGGTTCCTCATCGGTACGACCCGCTTCTGGGGCCGCCGTGCCGCGATCACAGCCCTCAACACGATGCTCGCGTTCCCAACCGTCGTCGTGGGAGTGCTAATCTGGGGCCTACTGGCCAGGCGCGGTCCCTTCGGCGGTGCCGAGCTCCTCTACACCTGGTGGGCAATCGTCATCGCCGAGGTAGTGCTGGCCGCTCCCATCGCGGCGGCGCTCACCGCCGCCGCCGTCCAAGGCATCGACCCCCGGGTGCGCCGCACGGCGCTCACTCTGGGAGCGAGCCCGCTGCGGGCCCACATTGCCGTGGCCCGCGCGGCCCGGTTCGCTCTCTTTACTGCCGTGGTTGTGGCGTTCGGGCGCGTTCTCGCGGAAGTGGGGGCGGCGATGATCGTGGGGGGCAACATACGCCACTACACCCGAACACTCACGACCGCCGTCGCCCTGGCCACCTCTCAAGGCGACTTCGCCCTCGCGATGGCCCTGGGGCTCATCCTGTTCGCCATCGCCCTCACGGTGAACGTGCTGCTGCAACTGTTCCAAGGAAGGGTCAATGCTTAGGGCGTCGGGGATCGAGCACGCCTACGGCGGCCGACCCGTCCTGTCCATCGAGTCGCTGGAACTGCCGGCGGGGACGATCACGGCACTAGTCGGTCCCAACGGCTCGGGCAAGAGCACGTTGCTGCGCATCTTGGCCTTCCTGGAGCAGCCCCGATCCGGCACGGTCCAGCTGGACGGTCATTCGATTCGCACCACCGCCGACCGTAGGCGCGCTCGCCGTCGGGTGACTCTCATCGAGCAGTATCCGTTGCTGTTCCGGGGCACTGTACGACACAACCTGCTCTACGCCCTCTCGCTCCACGGCATCAAGGGCGTCGAAGCCTCGCGGCGCACGGACGCCGCCCTGGAGCGCCTGCACGTCGGGGAGTTGCGCGACCGAAGCGGCGAGGACATCAGCGACGGCGAGCGGCAGCGGGTGGCCGTCGCCCGGGCGCTGGCCCTCCGACCTGCCGTGCTGCTGCTAGACGAGCCCACAGGAGTGGCCGACCGTGCGGCGACGGCCCAACTGTACCGCGTGCTCGAAGAGGAGCGGTCCCAGCAGACGGCCATCTGCTTCGCCTCGCACCAGCTGGAGGATGCCTACCGCTGGTCGAGCCGGTTGATCGCGTTGGCTGACGGCCGCGCGAGTGCCGTGACGCCCGAGAATCTGTTCCGCACGGTCATCCCGGAAGGCACCGGAACCCGAACGGCGCGGGTCGGCCCGCTAGAGGTGCAAGTGTTCACTGACAAGTGCGGCCCCGCGACCATCGCCATCCCTGCAGATGAGCTGTTGGTCAGCCTGGAACCACTGCATTCCAGTGCCCGCAACCACTTCCCGGGCAAGGTAATGCGGATCAGCGAGGACGGTCGTGGCAGCGTGACGCTTATCGTGGACGTCGGCGTGGACCTCGCCGTTCGCATCACGCGGGCCTCCCTAGAGGAGCTGGGGATCAAGCTGGGCAGCGAGGTCGTTCTTTCCATCAAAGTGATGGCCGTGCGGGTGTTCTGAATCTTGGCTACATTGCGAACGATGCCCACCGTGCGTCTCACCCGCGTCGTCGTGTTCAGCGCCGCGCACCGCTACTTCCGCCCCGATTGGACGCCGGAGCGCAACATCGAAGCATTTGGCGCATGCGGGAATGAACACGGGCATGGCCACTCCTACGAGTGTCACGTCACCGTTTCGGGGAGCATGGACGATGAGACGGCGATGGTGATCGACCTCCCCACACTGGACACGATACTCCAGGAGGAAGTCACTGACCGGTTCGACCACCGGCACATCAACTACGACGTTCCCGAGTTCGCCTTCGGGAAGCAGATCCCGACCGGTGAGGCGCTGGCGGTGTATATCTGGGATCGAGTAGCGAGCCGGCTGCCCGACGGAGTGCGGCTCGAATGTGTCCGGGTGCAAGAGCAACCACATCTGCACGCCGAGTATCGCGGCGAGGATCCCGATCGGTGAGGCATAGCTCCGTGCGCTTGCTGCGCCGGTGGTGCGTTGGCCTCGTACTGCCGGCGGCTATCTCACAACCGCTCGCGGCACAAGTGCGGCCAGAATCGCGACTCATCTTCTCCATCTTCGGGGGGGTCGTACGACCCGGCGGTCTGTGGACCCTCGACAAGCAGCCCCTATTAGTGCTCTTCGGGACGCCCCGGTACGACACGCTTCGCCTGCGACGCAAGCTCACCACCGGGCTGACCGCCGGCCTGAGTGCAACGTTCTTCCGGTCGGCAAACTTCGGGCTCAGCGGCGAGATCGTGTATGTCGCGCTGCGCATAGATGACGACTGCGAGATGACGTTCACACACCTCGACGTCCAGTTGCGCAATACCCAGCTGTGTGATGACATCACGCAGCGAACCCGGACCGCGTCCACGGTGGGATTCTATTTCGGGGCAGCTTACCGGTTCACGACTCGCAGCGCGGTCACGCCCTACGTGCGGTTACAGGGTGGCTTCGCCGTCCGGAGCTCCAGCCTCATCGAAATGACCGGACGGTTCATTGACGAGCAGCCAGACGGAACCCAAACAGTCAACCTGCGAAGCGTGCTTCTCGAAGACAGTCGTATCTCGGTCGACCCCGGTCTCGCCGGCGCCGCGGGAATCATGTTCGCGGTTGCTCCGGGGTACAATGTCCGACTCGAGGTCCGAGACCACCTGCTTGTGGTCGATCGGCCCACCGCTGCGGCGGACCAGCTTGGCTCGGTCGAGACCGAGAGCTTCCTCACCTTCGCCCCGGCGCTGGTGATCGGCATCGATATCGTGCTCGAGCGGCGGCGCGGCCGGAGGTACTGAATCATGCGGAGCGCGGTGCTGGCCGGTGGTGCCGCGAGTCGCTTCGGAGGACAGCCGAAAGGGCTGGAAAAAGTGGGAGGGGTGCGGATGCTGGACCGAGTGGTCCAGGCCATCAGGGCGGCGACTGGCGACCAACCACTTCTAGTGACAAACGCACCAGATGCCCAGGACTGGCTGCCCGGCCTTGCGGTCACGGCCGACGTCGTACCCGACTGCGGGAGCCTCGGCGGGATCTACACGGCACTGACTGCCGCCGAGGGGCCGGTCCTCGTGGTAGCGTGGGACATGCCGTTCGTCACTGCCGCGCTCCTGGGAGCCCTGGTTGCGGGTGCGGGCGATTACGACGTGTTCCTGCCCGAGAGTCAGGGGCCGCTCCAAGTCGAGCCGCTCTGCGGCATCTACGGCCCCGCCTGCACGGAGCCAGTGCGGGCGAGCCTGGAGCAGAAGGACTTCCGGACCACTGCCTTCCACAAGGCGGTGAAGCCCGGAACACTCTCCCTGGACCAGGTGGGTCAGTTCGGCGACCCCGACGTCCTGTTTTTCAACATCAATGAGCCCGACGACCTCAAGCGAGCTGAGGAACTGTGGCGCGGCTCGACCGGAAAATCGCAATGAGCCACCAGCAAGCCGCGGCCAACTTGTCCCAGCCCTCGCCGCTGAGGAAAGTCATCTGAGCCGGATGCCCCCCGACAAGCAAACCCTCTTGACCCCCGCGGACGCCGCCCGCCGGATCCTTACTGAGATCAAACCACTACAGTCCGAGCGCATACCTCTGGCTGAGTCGCTGGGCCGGGTGCTGGCGGCAGAGATCGCGAGCCCCATCGACATCCCTCAATGGGATAACTCGGCGATGGATGGGTATGCGGTGAGAAGCCAGGATGTGGTTGGGACAGGGGGAGAAGGGGGAGAAGGGACAGGAAGGGCAGAGGGTGGCAGGGNNTGCGGTGAGAAGCCAGGATGTGGTTGGGACGGGGGGACAAGGGGGAGAAGAGGCAGAGGGCGGCAGGGGGCGGGAGGGGGCGGCAGAGATCACTCTCCGCGTGGTTGAGACGATCGCGGCCGGCGCGTTCCCTACCAAGACCCTGGGACCAGGCGAGTGCGCCCGCATCTTCACGGGCGCGCCGATTCCCCAGGGTGCCGACGCGGTCATCCGCCAGGAAGACACCACGCGGCTCGGTGGCGATCAGGTGCGGATCAACGACACGCGAGATGTCGGCGCCAACGTGCGCAGACGTGGCGAAGATCTCGAGCGGGGCGCCATGGTGTTCCAGCCCGGCACAGCGATCGGGCCGGCGCAGGTAGGTGTGCTCGCGTCGATCGCCGTGTCGGAGCCGGAAGTGTATCGCCGGCCCCGAGTCGCGGTGCTGTCGTCCGGCGACGAGATCGCGGATCTGTCGGAGCGAGAAGCGATCTTGAGCGGCCGCAAGATCGCGTCATCCAACACGTACACCATGCTGGCAATGGCGCGGCAGGCAGGGGCCGAGCCCGTCAACCTCGGCATCGCCAGAGACGATCCTACCGACTTGCACTCTCGGCTCGCCCCCGCCCGGGAGACGGATCTCCTGGTTACCTCAGGCGGGATGAGCGTGGGGGAACACGATTACCTGCGCTCGTTGCTGGAAGATCAAGGAACGCAGATGAGGTTCTGGCGCCTCCGGATGCGTCCCGGTGCCCCGGTGGGGTTCGGCCTGCTGGAGGGCGTACCGTGGCTCGGCCTGCCGGGGAATCCCGTGAGCACCATGGTGACGTTCGAGCTGTTCGTGCGGCCGGCAATCCGCAAGTTGATGGGTCACACTAAGCTCTTCCGCCGCGCTGTGCCCGTGCGAGTCGGCGAACCGATCAGCACTCCCGCTCCGCTGCAGCACTTTGTCCGGGTGCGGCTGGCGGCCGAAGACGGTGGCCTCACCGCTCGCCTCACCGGGCCGCAGGGCTCAGGCATCCTGAGCTCCATGGCGAAAGCCGATGCCCTATTGATCGTGCCGCAAGACCGGTCGGAGGTGGCGGTAGGCGAGACCCTCGACGCCATCCAGCTGCACGAGACGATCCACGTGGAGCAGGCGCCGTTTTGAGACGCATGACGGCATAACGGCATGACGGCATAGCCCTGCCGCTTCTGCGGCTCCTGCCGCCCCCGCCAGCTCCAGCTCCGAACCTTCCCGCGACTGCAAGTGTAGATCACTATTGTATTGGGTCTGAGGCCGGGAGGTCCCCATGGCCTCCACTACACTCATCACGCTCTGCCTCCTCGTCGCCGCGCAGCCCCAGCAGGACACG
>WVYX01000277.1 GCA_011772755.1 Gemmatimonadales bacterium
CTTTGCGCATAACGGGATCGATTTCTTCGTCCAAGGGAGTTCCGCCGTTTTCAGGGCGGTGGTGTCCGGCAGGATCACGCGCGTCGAGCTGAGCCAGAACGAAGTCACCGGTAACTGGCAGGTCCAGGTCACACTCACCTACAATTCGACCTTCGACGTCTTGTACACCTTCGAGCCGATGACAACGAGCCCTGCTGACGGCACCGATCAGCTCGCCGCCATCGTTGTCTCGCAAGGCCAGTCGGTGATCCAGGGAGAGACTCTCGGTTCACTGCTGATGCGCGGTGCAGGCACGCACGTGCATTTCGGGGTGGTGGTAAACGGCAGTTGGGTCTGCCCGGCTCCGTATTTCACCGCCGACGCGCGGGAGGAGATCCTAGGGTTACTGCAAGCGGCCTGGCCGGGCGCCCAGCTCTGCTACTGACGCCGCTTACGACCCCTGCAGGGCCGCTGCGCCCCTACGGCCGCACGCCGACCGAGTTGAGCCACTCCACCGCCCGCCGGGCCCCGCTGGAGCCCTCCCACTGCCCCACCACTCGCCCGTTGCGGTCAATCACCGCAATGAGGGGCGTACCGAACGTCTTGCCGATGTCGATCCCCGTGGGACGCATGGCTGTGTCGAACTCGCCGGATCGCCACGGTCGAATCTGGACCGGTCGGAACGGCAGTCGAGCACCGGCGAGATAGCGGGCCGTGATCTCCGGGCTGGCGTCGGTGGAGAAGGCCAGTACCGAGACGTTCTTCTGTCGGGACCGTTCCGCCAGATCCAGGAACTCCGGAAACATCTTACGCGAGGCGGGACAGCCGGCGTTGTACACCAGTACCAGCCGCACCTTCCCCCGCTCGCGCTGGATGAGCCGGGCCGCGTCGCGCGCGCTCAATGAGGATACGGGTACCTCCTGAGCGACCGCGGCGGACGGGTGCGCGGCCACGGCCGCGAACGCCGCACCCGCAAACACGATGTGCCGCACAGCCCGAGAGGAATGGCGAAGAACGGTCTGCATCAGAACTCTCCAGTCCACGAACGTATGCCTCGTAGAGTCGCAAGCTGCTAGCCAAGCCCGGGCCCCCAAGTCGCTCACCGGCGCTCGGCGTGTTCGATCATATTCAAACTGGCGTACACACCGCTCCGTGACGCTCGTCACGGGTTGAGAGGAAGCTGTTCCGTTTTGGGGCTAGCTGCTGGGGGTGGTAGCGTCCCTAGGACCAAGCACCCACCACCCAGCACCTCCTCAAACTCGCGTTCCACTGCCCCACCACACATCTTAGACACCCTCACGCATCGCTCAACCGGGTCCGTGCTCGCATGCCCATCACCCTCATCACGCGCGCAACCACCCACGTATCTCGCCACGCGATCGTCGACGGTGGTGGAACGTTCACCTATGACAATCTCTTGCAGTCCTCGGCCGCCGTTGCCACTGGTCTCCTGCGCGGCGCGGGGGATCTCGACGAGGCACGCGTGGCGTTCCTCGTACCACCCGGCTTCCATTACGTGGCGACCCAGTGGGGCATCTGGCGCGCCGGCGGCATCGCCGTGCCGCTTGCGATCTCGCATCCCGCCAGCGAGCTGGCGTATGTGCTGCACGACGCCGACCCCGCCATCGTCGTTGCCCATCCCGATCTCGAGGCGCGGCTACGCGAGGTGGCAGGACCCCGAGGCATTCCGGTAGCGCTGACGCCGGGCCTGCTGGGTACCGCATCATCGGTCCTGCCCGACATCGATGAATCCCGGCGCGCGATGATGCTGTACACCAGCGGCACTACCGGGAAGCCAAAGGGGGTGGTGACGACACACGCCAACATCCGAGCCCAAGTGACATCGCTGGTCGACGCGTGGGAATGGACGCCGGCGGACCGCATCCTGCTCGTACTCCCGCTCCACCACGTTCATGGGATCATCAACGTATTGACCTGCGCGCTCTGGACGGGAGCGTGCTGCGATATGCTCCCCCGGTTCGACGCCAAGGAGACGTGGTCGCACCTCGTAGA
>WVYX01000123.1:0-243 GCA_011772755.1 Gemmatimonadales bacterium
CGATCACCGCCGCCTCCCTGACCTTGGGGTGCTCGAACAGCACCGCCTCGACGTCGGCGGGGTAGATGTTGTAGCCGCCCGCGATGATCATATCCTTCTTGCGGTCCGTGATGTGGAAGTAGCCATCTCTGTCCATGTAGCCGATGTCGCCGGAGTAGAACCAGCCGGGCTGGCCGTCGGGGCCGACGCGCAGCGCGTTGGCCGTCTCGGTGGGCATGTTCCAGTAGCCCTTCATGACCTGTG
>WVYX01000123.1:289-866 GCA_011772755.1 Gemmatimonadales bacterium
TCCAGTAGCCTTTCATGACCTGGGGACCTTTGATGATGATCTCGCCGACCTCCCCCACGGCCATCTCTCGCGTGCCGGTCTCCACGTCTACGATCTTGAGGTCGGTGTCAGGCACTGGCACGCCGATCGAATGAGGTCGGGGGTGGTCAATGGGGTCCATCGTCGCAGCCGGGCTGGTCTCGGTCAGGCCGTAGGCTTCGACCATCTTGCCGCCGGTGATGACCTCGAAGCGCTCCTGCACCTCGGGGGGCAGCGGGGCAGCCGCGCTGACCGCAAAGCGGAGCGACGTCAGGTCGTATTGATCCCTGTCCGGGAAGTTGTTGAAGCCGACGAACATCGTCGGCACACCGGGATAGTAGGTGACGCGGTGCTTCTCGATGGACTTGAGTACGTGTACCATGTCGCGTGGGTTGGGGATCAGGACGATGGTTACGGCATTGGCGATGCAAGTGTTCATGCCCACCGTCAGGCCGTAGATGTGGAAGTAGGGCATGACGGCGATCAACACGTCTTCGGCCTCTTTGCTTTTGGCCCAGATGTTGAGCAGGGTGGCGTTGGAGACCAGGTTGCGGTGGGT
>WVYX01000123.1:924-1441 GCA_011772755.1 Gemmatimonadales bacterium
GATTTCCACCGGCGTGGGCTGGGCCGGCGCACCCCGGATGACGTCCTGGAACCAGGTTGTGTCCGCGTCGCCGGAGATGTCCACTCTGTGGCCTTCCTTCTTCTCCTTGGCCAACGTAAACAGGAATTTGAGCAGGCCGGGGAAGTACTCTTTGATGTTGGTGACGATCACGCGCTTGAGGCCGGTGTTGGCGCGGATGCTCTTGACCCGCTCGTAGAGGCTGCTCATCACGACGAACGTCTCCGTGCCAGAGTCGTTGACCAGGTGCTCGACCTCGCGGGCGACGTACAGCGGGTTGCAGCAGACGACGATGCCACCGATGCGCCAGGTGGCGTAGGCAGCGATGATGAACTGCGGGCAGTTGGGGAGCATGATCGCCACGCGGTCGCCCTTTTTGACGCCCATCCGCTGCAGGCCAGCCGCGAAGCGGTTCACCGCGTCGTCCAGTTGGCGGTAGGTGAGTTGGGCGTCCATGACGCGGGAGCCGACCGCTGCGCCAAAGATGGTGGCGGGGTGG
>WVYX01000160.1 GCA_011772755.1 Gemmatimonadales bacterium
GAAATGGCCGAAACGGAGGGCGTGCACCTCGGCGTGCACACGCTATCGAACTTCATCACGACCAACGACCCGTACGTCACGCCGATCCCCGATAGTCGGCTCGCCAGAGTCGGCGCCAGCACATTGCGCGTAGCAATCGACCCAAGGCAGACCGAGATCCCGATAGCGTCGCCGCAGTTCTTCGCCCAATACGACAACAACACCCTACGCACCGTTGTCGTGGGAAACGAGCTGATCCAGTACCGCACTGTTTCGGAGGCCGAGCCTTGGCGGCTGGTCGACTGCAAGCGCGGGGCCTTCGGCACCTCGGCATCGGCGCACGGGGCCGGGGAAGAAGTGGCGTTGCTCGCCGACCACGCATACCGTGTCTTCCTCACGAGCGCTGATCTCAGCCGAGAGGTGGCGACCAACATCGCCGAGCTGTTCAATGAGACCGGCCTGCGGCAGATCTCGTTCGACGGGCTGGAGGGCAATCAGTCGACCGGCATGGGGAACTACGGTGAGGCGCTGTTCACCAGCACCTGGTACGCCAACCTCTCGGAAGACATCCGTACCCACCTGATTGCCGATGCCAGCCGCACGAGTCACTACTTCTGGCACATCTACACACGCATGAACTGGGGCGAGCCGTGGTACGCCGGATTCCGCGAGAGCCAGACCGAATACCGCATGAAGAACCAGCCCTACTTCCGGCGCAACCTCATGCCCGGCATGCTGGGCTGGTTCCGTATGACCACAGAGACCACGATCGAGGACGTCGAGTGGATGCTTGCGCGTTCGGCCGCCTTCGATGCCGGCTACGCGTTCGTGACGGGCTACGAGGAGCTGGAACGCAATGGCTTCACCGATCGCATTCTCGATGCGATTGGCTTGTGGGAACGCGCCAGAATGGCTGACGCATTCAGCAGCGAACAGAAGCAGCGGATGGAAGACGTTGAGAGCGAGTTCCACCTCGAGGCCGATGGGGACCACGCCTTCCTGCTGACCCAGGTGCATCCGCAGGTGTTCCGCCACGAGCGCGGTGTTCGCCAGCCGGGAGAACCGTCGTCGTCCAGCTTCGAGTTCGCAAATCCCGCTCAAGCGCAGACCATGCGGTGGATTCTGTCTGCCGAAGACGGGAACGTGTCGCAGGTCCGGCTCTCCATCGACAATCGCGAGACTATCACCTTACGCGTTCATCTGCGCGAAGGATGGTCACTGCGTTACGAAGGCGGGCCGATGGCCACAATCCACGATGCCAGTCACCGAATCGTCGGAAGGGTCACCGTCGAAGAAGGCTGGTTCCAGATTGCGCCCGGTAGACACTCAATCACGCTGGACGCACGGCTTACTCCGGCGGATGACGCGAAGGCGCGGTTGGAGCTGAGGCCCCTGGGAAACGGGGAGCCGATCGAATCCCACTGAGGCGCGGGACGCGCCGAGCCTCTGCTCGACGGATTCGACCGCGACACACTCCGCGCACCTCGACCGATCGGTGCCCCCTCACTCCAGCGTCTCCTCACACAATTCGGCCAACCGGTCTGCGAGGCTCTCTAACCTGTGCTGCTTGCTGTGGACTACGGCCCGGTAGATGCCTCGCGCCAAGAAGTAGGTTCCGCCGACCCAAGTACCTGCGCCGGCGAACACCAAAGCCACCGGCAGACCCAATGCGGCGAGCCCAACGCCGAAAAGGAGACCCAACCCGCCGGCGCCACCCCCGCCCATCACCCCTCCGAATACGCCTCCTGCCGCCCCGCCCAGACTCTGCTCGACGCGGATATGCGTTTGGCCGCGGCGCGCGCCTACCCGCATGAGTACGTCCGGCACCTCATCTTCCGAGTCAAATAGGGCACCCAAGTTGAATCCCTTCTCGGCATCCTTGGGTCGACGCGAGGTCCAGATCACCGCTCGCTCGGTGCCGGCGGTGTGCCCCACCGCGTGGAAGGCCGCGCGCATTTCCTCTATCAGATCATCGAGGTCCTCCGGCAACACTTCGCCCTCCACCACACGCTCGGCAACCAGTCTGGACGGAGCACCTAGAAAGCCGCCCACGTGCTCCGGCGCGGTGGCAACTGTCCTCCTGGTAATCGGGAACTGCGCGCCGGACGGTTCGGCGTCCGACCGCGTGGACGGAACGAGACCCTCAGGCGGAGCTGTGGGTGTGGGTAGCGGTCGCGCTGGTACCGTGAGCGTCTCCGGTGACTCCAGCGCGGTGGCGAACTCGCCGGGGGAAGGGAATCGCTCTTCAGAACGCAGTGCTAGCGCACGGAGCAACGCTCGCTCGATCCCGGGAGGCAGCCGGTCGAGCTGCGCGCGATGCTCGGGTTCGGCATCTAGGAAACGCCCTTCGGTCAGATAGTCCGGTGTGACCCATGCGCGTGGCAGGGCTCCTACCAGCATCTCATAGGTGACCACGCCGAGCGAGTAGACGTCGGTGCTGGGCTCGAGGTCGAGCAGACCTGCTGCCTGCTCCGGGCTCATGTAGCCCGGCGTCCCCAGCGCGAAGCCGGTACGCGTGAGTCCTGCATCACTGGTGGCAGCACTTGCCGCCTTCGCGATCCCGAAATCCGCCACCACCGGCTGCCCGCCCGGCAGCAAGATGTTCTCGGGCTTG
>WVYX01000098.1 GCA_011772755.1 Gemmatimonadales bacterium
ACCCTGAGAGCTCGCGCGATGCTGTCAGGGGGCAGTGCACTCTCCCGGTAGGGGGCCACACCGTTGCCAGAGATGACGTTCAGGGCCCGCACTTGGGAGAGGCTCGAGATCAGCGCCTCGGTGAAGCCGTCAGCTAGATGTCGCAGCTCACCGTCGGCGCTCAAGTCATTCAAGTACAGCACCGCCACCTGGGTGGGATCGAGCCCGCCTGCGCTGGCGTCCCGCGCAGGCCCCCGGGGCAACAGCTGCCAGCCGGCGAACACCCCACCCACCAGCAGCACCGCACCAGCGGCGTAGATCAACGGCCGGTGTGACTTGGCCCGACGACGGGGACGCCGGGCGATGCCCGTCTTGGTGAGCCGCGGCGACTCGCCGGTGATCACCGCCTCCAACGCCTCGGCAAACTCGGTAGCGGTGCGAAACCGATCGGCCGGCGCCTTGGCCAGAGCACAGTAGATCACATCCTCCAGATCGTCGGGAATCGTGTCCCGCATGATCTTGGGCGGCGGGGCCGTGTCCATCGTGTGCCGCGCCATGATGGATTGAGGCGTGGGACCCGTGAACGGAACCTGCCCCACCAGCATCTCATACAGCACGCAGCCCAGACTGTAGAGGTCGCTGCGGCCATCCAGGTTCTCGTCCCCGGCCGCCTGCTCCGGACTCATGTACGCCGGCGTCCCCACGGCCATGCCGGTCTGGGTCAGCTTCTCCCCACCCGCCACACTCACGGCCCGGGAGATCCCGAAATCCGCCACCACCGCGTGACCACCGGAGAGCAGGATGTTCTGGGGCTTGATGTCCCGATGCACCAGACCGTAGCTGTGGGCCTGCCCCAGCGCCTCGGCCACCTCCTTGGTGATCCGTATGGCGTCGTGGATCGGGAGCTGCTTCTCCCGCGCCATGAGGTCGTGCAGCGACTCGCCCTCGACGTAAGGCATCACGTAGTACAGGAAGCCGTCGGCCTCACCCGAGTCGTACAGCGGCAGGATGTGGGGATGGCTCAGCTTGGCTGTGATCTGGATTTCCCGCAGGAAGCGCTCCACCCCCATGGAGGCGGCCAGCTCCGGGCGGAACACCTTCACGGCGACCAGGCGGTCGTGCTTGAGGTCCCGTGCCAGGTACACGGTGGCCATACCACCAGCACCCAGCTCACGCTCAATGGCGTAGCTGTCGGCGAGGGCGGTCTTGAGGCGCTCGAGCTGCTCGGGCACGGGAGGTGGCTCCAGGGTGGCTGACAGCATACAACAATAGGGCATGACATAGGCGACGGCCAGAGCCGTTGCCAGTTCTGTGCATTCCTGGCGAGGGGCTCTCGATTGGGCGACCGCCACAAAGGCGGAAGCGAAAGCGAAGCGAGCTCCCAAGGTGGTGCTACCTTGGGAGCTCGATCGCGCAGCGGCTTTGTTCTCCGGCGCTACACCGCTACTTGATGGTGATCATGTGGTACTCCAGGAACCCGGGCCACTGGGTGTTACCCTGGGCGCCGCTGCCCAAGCGCAGCGTGAGAAAGAGTCCCTTGGTTTCCCCGACTAACGCTTGAAGGTCGATCGGGAAGGCACTGCTGCACCCCTTCTTACCTCCAACCGGTCCGCACGTCTGGCTGGTCGAGAGCGGGTGGGACATCTCGTACACGGTCTCGCCGCCAGAGTTGTCGAAAGCGGCTTCCGTATCCATCGCTCCACCGTCGGATGTTGTGTCGTCCTCCCCACAGCTCGACTGGCTCGATGTTGAGCACTTGTCGTCCACGAACTTGTCGGCAGCTCCCCCGTCGGGCTCGAACTCCCAGACGTCGTCGCCGACTTCCCGCCCAAAGGCGTTACCGTTCCCGTTCGCATCCCACTCGACACGGAGACCGTTCACCCGCCCCGTGCCGGGCACGACTACGGCGAGGTAGAACGTGGTATCGTCATTCATGTAATACAGCGTCGCATCGACTGTCGAGCCACCGGACAGATTGACGGGGAACGTCTGCTGGATCGCGCAATCCCACTCCCCAGATTCAATCGTCCCATCGATGGTGGTGGGCGTTCCGAACCCGGCCTCGCAGCCGATGGCGGTGAAGAGGAGTCGCGTGTTTTCCGCGATAGTCTCGTACGTCTCCTGAGTCGCCGTGTCGATCGTGTCAGCTGTCGATTCGCCGGCTGCGATGGGCTGGAACGGGTCGAACGGCCCAAGCGGGTAGACCACAGCATCTTTACCCCGCGGGCCATTGAAGGCTTCCCGGGGATCCGCGATGCCGCGGCCACCTGCGGTCAGCTTGTTGACGCCCGGATCGGTGGCCAGCAGCCAGCTGACCTGGACGATCCCGGACGAGCCGGTCTCACACACGAGGTCATCAGTCGTGCCCGGATCGCACGCGGCAGACGAAACGCTCCCCACGACGAGGTCCGGATCTTCCAGGACGTTCCACCGCACCGTCGCACCTGCGACAGCGTCGCCGTTGAGATCCGTGACGATGGCCTGGGTGGTGAGCGGTGAGCCGGCCAGTGCGACCCGCGTCGCGTCGGCAACATCCACATAGTTGATCTTGGCGGGTAGTGCGATCTTGAACTTGCTTCTCATGCCGCTCAGACTGTTGCCCCCCATCCCCCCGCCCGCGAGGGCGGTCGCTATCAGGGGGCGCGGACTGATCCAGGATAGAATCCGGCTGGCGAACCGCTGCACCGGGTTCGAGGGGAGACTGGTGGTGGACGGCGCCGGACAGGGAGGCGTTCGTCGGAGCGCTTCAACTGAGCCGTCATCGCGGAAGTGGTGGACCCTGAGGTTTGCCGCCTGCGCCGCACTCAGTCCGAGGGTGTCAACGTCGATGTTGCAGAACGTGATGGTCGCAGTGGCGTTGGGATCCAGCTCCCCTTCGAACTCGGGTGTGAGGATCACGGTCTCTAAGCACGGGCCGAACATGGGCAGGTCGAGCTTGCCGCCAACATCATCGACCGTGCATTCCTGGAACGTCACCGTGCCCTGTTCCGAAAAGGGCTGCTGCGGTACGTCGAGCAGGAATTGATCGTCAACGTTGAAGTACACTCCCCCAGAGAGATCGAAGGACTGGGTTTGGCACGGTGCCCGCTCACCATCTACCAGCGGGCAAAACGCGCCATCCTCGATTCGCACCTTGATTGGGACGGTGCTGCCGGCGTTGATCTGGCAAATCGGATCGAGTGTGGAGCAGCTTGCCACTGGTGGTCCGGACAGCGCTAGGATGTCCCGATAGCCAAGAAAGCCGGTTTCTTCAGTTCCCACGAAGACCTGAATCCGGTAGTAGTGGTCAGGTAGCAAGTCATCGGTCTTCCAGTTGAGCCTGTACTGCTCCTTGGCCAAGTCCAACCCCATGGGCATCGGTATTCCAGGGTTTTCGCAGGGAGGCTCAGTGGGCGAATCTGGCGGCTCATCCGTTCCCAGGTGACAGATGCTCACCAACGGCGCCAGGAACTCGTTGAACGCGCCCACATCGAAGTTGGGATGTCCGCTCGGATCGTCGGCCAATGGTGGGAAGAAGAAGAACTCCTCATTGCCGTCGGAAGCGCCGTCAGATATCGCCAGGTTCACCGAGGCTTCGTCCAGCGGTACGGTAGGCTGCTCTTCGCACGCGACGACGAACGCCGCGCTCAGTAGCAGTGGTAGGATCCTTTTCATGGGCGCACTCTCCTGAAGCTGAAGTTCGCGTCCAGCGCCTCCCATCCTCGAGCGGCTTCTGCACCTGCCCCCGCCCGCATCCGCATCCACTCAGCCCGATGCCGCCTCACTCGGTGCCTTGGGCCGCTCTGACCGCCTGGGTGGGCAAGTCGCGCGAACCCAACGAGAGGGCTGAAGCTGGGTTGAAAAAGTTGATTCGATGTATCGCTTCACCGGCGACCGGCTCGGAGTGCCTGGAAGCCGGGGTGATCCGTCAGGGGCTCGAAATACCAGGGAATGTCCTCATCGGGCTCGAACGCCTGATCCGGGTTGGCAGCGACGACCCTCTTCAAGAGCTCGATGGCTTCGTCGTAGTCGCCCAGCGTCGTGCGAACGTAGGCTTCGAACTCTGCCAGCTCATGGTCCGGATCGATCTCGCGATTCCCGCGCGCTCGCACCAAGACGGCGCGCGCGCTATCCAGGTCTCCCGTACGGCCGATGACGCCCCCAGCGAACATCTCACCCCGACGACGCCAGTACTCCCGGCGGTCCTCGGGGGTGTTCGCCGCCAATTGCGCCACCAGCTGCCACGCGCGACCTACATCGGGGTCGACCTGCTCCGTCACCATCATCCTGAGCTGGCAGTCCTGAAAGAGGTAATCGTTCGGGAAGCGTCGCGACCCCTCCTCGCACCAGTACTGCGCTTCGGTGAACTCGGCGAGGTTGTAATAGCCGAAGAACACCCGGTTGAGGATCTGAGCCGCGTCTGCGAGATACGCGTCCTCCTCGTAGGCGCGGCGAGCTGCCAGGAGCATCGCGACCTGATCATCCGTGTTTATTAAGAGCAAGCTGAGCATGCTGTGTGCGGTCGCCAACGTCGGATCGATTCGAACCGCTGCTTCTAAGTCCTCCCGGGCATTGCTGAAGAGTCTGCCGGCTGCAGCAGGATCGGGCGTCACACCGAGCAGCCAGTGGAAGAACTGGAGCGTGCCGCGCTGCTCCAGCGCCCGGGCATTGTTGGGCGCGAGTGCCAATGCGCGGTCCGCATGGCCCATGCCGACCTCGATCTGCTCGGTGGCCGTCCTCACGTCTCCCGCGTACACAGCGGTCCGGCCGCGGCGGAAGGCGATGTGGGCCCGGAGGACCAGCGGCTCGACCCAGTCTTGGTCCGCTGCCTCTGCCAGCGCGAGCACTGAATCGGCCTCTTGAAAGTCGCGCGCAGCCTCCTCCAGAAGGCCCTCCTCGAGTAGTCCCTCCGCCTCCTTCCTGAGTCTTTCCGCCCGCTGTACCAAGGCCCACGCTTCAACGCTCGACGTCGCCGCCCTGTGCTCGCGCAGCCGAACCTCCTCACCGAGCCGCTGGCGCAAAAGGCTCGACGCTCGCAGGGACACGGAGTCTCGCGCGGCGAGCAGCTCCCCAGCAGGCAGCTCGAAGCTCGTCCGCTCGATATCGGCCCCACTGGTGCCGTCCACCAGCCGGAGCGTGACGCGCAGGCGATCGCCAGTCTGCTCGACACTCCCCGTGATCAGGCTGCCC
>WVYX01000138.1:0-13238 GCA_011772755.1 Gemmatimonadales bacterium
CAGGATCTGTACGCTTGGATCACCTCGACGGGGGGCGCAGAGCGCGCGGCGTAGAGCTTCACGAATACTCAGGCAGGTAAGCGGCCATCTGCATCGGCGAGTAGATCCGCGTTGACGTCGGCTCCCCTCGCCAGGGGCACCTCGACTACAACAGCCCCAGCGCGATGGCAATGAACGCGGGTCCGTTCAACCCACTGTGGATCACGACACCAACCCACGTGTTCTGGCGACGCTGGACCAGATACGGCAAGACGAGTAGTGCGGGAACGACGGTCACCAGCAGCACTGGGCCGAACGCCGTGTGGAATACACCCCAGCCCACTGCATGAACGAGCCAGGCCCACTGCCCAAAGCTCCGCTCCTGACGTGGGAGCATGGTGCCTCGCCACAGGATCTCCTCCCCCATGATGTTGAGGAACCAGAAGGGAACCCAGGCAGCGAGGATCCACAGCCGGACTCCGGCGAGGGGTCGAACCTCGAGAAATGAGGGCACGAGCGCTGCGGTCCCGAGAAGGTGGCGCATCCCAAGCAGCAGGCCCATGCTCATGGCCCCGACGACCAGCAGGCCGCCCAGGGACCATGCCCATTCCGGGCCGGTCATCCGTCGAAACCGCAGACGATCCCGCCATAGGGACTCTCCTGGTGCGCGGTGCTCCCGTCGCAGGATCGCCCATGCGGCGACAAGAAGCGGAAGGAATACCCCGATCCCGCCGGCGAGGAACCAACACAGAACGAGCTCGAGACCGGTGGCCCGGTGTAGCCAGGGGATGACAACTCGTGTGGCTATGGCGAGGAGCACCGCTGCCCCACCGAAGAGAGCCGCCGTCGGCAGCATTTCCATGCCGGCCAGGTTGCTTTGCCTATCCATCTGGTGAAGCACTCGGTGCTAGGTGGTCGAAGAACGCTCGGCGCACTGCTAGTCTGACGGCTCTGCCCGTCGGCAGCGTACGTTGAGCGGCGGCCGTCGCACTGGCAGTTGAACGTGCCACCACGGTCGCCAGGGCGCAAACGCATGGTTCCCGTGGAGGGCACGCGCTAGTGGAACAACAGCCGGCTTCTCGAAGGGGTCTCTGAGGAGAGGTGCTAGTGCGGTGAGTCAGAGATTCGTTGCGTAGCAGCCCGCAGCTCCGCGATTCGTCGGTCGAGTTCCGCACGCACTTCGCCTGTGCGTTGCTCCAGCTTGGCTTCGAACCGGGCGAAGTGGGTCTCGAATAGCTGCCGGAACTCCGCGCGATAGCTCGTGTCGACCGCGTTGAACCAGTCCACTAGCTCGTTAGCGACCTCATCGCCGAGCGCCTCGTAGAACCTGCGGGAAAGCTTGGCTGTGACCGGCAGATATCCTCCGCGTCAAACCCGGGGTCACATCTCCGGGGGTCAAGGTGCCGGTCACCAAACTGCAATGTATGCCCGGCCACTGGGTAGGAAAGGTATCGCTGGTCGTGGCCGAAATAATGGCGTTCGCTCATTCGACTACGGCGGAGCGCACACCGTGGTGGCTAACCCCCCGTAGGGACGCTGGCCACGATGTGCGCGATCGCCATGAACGGATCAGCCGAGAGGGACTGCATCCATCGTTCCAACTGCTTGAGGAATCGTCGGTCCCACACATCGCGTTGATCACCGTGCATCATGATGGCTGTCGCCAGGACGACACGCTGAAAACGATCGCGGCCGATAGTGACTGGTGAGTAGAGGTGAACAGCGGTCCTGACTGACACGAAGCCGGACTCCCAGAGCCAAGGGCCAATCTGCTTGGGGATGTTGGGATGGCCCTTCCAACGCTCATAGGTTGCCAACATTCTTGCGCGGAACTCCCGCCACACTGCTTGGGGAGGGTCACAGTCGTAGTAGTCGTAGACGGGCTCTATACATACAAAGCGACCGCCCGGCCTGAGTGTCGCGTGCACGCTGCGAACAAACTCCTGTGGTTCGCCCACATGTTGTAGTGTGAAGCGAGACAGCACCACATCATGCTGCCGCCTGTAGTGCGAGCCAAAGGTAGACTGCTCAAACCGCACGTTGGGCAAAGCCACGCGCCTGAGTCGCGACTGTGCGAGCTCCAGCAGATCCGGGTCTCGCTCGATTCCCAGGAAGTCAAGCTGCGGACTGGCCGCTGCGAGCTTGAGCAGGAAGGAACCCTCGCCGGTGCCGATATCGAGCGCGTCTCCTCCCCCGAGATTACGTAGCTCCTGGCACAGCACCGGTACGTCGATGAGTCCGAAGGCTTCGCTCTGCAGCTCAAGAACGTGCGCCACTCGACGGGCACGATCCTGTCCCAAAAAGTCCCTGAAGGGCGAGCCCATCGCGGCTGATTCAGACATAGCTTCAGACTGCGGGATTGACGGCCACTCGTACACTCACTTGCGCAGTGGTAACTGCCATATTTCGGCGATCAGATCGTGGCCGAAGCTTCGGTGTGACTCTTCATCAACTATTTCAAAGCCGGACTTCGCATACAGGTGTCGCGCTTCGGCCAGAATGCTCTGGGTCCACAGCTTGATCTTGCGGTAGCCGTTGCGCCTCGAGAAGTCTATACACTCCTGGATAAGATGCGCTCCGAGTCCCTTCCCTCTAGCCTCAGGCTCCACTAGGAGCAGACGTAGTTGTGCTACCTGGTCACCGGCATCAACAATCATCACCGACCCAACCCGTTCCCCATCCCGCTCCGCGATCCAGATACGCTCTCTCTTTGGGTCGTGATCTGCAATGAACCGCGCGAGGATCTCGGCCACGAGAGCCTCGAACGTCTCGTCGAACCCGTACTCCTCCGCATAGAGCACGCCGTGACGGTGTGTGATCCAGCCGATATCACCGGCTCTATGGAGCCGCAGGATGTACGGTGCGGCAGAACTCGGCGCGCCACCCAGCACACGCTCTATTGTCTGCATGGCATGAAGGAGGCGGTGCTGATCCTCCGCAGACAGACGTTGAAGCAGCTCGGTCACCTCTCGTGTTGACCGCTCGTTGAGCACCGAGAACGCCTTCTTCCCCTTCGCGGTGAGGCGGATGAGCCGGTGACGTTTGTCCGATTCGGACGGGACTTTCCTGACCAGGCCCTCCTTCTCGAACGCGCTCAAGATGCGGCTGAGGTAGCCCCGATCGATGCCGACTTCGCTGAGGAGACTACTTGCAGTGGATTGTTCGTGCTGGGCCAGTTCGAAGAGGATGCGGGCCTGGGTGAGCGGGAACCGGGTCTTCAGCAGTCCTCGCCCAAGGAGGCCAATCTTCTTAGTGTAAAACCGGTTGAACCTGCGGACGGCGCTGACACTGTCACTGAGTTGGCGCTGGGCCATGGTGGGCCTCCACAGCATGGCGTCACCTGTTGATACCTGTATGCTGGAGGCAGGTGATTGCCTTTGTCAAGTAGTTACTTGACAAAAGCACTCACATAAGGGAGGGCCGGAGCCACCGGGACTTGACAGCGTGACCAGCAGTCACTAGTATACCACGAGTCATGGCGTGAACGGAGGTTCTCCGTGGGTGTGCAGGAGCGGAAGGCACGGGAGTTCCAGCGTCGGGAGCGGGAGATTCTCGACGCGGCGTTGCGCCTGTTCGATCGGGACGACTGGCAGTCGGTGACCATCGAGCAAATCGCCGAGGCGGCGGAAATCGGCAAGGGCACGATCTACAAGCACTTTGCGAACAAGGACGAGATCTATGCCCGGCTCGACATCGACTTCCACCGCCGCATGCTGGAGCAGGTCCAGCAGATCGATCCGAAACTGGATGTCGTCGAGCGACTGCGGGCCATCATCCGCGTCTACCTGGATGCCCACCATGTGGGGAGGGAGTATCGCCGGGTGGTGCAGTACTGCGAGCGGGATGATTTCCGCCGTGGTCTCAGCGAGCCGACCCGGCGCGAGTGCGATCGGCTTGAGGCAGCACTCGTGGAGCGCCTCTACGGCGTCCTCCAGGATGGTGTGAGCCAGGGGATCTTCCGGTCCAGGCCGATACCAACGATGGCCTATGGCGTAATCGCCGCCATTTACGGATCCGTGCGATTGCTGTGGGGTGGGTACAATGTCGGTGCCGACACCGAGGGTTCCGTGGAGGAGCTGATACGGTTCATTCTGGCCGGAGTAATGCACCAGGAGTCCCAGGCTGATGCGCGAAAGTGACTTCTCTTTTTTTCACCGAGACGTGACCAGCAGTCACATTGTGGTCGCAATCCACACGCGCCGTTCGAGGGTGGCGCGGGGAGGGGGCTGTGAGACAGGACCTGAACGCTGACGGCAAGGCGGTCGCCTACGCCCGCTGGGTGATCCGGTGGCGCGTGCCGGTCCTCGTCGGGACGGTGCTGGTCGTCGTTGGCGCGGGGAGTGGGCTCAAGCGGTTGGGGGTGTCGGACGACATGCGGGTGTTCTTCCAGCAGGACGATCCCCAACTCCTGGCGACCGAGGCCGTTGAGCACATCTACACCAAGAACACGAACATCCTCTTCGTCGTGGTTCCCGAAGACGGCAACGTCTTCACCCCAACCACGCTCGCGGCGGTAGAAGAGCTCACCCGGGAGGCGTGGAAGATCCCCTTCGCCATTCGGGTGGACGCGGTAACGAACTTCCAGCACACCCGCGCCGACGGCGACGACCTGATCGTCGAGGACCTGGTCTCGGACGCGGCGAGCCGATCGGCCCGGGAGCTTGCCGAGGCCAGAAGGATCGCCTTGGAGCGACCCGAGTTGGTCAACCGGCTGCTGTCACCCGCCGCCGACGTCACCGGTGTCAACGTCACCGTCCAGCTCCCCGAAGAGGCACCGGACGAGGTGTCTCGGGCCGGGAGCGCGGCCCGCGCGCTGGCTGACTCGGTGGAGACGGCGCATCCCAACCTCCGGATCTACCTGACCGGGGCGGTGATGATGGACCACACCTTCGCCGAGGTGACGATGCGGGACATGCAGACCCTGGTCCCACTGATGTACCTCGGCATCGTTCTCGCAATCGGCCTCCTGCTCCGGTCTGCGGCGGGTGCGCTGGTCACCGTGCTGGTGATCGGCGCCTCGCTCGCCACAGCCATGGGGTTGGCCGGGTGGGCGGGCATCCTGATCTCGGCGCCGTCAGCCAACGCCCCCACCATGATCCTCACACTCGCCGTGGCCGACAGCATCCACATTCTGGTTACGATGATTGCCGCGATGCGCCGTGGTGTGGCCAAGCACGATGCACTCGTCGAAAGCCTGCGCGTCAACCTCCAGCCGGTGTTCCTCACCAGCCTCACCACCGCGATCGGCTTTCTGAGCATGAACTTCAGCAGCTCTCCGCCGCTCCGCGACCTCGGCAACCTGACGGCCGTCGGGGTCGTTGGGGCGTTCGTGTACTCGGTCCTGCTGTTGCCGGCCTTGGCAGCGGTGCTTCCCCTCCGGATTCGGCCGGTGCGTTCTGCGACGCCTTCCCATATGGAGCGGCTGGCCAACCTCGTGATTGTGCGTCGTCGGCCGTTGCTGTGGGTGTCGTCGGCGGTCGTTCTCGGCCTTGGTGCGCTGGCGGTTCGCAACGATCTGGACGAAGACTTCGTCGAGTACTTTGCTCGCTCGGTTCCGTTTCGGGTTGCCACCGACTTCACGGCCGAGCACCTGACCGGCCTGCACCAGATCGAGTTTTCGGTGGATGCCGGTGAGAGCGGTGGAATCAGTGAGCCGATGTACCTCGCCACTCTCGATCGCTTCGCCGAGTGGTATCGGCGCCAGCCAGGCGTGATGCACGTGAGCTCGCTGAGCGAAACCATGAAGCGACTGAACCAGAGCATGCACGGGGACGATCCGGTGTGGTATCGATTGCCCGAGAGCCGCGAGCTCGCCGCCCAGTACCTCCTGCTGTACGAGCTGTCGCTTCCCTACGGGCTGGATCTCAATGATCAGGTGAATGTGGACAAGTCCGCCACGCGCGTGACGGTGACGGGGGCCGGCCTCACCGCCCGTGACATTCGGGAGCTCGCAGCCCGCGGTCAGGAGTGGCTGGAGCGGAATGCGCCGCCGGCCATGGTCGCCACGGGCGCCGGCGACACGGTCATGTTCGCGCACCTCGCCCAGCAGATCGTCCACGGAATGCTCCGCGGCACCGTCCTCGCATTCGTGCTCGTCTCGGTTGTGCTGATCGTGGCACTGAGAAGTGCGCGCTTCGGCCTACTGAGCCTGATTCCCAACGTCGTGCCTGCGGTTGCCGCGTTTGGCGTCTGGGCTCTGGCGGTGGGTCGCGTGAACATCGGACTCGCGGTGGTGGCCGCGATGACATTCGGCATCGTGGTGGACGACACCGTCCACTTCCTCAGCAAGTATCTCAGAGCCAGGCGGGAAATGCAGCTGGGTGCCGAGGACGGTATCCGCTATGCGTTTGCGTCGGTCGGGAAGGCGATTGCCGTGACGTCAGCGGTGCTGGTTGCGGGGTTCGCCGTGCTGAGCCTCTCGGCGTTCGACGTGAACGCCGGCATGGGGAAGCTCTCCGCGGTCACGATCGCGTTCGCGCTCCTGGCCGATTTCCTGCTGCTTCCACCGCTGCTGATCAAGTTGGGTGAGAGAGAGCGTGACACGTGGCCAGCCCACGCAGTCGGGGAGAGAGGAGAGAGTGATGAGGGAATCCTGCCTGCACATGTCTGACGGACGTGCCCTCGCATCGATTGCGAGGTGCGCTGCCGCGCGATTCGGACGCACGCCGCCAGTTACGAATGCTCGCCGCTCACGAGTTTGGCTCTTCAACGAGCGTGGCGACCGCGTGGGTGTGATTGTGAGCGCCGGCGTGCAGCCGCAGTTCGGCCCCGGCGCCCCGACTTTGTACCTGGAGCGGCGGCCACGGCGAACGCGACGGGTCCGGGTCGCTTCACCTGCTCGGGCGGCTTTCGGCCTGTTGGCGGCGCTGACTGGTCTCGCCGCCGCTGCAGCGGCCCAATCCCCTGAGGATCGTGGTCTGGCCATTGCATTGGAGGCCGAGCGGAGGGACAGCGGCTTCAACGACTTCACGGCAGAGCTCACCATGATCCTGCGCAACCGGCACGGCCAGGAGTCTACACGGGAAATCCGGATCCGCACGCTGGAAGTGCCGGAGGATGGGGACAAGTCCCTCATCATCTTCGACCGTCCACGGGACGTGAAGGGCACTGCCTTGCTCACGTACGGTCACAGGGTCGGAGCCGACGACCAGTGGCTCTATCTCCCCGCATTGAGGCGCGTCAAGCGGATCGCCTCAGGCAACAAGTCCGGGCCCTTCATGGGCAGCGAGTTCGCCTACGAGGACATCTCGTCCCAGGAGGTGGAGAAGTACACCTACCGCTACCTGCGGGAAGAGCTGCTCGACAGCGTGCGGACCTACGTCGTCGAGCGGTATCCGGTGGACCGGAACTCGGGATACACGCGGGAGGTCGTGTGGTACGACTGCACCGAGTTCCGGGTGCTGAAGATCGAGTACTACGACCGGAAGACCGAGCTGCTCAAGACGCTCGCCGTAAACGGGTACCGCCAGTACCTGGGGCGGTTCTGGCGGGCCGGCGAGATGCACATGGTCAACCATCAAACCGGAAAGAGCACCACGCTGCTCTTTTCGGAATACCGGTTTAGGACCGGGCTCGGCGCGAGGGACTTCGACCGGAACAGCCTCAGGCGTGTGAGGTGAGGCGATGACCCGGCAGTGTCTCCGAATCCTGAGTCCGGTGGTGGCCGTGGCCGTCATTGTCGTGGCCCCGGCCGCGGGGCAGGTGTCGGGGCGCGCAACTGTGGAGTCGCGGGTGTTCCCGCGCTCGCCCCTGCTGGACACGCAGCACCGGAGTGATCTCTCGCTGATCCTAGAGCCGGAGCTGTACCTCGAGCTGGCTCGCGGCAGGCACAGCTTCCTGTTCGAGCCGTTCCTGCGGTTGGACCTCCGCGACGGGCGTAGGACGCACTGGGACGTTCGGGCATTGGCGTGGCGGATGACAGCCAGGAGCTGGGAGCTGCAACTAGGGATCCGCAAGGTGTTTTGGGGCGTGGTGGAATCACAGCACCTGGTCGACATCGTCAATCAGACGGATCTGGTGGAGAATCCCGATGGAGAGGACAAGCTGGGGCAGCTCATGGTCTATGTGGCCCTCATCCGGAGCTGGGGGACGGTGGAGTTCTATCTCCTCCCGTGGTTCCGGGAGCGGACCTTCCCGGGGGCGGAGGGACGCCTGCGGTTCCCGCTGCCGGTGGCAACAGACAGCGCCGCGTACCAGTCGGGCGCGAGGCGGCGACACGTGGACTGGGCCGTCCGTTGGAGTCACACCATCGGTGCCTGGGACTTAGGCCTGGCTCACTTTTCCGGGACGTCCCGTGAGCCGCGGCTCGTCCCCGGGAAGGACAGGTCGGGCTCGGCAGTGCTGATTCCCCACTACGATCTCATTCATCAGACGAGCCTCGATGCGCTGTGGACCAAAGGCGGCTGGGTGTGGAAGCTGGAAGCGATGACCCGAAGCGGTCAGGGGAGTCGCTTCGCCGCCTTCACCGGGGGGTTCGAGTACACGTTGTTCGGTGTGTTGGGGACTGGGGCGGATCTCGGCATTCTCGCCGAGTACTCGCATGATACTCGTGGCGTCGAGGCCACAACACCGTTCAACGATGACCTGTTCCTCGGCGGGAGGCTCGTGTTGAACGATGTGCAGAGCAGCGACATCCTAGTGGGGGCCATGATCGATCGGAACACTCGCGCCACGCTGTTGCTCCTCGAGGCGAGTCGACGTCTGAGTGATGGATGGACCCTTGCCGTCGAAGCCAGGGCGTTCGCCGGCGTGGGCGGCAGCGATTTCCTCGCGGGTTTGCGGAAGGATCACTACCTGCAGATCCAGGTGGCGTGGCATTTCTGACTGCATGCGCGTCTTCGGCCGTCACTCGGCTCTCTCGTGTCCGGCCGATGGGGGCCGCCATGCCGCAGGTGGTGCAAGCCAGGCTAGCGCCCAGAAGAGCTACCTCCTCACGCTGAGCACCGGATCGTTGGTGTCGCTGAGATCCAGCTCTCGTCCTGCTGGGTCTGCGAGGTCAGCGAGTCCCCGCGCCGAGCGCGACAGCGCCTCACCTTTCCGGCCCGGCAGGGAGCGCCGAGGGTCTGACCTCCGTATCGACTATTTCAGCGATTATCCACTGTCCGTCCTCCCGCTGCAGACGGACGAGCATGTAGTCCTCGAACTGCCAGTAATCCCGCAGCGCAATGGGGGTGCGGTGCGCCACCACGGCCTCGTCTCCGGCAATGGAGAGGACCACTACGCTATCGGGCACTGCCAGCGCCGATTCGGTCATCCGCAGGGCCTGGCCTTCTGGCCACCATGAGTAATCAGCAAGCCTGTCGGCAAGTTCCACGGAGAAGCCTCGGCGGTAGTGGCGGACCACATCGTCGCGGGAATGCGCTCGTTGCGGCGCCGCGTATAACTGCGCCTCGAGGGCGTATGCGCGCATGGTCGCGCGCGCGATCTCTGCCGCGAGTGGGGTTGACAGCGGCTCTCGGGCCTCCAGCAACGGGCGCAGCCGAGCAGGGATCGGGACTCCGGTGTCGGCTGCCGTCAGCGCGGGGGCGGTTTGTGGTGGGGGTGCGGCGGGTGCCGCTTCGCGGCCCGCGCGGCTCTTGCACGCGGAGGCGGTAACGAGGATGGCCAGTGCCGCCGACAGACAGCAGATCGCTGGGAAGGGACGAAGCCCGGTTGAGAACCTCGGCGCCCTGGTCACGGGACGGTTCACGGCTTGATCAGTTGGTAACGACCGACGTACTCGACGTCCAATTCGTCACGCCAGTGGGCCAGGACGTAATCGTCTCCGATGTCCAGCGGGACGACCTGGTCCGGAAACGGCATGGTGCCCAGGTACACACCAGTCGGGTCGAACACGCTCCACTGGGTAGCAGAGTCGTCGGGGGCGGCGTACTCCAGGACCCAGAGGTTTCCTCCCGTGTCAACCCGGAGGCTGCGGGAGTTGCGATTGCTGTCGGCCCCGTGTTTCCCGAACGCCGGCATGGTTTCCGGAATCTCCGCTTCGCGCAGCTCCGCAAGGACTCTGCGGGCATCTTCATCGTCTGCGAAACTCGTGAGCCGTCCGAGCTCTGCCTGTAAGTCGTCGTCCGTGATGGGCCGCGGCAGGCGATCAAGGCGGACGATGGATTGCAGCGCCCCCTGGGGTGTGTACACACCGATCTCGTACCCCTCTCTAGCACCGAGGTACAGGTGATCGTGGGAGACGACGAGGGCTGCACTGCGGCCGAAGGGGACGGGCAGCCACATATTCATGTCCCGGCCCCACACGTGCATTCGCCGTACGTACTCCTCTCTAGCGTGGTACGTGCCGATGCTGTCTCCTCCGGTTCCGTCGGGTGCATAGACCACAAGCGTTTCCGTTGGCCGCGAGCGGCCGTACGTCACTGGTCCCCTGGGACGGTACTCGGCCAGGATGCGGCCGTCGCCCCATACGCCAAGGGGGGAGGGAGCGGTGCCGCCCACACCCTCGAGGCGGAACGATCGGGCGAAGCGGCCGGTGGCATCGAAGATCGACAGTTCTCGTTTGTTCCAATCCCACACGGCGAGTGAGTCTTCGCTGAAACGTTGCAGCCAGCCAATCGAGCGGAACTCACCCGGTCCGGCGCCTTCTCTGCCGGTCGTGTGGAGATGGCGGCCGTCGGCGCCGAAGTAGCGGAGCTCGTGCGTGCCGGCATTGGCGATCGCGATCCGGCCGTCCTCCAAGATCACGCCACCCACCACGTGGAAGAGCTGGGTGCTCGGGTCGCCTTCGACTGACCCGATGACGAGCTGAGGCGTTCCGCTCAGGCGCCAGGCAGTCGCATCCGTCCACGTTGGGCTCGTGTTGGTAACGATCCGAATGCCGGCGCTATCGACGATCACAGCGTCGGATTCGCTTCCCGGCTCCTGTCCACAGCCAAAGAGGATGAACGCGGCTACGGCAGTCGTGACGATTCCGTTAGGGGTGGAAGACATCGTGGTCACCTCCATTCGGAGAGGCTCAGCCAGCCCTTGCGATCGGTCATCTGACGCGATCCTTTGCTAGCCGAGGCCGAGGAGCGCTCCGAAGATGCCCCCGACGATTGCCACCGCGATCATCGCGAGGAGCACGACGATGATCATTGCCGGGATTGAGGCTATTGTCCACTTGACCATGAAAACGACCATGGATCCAAAGGGCATCTGAATGTCCTTAACGACGACTTCTGTAGTCTCGTGCATGGCAGCCTCCGTGCGCAGATCGCGGGTGTGCATGTCACGGCCCGATGACTTGAATTGGATAAACGAACTTGACGAAGATGAGGTAGAAGGCGCTGGCGATCAGCAGGATCAACAGCCCATACAGGGTTGTCTTGACGGCTACACCCTCCAGCCCAATCCGTAACTCCTGCTGCGGCAACTGCGCGCCTTGTCGGCGGAGTTGTCGGGCGTGGAAGAATTCGGCCAGCGCAGCTGCGAAACCTACGAGCACCGCGAGGTGGACGATGATGCTCCCGATCAGCGCCGTCCGGTTCGTGCGTGCGATCACGCGACGTGCCTCGTCGATCTTCTGCTTCTCCCATTCGAGCTTCTGTCGGATCAAAGCCTCGACGTCGGGAAGGAAT
The DNA here is from genome assembly GCA_011772755.1 of Gemmatimonadales bacterium. Classification (GTDB taxonomy): domain Bacteria; phylum Gemmatimonadota; class Gemmatimonadetes; order Gemmatimonadales; family GWC2-71-9; genus WVYX01. The sequence continues at coordinate 11,541 of WVYX01000138.1, forward strand.
GCTTCGGAAACTTGCCGGTTCTCGTAGAGGCGCATGAGAGCGTTGAGGAACTGCTCGTCGGAGGGGGCAAAGGCACCCTCTTGAGCGCGTGCTGGGGGGCAGAGCGTCGTGAAGGCAATAGTGGTGATCCAGAGCGTTCTCGTTATTTCCAATCGCACTTGACGGCTCCTGTTTCCATGTGGTGCTGGCTAACGGCCCCGCTTATGACCTTCGAACGACCCCGCCCGTCACGGATATCGTCACCTCAACCCTGTTTCACGCCAGAACAGACTCGGCTTCCGTCGGACCGCAGGCAAGTCGTCGGATCGCCACACGCGAATCGAGTACACGCGCCCATCGACCACCTCGAACGAGATGGGGTATGGTGTATACGTCCAGTACTGCCCCGCTGTATCGAGTAGGGGTATCTGCATACTTTCGATGGTCGTTGGCGGGCCGAGCTGTCGGCGGACGTCTTGGGCCGTTGAGCCCAGCTCGAGACAGGAGCATGAGTGGGGCAGCGGTGGCCGTTGCCCGGTGAGCTGCACGGAGTGCGCGATACGCTGATCGTCGATCTCCTCATACTGCACCACAAAGTATGCCCCCGCACCTGTGCCGAAGTCGTTGAACAGTAGGTGGGCGAAAGCATCGCGACCCTCTTGCGTTCTAACTGCCCGCCATGGTCTGCCAAGAGCTTTGACCACGTCTTCCTCAGCCTGACCGACGAATATCGTGCCGATGCGGAGGCATGGACCTATTGTGCCATCAGCGTCTGCTGGTGGTGCGAGGCACTCGAGGGTGCTTTCACCGTCGCGGTATCGTACCGCCAGGGTGTAGGGTCCCTCTCCTGGCAGGGAGTCCTCACCAGCAGTGCAGGCCAACTCACCCTCTGAGCCTCGGCCCAATCGCTGCAGGTAGGGGAGGACATACTGATTCTCAGGATTGAGAAATAGAGTTCCCCCGGCGAACCAGCGGGCAACGTCACTGAGGCCGAGTTCGGTGTAGGCTTCGGTGAGATAGGCCAGTTGGGTTTCCAGGAACTCGCGCGGTGCCCTGCGAATCCCTGCGACTGCGGCGCGTGTCAGCTCGAAGGCCGCCTTGTCGTACTCCGCGGCATCGAGATAGAGTGCGCCCAGCTTGCTATACGCCTCCGGGAAGTGCATGTCGATTGCCACGGCAGTGTCGGCCAGATCAATCTGATGGTCGAGGGAGCGCACCAGGCGTAGGTACACTTCGCGGCTTTCCGGGCGCCTGTGGTCGATGCGGAACAGGGCCCTGGCATACGCCTCGAGTGCAAATGGGTTAGTCGAGTCGGCCGAGAGAGCCTGAGCCGCGATCTCCGCGGCGCTCCCGAAATCGCCGCTGTCGTAGGCTGCGCGAGATCGAGTGATTTGTCCCATCACAGCATCTGACGGGGCGAGGGTGTGCGGGGCTACCCGGCCGATTGGGTCGTCTAGTCCCAAAGGCCGTCCGGTTGGGAGCGACTCTGGCGGCACCACATGCAGCAATACCCAGGGCTTTCCGTGGAATGCGTAGATGAGTGTGTCTGGCTCAGAGGAATGAAAGGTTACGTACGGGGTTTCCTGGGCCGTGGCGACGTTGCCGAACAATGCGAGCGCGATGGAGAGCTGCGCAGTCTTCATTGTGCTGCTCAGGACAGGACGTAGGAGGTCAAGTCTGCGGCTTGCTCGGAGGCTCCGCTTAGTCATAAGGTCACGC
>WVYX01000138.1:13356-13512 GCA_011772755.1 Gemmatimonadales bacterium
TCCCTGGTGTCACCTAACGGTCAGCGCATGACCTGCGAGCGACCGGCTCGCGGGCCACGCGTCTCGGTGAACGTGCTCGTATCAACGCCAGGCGCATCAATCAACGACTTCCTCTGAGAACGTACGCGCTCGCCAGATTGAGATGAGAAGGGCCAA
>WVYX01000157.1:0-2719 GCA_011772755.1 Gemmatimonadales bacterium
GCCAGGCGCTGACCTCCAGGTGCGGCATTGCGACGACCAGGAGCCCAGCGCCCTCCCCGTTCGTCAGGGCCATCCACCTGACATCGGTCTTGTTGCCGTTCTCCTGGGGCCGCACATAGGGGTAGCCCTGCTCCCCCACCGGACCGGAATAGAGGCCGACGGCGGCCCCCGTCTTGCGGTCGCAGTAGCTCTCATGGGGGCCCCGGCCGTACCAGGTCATGGTGTCGAACTCGTCCGGGATCGCCATCTGCATCCCGAAGCGCGGCAGGTCGGGCAGCCCCATGTCGCCGGGATCGAAGGCGCTCTCCACCACGATGTCGCCGCTGCCGTAGACCGTGTAGACACACCGGTAGTTCACCGCGCCGGCCGGCACTTGATCGGTGCTTCCGCCGAACATCTCCACTGTGCGGTACTCGGTCTGGCCGACGGGCAGTATCGCTTCCACGCAGACGCGGACGATCTGCGGGGCGACCTGCTCGGCGGCCACACTCACGACTTCCCGATACTGCCCGGCCCGTCGCCAGATCCCCTGCCTCCGGTCGATGCCTCCGGCGCTCTCCACGAACTCCCGGTCCCAGCTGTTGCATGCGTCATTGTCGACCGGCACCCGCCAGAAGTTGGGGATCAGCGGAGAGGCGATGAGCTCTTTGCCGTGCAGTTGGAGCGATATGATCGCACCACCCGCGGCGCTGCCGAGCATGTCCTTCTTCCCGACCAACGCCCGGAAGTNNACCAGCGGAGAAGCGATGAGCTCTCTTCCCTTCAGCCGGAGCGATACGATTGCACCACCCGCGGCGCTGCTGAGCATGTCCTTCTTCCCGACCAACACCCGGAAGTCCCGCCCGGTGACCGTGAAGGCATTGCCGTGGAAGGGCGCGTCGCTCAGCTCGACGGTCTGCATGTTCTCGGCAACCAGGGCCGGCGGCGCCGGCGCCTCGACCGGCAGCTGGAACTGGTCCCAGGCCACAACGTGGCCGCGCTCGGCCCAGAGGGTCTCCTCGGCCAGGCTGAAGATGATCTTCAGCCAGTACTCGGCCCCCGGCCTGGGCCGTGGGGGATCATAGGGCACGACGACATCTTGCTCNNGCCGTGGGGGATCATAGGGCACGACCACATCCTGCTCCTCCCCGGGCGCGAGCGGCAGCCGCGGCAGGCTCCCCTGCTGCACCACGTCGCCATCGCAGGCAAGCTCCCATGATATGTCGAGATGGTCCGTGCTGATGAAGTCGTGCTTGTTGTGGATTCGGATCCTGCCCTCCGCGCCCAGCTCGACCGGCCTGGCCTTGACGTACTGGTAGACCTTCTTCACCTCGTGAAGCTCGGGCTGTGGATCGCGCTCCGGACCGACNNNNAGTCGCCGCCATAGGCCCAGTACATGCTGCCGTCGGGAGCCCGCTTCCTCAGCGCCTTGTCGACCCAGTCCCAGATGAACCCGCCCTGGAGCTGCTTGTAGCGCTCGATGACGTCCCAGTAGTCCTGGAGGTTGCCGACCGCATTGCCCCCGGCGAACAGGTACTCGCACATGATGAGCGGCCGGCTTCGCTCCTGCTGCGCATACTCGATGAGTCGCTCGATCTTCGCGTACATCGGGCAGACGATGTCGGTGACGGGGTCCTCCCCTGCCGGCTCGTACTGGACCGGCCGCGTCGGGTCGACCTCGCGCGCGGCAGCCGCCATGTGCCTGAAGTTCTCCCCGAAGCCGGCCTCATTGCCCATCGACCAGATGATGACGGAGGGGTGGTTCTTGTCCCGCTCCACCATGTTGGTCATGCGGTCCACGCAGGCAGCGGTCCACTTCGGGTCGCTCGCCGGAACGATGTGGCTGACCCCGTGTGACTCCAGGTTGCACTCGTCCACCAGGTAGATGCCGTAGCGGTCGCAGAGGTCATACCACTTGGGGTCGTCGGGATAGTGGCTGGTGCGGACTGCGTTGATGTTGCTCTGCTTGAGCAGCCTGACGTCCTGGACCATTCGCTCGAATGGGACCGCCTGTCCGTGGTCCGGATCGTGCTCGTGCCGGTCCACGCCTTTGATGAGAATCGGCGTGCCGTTGACCATGAGCTGACCGCGCTTGATCTCGACCGTCCGGAAGCCGAAGCTGCACCGTTCCACCTCGACGACCTCTCCCGCGCCGTCCTTGAGCGTCAGCAGCACCTCGTACAGATACGGATCCTCGGCCGACCACTTGCGCGGATTGGCGACGGCGGCCTCAACCTCCACCAGGCCATCCCCCCCGNNGCGCGGATCGGCGACGCCGGCCTCCAGCGCCACCAGGCCTTCGCCGCCAGCGGCGATCTCGCCGGTCTGCCCCGTTGCCAGCGGCTCCGCTCCAACCGGCCGCCCGTCCGCGTCCAGCAAGGCCACCTCGAGGGTGTGAGGCCCTGTCGCTCCAGGGCTGTAGTTGCGGACCCTGCCGGTAAGCTCGAGCGTCGCGTCGCGGTACTCCTCGTCCAGCTCGCAGCGCACGAAGAAATCCCTGAGATGGACCGGTGGCGTGGAGAAGAGGTAGACATCGCGATATATCCCGCTCAGCCGCCAGCAGTCCTGATCCTCGAGGTAGCTGCCGTCACACCACCGGTACACCTCGACCGCGAGCACGTTCTGCCCCTCGCGCAGGTACGGTGTCACGTTGAACTCGGCGGCCGTCATGCTGTCCTGGCTGTAGCCAACCTTCTCCCCGTTGACCCACAGGTAGAAGGCGCTCTTCACGCCGTCGAAG
>WVYX01000157.1:2837-3113 GCA_011772755.1 Gemmatimonadales bacterium
GCGACCGGGGCGAACGGGTACTGCGTGTTCGTGTATATCGGAATGCCGTACCCCTGCAGCTGCCAGTTCGAGGGAACCGGGATCTCGTCCCAGCCGCCGACATCGAACTCGGGCATGTAGAAGTCGGCCGGTCGGTCAGCCGGCTTCTCCACCCAGCGGAATCTCCACGTGCCGTTGAGCGATAGATGGAATGGAGACGCGTCCCGTGTGCCCAGCTTCGCCGTCTCGGCATCCGGATAGGGCATGAGCGTGCAGTGGGCCGACTCCTTGTTCTGC
>WVYX01000157.1:3180-3403 GCA_011772755.1 Gemmatimonadales bacterium
CACGGCATCGGCCGGCCAGGCAGATTCACCTTGCCGGGCCTGGGGACCTGCTTGGGCACATCGGCACAAGAATGTGCCTCCTACAGAAGGGGCGCCCGGCCTCAGGTCGCGAACGCTAGCCCCCACCCCATCCCGTCCGCATTGTCCGCCAGGGGGTGGGGGGAACATCAAGGGGGAGGGTATTTCGCCCCCTTGAGTCGCGGACCACCCAACGAGCTCCAGC
>WVYX01000074.1 GCA_011772755.1 Gemmatimonadales bacterium
GCTCGGTGCTTGGGCGCCACGGCACCTAATGGTGCGCTAGCACCGTCACATCGTCACCACGGCAGCCAGTACCGACGCGCAGATTGCCGCTCCTGCAGTTACCCCTACCTTTCGACACATCTACCAGCGGCAAACCGCCCACGGAGATCCTGATCCACAAGAGTTGTGGTTCGGCGAGGGACAACGAACGCCCTACTCACTTGCCAGGGCTACTGTGGCATCCAGCTTCGCTGCCCGCCACGACGGGGCCGACGCGGCCAGGGTGGCGGCACCGAGCACTGCGACCACGACGACAGCGTAGGTCGGCGGATCCAGCGGCTGAATGTCGAACAGCAGACTTTCCATGAGTCGCGTGACTGCTGCGGACGCCAGCATGCCGATCGCGATTCCGAGGACCGCTTGCCGTACTTCACCGTCAGAGCCCCAGGCCGTTGCTTCGACCGGCCGACCGAGTCCTCTGGATCTGGCTCCGCCGACACTGGCATCGGTGGCGCTGCCCGCTCTTGTTGGTTCAGCCGGCAACGGTCCTCCGGTGACACCGGGAAGGGTATAGGCGCCACTGGAGACGGCGGTCCCGTCTCCGCCACCTGGGGCACCTTCCTGGCCGGACACGCCAGCGAGTTGTGGACCATGGACCTGACTACCCACCCCTTGTCGTCCGCAGAGCCAGCGGCTGGTGCTCAAGCGGGCCCGGCCGTTCCTGGTCATGCCCAAGTGCCAGGTCTTGATTCCGACAGGGCACGAGGCTGCCTTCACGGCTGCCAGTTGATCTCAGAGGAATCAGGACGATGGGCATACGTCCCGCCACGAGCGACTCAGAATGCCCCAAGATTCCACGCGGATGGATTTCTCGGGGAGCACGGGTTTGCAACGGCTGACAAGTCGCTAGTGGCCACTGACGCGCATATCTGCCACGGTTTGCTCCCCGATCGGCATCACAGTGCCCGTTCCCACTAATGCTTGGACTTGTAGTGCGAGGGTCCACCGTTTGCGGCTTCCAGGCGGTAGATGTCCCACTTCTTCGCCCTGGAGCACGGCCGCTCAAGCTTCTGGGCGATCACCACGCGGTGGCCATCCGTGCGCACCTGGATGGCACCAAACACGGCCGGTGCCAGGACAGGAAGAAGGGGAGGTCGGCACTGATCGGCCGGCCTCCCCTTATGGCTTCCATCTCACGCGAGCAGTTCGGTTAGTGTGCCTTCAGTGTGCCGGGTAGGGTGGCTCCGAGATGCGCACGAGTGGCGCGTATCGTCGTGTTCCCCCATGGTTGCTGCCCTGCTGGCGTCACGGGTGGCCGGTGGAGCTGCGGTCGCCATGCGGCCTCGCATCTGCCGCTACTCCGCCGCTCTCAAGGTCTCAACTGGATCCACCCGCAGCGCGCGCCGGGCCGGCAGGTAGCTGGCACCGAGCACCACGGCAAACAGGAGCACTGCTCCACCTAGGAAGACTCTGGGATCATGTGCACTCGTGTTCCAGAGAAACGCCTCCAGAATACGACCGAATGCCCACGCGCCGGCCAGGCCGAACGAAACGCCAAGCAGAGCCGTAAGCATGCTCCTTCGTAAGACAAGCCGAAGAACACGTGTGCCTTCAGCTCCAAGTGCAATGCGCAGCCCAAGCTCTCGCTGACGGTCCGTGACAGAGTATGCGACCACTCCCCAAGTGCCCAAGGCCGCGAGGAGAACCGTTATTGTGGCGAAAATCGTGAGTAGCCAGAAAATGAGACGATAATTGCCGACTGAACGCGAGATGAGTCGGTCCATCGTGGTGATGTTGCGCATGGCAATGGTCTGGTCGAGCGCAGACATCTCCTCTTGAATCAGCCGGATTGCCGCGTTTGGGTCTCCCGAGGTTCGCACCGACGCATACCTTGGGCCGGGTCGCTCCCGCAGCGAGTAGTACACAACTGGCCATCTTTGGTTGGCGGGACCAGTGTAGATGACGTCACCGACCACCCCCACTACCTCCGCGGTTTCCCTGCCAGCCAGGGCGAAGGATGTCATCACCCTCTTGCCGATCGGGTCCTGATTGGGGAAATACCGTGAGGCCGCCGTTTGACTCAGCACCACGACGGGCGGGCCGCGCAACCCGTCTGACCGGTTGAACACGCGGCCTCTGACAATGGGGATACCCAGCAAGTCGAAATAGTTGTCCGAGACCGGCACCACCCCAGCGCTGCCCGCATCAGTCATCCCTGACTCGCTGTCTTCGACCCTGAATCCGAGCACGGCTTCGAAGTGCCTTAGAATCGCGCCGGATGACAGTGCGATTCCCTCTACGCCAGGAATTGCTTCTATCCGCTGCTGGAGTTGGTCGTCGAACTGTGCCGAGAGGACTATGTGCGAGCGCAACGCCGCTTCATCACGAAAGTCCGGACGTGGGATGGCCTGAGGGCTGGAGAAGTCGAAGGAGAGTAGCCTTTCCGTGCGGAAGCCGGAATCCACCATAACCAGACGGACCACGGTACTGCCCATGAGTCCAACACCGACCAGCAGTATCAGGGCCAGAGAAACCTGCGCACCTACGAGGAAGGCCTGCGGGTCGAGAGCTGATTTTCCGCGCCGTTTGGTAGCGCCGGCGCCGTCTTTCAGATGGTCCGTTATCCGAAACGATGAAACACGAAGCGCAGGTATGAGGCCTATCAGCAACGCTGTGGCGAGGGACACTAGTACTGCAAACAGGATCACCCATCCATCGAGTGTCAGGCCATCTGGGTTGATGACCTGAAGGCCCGCGTCACTGCTGTGCAGGAACTGCCGCGGCCAGGCCAGGGCGAGCAGACCAATGCCCCACGTGGACAGAGCAAGACCCGCAATGCCGCCGAGCGTTGCCACGGCGAGGCTTTCTAGCAGGAACGACCGGATCAGGCGCCACCGTGATGCACCGAGCGCGCGCCTTACCGCTCCCTCGCGCATACGCCTGCGAGCACGGGTGAAAAAAAGTCCAGCGAGGTTTGCACATGCCACTAGGAGCACCAATCCAGCCGCCATTGTCAGAAACGTCGACGCGGTGAGGGCAGGTGGGTTCGTCCACACCTCGGTAAGGGAACGGACCCCTGCGCCGTATGTGTCGCCGTTCCTCGGCCACTCCTCTGCGATCGCTTGGCCAACGGCCTCCATCTGTGCATCTGCTGCCGCCAGCGTAGCGCCGGGGCGGAGGCGTCCCACTACCCAGACTAGATGATTCCCTGCCTGTTGCAGCACGCCCGGCTGTAACACGGCATATGCACCAAGGGGTAGCCACAGCGTTGCTCGTCCCGTGAAACCTGAGAAGTCCGGGGGGCCAACACCCACAACCTGGAAACCCACTCCGTTCAGTTGAATTTCCCGCCCGAGCACGGAAGGGTCGCTTCCCAGACGGGTTCGCCAGAAAGAGTGGGATACTACCGTCACTCGATAGGGTCCTGACGGATCCGCTTCTTCAGCGACGAAACCCCGTCCTAGCGTCAGCGGACGCCCGACGACGGCAAAATAGTCAGGTGACACCACCTCGATGTTCAGCTGGCTGGCAGGACCGAATCCGGTCAGTGTCGCGACGTGCTCTCTGTATCCCGCGACCGGCTCGATCAGGCGGTCGGGCCAGTCGACTAACCTCTGGACGTACGGATAGGCCCACCGCGTGATCCATCTCCCGTCACTACTTGACCGTGTCAAGTCCACACTCACCATGCGGTCTGCCTCGGGGAATGGTGGCGCTGTGAGCACTGCGATTTTCAGGGCGGAAAAGGCGGTGATATTGGCTCCGATGCCCAGTGCCAGGATGATCACCGCCGAGAGCGTGAACCCCGGAGCCTTTCGGAGCCGACGAAGGGCCACTCGTATGTCGGCCAGATACCCAGTCATGAATCGGTTCTCCCGTCCAGTCGGATGGTGGCTCGGAGGGCCAGCTGACTGCCCCCGTCCATCCCGTCCTTCCCACTTCGTGTGCAGACCCGTCCGTGTCAGGTCTTTGATCTCATGCCTGAAACCCAGCAGCTTCACAAACGGAAGCCGTCTACGGCAGGGGGAAGATGCGTGCCACCACGACCATGCCAGCTAACCTCTGTATTCACATGTGGTTAGCCACCGGATCCAGGACGCGAGCAGCCGGTACGGTGTGCGACCGCGGGACCGGGCGTCCCGATATCGAACGGCAGCCGGCCGGGGAACGGGAGTGGGGAATCGAGCATCGGGAAGCGACGCCGGCAAGGTTGCCATCAATTCGGCGCACGGCCAACAGCGCCGAGATCCCGCGGCTAAGGATCTCGAGCGCTTCTGCCGGGCGAGCCAGCAGGCCGACGCGCTGCTCAAGACGGCGATTAGCCGGCTCAAGCTGTCGGCCCGTCCCATCCCATATCGTGCCCACGTACACGAGTCGCGCCGGGTCGTCGTACGGCGGGGGCTGGAGCAGGACGCTGTTGACGGCGGAGAAGATGGCGGTGCTCGAGCCAATGCCCAGACCGAGGGAGAGCACGGCGATTGCTGCGAAGCCTGGCCTTCGGGCCAACGTGCGGACGGAGTAGCGTAGATCCTTGAGCACTGATTGCATGGCCATCCTCCAGTGTCCCAGCAAGCTCCGTTCCCTGTCTCACGAGATCGATTCGCAACTTCCCTGCCTCTGCCGTCTCGAACGTATGTTCTCTGGTATCAGTTGATCATGGTGTCCCGAATGACTCGCCAAGCATCGGGCTGGCCGGTTCATGGGACGTGTCTGTCCGAATCCGCGCAATGCAGAACCGGTGCCTGCGGCACCGATGGCGAGACGGTCTCAACACAGCGTAAATGGGCGGGCAACCTCCCGAACTCCGACAGACTCGGTCCTGGAAGTGCCTTGCATACAGGACTGGGGATTGCACGTTACGCGTAGTGCCTCGAACTGGCGGTTGGCCTCAACGGCCGCCGAGTGCAGCGACGCTGACGGGGAAGGGCCATGGCAACCACCGAGAGTCAGCATCCAGATGCTAGCGTGAGACGCTGGTTCCTCTGGCTGTCGATCACTTGCCTCCTGTGCGGATGTGGCGGGGAGCCGGACCGGGCCGCGAGGTCTGTAGTGCGTGACAGCGCCGGCGTTCGTGTGGTTGAGAACTATGAGCCCGCGTGGGGGCCGGGAGATGCATGGCGGTTGTCCGAGACACCTACGGTCGACATCGGTGCGGCCGAAGGCGACCCCAACTACGAGCTGTTTGGCGCTCGTAGCTCGGTCAGGTTGACCGATGGCACGATTGTGGTGGCGAATACCGGTACGCAGGAGCTTCGGTGGTACGACGCGAGTGGTACATATCTGAGAACCATTGGCGGCAAAGGAGGTGGGCCAGGCGAGTTCGAGGGCCTTGATCGGATAGCACGGCTTAGTGGCGATTCCATAGTTGCCTATGACACCGAGAGCAACCGCGTCTCCGTCTTCGGCCCAGCCGGCGGCTTGGGCCGATCCGCGCCGTTGGAGGGACCACGCGGCTTCATGGAGGGAGCGTTTGGAGACGGTTCGTTGCTCATCACAGCCAGCGTCACTGGCGGACTCACCGAAGGGCTGAGCCGGTGGATCACCCGGGCATTTCGGTACAGCAACACGGGCCAGTTGTTAGACTCCCTGGGCTCGTATGCGGGGCCAGAATGGTTCACTGAGGTCCGAAGGTCAGGATCGCGAATCGTTGGAGTGAGTTCCACGAGTCGACCGTTCGCGAGACGGGCCTCATTTGCCGTATCCGAAGGCGCGCTCTACGCCGGGACACAGGACAGTTATGGGATCGCCGTGTACAGCCTGGAAGGGACCTTGGTCGGCGGCGTTCGGCGAGACTATGCCAGCCTAACCGTAACGGCGGCTGACATCGAAGCGTACAAGGACCGTGAGCTAGCCGATGTCACGGATGCGGAGGCGAGGCCCGAACGGCTGCGCGAACTCGAACGCCTGCCCTACCCCGAGACGATGCCAGCCTACGGAACCATCAAGATCGACAGCGAGGGCAACCTCTGGGTCGCAGAGTACCGTCGTCCAGGCGACGACCAGCCGCGCTGGATGGTGTTCGACGCTAGCCATCGCATGCTAGGTATCGTTGAGACACCCAGAGACTTCACAGTCCAACAGATCGGGACTGATTTCGTGCTGGGCCGGGAGCGCGACGAGCTTGGTGTGGAGCACCTGCAGCTCTACGAACTCATCAAGCCACAGTGAGCTGCTCCTACTTAGTCATCTACGATTCCAACGGCACATCACGCGACACTGTAGCACTGCCCACCTGGGACTAGAGCTGCCAGTACTCATCGCGGCAGGGGACACCGAACATGTGCCCTTCGCGCCGTAGCCTATTTGGAGCGTCAGCCCATTGGGCTGTGTAGTCGCCGGGCTCCAGACACACTACCGTCTCAACCTCCTCTTGGCTCCCGGCCGAGTCTTGCGCATCGAGCGGGAGAACTGGTGGACGAGATGCGGGGAAGCTGTTGCGCAGAGCGGGGGATGCCAACGACGTCCGTGTTCCCCGACAACAGCGCTCTCCTATGAAACTTTTCTCGCAGTGCTCCGTCTAGAAAGTGTGTCATCGGGACGACCGTCCCGTAGCCCGAGTGTGCAACATGAAACGCACCGCGCGCGGCGTAGTCTACGCGATCCTGGTGGTCCACTCCTTGGTCTTCGTCACCTCGCTGCGAGGCCAGGCCCAGGACAGTGCGTCTGCCCCACCGCCGCGCAGCGTCATCGCCGTGCCGCTCACGGGTGAGATCCGGCTGGACGGCAGGCTCGACGAGCCTGCGTGGCGTACCGCACAGGCGGCCACCGATCTCTACCAGTGGGAGCCGCACGAAGGCCAGCTCGCCACCCAAAGTACCGAGGTGCGGTTTCTGTTCGACGCCGACGCCATCTACATCGGCGCTCGGATGTACGACGAGCTCGGCGCCGCGGGCATCCAGTCGCGACTGGTGCGCCGCGACCAATCCGAGGACTCGGACGAGCTACAGATCGTGTTCGACGCATTCCACGACCACCTGGGCCGGACCATGTTCAGCATCAACCCCTCCGGCGTGAAGGGTGACGCGTACGGCCCCGGCGGGCACCCTGACGACTCGTGGGATCCGGTGTGGGATGTCGAGACGCGGATCGACTCCCTGGGCTGGACGGCGGAGATGCGGATTCCCCTTTCACAGCTGCGATTCTCGCGCGACTCCGTGCAGACCTGGGGCCTGCAGATCATCCGCAACGTGAACCGGCTCAACGAAGTCTCGTGCTGGTCTTTCTGGCGGCTCAATGAGTCGGGCGGCCCGACGCGCTTCGGCCATCTCGACAGCCTGCGGATCAGCCGCTCACCTTCCCGCGCCGAGTTCCTGCCCTACGTGGTGGGCCGCTCGGTCAACTCCAGCGCCCCCCCCTCGGACGACCCGTTCCACGACGCGCACGAGCTGGACTACCGGATGGGACTCGATTTGAAGTACCTACTCACCTCTAACCTCACGCTGTCGGCGACCGTCAACCCCGACTTCGGGCAGGTGGAGGTGGACCCGGCCGTCGTGAACCTCACGGCGTTCGAGACTTTCTTCCCCGAGAGGCGGCCCTTCTTCGTGGAGGGCCAGGGGTTCCTCTCGTACGGTAGTCTGTGGTGCTTCTTCTGCAGCAACACCTCCAGCATCGGCGTGTACTACTCGCGCCGCGTCGGGCGCGCCCCGCAGGGGGCCGGCAACGCCTACGCCGCTGGCCCGTACTCCAGCATCCCCGAGAACACGACCATCCTCGGCGCGGCGAAGATCACCGGACGGACGGCTAGCGGCTGGTCCATCGGCCTGCTGGACGCCGTGACGGCGCGCGAGCACGCCGCCGTGATGAGCCCCGAGGACGAGCAGATCGGCGTCGAGGTCGAACCGCTCACCAACTACTTCGTGGGTCGGGTGCGGCGCGACCTGAAGGCGGGCAACCTCGTGATCGGAGGGGCGCTTACGTCAGTCGCACGCGATCTGCGGGATCCTGCACTGGCGCAGCAGCTCAACCGCCACGCCGAGGGGGCGGGTCTCGATCTCGAGTACTGGTGGAAGGACCGCACGTACCGGCTGGCATCGGAGTTTGCCGTGTCGCAGATCTCGGGCACGGCCGACGCCCTCCTGCGCGCGCAGCGCTCGAGCGCACGCTATTTTCAGCGGCCCGACCGCCAGCACGGCAGCAACGGGCTATTCACCGACGCCTACGACTCCACCCTCACGTCCATGCGGGGCTTCGCCGGCTACACCCGGCTTTCCAAGGAGTCGGGCAACTGGCTGTGGGAGGCACAGCTCAACCTGCGCAGTCCAGGGTTCGAGACCAACGATCTGGCGTTCCTGAGGCTGGCCGACTGGATCTGGATGAGCGCGAACCTCCTGCGGCACTTCACCACGCCGACGAGCTGGTACCGCCGCATGGTGGTCATCGTCGGTGGGCAGCAGCAGTACAACTTTGACGGCGACCTCACCGACCGGCAGGTGCAGGCCTTCTTCTCGATCCAGCCGCTCAACTACTGGAACATCCAGACGTTTTACATCCACCGCCCCGATCTCTTCGACGACCGGCGCACCCGCGGCGGACCAGTCGTCAAGCGCCCTGCCATTCACTTTTGGCATCTCGGGATCTCGACCGACACGCGCAAGAAGCTGGCGCTGGCGACCTACCCCGAGATCGGCTGCAACACAGAAGGCGCGTGCGACTACGGGTTCAATCTGGACGTCACGTGGCGGCCCGCGTCCAACATCTCGCTGTCGGTTGGCCCGGCCTTCAACCACGGCGGGCACACCGCACAGTACGTGACCGCGGTGGACGACTCCATCGCGACGGCGTTCCACGGCCGCCGCTACGTGTTCTCCGATCTCGACCAGAACTCCATCTCGATGAACACGCGGCTGAACGTGACGTTCACCCCGAACCTCACGCTGGAGGTGTTCCTCCAGCCGCTCATTTCCAGCAACCGGTTCACGAACTTCAAGGAGTACGACCAGCCGCGCGAGCTCGCCAAGTCCGTGTACGGGCGGGACGTCGGCACCATCGCGACGGACGGCGCGACATACACGGTGGACCCCGACGGGCCAGCGGGCCCGGCCGAGTCGTTCACGTTCGACGACCCCGACTTCAACTTCCGCTCTCTGCGTGGCAACGCCGTGCTGCGGTGGGAGTTTCGCCCGGGCTCGACACTGTACCTGGTGTGGACCCAGAGCCGGGCCGATGCGGCGACCGTGGGCGATTTCGACTTCGGCCGCGATGTGCGTGCGCTGTTCGACGCGCCGGCCGAGAACATCTTCCTGCTGAAGATCAACTACTGGCTCGGGCTGTAGGCGTCGGCCCGCGAACTCGGTGTCTCCCTGGTCGGGGGAACCGAAAGAGCGGAGGAGCGGCGTGTTCGCAAGCACGCCGCCCCCCGCACACGGTAGGAGTCGATCGGCTTCCCCCTAACGTTTGGGAAGGTCAGACTCCTGAAGGATCAGCAGCATCTCACCAAGAGACTGGTTCTGCAATCGCCCCAAACCTGGCAGTACACTGTCCATCGAGGTTCGCAACTGGGTTGACGCCCCGTGTGCCCATAGGGCGCCCGGGGAGCGAGGTGGTCGGCCAGCTAGAATCAACGCCATGCTCGCAACCCAACGACCTTCCCTTTGAACGCAGCGCTCAGCAGCTTGTTGCGCCTGTTGGACCGGGAGGTTTGCACTCGTTTCTTGTACCATCGCCGAGCGAGGTGTGCCTCACTCACTGCGCTGATCGGGACGGCGCTCCTCGCGAGCGGGCGGATGGCCAATCCCTCTAAGATTGAAACGGGCCACTTCACTTGCGACCCTGGCTGCCGGCGGCCGGTTGCTGGCGGGCAGTGCGAGCCAATAGCGGACCGCGTGGTACACCGCACCCACCCAACAGTGCGCTGCGATGGCTGGGTCCTCCGGTAGTGGATCCTCAGATATGGCCCGGAGGGCCTTCTCCACACTGCGCGCATGACTGGTCAGAATCTCGGCCTGGGTCGAGGCGATCCCGCCACCAAGCGTCGTGGCCTCGAGGATGAGAATGCGAGCCTCGGCAGGATTAGCTGCGAGAAAAAGAATCAGGCGTTCCACCGCGGCGCGCATTTGGGCGAGTGGCTCCTTCTCTCCTGCGATGGCCTCGTTGAGTTGCCCGGCCACACGCTCGCCAATCTCCAGCAGCAGTTGAAGGAAGAGCTCCTCCTTGTTGGCGAAGTAGAAGTAGAACGCACCCGTGGAACTGCCGGACTCGGCGACGATCATCGGCACCGTGGTCTTGTGATACCCCCGATCGGCGAAGAGCCGAGTCGCGACGTCCAGGAGCCGACGGCGGCGTTTCGCTTTGCGCCGCTCCATTCGTGGCGTGGTACGATAGACCACCGACAGCCTCCGATTCTACGGTCCTCGATCCAAGGCCTCTCTCAGGCCAACTCGATAATCTGGGTATTGGAGCCGCAACCCCAAGTGATTCCGGGCCTTCCGACTGGACATAGGCTTGGGTGTGGTCAACAGTGAGACGATATGCTGTGTAACCGTTGGAGAGCGGCCACGCACACGATCGGCAAATGTGCTAGCAAGAGCATATGCCCGGGAGAGCGCAAGGGGCAAGCCAACCGCCTTCCGTGTTCCCAGCAGTCCCGCATAGCATTCAAGGAACTCTCTCCAGGTCACAGGCATCTCATCCGCAATGTTCCAAACGGAGAATCCTCGAGGGGCCTTTCGCAGGGCACACCAGAATGCCTGCGCGACGTCGTCCACGTGTACGAAGCTCACCGGGACTCTCCCGCTGCCAAACCAGGGGCAGAATCCGGAGCGGAACCGGCGCGTCAGCTCGTTCACGAGGTTCCCGTTCCGACCATACACCTCGCCGATCCGCAGGACAACGACGCAACTCTCTGAATCGTCACGTGCCAGATTGCCGAACAACCTCTCGATCTCGAGCTTGATCCGGCCGTAGGGGATGACGGGTCGCGTCGGTGAGTCTTCCGTTGTCGGCTTGGCGCAGGCGCCATAGACCTCTGCGGCACTCGCAAACACCCAGTTCCGGACGTGCGCTGCGCGTCCCCATGCGATCAACCGCCTCGTCATCTCCAAGTCTGACCGCTCCAGGTCTTCAATGCTGGCTCCGGCGTAGCCGCCGGCCAGATGGAAGACCCAGTCTACCCGTGGGAGGCTGTCCAGGGGTGCCATGAGGTCGAGCACGTGGAACTGCGAACCTGCGGGCCGGCGTGATATGGGGATAACACGGCACGCCGAGCCGTCAGCTGCCGCGAGGACCCGTGATCCAATGAACCCGCCCGCACCCGTCACCAGCACCGAGTTCATGGTGGCCACCCGTACGAGCGCAGCAACGTCACGGTGACGTCGGCTTCCCACTCCGCCATCTCAGCAATGATCCTTCTGCCCTCCTCAACACCGACGCGACGAAACAGCGCAGCGTAGTGTGGGTAGATCTGGCGGCGGTCGAAGAACGCGAAGCTCGGGGCTCGGACGACGAGCAGGAGATCGTACGCCTGCGTCGGAGCGATGCTCTCGAAGTACGCGAAGTCGACGAGGTCACCGTTCGCAATGGCGTCCCGAATGCCTGGCACAATGTGCGTCTCGAACGCCTCAATCCACTGTGATTGTCGGCCATCCTCAAACTCAATTGTCACGGCGACAGCGACGGGCTCATTCTGCTCCTTCTGCGCCTTGAGGGCAGTGGGGAAGGCAGCAAGGGCCAGTGGTAGTACGAGCGCAGACATCGACGGGCGGTGGCGGGGTCGATATAGCAGCGGACTGTGAGACATGGTCGCTCCGAGGGAAGGGGTTGGACTCACAAGAATAAACTGACATGTCGTTCTATTCTTGTCAAGTTTCCTGACCCTGAAGGGACGTCGTGCCGATCCCGCAACTTCATGTCATACGGTCACATAGGCCCGTGCCGCTTGGACATTCCCGGGTGAGTGACCCCAGGCGGAAGCCTGGGGTCGCGGTGCAGTGTCGGAGCCTGGATGGGCGGGCCCGTGTCCACCTAGTGATCGCGCCTACTGCAGGTCGCCTCGTCCACCCGGGCAATCACCTCGGCCATCGGCTCCCCTGCCGTGCATCAGCGATTTGCCTCTCGTGCCAGCCTCACCGAGTCCCAAAACTGCTCACCGGTAGCTGCCTCTCCGTGTGTCGGAATGATTCGCGACACTTCGAGCCCCAACTCCTCGATCTTGTCGGCGAGTGCGAGAGTCCCCTCGCCAGCCGGTGCCACCTGACCTTGGTAGTTGTAGACGTCCGCCACGTACATGAGCTCGAGCGACGGGATGTACGCGATCAGCAACTCGTCTACATGTGGACTGGGTCCGACCTGATACAGCTCAACGGTGCGGGAGCCACTCCCGTAGGTGCGCTTGCCGCTGACGATCTCGATTGTTGGTGGACTGTCCGGAACGCTTTCGCCGTCCAGCGTTCGTGGTGCCCTGGCTACCTCGCGAATGAAGTCGGCATCACCACGGTTCGCGACAATCGTCGCCCCTTCAGTCATGAACCCAAGGAGTCCGCCGGAATGGTCGAAGTGATGGTGTGTCATGGCGACGTACCCGATTGGCTTCCCGGGTACCGTCTGGCGGATCTCGTTGACGACTGCTCGTGTAACTTCGGGACTGATCACCGGCTCGATCACGAAGACCGACTCGCCGAGATCCACGAACATGACGTTGTATCCGCCGGTGGCGTTGAAGATCGCATAGATCCCGTCCCCCAGCTCAGTTGCGTCCAGGTTGGGCATGGGGTGGTTGCCGGTAATCGGCGGGCCGGAGTCCGCGCCGCTCGGCCTGGTGAGCAGATCCCGGGGGACCTCCACCCCGAGGTCGACCTCGAGGAACTCGGCCTCGGTGTAAGGGACTCCCGCGGTGAGAGACCGCACTTTGTAGGGGAGCCTGAGCGAGCCCACGGGGCGGTAGTCGGCGAACGTGACCCCGACCGTGTGATCGCCAAACTGCGGGTGGGCTTCGATGACCTCCGCCCGCGCAAGCAGATCGTTTCGTGCGTCGAAGTACAGGGCGATCTGCTGCCCGATGTCGTCGACGTACGTGATGACATCGTGTGAGGTCTCTTCGGTCGAGCTCCTCCCCAGCCACCGCACGCTGGCAGCGTGGGCCTCGGCATCGAGCAGGAATGCGGGCGGGTAGTGCATGGCTCGCAGAATGATCTGAATTGCGTCCGGCTCGGTGACCCCTTGCACCCGGTTCGCAGCGCGGTTGTAGAAGAACGTGTCGGCTGGTGAGAGGACGATGCGGGCGACGGCCTGTGTCGCGGTATCCGGCTGATACATGTCGTACACCGCCGTGCCGGACGCGTGGTCGTAGGTCAGCGCCATGATGAGGGGCGGGTTTGGCGGTGCCTCGGCATCCGGGCGGAGTCCCTGGCCGAGATTGTGAACGGTCAGTCGCGCCCGGATCCTGGCCGCTCCAGCCCGCCCGATGGCGTCGCGTCCTCCCATCGCCTCGACCCCGGCTTCGAGCACCTCCATTCCCTTGGATTGGAGCCTGAAGGAGTACCTGCCGGGCTGCTGCGCAGCGGCGGAAGTCGATCCCAGCCCGGCAGCGAGTGTGAGTGCGGCGATGAGTGATGAATTGTGTGACATGCTTCCCTCCGTTCCGAGTGAGACGCGTCTGCGTCTGAGCGAACATGGAGGCCCTGGTGAGCGCCGATCAACGTGATTGCAGTGAAGCGCGCGAGCGGTGCAGTGAAGGTGTGTATCCCACAGAGTGAGTTGTGAGAGTCGTGATCCATTCGTGTTGGATTCCTCGAGCGCGAACCCCGTGATGCTGTAGATGCGCGCCTTCGTGCAGTGGGCGCCGTGCGGCAGTGCAGCGACTGGTGTATGGAGTGCAGTAAGCCCGGGCCGACATGGGTGTTGCTAGGTGCTCGCTGACTTTTCAGTCACGATGCCAGACCGTAGGTTGGATCTGTGATGGGAGACACCGAAACGAGATCCGGTTGGCGTCGCTGGCGTTTTCTGCAGCTGTTCGCAGGCGCCACCGCGCTCGGTCTGATTGCCGCGAGCCAGTACTATCTGGCAGTGCGGCTGGAGGGTGGGGAAGCCCCCTTCGTCGCCGCTGTCGTGTTTGCCATGCCGTTCTGGTACTTATGGGCGCTCATGACGCCTGCTGTTGTGCTCGTGGCCAAGCGCCTGCCGATCGACCGGACACAGTGGATGTCGCGGGCGGCGATCCATCTGTTCATTGCGCTCCTGTTCTCGTTCGTGCACTCGGCGGTGGTCTTCGGAGTCCAATTGGTGGCGCAGCCCAGCGGGTCGATTGACTTTGCCAGCAAGCCGGCGATCGCCTGGCTCATAGCGTTTGTGGCGTACGAGCTGACATCGAACCTGCTGGCATACGGCACCATCGTAGGAATCACACATGCCATCGGCTTCTACCGCCGGTTCCGCGAGCGCCAGCTCGCCGCGGTTCAGCTGGAGACCCAGCTCGCCCGCGCCCAGATCCACGCCCTGCGTATGCAGCTCAATCCACACTTCCTGTTCAATGCCATGAACAGCATCGCGATGCTGATCAGGCACCAGCAGCGCGATGAAGCCGTGCGCACAGTGGCGGGCTTGAGCGATCTCCTGCGCTATGTGTTGGAGGACACGCGGGATCAGGAAGTGCCGTTGCGGCAGGAACTGGAGTTCGTCCGACGCTACTTGGCGATCGAGGAGGTACGGTTCAGGGATCGGCTGGAGGTTCGCATCGATGCCGAGCCAGACACACTTGATGCGCTGGTCCCCAACCTAGTACTGCAGCCTCTGGTCGAGAACGCGATCCGCCACGGTATTGCCAAGCGTGCTGCGGCCGGCCTCGTCACGGTGTCCGCGCGTAGGTCGGAGCGTGACCTTGTCCTCGAGGTGACAGATGATGGTCCCGGCCTGAGTGCCGCCTCAGACGCAAATGCAGACGGTGTAGGTATCAGCAATACACGCGCGCGCTTGGCGCGGCTCTACGGTGATCGACAGAACTTCGAGATCGCTAACACCCCGTCGCCGGGAGCAGTAGTCCGAGTCACCGTGCCGTTTCACACCGAGCCTGTGAAGGCGGGGATGCAGTCACCATGACGGACAAGATCCGGGTCCTGGTCGTGGACGACGAGCCGCTTGCCCGCTCCGGCCTCACCGCGCTCTGCGAGCGGGACGAAGATCTCGCGGTGGTTGGAGAGTGTGCTGACGGCCGAGAAGCGGTCGACGCGATTCGGCGTCTCCAGCCCGACCTCCTGCTGCTCGACATCCAGATGCCGGAGCTGGATGGGTTCGAGGTGCTTCGTGCGATCGGCCCGGAGCAAATGCCGCAAGTGGTCTTTGTGACGGCGTTCGACGAGTTTGCGGTGCGGGCGTTTGAGGTGCATGCGCTGGACTACCTGCTGAAGCCGTTTGATGATGAGCGGTTCTTCGTCGCCATTGAGCGTGCCAAGCGCGCACTCTGGGAGCCGGCGTTGGGAGAGTTGAGTCGGCGCCTCATCGGATTGTTGGAGGCCGTCTCCGACGGTTCGCCGGTGGCTGCGGCAGCGCATCGCGCGGAGAGCCAGTACCTGACGCGCATTGCGGTCAAGGACTTGGGGAGAGTCTACT
>WVYX01000195.1:0-178 GCA_011772755.1 Gemmatimonadales bacterium
GCTCGTGGTCCAGTCGCCGGACGGGGAGAAGGGACCTCGGGAACTCCAGACCGCCACCAAGCGCGCGCCCACCCCGGAGGAGGAGGCGGCGCTGCGATTCGCATGGGTGGTCTGCAAGCACACCAAGTCGAACGCCATCGTGATCGCGCGGGAGAGAAGGGCGGTCGGGATCGGCGGC
>WVYX01000195.1:335-504 GCA_011772755.1 Gemmatimonadales bacterium
AACCGGGCGGCTCTATCAACGACGAGCAGACAATTGCCGCGTGCGACGAGCACGACATCGCTATGGTGTTCACTGGGATCCGGCACTTCCGCCACTAACCAGTTCGCCCGCGTTGACTGCAGATGGCACGGAATTGGGGCCGCGCAACCGGCGTTCCAGGGATGCAGTC
>WVYX01000195.1:642-1298 GCA_011772755.1 Gemmatimonadales bacterium
AGTGGGGAGTGTTTGCATTCAAGCTGTTGCTCACATGTGCGACGCCCTGTGGGGGACCGACCAACAGGCTCCCCCCAGTTTGCCCACACAGCGCGCTACGAGTGAAGGAGTGAGATGAACCGCACACTCAGAGAGACCGACCCGGAGATGGCAGCGGTGCTCGAGGAGGAGCTCGAGCGGCAGCGCACGACCCTGGTGATGATCCCGTCGGAGAACTACGCGTCGAAGGCGGTGCTTCGGGCCCAGGGCTGCGTGATGACGAACAAGTACGCCGAGGGATACCCCGGGGCGCGCTGGTACAACGGCTGCGGCGCCGTCGATAGGGCGGAGCAGCTTGCCATCGACCGCGCCTGCGAGCTGTTCGGGGCGGACCATGCGAACGTACAGGCGCATACCGGATCGCAGGCCAACATGGCGGCCTACTACGCGGTTTTGGACCACGGGGACACCATCCTCTCCCTGTCGGTGGACCACGGGGGACACCTCAGCCATGGTCAGGCCACGAACTTCTCGGGCCGGTACTACCGGGTCCACCATTACGCGCTCGACCGCGACACAGAGCTGCTGGACCACGAGTCCGCTCGCAAGATCGCGCATCTCTATCGCCCCAAGCTCATCGTGGTGGGGTTCAGCGCGTACCCCAGGACCATCGACTG
>WVYX01000269.1 GCA_011772755.1 Gemmatimonadales bacterium
GTTCACCCTGATCGAGCTGCTGGTGGTGATCGCGATCATCGGGATTCTCGCGGCAATGGTGTTTCCCGTGTTCGCGCGGGCGCGCGAGTCTGCGCGCAAGGCGGTGTGTCTCTCCAACGTGAAGAACATCGCCCTGGCCTATCAGATGTACCTGGCGGACAACAACGACACGTTCCCACCGGGTGAGCACCGCCCGGAGGTGCTTGCCTACTTCGCGGCCGACCCAGCTGGGTCGGGAGAGGACCTGGGGGACGACCCTTGGTGTGCGCCTCAGGCCAACCCCTACCTGCGAGTGCCTGTGATACTGGACGAGTATGTCAAGAACCGGGATGTGTGGAACTGCCCCAGCGCCAAGATGATTGGCGGCGCTACCTTCATGATCCCGTATCAGGACTGGTTCACCTACTTCAGGGTCAACGAAGGCGGATGGGGGCCGCCCGCCGACTATATCGGTGCCTGCAACTGGACATGGCCGGCCGGATGGGGCGGCGATGTCACCGATTCGATAGTGCAGGGCCGCTTGGCGACGCCCTTTGGCTCCGCGGATGACCAAGCGGACAAGGCCTTCGTTCAGACGATAGCGGTGCGGGCCCACTGGGACCTGAAGATGGTGCAGATCGAAGATCCGGTCAAGTTCGCCGTCTGCTCGGATGGCGGCCAGAACTCCCAAGACCAGAACGTCGGGAACCTGGCCTATCCGGACCTGTGCTGTACCGAGTGTGGGGGGATCAACTGGGACGCGTGGGGATGGCCGACCATCAACGATCCCATTGCGGGTACATACACGTGCCCCGACGGCAGCTACTGTGCAGAGTGCTGGGCGGGGAGAGCCCAGCTTGGGTGGTACAGGGATCCGAGTCGGAGGACCGCGAGCTCCCGTCACCTGGGTGGCGTGAACATCGGCTTCGCCGACGGCCACGCCGCCTGGCTGCACTCCCAGCGGGTGCTCACACTCTACGCTGAGGGCGACCTCGACGGAACCGATATGTGGTGTCCCGGGCTCAGCATTGCGGTATACCAGGACTGGTGCGGCGCACCGCCGGCAGGTGCCGAGTTCCTGTACTAGGCGCTCTGCCCCACACACCACACGGAAACGTGATGTCGTAGCGAGCGGAGCGCGCAGTTGCGCGCTCCGCTCCTTCAACTCGATTCGACAGCTGGACTGCTCGCCGCGTCACTCGGTGGGACACGTCTGGAGCGCCTATGCAGGCAGACCGTCGGCGCCCACGACCGCGCGGCCGAACTGCAGTCCACTCAGCGCCCTGATGCTGCAGCGGCGTCAGAGCCGATGGTTGACTGAAGGGTCGCAAGGGTATGGCCATGCGAGCTGTACGATCACACCTGCGCCTGTGGGGGACCGAGGGCACGGCGATTCTGGTGGACACGGACCGTCCGTGGCGGCTGGTTCTGTGGGAGAAGGCCCAATATGTGCCGTGCTGGGACCTCGGCGGGGACATATGGTTTACGCCGGAGTGGATGGAGACGCACTCGCCGGAGGACCCGCACTGCTACGAGCCGATCATGGACAAGGCGTGCCGCTATTCGCGTGTCTGCATCGCGGACTCCGGCCCCGCCCGCGCCACGGTGGAGTGGCGGTACGCGCTCTGCGACAGCCTCTAC
>WVYX01000314.1:0-6690 GCA_011772755.1 Gemmatimonadales bacterium
GACCCGGCTCCAGGCGCTGATGGCGTCGCATGCCCTGCCACCGCCTGCCGCTGTCTGCCGCCTTCTCCCGCCCCCTGCCGCCGTCTGCAGCTTCCCGCTGAATAGTCTCCGCGGGTGGATCGGACTTCGCGGCCTGTGCTGTGGCCGACGTCCGCTCCGCCCGATCCACCCGCTCCGACCCGGCTCCAGGCGATGATGGCGTCGCATGCCCTGCCACCGCCTGCCGCTCTCTGCCGCCTTCTCCCGCCCCCTGCCGCCCTCTGGGACCTCCCGCTGAGTAGTCTCGGCGGGTGGATCGGACTTCGCGGCCTGTGGTGTGGCCGACGTCCGCTCCGCCCGATCCACCCGCTCCGACCCGGCTCCAGGCGCTGATGGCGTCGCATGCCCTGCCACCGCCTGCCGCTGTCTGCCGCCACTGCCGCTCCTGCCGCCCCCTCCTCCCCCGCGGTTAGCTTGCCGTAGATGCGCCACCTCTACATTCACGTCCCCTTCTGCGCCCGGCGCTGCGTGTACTGCGATTTCGCCATCGCGGTGCGCAAGCGTATTCCGGCCCACCGCTACGTCCGGGCTGTCCTGCGGGAGTACGAATGTCGCAGCAGTCGGGAATCGTGGGACGATAAGCCGTTGGAAACGCTGTACTTGGGTGGTGGCACCCCGTCCCTCCTCCCGCCGAACCATGTCGCGGAACTGGTCTGCTTCCTGCGGGACTCGGAGCAGGGATCCACTCCGGTGACCGACCATGAGATCACGCTGGAGGCAAACCCCAACGACGTGACGCCGGTAGCCGCGGCGGCCTGGGCCCGGGCAGGCGTCAACCGGGTGTCCCTTGGTGTGCAGTCCTTCCATGCCGCCGTACTCAAGTGGATGCACCGCACTCACGAAGCAGACGCATCAGGACGGGCGGTGAGACTGCTGCGGGATGCTGGAATCCGGTCCGTCTCCCTTGACTTGATCTTCGCGCTCCCGGAGGAACTGCATCACAGTGTTCGCAACGATCTCCTACGGGCTCTGGAGCTGGAACCTGACCACCTGTCGGTGTACGGGCTCACGGTGGAGCCGCGAACGCCCCTCGCCCGGTGGGTCTCACGCGGCGCCAGCTGTCCTCCCGGCGACGCCCGGTTCGAAGACGAATTCCTCTTGGCGGATGAGGTTCTGACGACGGCTGGGTTCGAGCACTACGAGGTGTCCAACTACGCCCGGCCGAATCACCACTCCAAGCACAACACCGCATACTGGAGGCGCCGGCCATATGTCGGACTGGGGCCGTCAGCACACAGCTTCGGGAATGGCGAGCGCAGTTGGAACCTGGACCAGTGGGTGGCCTACCAGCAGGCAGTTGCCGTGAATGGCGATCCCACGGCGGCGCGGGAGCGACTTGCGATGGTTCAACGTCGCCTGGAAGAGCTGTACCTGGGACTTCGTACCACAGAAGGCGTCCCGGTCAACCGCTTCGCCACGTGGCCGACGCCCCTAGGGCAGGCAGCGGCGCAGCGGGGGTGGCTCAGGGTGAGTGACCAGCGGGTCCGGCTCACGCCATTGGGATGGCTTCGCCTGGACAGCATCGTGCAGTTCTTGACCACCTGCGACGAAGGTGGCTAAATTGCTACTTTACCATAACTTGGGCCATGTATAGAGACGATCTTACCGAGCGAGAACGGCGGGTCCTCGAGGCTGTCATCCACACATTCGTGGAGACCGCGGAGCCCGCTGGCTCCCGAACCATTGCGAAGAAGTTCGACCTCGGCGTATCGGCCGCGACCGTCCGCAATACCATGAGCGACCTGGAGGAGCGGGGCTACCTGTACCACCCCCACACCTCTGCCGGCCGCATCCCCACAGACCAGGCTTATCGGGTGTACGTGGACCGCCTGATGGCTCCTCCCTCGCCCACACCCAGCGAGCAGAGCGCCATCCGCCGTGGGCTCGGCTTCGGCCACGGCGGGACGGTGATCGAGAGTCTGCTTCAGAAGGCGGCTCAGGTACTGGGCGTGCTGACCCAGGAGCTTGGCCTGGGGGTGGCCCCGTCGTTTGACAACGCGGTGCTCGAGCGGCTGGAGCTGGTGCAGGCGTCTAGCGAGCGGCTCCTGATGATCCTCGTCCTCAGAGGCGGCGCCGCGCGAACCATCTTCGTCGAGGTGTCCGAAGACCTTCCACAGGAGGCCCTCGCCAGCGTTGCCCTCGTCCTCAATGAACGTCTGAGCGGGCTATCGCTGCGGGAGATCCGCACCAATGTGCGCGAGCGCCTGCGGGACGCGGGCCCCGACAGGGAGGCCAACCAGCTGTTGAACATCTTCATTGAGGAGGCCGACCATCTGTTCGAGATCGGGGGCTCGGAAGGTGGCGAGCTGGTCCTGGGCAGTGCGCAGATGCTGGTGGATCAGCCCGAGTTCCACTCCAACGAGCAGATGCGGAACCTGCTGGAACTCACTGAGCATCGGGAAGAGCTACGCCGGGCGCTGCAATCGCGGCGCTCGCCCGGCATCACCATAACTATCGGCGGTGAAAACCTGGATTCCAGATTGAGCGCCCTCACAATTGTGACATCCACCTATGAGTGTGGTCCCTTCGCCGGGATGATCGGCGTCATCGGCCCCACCCGGATGCCGTACCGGAAGGTGATCACCATGGTAGAGCACACCAGTCGGCTCCTCAGCGACCTCGTCCAAGTGTAACGCTTCGATGGCAAAGGATCTGTACGACGTCCTCGGCGTAGACGCCAACGCCTCGGACACGGAGATAAAGAAGGCCTACCGCCGGCTGGCCATGCAGTACCATCCCGACCGCAACAACGGTGAAAAGGCGGCGGAAGAGAAGTTCAAGGAGGTCACGGAGGCGTACGAGATCCTGCGTGATCCCAGGCAGCGGGCGCAGTACGACCGCTTTGGCATGGCCGGCGTCCGCGGTGGCGGTGCTGGCGGGTTTGGGTTCCACCACGTGGATCTGGCCGAGGCCCTCAGCATCTTCATGCGGGACTTCGGTGGATTCGGGGGGTTCGACTCGTTGTTCGGCGGCGGCGAGCGAGCCCGGCGGGCCCAGCGCCGCGGTCAGGACGTCCGGGCGACTCTCAAGCTGACGATCGAGGACGTTGCCCATGGCGTCACCCGCAAGCTCAAGCTCAAGACCCTGGAGCGGTGTGACCATTGCGGTGGCTCCGGCGCCAAACCTGGCACCAGTCCGGTGCAGTGCCGGACGTGTGGCGGAAGCGGCGAGGTGCGACGCGCCTCTCAGTCCCTGTTTGGGCAGTTCGTCTCCGTTTCGCCGTGCCCCACCTGCGGTGCCGAGGGGACCGTGGTCGAGGAACCGTGCGACCTGTGCCGCGGCGACGGTCGGGTGCGACAAGAGAAAGAGGTGAAGGTCGAGGTACCTCCCGGCGTCTCGGCGAACAACTACATCACGCTGCGCGGCCAGGGGATCGCGGGACCACGGAGTGGCCCGCCGGGTGACCTCATCGTGGAGTTCGAGGTCGAGGAGGATTCCAGGTTCCAGCGCCGCGGTGACGACCTGGTGTACGATCTCCCGTTGTCCTTCAGTCAGGCAGCATTGGGTGGCGACGTGACGGTGCCGACTCCTTACGGTGACGAGCAGATCACGGTGCCGTCGGGGACCCAGAGTGGAACTGTTGTCACTTTACGGTCGAGAGGTCTGCCCAACGTCAGCCACGGGCGACGCGGATCGCTCTACGTCCGGGTGCAGGTTTGGACTCCGGCCAAGCTCACCCCCGAGCTGCGAACTCTGTTCGAGAAGCTTGCCGAGGTGGAGGGTGAACCGCCGCGGGATGAAGGGCTTGGCCGCTGGTTATGGGAAAAGATGAAAGAAGCTTTCGGGGCGTGACGCCATGAACGACTGTCTCTTCTGCAAGATTGCGGCCGGTGAGATCCCTGCTACGAAGGTACGCGAGACCGATCGGTTTCTCGCGTTTCGGGACATCGACCCACAGGCTCCAACCCACGTGCTGGCGATTCCCAGGGATCACGTCGCATCGCTGAACGAGGCGTCGGATGCCGAGCTCATAGGCAGCCTGGTCCTGTTTGCGCGAGATGTTGCCAAGGAGGAAGGGGTGGCCGATGGCGGGTATAGGCTGGTGATCAACACCAATGCCGGCGCCGGGCAGACAGTATTCCACGTGCACGCCCACCTACTTGGTGGCAGGCCCATGCGGTGGCCGCCGGGGTAGTGCAGCACGAGAGCGAGACTACAGGGCTTGGATCGGCTGCGGCTTGCGGAGGATGAAAGGAGCGTCTAGGTTTGGCAGTCTAACAAGCTGCTCGTAAGGAGATCGGATAGGACAATCAGTAATGGCAGAAGTGATCATCTCTGAAGACGAAAATTTCGAGCGGGCGCTGAAGCGGTTCAAGAAGAAGTGTGAGAAGGCTGGCATCCTTTCGGATCTCCGCAAACATCGGCACTACGAAAAACCCAGTGAGCGCCGCAAGCGGAAAATGAACGCGGCGCGCCGCAAGCACCGACGGCTGCGGCCGTTCAACAAGTAGCGATTCTGCTGGTGGAGTAGTGGACCAACCTAATCCCTGCAGCTTTTCGATCTCGGTCACACAAACGAACAACGAGCCTTGGCGCGAGGTATGATGCGCCCGGATCTGCATCTAGTCGGCCAGGGGTGTAGGTGACACGGGTCGCCCGCACCCCTTCCTCTTTTCGGTCGGTCGCCGCCCCCGAGACCCTGGCCCAGTTGGAGTTTGACCGGGTCCTGAGTCTGGTTGCCGGCCATGCGGTCTCGGAGCTCGGGGCAAAGGCGGTCCAGACCAGAAGGCCGCGGGATTCTCTTCAGGAGACTCGTGACGAGCTGGCTGCGGTGGCGGAGTTGGCCCGAGTGCTGGACGAGCTAGGCCAGTTTGCTCCGGAGCCCGTCCCCGACCTCGCAGAGCTGCTTCAGACCCTCGGCACCCAGGGTAGCGTGCTCGATGGCGCGGAGCTGGCCATGCTCGAGATCGCCCTGGAAGCCATGCGCAAGGTGGCGACCGCACTGCGCGGTCTTGGTGAGAATGCTCCCCGAGTGTCTGCTCTCAGGGTCGAGATTCCGCCTCGTCGGCTCGAGGAGGCCATCGGCCGCGCGATCGAACCTGACGGGCGAGTCAAGGATGATGCCTCGCCTGAGCTCCGCCGTGCCCGACGCCGCCTGAGGGAAACCCGATCCCAGCTCGTCACACTGCTTGAGCGATACCTCCGGGAGCTCGCTCCCCACCAGACGGTAGCCGATCCTGAAGTCACCGTTCGAAACGGTCGCTACGTGGTACCGGTGCGCCGTGAAGCCCGCGGCGGTATTGGGGGCATCGTGCACGGGGAGTCCAGTTCCGGCGCCACGCTGTTCGTGGAGCCGGCCGAGGTGGTTGAGTTGGGTAATGCGCTGAACGCCTGCGAGGCTGAGGAAGCCCGGGCGAGGCTGGCCGTGCTTCGGACGTTGACCGAGCAGGCCCGCCCAGTTGCCGGGCGGATCGAAGATGGATGGTCAATGTGCGTACGGGTGGACGACCTCTACGCCCGGGCGTGCTATGCGCTACGGAACGATGCCTACCTACCCCGGCTGGAGCCCTCGCCAGCGCAGCTCGAGATCCGGCAGGGCCGTCACCCCCTCATCGTCACAGAGTCTGGCGACGCGGTGCCGTTTGATCTGGTCTTGAGTCCTGAAGCCTGCACGGTTGTGGTGAGCGGGCCGAATGCCGGCGGCAAGACCGTGCTCATCAAGGCGGTGGGCCTCATCAGCGCCCTGGCGCAGGCCGGCGTGATCCCGCCAGTCGGACCGGGGACGCTGCTTCCCGTGTTCAAGCACATCTTCTCGGACATCGGCGACCACCAATCCATCGCCGCCAGCCTGTCGACCTTCAGTGCCCACATCGCTGCCCTCCGAGCGATCCTGCTCAACGCTGACGAGACGTCCCTCGTCTTGCTGGACGAGCTGGGGACTGGGACGGACCCGGTCGAAGGCGGAGCGCTTGCCGGCGCTACCATTCTGTCGCTGACCGGCCGCGGGTCGGTGACCGTTGCCACCACGCATCTCCACCAGCTAAAAGAGATTGCTGCCGAGACGAGCGGTGTGGTGAATGCGAGCCTCGAGTTCGATGCCGAGACGCTTACCCCGACCTACCGGCTGCATCAGGGCAAGCCCGGCCGTTCCTACGGTCTGGCGATTGCCCGGCGTCTCGGCCTGCCCGACGCGGTGCTAGCCGCCGCGGAGGAGTTGACCCCAGAGGGGGCCCGGTCGGTGGATGCCATGTTGGCCCAGCTCGAGGAACGGGAGACGGAGCTGACGCGGCGGGAAGAGGACGTCACCGCGGCTCAGGCACGGCTGGCGCGGGAAACGGACGCTGTTATCCGGGAGCAACGAGATCTCGAAACTCGTCTTGCAGCACTCGAGGAACGGGAGCGTGAACTCGAACGGTCGGGACGGGAGCAGGCGCGGCAGTTCTTGCTGGAGGCCCGGCGTCGGGTGGAGGAAGCGTTGGGTCTCGCGCGAGCTGCAGTGACCGAGGCGACTGCCAAAGAGGCGCGGAGGCTGGTGGAGGAAGGCGTGCGGGCGGAAGCGGAGGCGATCCAACAACTCGAGAAATCGGCGAAAGGGAAGGGATGGAAAATAAAGGGGAGCGGGGAGCGGGGAGCGGGACTTGTAGGTGAACCGGAGGCTCCCTTGAGGCAGGAACGTACCGCTCCCCGCTCCCCTCTCCCCGCTCCCCAGTC
>WVYX01000314.1:6751-20043 GCA_011772755.1 Gemmatimonadales bacterium
GGGAAAGGGACCGGCGTGCTCCGGTCGGTGGTGCACGAGGTCCTTAGGCGCGACCCGCGTGTCGCGAGCTTTCAATTGGCACCTCGGGAGCAGGGTGGTACGGGGGTGACCATCGCGGAGTTTGCAGGGTGAGTCCTATTCCAGACGAGCTCATTGAGCAGGTACGCGACGCCGCAGATATCGTCGCCCTCGTCGGCGAGCACGTCGACCTCAGGAAGACGGGATCGGACTTTCGGGGCCCTTGTCCCTTCCACGGAGGCAAGCACCGCAATTTCGCCGTCATTCCGAAGAAGCAGATGTTCTACTGCTTCGTGTGCCACGAGGCCGGCGACGTTTTCACGTTCTTCATGAAGAAGCTCGGGATGGAGTATCCGACGGCGGTGCGGGAGGTTGCACAGCGGTGCGGCATCACCATTCCCGAGCGGCCGACGGGAGGTCCCGATCCGCGAGAGCCGCTGTTCTCCGCAGTGGCAGCAGCCGCCGAGTGGTATGCCCGACGCTTGCGGGAGGCTGACGACGCAGGGCCCGCGCGGAAGTACTTGGAGGAACGCTCGTTTGAACTAGAGAAGCTCTGGCCGCTGGGTTTGGGCTACGCGCCGAGGGGCGAAGAGTTTCGCACGGCGATGGAAAAGCTCGGCGTCACGCCTGACGTCATGTTGAATGCCGGCCTCCTCGTGAGAAAGGATGACGGTAACCTGCGCCCGCGGTTCTGGAACCGATTGCTGTTTCCGATCCAAGATCTCCGCGGTCGTGTGGTCGGCTTTGGCGGTCGGGTCCTGCTGGAAGGTCAGCCGAAATACCTCAACTCTCCCGATACACCGATCTTCCACAAGGGCTCACTGCTCTACAATCTGCACGATGCCAGGCACGCAGTGCGAAAAGCCGACCGAGCGATCGTAGTGGAAGGCTACTTTGATGTCCTGCGGCTCGTGGACGCCGGCGTGGAGGAAGCCGTCGCGCCGCTTGGCACGGCCTTTACACCAGAGCAGGCACGCCTGATCAAGCGCTACACCCAGAATGTGATCCTGCTGTACGACAGCGATGCGGCAGGACTTCGGGCCACCTTTCGGGCGGCCGATGTGCTGCTGAATGCGGGCCTCCGGGTCACGGTCGCCACGCCACCCCCGGAGCAGGACCCCGATACCCTAGTGCTGCGGGGCGGGGCCGACGCGGTGCGGGCCGTGCTAGAGGATGCGCTCGACGTGTTGGAGCGCAAGCTGCAACTGCTGGACCGCAAGGGGTGGCTGGCGTCGCTCTCCGGACGGCGCCGCGCACTTGACCGTTTGCTACCCTCGATTCGGGCCGCCAGCGACAATGTGACCCGGGATCTCTACGTCAACCGGACCGCTGATGCGCTGGGAATCTCACGCCAGTCGGTGATCCAGGAGGCCGAGAGAGGGCGCTGGACGGCGCCCTCGACCGCTCAGGCTCCGGTGACCGGGCCGGCGACTCCGTTGCGGCCCAAGCGAAGCAGCCGCAGCGCTCCGGAGCGGGACTTGCTGCGGGTCATGTTGCGGGAACCCGCCTGGCGCGGGCGTATCGCTGAGCGGCTTCAGGGCCTCATCGTGCTGGAGGGAGCCGAGCGGCAGTTGCTGGACCTCCTGGGCAAGGCCGGGCCGGCGGTGTCGGGCGGTGAGCTGCTGGAGGACGTGGGTGCTGACGCCCGAGGCTTGCTCGCAGAACTGCTCGCGGAGCAGTGGGGCTCCCCGAACGTAGACGCCGTCGTTGACGGCGCACTCAAGAGGATCGAGAGCCGGGCGCTGGAGAAGCAACTGCGAGACATCGACCGGCAGATCAGCGTCGCTACCGAGCAGGAGAAAATGGAATTGGCTCGCGAGAAGGAGTCGTTGAGCCGACAGATCGCACAACTGAACCCGGCACGTTGGAAGGTGATCTTGAAACGGAGGAGCCGCAGTGCACCCTGATCTGGAGGCATTACTGGAGCTGCAGGAAAAGGACAAGGCGGTGATGGCCATCGAGGCGGAGCTCCATGCCCTGGAGCCCGAGCTCGAGTCCCTCGACACGGATCTTGCCGCCGCTGAAGAAGCACTTGGGGCGGCGCGGGTGCGGGTGGAGGAGGCGGACAAGCGACGGGCGGAATTGGAGGGGAAGATCGAGAGCTACAGAGTCATGCAGGAACGTCGGCGACAGCGTCTGGAGTGGGTGCGGGGCGCGAAGGAGGCGTCCAACCTCATGGCGGAGCTCGACCTGGCTCGCACCGTGCTCGCCAAGGAGGAGGCGGAGTGGATGAGGTCGGCTGACAAGGTTCAGGAAGCGCAACGCCAGATGGAGGAGACCCAGACCGTTCTTGAAGAGCTGCGGGCGGCGCAGGCACCGAAGCGCGAGGAATTGGCAGCAAAGCAGGCTGAGTGCGACGACCGACTGCGGGTTGCCAAGGCGGTGCGGGAAGACGCAGCTAAGGGCGTAAAGGCGGGACTTCAGGAATGCTACGAGCGGATTCTGCGGGGTCGCGCGCCGCTGGCTTTGTACCCCCTCCGCAACGGGGCTTGTGGGCACTGCTTCACCGCGGTCCCCATGCATCGCCGCCAAAAGATACAGAATGGAGAAAGTGTCGAATCGTGTGAAGCGTGTGGCGTGCTGATCTACGACGAGGGGGCATGAAGCAGGTGCTATCCCGGTGGGTTGTCACGCCGCCTTCGGAGCCGGCGCTGGTCCAACCTCTGGCAGAATTGCTCGACATTCCCGAGACCCTTGCTGCACTTCTGGTGCAACGCGGCTACGCCTCCCCTGACGAGGCGAAGAACTTCCTCCGACCCAGACTCGATAACCTAGCCGATCCCTATCGCCTCCGGGGCATGCCGCGGGCGGTGGAACTGATAGCTGCGGCGGTTCGGGGGGGGCGAACGATCGTCATCCACGGCGACTATGACGTCGACGGCCAGTGCGCCACCACGCTGCTCACCCGCGTCCTGCGGGCCGGCGGCGCCGAGGTGGTGCCGTTCGTCCCACACCGCCTGCGGGACGGCTATGATTTCGGACCTGCTGGGCTCGCGCAGGCGAAGACGCACGATGCGTCCCTGATCATCACTTGCGATTGCGGAACTACCGCTACCGAATCCGTGACCGCAGCCCAGGCGGAGGGTCGGCGCGTGGTGGTCACCGATCACCACCTTCCCGGGGCGGTCGCGCCGGCAGACGCCATGGTCAATCCACAGCATCCCGAGTGCACCTCGTCACTGAACGAGCTGTGCGGTGCTGGGGTCGCGTTCAAGCTGGCGCAGGCGCTGGTGGCGGAGCTGGGGCTGCCCGAGAACCTGCCGTACCACCTGCTCGATCTGGTGGCGCTCGCCACGGTGGCCGACGTGGTGCCGCTGACCGGAGAGAACCGGACGCTGGTTCGCTTCGGTCTGAAAACCATGGCGTCATCACGCTGGCCAGGGATTCGGGCGCTGGTGGAGGTGGTCGGCCTGGCAGGCAAGCCCATCAGGGCCGGACACGTGGGGTACATTCTCGCGCCCAAGCTCAACGCTGCGGGGCGAATTGGCGACGCAATGGATGGCGTTCGACTGCTCCTCTGCGACGACCCCTCCGAAGCGCGAACCCTCGCCCGGAAGCTCGATACCATCAACGCCCGCCGGCAGGACATGGACGAGGCGATGCTGGACGAGGCCGTGGAAGTGATTGAGGAAACCGTGGATCTCGAGAAGCACTACGGGTTGGTCCTCGCCCAGGAGGGGTGGCATCCGGGAGTCATCGGGCTCGTCGCGTCCCGCATCGTGGAGCGGTACACGCGGCCCACCATTCTGGTCGCTCTGGAAGGGGATGAAGGACGCGGTTCCGGCCGTAGCATTCCGAGGTTCGACCTGCACGCAGGTTTGTCAGCCTGTGCCGAACATCTCACTCGCTTCGGCGGTCACCGAATGGCCGCGGGCCTCTCGCTGCGCCGGGAACGCCTCGAGGCGTTCAGCACCGCGTTCAATGAAGCCGTGCGGTCCACCCTTACTGCGGATGACCTGATCCCGACACGACGCATAGATGTCGTCATTCCGGTGCAGCATCTAGACGACAGGCTCGAGCGACTGTTCCGGCATCTGGAACCGTGCGGCCCAGGCAACCCCGCACCGGTGCTGGCTGTGGGTAGGGCGAACGCCAGGGGTCACCGAGTAGTCGGTTCGAACCACCTTCGATTCACGCTGACCGACGGGACGGGGAGCGTCGCGGCGATAGCATTCGACTGGGCGGACCGCGTCGACGGCGACTGGTGGCGCAGGCCGGTGGATGTGGCGCTGAAACTGGAGCGGAACGAGTGGATGGGGACAAGTACGCTGCAGGCGAGGGTGGTGGAGATAAGGCCGTCGCAGGGGAGCAATTTGCAATTAGCAGTTCGCAATTCGTGAAGAGCATGGGAACAAAGACGAACTGCGAATTGCGAATTGCCAAATGCTCACAATGAGAATCATCGCTGGCGAATTTCGCGGACGCAGGCTCAAACAGCCGGCCGACCGCCGGGTGCGGCCAACCGTCGACCGGGTGCGGGAGGCGTGGTTCAACATCATTGAACCGTCGCTTCCTGGGGCACGGGCGCTGGATCTGTTTGCCGGTTCGGGAGCCTTGGGGCTGGAGGCGCTGTCCCGCGGCGCGGTGCACGTGGATTTCGTGGAGCTTTCCAAGCCCTCTCTCGCTGCGCTGAGGGCTAATATCGCGGCGCTGGCAGTCGAGAGCCGGGTACGGGTCCATCGCCGTGATGCTCTGCGCTTCGCGCGGCGTTTGGCCGGGGGCTCGTACGACGTCGCGTTGGCCGATCCGCCATACCCGACCGACCAAGCTGCCCGGCTGCTCGGCATCTTCCGCGAACGACCGTTTGCGAGAATCTTGGGAATCGAGCATAGCGCCAGTCTCACACTGACTGGTGATGAAACCCGACGCTATGGGAGCATTGCCCTAACCTTTTGCTACGGCCCATGACCAGAATTGCGATCTATCCCGGCTCATTCGATCCCGTCACCCGCGGGCACGAAGACATCGTGCGGCGTAGCCTTCAACTTGCGGACAAGCTGGTAGTGGCTGTGGCCGTTAACCTCGACAAGGCTCCGTTGTTTACCCTGGACGAGCGCGTCAACTTGCTGAAGACGGTCTTCCAGGATGAATCGCGTGTGGAGGTACGCTCGTTCGACGGCCTGCTAGCGGATTTCGCTCGGGAGGAGGGCGCGCGGATCGTCATTCGCGGCCTACGGGCCTTCAGCGATTTCGACTACGAGTCCCAAATGGCGCTCATGAACCGGCAGCTCTATCCCGAGCTCGAGACGGTGTTCCTCGTGCCGGCTCTGCACCTCACCTACCTGAGCTCGAGCCTGGTCCGCGAGGTGGCGCGGCTGAACGGTGATGTGAGCACGTTAGTGCACCCGGTAGTCGACCAAACCCTCAGGGAGAAGTTCTCCGGGTGAGCTTTCGAGAGGAGCTGCGCTGCCGTGCCGCCGGTGAAGGCGGCACCGTCGTCCTCGCCGAGGGCTGGGATTACCGTGTGCGCCAGGCTGCGGAGGTACTCGACCGGGAGGAAATCGCCGACGTGCAGCTGCTCGATCGCTCCATGGCTGGCGATGCCCGGGCGGGGTTGGTGGCAGATCTGTTGGCTGCCAGGCGGCCGGACATGGTGCGGGACTCGGCCCATGCTCGGGAACTGGCAGCGGATCCGCTGCGGTTCGCTGCTGGTCTGGTGGCGCTTGGCCAGGCGGATGCGGCTGTCGCTGGGGCCACCTGTCCAACGGCCGAAGTGTTGCGTGCGGCACTCTGGGCTATCGGGCCGGCGGCTGGGATTTCCACGGTGAGTAGCTCGTTCTACATGGCAGTGGAACGATCCAAACTGCCCCATCTCCCCCCACTTCCCCTCCTCTGTCTGGGGGTAGGAGGGGGAGGGGAGGGAGGGGACGTGGTCCTCACCTTCACCGATTGCGGGGTGGTCCCCGATCCCACCGCAGAGCAGCTCGCCGAGATCGCCCTTGCGGCAGCAGGCGACCGCAAGCTGGTCGTCGGCGACGAGCCAGTGGTCGCATTCCTGTCCTACAGCACGAATGGCAGCGCCCGGGGTCCCCGGGTGGACAAAGTTCGACTGGCGGTGGAGCGGTTTCGCCAGCTGGCACCGGACCTCCGCTGTGACGGAGAGCTGCAGGGCGATGCCGCGCTTGCGCCTGAGGTCGCCGACCGGAAGGCCCCAGGCTCGGCTGTGGGCGGGCACGCTAACGTGCTGGTCTTCCCCGACCTTGACAGCGGGAACATCGCGTACAAACTGGTGCAGCGCCTGGCCGGTGCCACCGCAACCGGGCCTATCGTACAAGGGCTCGCCCGCCCGATGGTGGATCTGTCCCGCGGGGCCGCAGCAGAAGACGTAGTCGACGTGGCCGCGGTGGCCGTGCTGCAGGCCACCGGATCGACTGGGCATCCAGCCGAGGAGGAACCATGAGTTTCACGGTGCGGAAGGACGAGGCAAAGGGTGTGGTTGTGATCGGTGTGGACGGCCAACTCATTGTCGGCAATCGGCACGAGCTGAAGAAGAAGGTAGTAGATGCGATGGAGGCGGGTGAACTCAGGTTCGTGGTTGATTTCGCCGACACGGGCTATATCGACTCGTCGGGACTCGGCGTCCTCGTGTCCCTCTCCAAGAAGATTCGGGAAGCCGGAGGTGATCTTCGGCTGGCGGGGCTCAACGAGGATCTGCGGACGCTGTTCGAGCTCACCAAGCTGGATACGCTCTTCACCATCATGGGATCGGCCGAGGAGGCTGTCGCCGCGTTCTGACGTGACCGCTCCGCTGAGGCTCTTCGTACGCCGCCGCGAGACGACGGTCCCGGATGCTGAGACACGCCGCGTAGAGATCGCCGTACGGGTCCCGACTGACCTCGACGTGGTGGAGGAGACCGTTGATCTCGTCGCCAGGCACTGCCTGGCGAGTGGCGTCCCACCGCGCGCAGCACGCTTCGTGGTACGCGTCGTCCTGTGTGAGGCTCTCGCCAACGCCATTGTGTACGGGAATCAACTTGACCCGGGCAAACGCGTGGATGTGCGGGTGGAGGTGGCGGATGACCAGTTGCAGCTGCGCGTGGAGGACGAAGGGGAGGGGTTCGATCCCGGTCGCGTCCCCGACCCCACTGAACCCCATAGAATCGAATGCCCCGAAGGTCGTGGGCTGTTTCTGATCCGCCAGTTGGTAGACGAGGTCCACTTCAACGATCGAGGGAACTCCATCTGCATGATCATGCGCCGCGCCTAGAACGGCTCGACGCAATCCTCCAATTGCTGGGCTCCATGGCGGGTTGCCGGTTGCGCCTATGGCGCTATGGCCGGGGCCGACTGCGGCCCGTGGTCGCGCGCGACGACGTGCCCCCGCCCCCGGTGAACGTCGACGAAGCAGGCGTCGTCAGCGCGGCCGAATCGGAGCGCTGGATAGCGCCCGTACCGGGTGTGGAGGGCTACTGGTACGAGATCGAGGAACCGGCAGGGGATCCCATGGTGGCGGGACAGACGCTTGCCCCGCTGCTGGCCCAGCTCATCGACGGCGAACGCGACAGTCTGGCCCTCGCCAAGCAGCTTGCTTCTCGGTATGAGGAGATCGAGCTGCTCTACACCATCAGCGAGGTTCTCGGACGTACGATTCGACTCGACGAGGCAGCACAGACGATTGTGAGCGAGGTGAGCGACGTGGTAGGCGCGCGGCGGGCCTCGATCTTCGTGTACGACGAAACCGCAGAGATGCTCCGACCCGTCGCCGGCATCGGGAAGGATGTCGCCGAGCTGAGCCCGGTGGGCATCAACGACCCGGAATCCATCACCTCCCGTGTGTTCCGCACGGGGCACACCGTCTCTTACGATCCGCGCCATCCTGAGGAGCCAAACCCGGCCATCGGGGAGGATCGGGGCTATCGCGGCGCGGCGTTTCTCTCAGTGCCAATCCTGTATCCCGGGGCGGACGGGATGCCGCGTCCCATCGGCGTGATCAATCTGACCGATCGGTTGGGCACGGACGCGTTCAGCGGGGGGGAGCGCAGGGTTGTCACGGCCGTGGCGAACCAGATCGGAGCAGCGATCGAAAATGCCCGGCTGGTGGAACGTGACCTCATCCAGCAGCGGGTGCGTCGGGAACTCGAGCTCGCCCACGGTCTTCAGCTCAAGCTCCTCCCGTCACCGGATCTGCTGGGTCCCGGTGTGGACGTTGCCGCACGCTGCGTGCCGGCGCACAGCGTCGGAGGGGACTTCTACCATTTTGTGCGACTACCGGAGGGGCGAATCGGCGTCATGCTCGGCGACGTATCGTCCCACGGGTTCTCAGCGGCCCTGGTCATGGCGCTGGTGCTCTCCGCTGCTGGTATCCACGCTGAAGAGGTAGCGTCACCTGACGTCACGCTCCGCCGGCTACTGGAGTCCGTTGAGGACGACCTGGCAGAGACGGAAATGCACCTATCGCTGTTCTACGGTGTGGCGGACCCGGTGGCTGGCGTGCTGCGTTACGCCAACGCGGGCCATCCGCACGCCTTCCGCATCGGCGCCACGGGAGCCCCCGAACGTCTCCAAGCGACGGCGCCGCCCTTGGGCCTCACGGACCCCGAGGCGATCACTGCGGCGGAAGCTCCCTGGACCAGCGGCGAGGATCTGCTGCTGCTGTTCTCTGATGGGATTGTCGACGCGCGCAATGCCGAAGGCGCGAAGCTGGGCGAGCAGCGGGTCCTTGAGTTGGCAACGGAGCATCGAACGGCTCCGAGCCGCGACATCGTCGAAGCCATCCTGGCTGCAGCTGCCGACTTCGAAGCTGCGGCCAAAGACGACCGCACCATCCTCGCGTTGCGCACCTGAGTGGGCCGCCGACTCGGTCAGCACTTCCTGTTCGATCCTACGATCCTCGATCGGATCGTGGACGCCTTGGAGCCGCAGTTGGACGACGTCGTGATCGAGATTGGAGCGGGGCAGGGAACGCTGACGCGCAGGCTGGCCGCACGGGTGAAGCTGGTGATCGCGATTGAGAGGGACAGGGAGCTTGCCCGGCAACTACGAGAAGCAGGGAGCGGGGAGAGGGGAGCCGTTCCGCACGTTCTCGACAACGTCACGGTGGTTGAGGGGGACGCCCTTGCACTGGATTGGCACGCGCTTGTCGCGGAAGCCACGCTCCCCGCTCCCCGCTCCCCACTCCCCATTCTCAAGGTCACCGGCAATATCCCCTACCGGATCACCTCGCCCCTCATTGAGAAGGCGCTGACTCCGCCCCTACCCAGCGTGATCGTCTTCCTCGTTCAGCGGGAAGTCGCCGATCGGCTGGCGGCGTCGCCCGGCGGGAAGAGTTATGGTGCCCTGTCAGTGGGTGTGCAGGTCGTGGCCGTCGTGGAGCGGCTCTTTGGGGTGCGAGCGGGCGCGTTTCAGCCGCCACCGAATGTCAATTCGGCGGTCGTTCGTTTCACACCCCGGGACGATGCCCTGGTGCGTCCCGACGACCAGCCCGCGTTTCGCCGGTTCGTGACCGCTCTGTTCAGCCAGCGGCGCAAGCAGCTGGGTCGGGTCCTGCGCGCGGTCACCGGGCTCGAGAAAGAGGCTGTTGGCCTGCGCCTGGCTGAGGTTGGTGTTGATCCGACAGCGCGGCCCGAAACACTAGGGCCGCCGGAACTAGCACGGCTGTTTGACGCCGTTTCAAGTGGAAGGCCACCGATGGATGTGGCATGACGCCGGCTCACGCTCAGAGCGACCCTGCGTCCATCTGCCTCTATGCGCGGCCCGGCCGTTGAGCCGGCGGCCGCGCCGCCGGTAGATTGGCCCTGATGAGCCGTGAACAGACCGGTGTCCGCGCCACCCCTCGAGGCACGCTCGTAGACCGGGCACTCAGGTACCTGAGCGACGGAGCGGCCGACAGCCTCACCATCGCCCGGAATGTGCTGGGCTTGGCGCGGGCCACCCGGGCGATCGCGGATCGGGTAGCGGTCGCTCTTCTCGGATCCGATCCCCGCGTGCGGCAGACGGGTGACGGTCGCTGGGCCCTGGCATCTTCCCGGCGCGGTGCGCCCCGGCTGAGTAGTTGCACCTTCGCCGTGGTTGACGTGGAGACCACGGGGTCGCGGCCGGGCCGGGGGGATCGGGTCACCGAGATCGCCGTCGTCACCCTGTCGGCCGGGGAGATCGAGGTCGTGTTGGACACCCTGGTCAACCCAGAGAAGCCCATCCCACGATTCGTGTCGTCGCTCACCCGCATCACCGACGACATGGTGCAGGACAAACCGACATTCGATGAGATTGCCGATCAGGTACTTGGAGTGCTGGCCGGCCGGGTGTTCGCGGCACACAATGCCCGATTCGATTGGGGCTTCCTCTCCAGGGAGGTCCGCCGCACTCGGGACCTGGCTCTCGAGGGGCCTCGGATCTGCACCGTCAGACTCGCCCGCCGCCTGATCCCCGGCCTTCGGTCCCGCGGTCTCGACAGCGTTGCAGCCTACTTTGGGGTGGAGATCACCGACCGCCACCGGGCGAGAGGCGACGCCCTCGCGACGGCGCGTATCCTGCAACACCTCCTGGCGCGGGCTGAGGAACGGGGGGCAGTTACGCTGGACGATCTGCGCGAACTCGGGCGCAGAGGGCGACGTAAGAAGACAGCGCTGCCAACCTCTGTCAAAGAGATATGAGCCTCATCACTACTTTTCGGATTGGAACCACCACCTGTCACGCTCTGGATGGTGGACGACAACGCTTGGACGGTGGTGCGATGTTCGGCGTGGTGCCGAAACCGCTGTGGGAGCGCCGCATGGCACCGGATGAGCGCAACCGCATTGTCTTGGCACTTCGCTGCCTGCTCATCGAACACGACGTCGGCCCCGTGCTCGTGGACACGGGTGTCGGAAACAAGGAATCGTCGAAGTTCGTGGACATCTATGGCGTGGAGAACGCTGGGAGTCGAGGGCCGACGCAGCTCGACGATGCCCTCGCGGAGGCCGGGTATACGGCGGCGGACATCCGATACGTGATCAATACGCATTTGCATTTTGATCACTGCGGGGGGAATACGCTGGTGGAGATGGAGTGGGGGGAGCAGGGGGAGAAGGGGCAGGGGAGACGAGGTGTAATCTCCTACCCCTCCTTCCCCCTCTCCCCCACGAAGTTGGCCTTCCCCAACGCCACGTACGTAGTGCAGCGGGGGGAGCTCGAGTTCGCCAGTAACACCAATGAGCGGACGGCTGCCAGCTATCTGGCACCCAACTTTGTGCCGGTCAGTGAGGCAAACCGGTGGCAGCTGGTGAGTGGCGAGGTGGAAGTGCTGCCTGGGATTCATGTCCTCCCGACGCCGGGGCATGTGCCGTACCACCAGTCGGTCCTCGTCACCAGCGGAGGCGAGGCAGCCTGCTTCCTCGCCGACCTGGTGCCGACCGCGGCACACCTCCCGCTCCCCTGGATCATGGGGTACGACCTTGAGCCGCTGGTCACCTTGGAAAGCAAGCGGGAGCTGCTGGCTCGGGCCGAGGGAGAGGGCTGGGTGCTAGTATTCGAACACGACCCCGACCGGGGGCTGGGGAGGGCCGTGCGGGCGGGTAAATCCTACGCCTTTGCCCCGCTTGACACCCCCTGAGGAGCGGGGTAGGTTGGGATTTCCAAATTGGCAAGCAAGCGCCTTGAGCGCTTCACCCTCCTGCCGCCAGCACGTTGCTGGGTGCGCGTCTAGGGTTCCGATCAGCGAGCGGGGGCGGTAGCGTCCCCGGTCACAGCGGATTCCGGAGGGTCTCGGGCCGCTTTTTTGTTGACCTCGGCAAAGGAGGAGCGTCACTGGCAGTTCAAGACGACAAACCGAAGGTGCGGGTCAACCACCAGATTCGGATCAGCCCGGTTCGGCT
Organism: Gemmatimonadales bacterium; assembly: GCA_011772755.1. Taxonomy (GTDB): domain Bacteria; phylum Gemmatimonadota; class Gemmatimonadetes; order Gemmatimonadales; family GWC2-71-9; genus WVYX01. The sequence continues at coordinate 18,562 of WVYX01000314.1, forward strand.
GATCGGAGCGGATGGCCAACAGATCGGAGTCGTGCCGGTGGAGGAGGCCATCCAGGCAGCGCAGGAGCGTGGCCTCGATCTGGTGGAAGTTGCCCCACTCGCCCGTCCGCCGGTGGTCAAGATCATGGACTATGGGAAGTACCGGTTCGAGCAGGCCAAAGCGGCGCGGGCAGCTCGCAAGAAGCAGCACGTCATTCACGTAAAAGAGGTGAAGTACCGACCGGGCATCAGCGACCACGACTTCGAGTTCAAGACCCGGCACGCGCGACACTTCCTGGAAGAGGGCAACAAGGTCAAGCTGACCATGATGTTCCGGGGACGCCAGGTGACGCACCCGGAGCTCGGCCAAGAGGTGTTGGATCGGGTGCTTGAGGCCCTGAAGGACGTTGCCAAGATCGAGTCGGATTCGAGGCTGGAAGGCCGCAACATGACGATGGTCTTGGCGCCGAAGTGATAGCAGTGGGCGGCAGGAGCGGGAGAGGCGGCAGGAGCGGCAGGGTGGCGACGCTGTAACGGCGTGACGGTAGGACGGCATGTCACCAGCCGCCGCTGCCTTCGGCGGTTCGACGGTTCGGCGGAACGATGGAAGGGCGGAACGACGGAACGCTGAGCAGTAGTAACACGGATGCGATGGGTCAACCGAAGACGTTCCGTCCTTCCGCCGCACCGCCAGGGTGGTGGCGACGGGGTGGTGGGGGACCGCCGGGGGTTGGCTGAGTAGGTAGGGTGGGACCGCCCTGATGCCTCGGTGATGGGAAGGTCTAGTTAGACGCGATCGGAATTGAGCAGAGATGCCGAAACAAAAGACCAAACGTGGCGCCGCCAAGCGCTTCAAGCTGACCGGCAAGGGGAAGGTGAAGCGATTCCGGGCGTACAAGAGCCACATTCTGACGAAGAAGCACCCGAAACGGAAGCGGCGCTTGCGTAAAGGGGCGATCGTCGCGCGCGCGGACGAGCGGCGGATCAAGCGCGTGCTGCAGGGATAGGAGTAAGCGATGCCTAGAGTGCGGAGCAGTGTCACCCGTCTCAAGCGCAAGAAGAAGATCATGCGCGCGGCGAAGGGAGCGCGCGGCGGGCGCAGCAAATTGTATAAGTCGGCGAAAGAGAACGTCGAGCGCGGCCTCCGCTACGCGTATCGCGACCGGCGGCAGCGCAAGCGCGACTTCCGCCGCCTCTGGATCGTGCGCATCAATGCCGCCGCCCGCACCCACGAGCTTTCATATAGTCGCTTCATGTCCGGCTTGCGGAAGGCGGGGGTCGAAATCAACCGAAAGGTGTTGGCGGATCTGGCAGTGCACGACCCCGCCGCGTTCGGCGAATTGGCGGAGGTGGCCAAGAAGAGCCTTTAACGGCGTGGGGTCCGCCGATGCCGAGCCCTTCTCAGTACCACCAAGAACTTGATGCCATCGCGCAGGAGGTGGAGCGGGTGTCCACCGCCGACGCCGGGGCGCTGGCGCAGCTGCGCACAGCGCTCCTGGGTCG
>WVYX01000314.1:20066-41583 GCA_011772755.1 Gemmatimonadales bacterium
GGGCGCTGGAAGGGGGTGCCGAGCGGCCGGCCGAGGTAGATTGGTCTATGCCAGGGCGCCTCGCCTGGCGGGGCGCTATCCACCCGGTGGTTGCGGTCGTGGACGAGATCTGCGCCATCTTCCGGGATCTTGGCTTCACGCGTGTCACGGGCCCGGAAGCGGAGACCGAGGACTACAACTTCACAAAGCTCAACATGCCGCTGGACCACCCGGCAGCGGACGAGCACGATACGTTCTACCTCGGTCCCGGGATCCTCCTGCGCACCCACACCTCGCCGATGCAGGCACGCACCATGGAGCGGTATCAGCCCCCCATCCGCATCGTGGTGCCGGGGTTGGCGTACCGGCGCGACGCCTTCGATCCGTCCCATTCACCGGTGTTCGAGCAGATCGAAGGACTGGTGGTGGACGAAGCAGTGAGTTTCGTGGATTTCAAAGCGGCGATCGACTACTTCGTGAAACGGTTCTTCTCGCCGGATACGGCCGTCCGGTTCCGGCCCTCGTTCTTCCCGTTCACCGAGCCGTCGGCCGAAGTGGACGTGCAGTGCCAGATCTGCAAAGGGAGCGGTTGCGCCACGTGCAAGCAGACGGGATTCCTGGAGATCATGGGTGCCGGGATGGTGCATCCCGCCGTATTCGACAGCTGTGGTATCGACTCCGAACGCTACACGGGCTACGCGTTCGGCATGGGCCCGGACCGGATTGCCATGCTGCGCCATGGCATACCTGACATCAGACTGCTGTTCGAGAACGACATGCGGTTCCTTTCACAGTTCGCGGAGTGACCGTGAACGTATCGGTGAACTGGATATCGGACCTGTTGGGGCGCGAGATCGATCCCCAGGACGCGGCGCAGCGGTTGACGATGTTGGGTGCCGCGGTGGAATCAATCGATGCCGTCAGTGAGGGGCTCGATGACGTGATCGTTGCGTTGGTCGCGAGGGTGGAGAAGCATCCCAACGCCGATCGACTCATTCTGTGCCACGTGAATGACGGTAATGCCGTGGTCGAGGTGGTGTGCGGCGCACGGAACGTGACGGCTGGCGGGAAATACGCCTACGCGCCCGTCGGGACGGAGCTGCCGGGCGGGGTCAAGCTCTCCGCTCGCAAGATCCGCGGCATCAAGTCGAACGGCATGCTCTGCTCCCCTAGTGAGCTGGGCCTCGGCGCCGACCACGAGGGCATTCTGGAACTGCGCACTGATGCTGCGCCGGGTACTCCCCTGACCGAAGCGATGCAGGTAACGGACACTCGATTGGACGTGGAGGTGACGGCCAACCGTCCCGATCTGTTGGGTCACAAGGGGATCGCTCGTGAGTTGGGGGCAGTCTACGGAGCGGCAGTGAAGCTGCCTGCCATCCCCGAGGCCCCGCCGGAGTCGGCCGCACCGCGCCACGTGGCGACCCGAGGGACTGTGGATGGGGTGGAGGTGACGATCGAGGATGTGGAGGGATGTCCCCGGTACATGGCGGCCGTCCTCCGCGGGGTGAAGATCGGGCCGTCTCCGACGTGGCTCGAGGCGCGGCTCCGCGCCGTGGGTGCCCGCCCAATCAACAACGTGGTGGATGCGACGAACTACATCCTGTATGAGCTCAACCAACCGCTGCATGCATTCGACCTGAACCGACTGCGGGGCGGCAAGGTCATTATTAGGCGGGCCTTACCAGGAGAGCATCTTGTCACCCTCGACGGAGAGAAGCGCGAGCTCACTCCCGAGATGACGATGATCTGCGACGCCGAGGGGGCGACGGCGGTCGCCGGCGTGATGGGCGGAGCGGCCTCCGAGGTGGTCGATGAGACGACAGATATCCTCTTGGAGTGCGCGTATTTCGATCGCAGGCGGATCCGTGCGACACGGCAAGCGCTCAAGATGAGCAGTGAGGCTTCGTACCGGTTCGAGCGCGGCACCGACATTGAGGCTATGCCGGACTCGATCCGGAGAGCCGTGGCGCTGATCCGCGCGGTGGCGGGGGGGAAGGAGCGGGAGCCACCTCTCGATGTCTATCCCAAGCCGTTTCGGACCCGAAGCGTGTTCCTCCGTCCGGAGCGGGCGGAGCACCTCCTCGGCACCCCGATTTCCCGCGAGGAGATCGAACGCCTGCTGGTCCGGCTGGGGTTTGCGGTCGCCCCCAAGGGCGACCGGCTCCACGTACAGATCCCCGGATGGCGTCCCGACGTGAGTCGAGAGGTGGATCTCATCGAGGAGATCGCCCGCCTCAAGGGATATGACGCATTTCCCGTCGAGCTGCGGCCATTTCGTACGAGCGCCGTGCCGGACGACCCCGCTGAGACAGTCAAGGCACGGGTTCGCCGGGTGATGACCAGCATGGGACTCAACGAGGCCCGCTCCCTGTCCCTCACGGGCTCTGCCGCGTCGGACGCCGTCCGCGTGCTCAATCCCCTTTCGGCCGAGGAGTCGTTCCTGCGCCGGGACCTCCTGGGTGGCCTGGTTCGGTCGGCGGAACGCAACTGGGCGACGCGGGAGCGCAACATTCGGTTGTTCGAGATCGGGCGGGTGTTTCGAACCGGCGAGGGTCCGCTGCCCGAAGAAACCCTCAAGCTGGCTGCGGTCATCTCGGGTGCTCGCACGCCGCCGCACTGGTCGAACGCCGGCAAGCCTCCGGATTACGACCTGTGGGATCTGAAGGCTATGTTTGAGGAAGCCGTGCGCGTCGCCGGTCCGGCCGGAGCCATCATGGAGTCGGAGGATGGCTGGGTGCTAAAGGACCAGACTGGCGAACCCTGCGGATGGGCCGGCGTGCTCAGTGCCGACGCACCGGCGTGGGCGGCGGCACTGCTTGGCTTCGAAATGGACGTGGACGTGCGGGACCGCTTGCCGGCTACCTACAACCCGCTAGCGACCACGCCGCCGGTCGAGCGCGACGTGGCTCTCGTGTTGCCGGAGGGAGTGTCGGCGATGGCGGTGGAGGCGGCGATGCGGCAGACTGGCGGCAGCCTGCTAGCCGACCTGCGGATCTTCGACGAGTACCGTGGGCGGGAGCTTGGGGGAAGGAGCGTTGCCTGGCGGTTGGTGTTTCGGGCACCCGATCGGACACTCCGTGACGAAGAAGCCGACGCGGCGCTGACGCGGATGCTGACGGTGCTCAAGGAGCAGTTCGGTGTCGAACGACGACAGGCCTGAGTTCCAGGCGCTCGAAGAGCTGCGAGTGGTGCTGACCGCCTTGACCGGCGAGTTGGCAACGTGGCGCAGGCGCGCCCTCAAGGCGGAGGCCCAGCAGGCTGAGTTGGGCGTGGAGCACGATGTGGTGGCAACCCGGGAACGTATCCTGGAGCTGGAATCGCAGAATGCCGAGGTACACACGCGGCTCGAGGAGGCCCGGAAGCGAGTCACCGACCTGTTGGGGCGGCTGCGTTTCCTCGAAGAACAGGTCGCACTAGAAGAGCAGCGTCGATGAGCGCCAAGAAGACGGTGGTGAGCGTCACCATTGGCGGCGATGAGTACTCGCTGAAATCCGACCGACCCGCCGAGTACACGCGGGCCGCGGCTGCCCATGTGGACCGAGCGCTCAAGGAAGTCCTCGCCACCGGCGCCATTGTGGAGACTCACAAGGCGGCCATCCTGGCGGCCTTGGCCATCACCGACGAGCTGTTCCAGGCCCAGCAGGGTCAGCGTGATATGGCTGAGCATCTGCGGGCCATGGCGGCTGAGCTATCGCGCCTGCTCCCACCGGCAAAGCGGCGCACGTGAGGGCCGGGCCGTTTGCCTTCGCTCCAGAGGGCACATAAATTCACGAATTCCGATAGGTCGGTAGGGCTCGGACCTGCCACGAGATAATGCGGCGCGCCCCCACGAGGGCTGGTGCTGCCGCTGGAGATAGATGATGGACCAGCTCGCGCTATTGATTCTGGCCGTCCTCGGCGGTGCGGGTATCGCCGGGGCGGCCTTTTACATGGTCGGACGTCGGTCCGAGCGCCGTGACGCGGAGGCGCAGGGGCGCTCGGCAGCACAGCAGGCAGAGCGGCTGCTGAGCCAGGCTCAGCGAGATGCCGAGGCCGGCAAGGCCGAAGCCCTGCTTTCAGCCAAAGAAGAGATCATGAAGTTGCGGGAGGAGTGGGAGCAGGAGGCCAAGCGGCGGCGGGAGGAACTGGAACGGCACCAGGAGCGGCTAGAAGAGCGGGAAACGCTCATTGATCGCAAGCTTAATACGCTCGACGACAGAGAGCGCGAATTGCAACAGCGCGACAGGACGCTGAAGGGCCGGGAACAAGCGGTCAAGTCCAAGGGGGATGAGCTCGTCCGCTTGGAGGCGGAGCGTCGCCAGCAATTGGAGCAGGTATCCGGGCTCACATCCGCCGAGGCGAAGCAGCAACTGATGCAGGAGATGACCGACGCGGCGAGGAGTGAGGCGGCGGCAGTGGTTCGTGACATCCGGGAGGAGGCCAAGCGGACAGCCGACCGGGAGGCCAAGAAGGTCGTCACGCTGGCGATTCAGCGCCTGGCGGCGGATCAAACGACGGAGACGACCGTGTCGGCGGTCTCACTGCCGAATGACGAGATGAAAGGCCGGATCATCGGCCGCGAGGGACGCAACATCCGGGCCTTCGAGACGGCGACCGGCGTCGACGTGATCATCGACGACACGCCGGACACCGTGGTGGTTTCCTGTTTCGACCCCGTGCGGCGGGAAGTTGCCCGACGCGCATTGGAGCAGCTCATCGCCGACGGTCGGATTCACCCTGGGCGGATCGAGGAGGTCGTTGCGAAGGTTCGTGTCGAGCTCGAGCAGCAGATCGTGGAGGCCGGCGAGGAAACCGTCTACGAGCTCGGGATCCGAGGGATGCATGCGGAACTGGTGAAGCTCGTGGGTCGCATGAAGTATCGGACCTCGTACGGACAGAACATGCTCGCCCACTCGAAGGAGGTCGCGTGGCTCGCGGGCATCATCGCCGCGGAACTCAAGCTGGACGTTCACCTCGCCAAGCGGGCGGCGTTGCTCCACGACATCGGCAAGGTGCTGACGCACCAGCATGAGGGAACGCACGTGGAGCTGGGTGTGGAGGTGGCCAAGCGCTACTCCGAGCACGGCGTCGTGATCAACGCAATCGCCGCGCACCATGACGACGTTCCGCACGAGTCGCCGATCTCGGTTATCGTTCAGGCAGCGGACGCCGTCAGTGGAGCCCGTCCCGGCGCGCGACGGGAGGCGTTTGAGACGTACGTGAAGCGCCTCACCGCGCTCGAGGATATCGCCGCTAGCTACAAGGGAGTCGAGAAGGCGTTCGCCATTCAAGCAGGCCGGGAGATCCGAATCGCCGTGTTGCCAAACGAAATCGACGACGCCACGGCCGTGGAGCTCTCTGAGCAGATTGCTCGGCGGGTTGAGAATGAGTTACAGTACCCAGGGCAGATAAAGATCGTGGTCGTTCGAGAGACAAGGGCGGTGGACTTTGCTCGCTAGGATCATCAGCGGGAAAGAGATTGCGGAGGAGATGCGCGCCGCGCTGGTGCCGGAGATCGAGAAACTGAAGCAGGCCGGCATCACGCCAGGCCTCTCGGTAGTGCTGGTGGGGGAGAACCCGGCGAGCCAGGTCTACGTCAGGATGAAGGGGAAGGCCTGCGAGAAGGCAGGGATTCACAGTGACACGATCAAGCTTCCGACGGAGACCTCTGAGGAGGAGCTCCTCGAGTTGATCGATCGCCTCAACGCCGACACGGCGGTGCATGGCATCCTCGTGCAGCTCCCGCTTCCCAAGCAGATCAACGAGCAGCGAGTGCTGCGTCGCGTTCGACCCGACAAAGATGTGGACGGCTTTCATCCAGAGAACGTCGGCAAGGTGGCCATCGGCGACCCGACCGGATTCCGGCCGGCGACACCGTACGGCGTACAGCAAATGCTGCTGCGGAGCGGAGTAGAGATCGAGGGTTCCCACGTCGTGATCGTGGGCCGATCGAACATCGTGGGCCGACCGATGGCGTCTCTCCTCTTGCAGAAGGACAAGGGCGGTAATGCGACGGTGACCGTCTGCCACTCGCGCACCAAGAACCTGCCGAGCGTCACCCGCTCTGCCGATATCCTCATTGCGGCCATCGGGAAAGCCCGGTTCGTGACCGGCGACATGATCCGCCCAGGTGCGGTCGTCATCGATGTCGGAGTCAATCGGGTGAACGACCCGACGGCGGAAAAAGGCTACCGGCTTGTGGGCGATGTGGACTTCGAGGGCGCGAAGGGGGTGGCTTCGGCCATCACTCCAGTGCCGGGCGGCGTGGGGCCGATGACGATCACCATGCTGCTGTACAATACCGTCCAGGCCACGCGCCAGTGGGCGGACTAGATCTCTTCAGCTCGATCCCACCTGCGTCACCGGAGGGCGCGTGGACCGTGGCTCAGGTCACCCGACGCGCCCGTCAACTCATCGAGGCGGGGTTCGACCGCATCTGGGTGCGGGGAGAAGTGACCGGACTCAAGACGTACCGCAGCGGTCACTGGTATTTCACGCTGCGTGACGCCCAGGCGCAGATCCGCTGCGTGATGTGGCGCAGCGACAACCAGCGGTTGCCGGCACCTCCGGAAGATGGCATGGAAGTCTTCGTGGAAGCTCGGCCCACGGTGTGGGAAGAGCGGGCCGAGTTTCGCCTGACCGTCAAGGAACTGATCCCCACAGCAGAAGGCGGCCTCTGGCAACTCCAGTTGGAGCGGGCGAAGGCTGCGCTGGAAAAGGATGGGCTGCTGGACCCCGCCAGGAAGCGGCCCTTGCCTCGGTATGCCCGCCGCATAGCGGTGGTGACGAGCCCAGATGGTGCGGCACTGCGGGACATCGTCTCTGTCATCGAGCGCCGCTGGCCATCTACGGAGCTTTGGGTGGTGGCCACGCGAGTTCAGGGGGAGGGTGCCGAAGGAGACATCTGTGCCGCACTCGCTATGGTGAACAGGCTCCCGGGCGTAGATCTTGCGATCGTCGGGCGGGGAGGCGGCTCCCGGGAAGACCTCTGGGCGTTCAACAGCGAGCGGGTGGCCCGGGCAGTTGCTGCGGTGCAGGTGCCCACCATCTCCGCCGTTGGCCACGAGACCGATGTCGCCCTGACCGACCTGGTAGCGGACGTGCGGGCGCCCACGCCGTCGGCCGCGGCAGAGGCCGCCGTACCCGACCGTGAGGCCGTCTGGCAGACGGTGGCCACCCTGGCACGCCGCCTGGGCCGGAGTCTCACGAGCCAGACGGAGCTAGGCCGAGAACGGCTTGAACGGACTGCCGACCGGCTCACCGGCGCGATGCAGGTACAGCTGGAGCGCCGGACGAGTGCGCTCGAGCGCCTGGGTGCCAGGCTCGAGGCACTGAGTCCACTGCATGTGCTGGAGCGGGGCTACGCCGTCGCTCGAGACGAGGCAGGTCGGGTCCTCAAACGGGCGGCCCAGTTCAGGGAAGGCCTCCCGTTTCGCCTCACCCTTGCGGACGGCGACGTGCGGGCCCGAACGCTGGAGAGCGACGGATGAGCGAGGACGAGGCCGTCTTCCGCACGGAGCTCGCGCGGCTGGAAGACATCGTGCGGGCCCTGGAGGATCCCGATGTGGATCTCGACAAGGCGCTCAGCCTCTTCGAGGAGGGCGTCCGCCGTCTCNNCTCCTCCGGGAGTCGGAGCTTACCGTGAAGCGTGTCATGGAGGAAGCCGACGGAACGATCCGAACTGACGACCTCGAGCGCTGATCTCGGCGCGTTCCTGGCGGAGACCCGGCAGGCCATCGATCGCGAGATCGCACGGTGGTGTGCCCGAATCGAACAGGAGATTCGGGGTCCCGTGGGTTCGGCGATGGCGTATAGCCTCTCGGCACCCGGCAAGCGGCTTCGTCCTGCTTTGCTGCTGGCCGCCCACCAGGGGCTGGGTGGGGACGGCGATGCTGCGGAGCTGGCCACGGCAGTCGAGGTGGTACACACGTATTCGTTGATCCACGACGACCTGCCGTGCATGGACGATGACGACCTGCGTCGCGGACGCCCCACCACGCACCGTAAGTTCGACGTTGCCAGTGCGATGGAAGCAGGATTCCGCCTGGTGCCGTTATCAGCACGCATCCTTGCAGCAGGGGCTTCCCGACTCGGCTTGACTGCGGGCCGACTGGGTATCATTGCCCGGGAGCTTTATCGGGCGGCCGGCGCCTCGGGGATGATCGGCGGGCAGGTGCTGGATCTGGAGGCGGAGGGGAGGGAGGTTTCCCCAGCAGCCCTCGGGCGAATCCACCGGGCGAAGACCGGCGCACTGATCGCGGCCAGCGGCGTCGTTGGCGCCCTCGCGGCAGGTGCCGGACGGGAGCAGGTGGAGGCCGTCCGGGCCTACGGGCTCGAAATCGGATTCGCATACCAGATCGTTGACGACGTGTTGGACGCCACGGCGAGTTCGAGCCAGCTGGGGAAGACGGCAGGGAAGGATGCTGCACAGCACAAAGCGAGCTTTGCGGCGACCCTTGGCGTCCAAGCGGCACGGGTCAGCGCTGAGGAGCACGCCGCACGCGCCGTGGACCGCCTGGGGGTGCACGGGATAGATTGCAGCCTGCTGGTAGCGCTGGCTCGGTTCATTGTTGAACGGCGGTCGTGAAGCGAGCGGCTGGGGCAGTCTGTACCTCCGCCCGGCCGGGAGGCGGCACGGAGCACAGCGACGGATTGCGATAGCAGCGATTCGCAATTAGCAGTTCGCGCGGAGCTGGTATCACGAACTGCGAATGGCCAATTGCTCCCATAGCCGCGAATTGCGAACTGCGAATCGCTAATTGCTCGCATAGCCGCTAGCTGCGGACTGCGAGTTGCTGCCAATCAATCTGAAGGCTGAGGGCTGTAGGCTGATGGCTTTATTAGACTCCATCCGGGGACCCGCCGACGTTAGAAACCTGCCCCGCGAACAGCTGCAAGACCTCGCCGACGAGGTGCGCCAGCGCCTCATCGAAGTGGTCTCGCAGACTGGCGGCCATATCGGCGCGGGCCTCGGAGTGGTGGAACTCACGATCGCGCTGATCCACTCGTTCGAGACCCCCGGCGACAAGATCGTGTGGGACGTGGGCCATCAGGGATACCCGTGGAAGGTCCTGACCGGCCGTAACGCGCAGCTACCGACCCTACGGCAGGCGGGCGGGCTGTCGGGCTTCCTCCGTCGCACTGAGAGCGAGCATGACATCTTTGGAGCGGGGCATGCAGGTACTGCCATGTCCGCGGCCCTCGGCATGGCGGCGGCGCGAGACATGCGCGGCGACTCCTACCATGTCGTGGCCGTGGTGGGAGACGGGGCGATGACGTGCGGGCTGCCTTATGAGGGCATGAACAACGCCGGGCACTCGGATCGGGACATCATCATGGTCCTGAACGACAACGGCATGTCGATCGCGCCCAACGTCGGTGCCATCAACAAGTACCTTGGCTCCATCATCGCGAGTCCGTTCACCAACCGCATGCGCGAACATGTGAAGCACTTGATTGAGAGAGCGTCACACCTGGTCGGCGGCAAGTCGATGGTGGAGTTCGCGAAGACGGTGGAAGAGAGCATCAAGAACCTGTGGTCGCCGGGGATGATCTTCGAGGAACTCGGCTTCCGTTATTTTGGGCCGATTGACGGTCACAACATCGATGCAATGCTACGCACGTTCGACCTGGTAAAGAACCTCAAGGGTCCCCGGGTCGTTCACGTGGTGACCGAGAAGGGGAAGGGCTTCCCGCTGCAGGAGCCAGATCGCGAGAAGTTCCACGCCCGGCAGCCCTATGACCCGGTGACGGGGGTGCTCCGACCGTCCCAGTCCAAGGCGCCGGGGTGGACGAAGGTCTTTGGGACCGCTATCACCGAGCTCGCAGCCGAGCATCCGGAGCTCGTGGCGATCACTGCGGCGATGCCATCCGGGACCGGCACCGACATCTTCGAGAAGAGATGGCCGGACCGGTTCTTCGATGTAGGGATCGCCGAAGCCCACGCGACCACCTTCGCTGCCGGCCTGGCTACGCAAGGCATCCGGCCCGTCGTCGCCATCTATTCGACTTTCCTTCAGCGCGCCTACGACAGCATTATCCACGACGTCGCGATCCAGAACCTTCCGGTGATCTTCTCCATGGACCGGGCCGGGATGGTGGGTGCGGATGGCCAGACGCACATGGGTCTCTACGATCTCGCATACATGTTGACGGTTCCCAACATGACGGTTACGGCGCCCAGAGACGGTGCCGAACTCATCGGGCTGCTGCGGTGCGCCCTGGAGCACGATGGTCCCTTCTGCACCCGCTACCCTAGGGACAAGGCCCCCGGACCGGCGCCGCCCGCGGCGGAGGTCGGGCCGGTTCCGTATGGGAGCTGGGAGATACTTCGGGAAGGGGCCGAGTGTGCGATCCTCGCCGTCGGCGTGATGTGCCAGCCCGCGATGGAGGCAGCGGCGCTCCTGGCGGAAGACGGCCTCGACGTCACGGTAGTGAACTGTCGGTTCGTCAAGCCCTTCGACCGCGCGATGCTGGAGGAGCTGGTCCGGCATCACCGCGTGCTGCTGACGGTGGAAGACGGGGCTATGGTGAACGGTTTCGGTGCGTTCGTGGCGGCTACGGTGCAGTCGATCGATTCTGACGTGCGCGTTGTGGTCCTGGGGATCCCCGATCGCACGTACGAGCATGCGTCACGGGCCCAGCAGCTCGAGGAGGTCGGGCTCACCGGCCCCGGGATTGCCGAGAGGATCCGCACCTGGTCGGCCACGGAGACGCTCTCCGCGACATGAACGTCGGCGTCGTCGGCAACCCGCGGTACACCGAACTCCACGGACTCCTTGCCAGGCTCGCCAGTCAGGTCGAGGTCCACAAGTTCAATCCGTTCGTCGAGCCAGGGCTTGCCCAGCTCTGGCCTGCAGAAGTCAACCTGCTCGAGTCTGAAAGCAGTGACCTCGATCTCCTGGTGACTTTGGGCGGGGACGGTACGTTGCTGCGGGGAGCCCGCTCCTTGGGAAACCAGGAGGTGCCGATTCTCGGCATCAATCTTGGGCGGGTCGGTTTTCTCACCACCGCCACACCCGACTTCCTCGAAGAGGCCGTCACGGCATTCGTCGAGGGGAAGTACCACCTGGAATCCCGTCGCATGCTGGAATCGCAGATCATCGATGCTGAGGGGAACAAGACCCCGGGGAAGCCGGCGGTAAATGATGTCGTGGTGCACAAGGCCGGAGTCGTGCGGGTGGTCCGGGTTCGTGTGTTCGTTGGTGGTGAGGAAGCTGGCCTGTACACCGCCGACGGGATCATCGTCGCCACCCCCGCAGGATCAACCGCCTACTCCCTGAGTTCTGGTGGGCCGGTCCTCACGCCAGAAGTGGACGCCATGGTCGTCACGCCTATCTGCGCTCATACCCTGGCGGTTCGGCCGGTCGTGGTGCCAGCCAGCTCCCAAGTCACGCTGCAAATCGAGCCGTCTGGAGCCGACGAGGTGCTGGTGTCGTATGACGGACAGGTGGGGGGAAAGCTCCAGCCCGAGGACTGCGTGGTGATCCGGCAGTCGCCCGCCGCCGTGCATTTGGTACGACTGGAGCGAGAAGGTTTCTTCACTCGCCTGCGGGAGAAGTTAGAGTGGGGCAACCTCGGCGATCGGAATTCCTCGAACGATGCTGACTGAGCTTCGGGTCCGTGATCTAGCGGTCATCGCAGACGTCACCCTTCCACTGAAACCCGGCTTGAACGTCCTCACCGGCGAGACCGGGGCCGGGAAGTCCATGTTGGTGGACGCGTTATCCCTGCTGTTGGGGGAGCGGGCCAGCGCGGACCTAGTGCGCCCTGGAGCTCCTCGGGCCGTGGTGGAAGCGGAGTTCGACGTGGCAGCGACGACGGGGGTCGCACGTGTGGCGGACGAAGCGGGAGTGGACCTGGAGGAGGACCGCCTCATTGTCCGCCGCGAGATCAACGCAGAAGGCCGAAACCGGGCATGGGCCAACGGCAGCCCCACCACGGTTTCGGCCTTGGCGAAACTGGGACGCCTGCTGGTGGACCTGCACGGGCAACACGAAGCCCAGTCGCTCCTCAAGCCTGCAGCGCAGCGGGACATCCTGGATTCATTTGGCGATGCGGGGACGGAGCGCTCGCGCGTCGCCGCCGCGTACCAGGCGGCCGCGCGCCTGCGCGACGACGAAGCCGAGCTGGTAGCCCATCGGGACGACGTGCAGAGGAGGGCGGACTACCTACGCCATGTGGTCAAGGAGATCAGTGACGCAAAGCCAAAGCCCGGTGAAGATGAGGCGCTTGCCGTCGAGGCGAAGCGCCTTGCGAACGTCGAGGAGCTCACTCGGCTGGCGGAGCGCCTCAGTGAGCTGATGGAGAGCGGAGATGAAGGATCGGCACTCGAGGCTCTAAGTGGGGCTTCCAAGACCCTGGCCCAGCTCGAGCGCATCGATGAGAGCGTGGGGAAATGGCGCGAGCTCCTTGACGCCGCGTACGCCAATGTGGAGGAGTTGAGCCTCGCCGTTCGGGAGTACGCGTCAGGCATCGACGTGGATCCCGATCGGCTGGCCGAGGTGGAGCGACGGCGGGACGCCCTGTATCGCGTGACCCAGAAGTACGGACCCACCATTGCCGACGTCCTGCGCACGGCGGACGAAGCCCGCCGCGAACTCGATCTGCTCGATACCGCCGATCTCGATCTCGCGAAGCTCAGCGAGCGGCGAGGCGAGGCGGAGGCGGAACTCGACGCAGCAGCTGCGGCGCTCACGGCCAAGCGCTCTAGGACGGCCGGCAGGCTGGCGAAGGCTGTGGAGCAGCTGCTCCCCGGGCTTGGCATGCCCAACGGAACGTTTGCGGTGGACGTGCATGCCGCGCCATCGGTGACGGCGTCAGGGGCCGATGCGGTCACGTTCATGGTGCAGCTCAATCCGGGCCTTCCAGCCCGGCCCTTGACGCAGGTAGCCAGTGGAGGCGAGCTCTCCCGCCTGATGCTGGCACTCAAGGTGGTTCTAGCGGGACACGACGCCATTCCCACGGTAGTGTTCGACGAGGTGGATCAAGGGATCGGTGGTGAGGTAGCGCTTCAGGTGGGCGATGCATTGGCCCAGGTGGCCCAAGTTTGTCAGGTGCTGGTCATCACCCACCTCCCTCAGATCGCGTCCCGGGCCACTCATCACGTCACCGTGAGCAAGCGTCCTCGCCGTGGTATCGCGACCGCGGATGTGAGGGTGCAGACTGGAGATGAGCGTGTGCAGGAGATTGCCCGGATGCTAGGGGATGCAGAGGACCCGGTGGTCAAGCAGCACGCGGCGGAGCTGTTAAAGAAGCAATTGGCAATTCGCAGTTAGCAATTCGTGTACGAACTGCGAATTGCGAATCGCTAATTGCTTTCTGTCTCCGCTTCTTCAGGCTCAGGACCCCCGAATAGCTGGTAGAACAGCCTCAAATAGATCTTCACCGTCCTGCCTTTCGGGGTGAGTCCGCCTGACCCTCGGAATGCTGCCCGGTAGTCGATCCCGGCTTCGATGGGTAGCGTCGCGCCCCGGAGGGCCCGGTAGAAGATCCCCCCGCCGAAGCTGAGGGAGCGCATTTGGGTCTCATCCCCCAAGGGATCCACCGGACTCCCGGCCACGGCGAACCGGTCGGCTGACTTGTGAAAGTAGTGTGCAGAGGCGTATGCGCTAAAGGCTTGGTTGAGCTTCAGCGAAGGGAACAAACTCAGCACCAACACATCCCCGAGATTGCGACTGACCACCTGTTCGGTGGAAGCCGGAACGATCGGTTGATCGTGAGAGGTCACCCGGCGCGGGAGCTCGTCGCCGAGCTGCAAGGTGTAGGAGGCGCTTGCCGCGACAGCCAGCACCGATCCCAGCTCCCACAGGGCCTCCGCACCGAGGATCAGGTCGGTCTGCCGGTCGCCGGTACCGATGTCAGTGAAGTGTTCCGGCAGGTCTCGCATCCCAGTAGGCAGTCGGACGGTGGCGGAGAGTACGGTGTGGAGCTTGGGTTGCTGCACCAGACCCCACCGCACTCCTACCTCGGCGTCGCCCAGCTTCTGCCGGTACTTGGCGAGCTCGATGGGCGACGCGAGGTAACCGAACGCAGCTTCTGTGAACAGCGTCTGGACGTCCTCAGTCGTGACGGGCTCACCTGGCAGTGGGAGGGTGGCGGTCAGTGGACTGGCTCCGAACGACTGGAGTTCGGCATTGATGCTCTGGACGGCCGTGAGCACCGCTTGCCCGGCAGATGAGGAAGCCAGCGGAGCGAACGGCGGTAGCTCAGCTGCGGTGCTCCCGTCCGCACTGACGCCGCTGAGGGCGGACAGATCTCCTGCCATGATCAGCGTTCGGGCCACGAGATCGCGCGCCTGGTCGCACTGGGGGCTCGATGGGCATCCGAACTGGCCGGCGTCGATCTGGGTCTGGACGAACGCGGCCCCAGCCTCGAGCTCGCTGAGGAGCAGTTGGATCTGGGTCGCGGCACTGGCGCCCTGCGCCGTTGGCGCTGCCTGATTCCACCCCACATTGGCACCAGCGCTGTCCACCACGAAGTCGGCCTGCGCCCGCGTGGTCACGAACGGGATCGACACGGTGACGGTGAGCCGATTGCTGATCCCGAGATAGAAGTTGAAGGGGAACCGCCGAATGTCGCTGTCGAGGGTCGTGCGGAAGGCACCGGCGCTCATGGTGTAGGAGCCGTCACCGGTGATCGAGCGAATGGCGCTCTCCGCGCCAAGGGCGGTCGGGACGAGTCGCACGCCGGCCGCCGAGTCCGAGAAGTCGGTCCCCAGCGCCTCCGCGTTCCCGTCGGGATCGAACCGCTGGTCGAAGCTGACGTATCGAGGCTCGAAGCTCACCCGTAGTGCACCCCGGGGCAGGATCCAGGCATCGGGGTACTGGGCCAGGGCGGGAGCGGCGGTCGCTGCGATTAGGGAAGCCGCGAGGATGACGGCGGGTCGGCGGACCGGCGGTCTGGCGGTCCGGCGGTCCCCCGCCGCCACCACCACAGCCGCACCCCCGTCGGTACGGCGGTACGTTCGCTGCCCACCTGCCACCGGTTTGCCGCTGCAGATCAGTCCGCCGAACCGCCGAACCGCCCGGCGGGGGGGGGCTGGGCTGCGGTGAGCCGCCGGTCCGCCGAACCGCCGATCCGCCGGCTGTGGG
This sequence comes from Gemmatimonadales bacterium, assembly GCA_011772755.1. Taxonomy (GTDB): domain Bacteria; phylum Gemmatimonadota; class Gemmatimonadetes; order Gemmatimonadales; family GWC2-71-9; genus WVYX01. Next base: position 35,120 of record WVYX01000314.1, read on the forward strand.
GTGGTAAGTGGGTGGTTGGGCATTGGCCGCGGCAATCTACAGCAAAGCGGGAGGCTCACCAAGCCGAGCCTCCCGCCGTATCCACAACTCGACCCGACCGCGGCGCTACGGGTGATCGATGTCCGTGCCGTACGTGGTGTTGATGGCGTCAATCACGTGGTCTGCGATCAGCACGTGGGCCGCAGCGTTCGGATGCACGCCGTCCAGGCTGAGCCACGGTCCGAACGGCTCAGTCAGCGAGAGCGGGCTTGGCGGCGCATTGGGAAAGAGTGGAATCTCGCCCACTGCGCGCAGCGAATCGAAGGTCGGGTTTGGATCCCAGTAGGCCCATCCTCGGCCCGACGCCGCTGTCGAGATCGTGGCGTTGTAGCTCGCCACGGCGGTGGCGACCGTCTGGATCTCGGTCGGCGTCAGCACCTCGGCGTCACCCAGGCAGTCGATCGTCTGCGGTATTAGGTTCGGCGGGCTGGCCGCTGCGATCTTGGGGAACCCGTAGGCGAAGGGGATGAGCGAGTTGCCTCCCCCCTCCGTCGGCCCGCAGTTGAGCAGGGTGAGCAGCGGTGCCGGAGGAAGCAGCCCCTGGGCCTGGAGCCCCCAGTACACCTGTCCTGCCGAGAGGTTCGGCATGTTGGTGACGTTCACCACGCCGATGAGAGCACCACCCTCTACGCCCATGGCATCGAGCTGGTTCATGATGGACGTGTAGTCCTCGTCGAATGTGGCGGCCGCGGTTACCGGGAGCTGAAGGCCGGACAGGGCCGCACCGAGTACGTCGTTATTCCCAATCCAGACTGTAACGAACGTGGGCTGTACTTCAGCCGCCGCCTCGAGCTGCGTGCGCCCGCCCAGGATCAAGGTGGTGAGCGCGTTGGCATTACTCCTGTCATCGAGGTTGTCGAGCACGTCGATCACCCCCGCCTCCGGCACCGCCACGTTGTTGAGGAACTCCGCCGTGGGCGCCTTGCGGAGCGCGCAGTCGTTGGGGATCGTCGCGATCCGTTCCTGGGTGAAGATGTTCGAGTATGGCGGTGGGCACCCGGGGAAGGCCAGCAGCGGCACGTGGAACTCGCTCACGCCAAATTGTTCTGCAAGCAGGCTCGCGTACGATTCGAGCTGCGTGTTTTCGTTGATCCCGCCGGACTGAAATCCCGCAGTGATGCTGTTACCAATCGCCACGTAGCGGACGAACATCGCACCTGCATCCGCCGTTGGGGGGTTGAGCACCTCGTCGTCACAGGCAGCAACAAACGGCAAGGCCGCGAGCAGCCCTACCCGCAGGACGTGGCTCCAGTTTGGTCGACGATACATATCGTGATCCTCTATGCGTTCCAGTATTCGGGTTCTAGTCACCAGTTCATCTGCGTTCTGATCCGCATCCATCTGCGGTATCGATCCACGGCTAGAAGTGTGCCGTTACCGTTGCGCCAAACAGATGCGCGTTGAACGAGTACAACCCGCTATTCAAGGCCACCGTTGGCGAGTTCCCCGGCAGCGGCTCACGCACCCGGCCGCGTCGCTGGTCCTGCGCAAGGAACTGGTAGGCCAGGTCGATGAGAAACCGGTCGCTGAACCGGTAGCCTACCCCTGCCGTGAACTCGTTGCGGTTCGCCTCGGGAAGCAGCGGAGTAACGGTCTCCGGCGGTGCAGCACCCTCATGGAACAGGTATCCCCCGCGGAGCACCAGCTTGCTGCTGGCCTTCCACTCGAACCCTCCGCGGAAGCCGTTGGTGTCGTCGTAGTTCTCCTCGAGCGTGAGGTCAGGCGCGATAGCGAAGTCAGCTTCGATCCTGTCGAACACCGACCAGTTCACATACTGCCACTCGGCCAGGACCTTGAGCGCGGCAGAGACGTCAATCGCCACGCCCACGGTGTACTGCTCCGGCATCCTGATGGTGGCGGTGACGGTCTGATCGTCGAGGAGCTGGCCTGCGGAGAAGAGGTTCAGGCCCGCCACGACCGCGTCGAGGGGCGTTCCACCCGGGACACCGAACGGATTGTCAGCCGGCAGAGTGATGCCGGTGGCTTCGGGCTCGAACGTCGCGGTCCCCTCATAGTCCAGCTTCACCCGGGTGAGGTACCGCACGCCGATGTCCACTCCCTCCACGGGCGTTACCCAGACCCCGAAGTTTCCGCCGAAGCCGGTGGCCCCCGTGGCCTTGAGCTCCCCACTGGCGAAGTCGGTGTGGAACGGGACGCCGAGCTGTCCCAGCCGTGTGCCGGCCGGCGCCGGTGCCGGTGCCGGCTGCACCGAGAGATCCAGCCGCTGGTTGAGCTCGAGGGAACCGATGACGAAGTCGAACCCGGCGCCCACCGCCACCATGTCGTTGATGCGGTAAGCCAGCGTCGGCTGGACGTAAATGGACTGTAGGTCGTTGTCGTACCNNAGGCCGTAGGGCACGAAACCACCAATACCCGCAGCGAGCCGGTCCGTGATACCGTAGACGGCATACACGTGCGGCACGAGAATCGGGGAGTTGGCGAGGTCGGTCCTCTCACCTGTGAGGTCGGCCGTAAAGTCGCCGTACGCGGAGATGACGGTGAGACCACCGCTGACCGTCCACCCCCTCATCCCGGCGATCCCGGCGGGGTTATAGAAGACGGCGGAGCCGTCCTCGCACGGTGAGGCGACACCCGTGCCTGCCCGTCCCATGACGCACGTTCCGTGTTCGTTTACTTGAAATCCCTGGGCCACGGCCGCACCAGGGATCAGCGCGGCCAGCGCCGCGGCTGCTGCAAGTCTGACAGTCGCTCGTACCATCGCGTCCCCCACTAGCAGAAATGACAGGCGACGTTATCGCCCGCGCACAGGAAAGTCAACGAATGATACTGCGCTACTGCTCGGTGAGCACTTCGCGGTCGTAGGCGGCCAGAATCTCCTGCCTCCCGATCACCCCCAAGAGACGATCGGGGTCCTCCGAGTCGACGACGGGAATGTAGTGGCTCCCGCGCACGGCCAGCTTCTGGAGCGCCGTTTTCAGGGAGTCATCACGGGTCACCCGCTCGAAGTGGGGGCTGGCCAAGTCCCCGGCCAGCACCACCGAGGCGAACCGGTCCGCATCCGTGAGAACGGTCCGCAGATCGTCATAGGTGATCATCCCCACCAGCTTGAGGTCCGCATCCATCACCGGGAATTCGATCTGCGGGCTGGACCCAATGGCCTTCATGATCTGGGCCACGCTCGCATTCTCACCGATGATGTGGGGGTCGCGGTTGTAGGAGTCCCCGACCTGGAGCCGCTCCATCACCGCGGTGTCGCGGCCTCTTCTGATGTTCTCCCCACGACGGACCAGCCACTCGGAGTAGATCGACTCCGGATGAACGCGCCGCGCCGTGATGTACGCGATGGCACCGCACAGCATGAGTGGGAGGATCAATGCGTAGTCGTACGTCATCTCGAACACGATCATGATGGCCGTGAGGGGCGCGTGAGTGCTGCCGGCCACCAGCCCAGCCATCCCAACCAGGGCGAAGGCCTCCGCTTCGATGGTGAAGCCGGGCACGAGCTCGGCGACAGATGCGCCCAACCCCCCTGCTAGCGTGGCCCCGATGAACAGGGCAGGGGTGAACACGCCTCCGGTGCGAACCACGGCGAGCGTGGCGGCCGTGACCAGAATCTTGGCTAGGGCTAGCCCGACGAGGAAATGACCCGACCTGGCGCCGATGATCTCGATGGAGAGGGTCTCGTGCCCCTGGCCCCACAGGTCTGCCTTGAACAGCACGTCGAGCGCTGCCACCAGCAGGGCGCCGACCAGGATCCGATGCCAACCCAGCTTGAGGCGGCCGAGCAGATCCTGCATGCGGTACACGCCCCGAGTGTACAGCACGGCGACCACGCCGGTGACGACGCCGAGCAACGCATACAGCAGCAGCTCGCTGGCCGAGCCCACCCCGTATTCCGTGGGGATCTCAATGACTGGAGAGTCACCGAACGCGGCCCGGGATATCACGGCTGCGATCACGCTGGCGACGAGCACCGGCGGGAACGCGCGGACGCCGAAGCTCCCGATCACCTTCTCGAGGGAGAAGAAGACGCCGGCGATAGGGGCGTTGAACGCGGCCGAGATACCGGCGGCTGCTCCGCAGGCGACCAGCAGACGCAGTCGCTCCGGCCCGGAGCGGAAGAACCGCCCGATCTTGGAGCCCAGGGCGGAGCCGGCGACGGCGACCGGGCCCTCAGCCCCCACGGACCCGCCGGTGCCGATGGCCAGGGCCGCACTGGCCGTCTTGACCGCCACAGGACCCGCGTGCACGGTGCCGCCGCGCTTGGCGACTGCCAGCATCACGTCTGGGATGTTCTCCCCGTCGGAATCCTTAGTGCCGTAGCGGACCAGCAGTCGCGTGAGGGCCAGACCGGCCACTACCACCAGCACGATTGCCAGGCTGCCAAACCCAGTCAGGCGCCCCACCGCAGTGAGGGCTACGGTCTGGGAGAGGTCGATCAGCTTGTAGAAGACGATTACGGTGAGGCCCACGGCGGTGCCGATAGCGACGGCAAAGCCAAGCAGCAGGGTGTTCTCGTCGACGCCCAGCCGTGGGAGTTGGCCGATGAAGGCGTGTGCCCAGTCGGAGACACGGGCGGAGGCGGCGCGGTGCCACGCGCGAAGGCGGGCGACGTTTGGCATGGCGGGCGGAAAATACCCAACGGTGTGACCGGGCGTCACCCCGGTGTGGGGGCTTAGGTGCTGGTGCTGGTGTGGCGACCCAGGAGTTCGCTTTCTACACACACGCACCGGCGGATCCCGAAGGGCGCGTCAGTACCAGTGGTCTCGGCGCCGCAGCTGTCGGAATGACGCCGTCGCCGGCCCAGTGCGGGCGTCGAGTCCACCGGTACTGCAGCGCCAGGAGGGATCCGCCGGTGCGGTCGATATGCAATGAACTCGTGGAACGAGTCACTAGCGGATAGACGAGGTTGGCACCCGAGATCCTAGCACCCAACACGCAGCAGACTCACGCCACCAGCCGGGGCTATTCGGACTGCGCTGCCTCCTCCTGCTCCGCCGCTGCCGGCGCGGGATGACCGGCGCTCTCCCGGATGTCGTGGACCAGGTCATGCATGCGCCGCTCGATCGCGTCGGCCTCCCTCCTCAGGTCTGCCCGGCTGCGAATCCCGTGTTCGGCATCGACGACGGTCCAGTTGAGACGTCGGATCGAGTCCATGAGCAGGTCAACATGCGAACGCAGCTTGAGGTAGCGCCGCCGGTGCGTCACTGGGGGGCTCGGCAAGTCGCCGAGGACGTGGGGTCGCCGGGTTGCCCACACGGTGGACCACAGGATTGCCACGAGTATCAGGCCGGAGAGCACCAGGCGGTAGGTGGGATCACGCATCTCATAGACCACGAGTGCCTCGACGGCCAGGCTGACGGCGAGGACCGTGAATGCAAAGGCCTTCGACACGGCGCGTGGCAGTTCCATGCTGTGCCTCCACCCGATGAACCAGTAGTTGAGTTGCGTGACCTGCGGGATCTAAGCGGTCGGGCAGGCAAGGTGGCCACCACACTCTGTCCCGTCAAGCGCTGCTCCCCCCGGGGCGGAGCCGAATCGTCCCGTCGGCCGACCGGCCAGGCAATGGGAAGGCGTGGTGGAATCGCGCTACCGGCGTAGCGGCTAATCCCACTCCTCGTCAGAGGCCAGTTCCCCGGCGCTTGAACGAATGTCCCGGATCAGGTTGTGGAGGCCCTCCTCGATGGTATCGGCTTCCTTCTTCGCCTCCTCCTGGTTGCGGATCCCACGCTTCGCGTCGACCACCGTCCAGTTGAGGCGGGTGATCTCATCAATGAGCTGCTTCACCTTGGCCCGCAGCCTGAGGTAGCGGCGCTTATGTATCGGTGGAGCCGCGGCGGGCAGCCCCTCGAGAATGTCAGGTCGGCGGGTGGCCCACACGATGGACCACATGATCGGCACCAGGGCGACGAGGCCCAAGGCTAGGCGGATCGGAGGATCGTTGACCAAGTACAGCACGGATCCCTCGGCAACCAGGCTAGCGGCGAGGACGGTGAACGCGATGGCTTTGGTTACTGCGCGAGGAAGTGGCATGCAATGCCTCCACCCGTTGGGACAACAGCAAGGTGCCCTTCCGAGGGCCGTATCAGCGGCCGGTCGGCAGGCAAGGTGGCCCACGCTTTGTTTCCCGTCAAGCGGTCATGTCACATGGCTGAGCGCGGCCCACCGCCGGCGCCTGCTGCGGCGAGAACGGGTGGGGCAGGGAGACCCTGATCGGCTCGCTACCGCGATAAGGGGCCAGATGCGAACTTAGGAGTAGCGGCCCGGGTGGCGGAACGGGTAGACGCAAGGGACTTAAAAGGGCCTATGCGTCCATTCCCCTCGATACCCATCGTTCCTTTTCCGTCCTTCTGAGTCAGCAATCGCGCCCGGTCAATAGTCCCGTCGTTCTCATTCGGTCGTATCAATACCCGTCAGTCTGCCACCAAAATTGCCACCCCCCCCTCCTGCAGGCGCCAGGTGAG
>WVYX01000075.1 GCA_011772755.1 Gemmatimonadales bacterium
TCCTGCTCCCGGCTGAACCCCAGGAGCTTCCTCACCAGATCTCGCGCCTTCCGCCCGGCGCCTTGCAGCACCTCCAGCTCATCCAGGATGTGCTCGTACTCGGTGGGCAGCGTCCGGGCCGCCAACTCCGCGTTGGCGAGCATCACGGTGAGCAGGTTGCCGAAATCGTGGGCAATCCCCCCCGTCAGCCGACCCAGTGCCTCCATCTTCTGTGCCTGGCGCAGCTGATCCTCCAGCGCTATCCGCTCCTCCTCCGTGCGCTGGCGCTCGGCGATCTCCTCCCGCAGCCTGGCATTGGCCTCCGACAGCTCCGACGTCCGCTCGAGAACCCGCTGATCCAGCTCCTCATACGCCTCCCGCAGCCGGTCCTCGGCTGCCTTGCGCTCCGTGATGTCTTCACAGGTGGTTACTACTCCTATGGGCTCACCATCGGCACTGACCACCACGTCGGACAACAGCCGGACCGGGAAGACGCTGCCATCCTTCCGGATATTCAGGCTCTCCCGCTGCCAGGTCGTAACCGACCGCAACTGCTCCTGGGTCAGCGGGTGCCGCTCCTCCGGAAGCGAGAAGATCCCCACGTCCTTGCCGATGAGCTCTTGAACCGAGTACCCGTGCATGCCCGCATCTGCGGCGTTGGTGTAGACTATCCTGCCGGCTACGTCGGTGATCGTCACACCGAGCTGCATCGTCTGGAGGGCTTTCTCCAGCCGCCGCAGCGCCTCCTCCACATGGACATGGGTCGCGCCTTCCAGCTCGAAGGCTGCACCCGGCCGAGACTCGGCAGGTGAGAGCCTAGCTGAATCAATCATGGTGAGTCACGTTGGAATCGAACGTTCATCAGGCAGCTCGCAGTTCGCCATTCGCCGTTGGGAATTCCTGGCCCATCACAAACCGCTAATTGCAGTTGGCTAATTGCTGTGTTCTTCCAGGCGCCAGGCAGCGACGCATCACTATCGAGATGCTGCGTGAGCCTCGCGTCATCCCCCGGTGCCGCGGCCTGGAAGACACCCAGGGTAACGCACGCTTCTAGCCGTTGTAGATCAGGCCGCCCCGGTCCCGGTAGAGCTGCAGTACCGCTTGCGCTTCTTCCCGCAGCACCCCCTGCACCACCTCGATCCCCCGATTCCGGAGATACTGGTAGGACTCCGGAAACACCGGCCCCTCGTCGAACGCCAGCAGGCGGGCGTCCTGTCGGGTGGCGCCGCAGACCAGGCGCTTCACCCCGCTCCACAGCAGCGCGCCAAGACACATGGCACAGGGGTCGCACGAGGTCACGATCTCGTGGCGCGGCAGCGATGCCGCACCCAGGGTGTACGATCCGAGCCGTCCCTCGGCCATCATGATGGCCACCATCTCGGCATGCAGCACGGAGTTGTGCCGGCCCACCACCAGATTCATGCCCACCGCAGCCAGTGCGCCCGTGTCGCTCTCGAACACCGCTGCACCGAAAGGCCCGCCGGTCTCCCGGAGCACGTTCTCCCGAGACAGAGCAATCGCGAGACGCATCCGGTCCTCGACAGAGTCGTACCGCCTGTCCCAGTCGACCGCGGAGGAGACCCAATCAGGGTAGGTGATGTGGACTTCTGGCAGTGGGCTCACGGTGACCGTCACTATCCTGGTTTGAGTAAGGAGTAAGGGGTGAGGAGTGAGGGGTACTCCTTACTCCTTACCCCTCACTCCTTACTCCTCACCTCGGTAAGTACTTCTTGGGGAACTTCGCCACCACCGTATATGCCGGATCCACGATGTTGGCCACGGTGCTCTCGGAAAGCTGGCCCAGCAGTTGGTACGCNNTGGTACGCGTCCCAGCGCCCGAATCCGTATTCCTCCAGCCACTCCACCAGCTCGACGTGGGCGAGGCGGAAGGCGTCGATCAGGGGCCGGCCGCTCCCGGCAACCATGATGTACTGGTCGTCCTCCAGGCGGGGCCAGTCGATGGTCTTGCCTTTGATCAGGTCGAGCTGCAGCACCACATCCATCGACGTCTCCAGCCCGGTGCCGGCAACTTCCCCGTGGCCCTGCCGCGCGTGTCCGTCGCCGAAGTAGAAGTACGCCCCGTCATGAAAGATGGGCAGGTAGACGGTGGTTCCTTCCCGCACCTCCGGCGCGTCCATGTTCCCCCCGAAGTCCCCTGGCCAGAGGCCGTTGAAGGCCTCTTCACCCCTGGGTGCCACGGCCACCCGACCGAGCATGGGTTTGAGGTCGATCTCGATGCGCCCGATTCGACTACCGGGGAGCTCAGTCGTCGCAATCATGCGCTCCCGGTCGAGCCGCCAGACGTAGCGCCGCGCCGGAATCGCATCGTTGAGCATGCGAACCCGACTGTCCGTCGCCAGGCCACCGAAGTCCGGGTAGATCCGGGAGGCAGCGAGATCATGGTTGGGACGAACCTTGATGACCTTGACCACCAGCACGTCATTGGTGGTGGCACCATCGATGTAGATCGGCCCTACCTCGCCGGGGAAAGCTCCCCCCTCCTCCGTGAAGTAGGGACCGAAATGGGTGTTGGAGATGAGCACGGTGCCGGGTCTGATCCGCAGCACCGGATCCCGAACCGCAAAGGTCGGCTGGGCGACCGTCGGGGTGAACCGCACGGTGTCCTGGGCGAGGAGGCTGGTGCCAGCCAGCGAGGCAACGGTTGCCAACGTCAGTACATGAACGGCGCGCATGGGGATCTCCCTGGCGATAAGGACCGACGCCCAATCTGCGACTGGGACCCGCTGGCGGCAAACGGGATGCGGCGTGACCCCGTGCTGCAGGGTGTGTAGCTTGAAAAGGGGCGAGCTTTCAGCCGTCAGCCTTCAGCGGGCGCGTGGAGGCGGACACTGACGGTTCGGCTGATGACTGATGACTCTGACTATTCGAGCAATCAGCAATTCGCAGTTCGTGGCCGTTACATCCATTCACGAATCGCCAATTGCGAACTGCGAATTGCAAACTGCTACTACTGATCGCTGATGGCTGAAGGCTGAAGGCTGAATAAGCAATGTGCGGCCGATTCTCCCAGGCGCAGATCGCGGAACTCGATCGGGAGCTGTTCAAGCTCCTGAGCGTGCCCTACATGGAACCGCGCTACAACATTGCACCCACGAAGGAGGCGGCCGCGATCCGCCAACAGCGGGAAGGGCCCGAGCGCGAGTTCGTGCTGCTGCGGTGGGGGCTGATTCCCTCCTGGGCCAAGGACCCTTCCATCGGCAACCGCCTGATCAACGCCCGAAGCGAGACCGTGGCGACGAAACCCACCTTCGAACACGCGTTCCGCTATCGCCGCTGCCTCATTCCCGCCGACGGGTTCTACGAGTGGCAGAAGACGGAACGCGGCAAGCAGCCGTACTACGCGAAGCTGCGTGACGGGGCGGTGTTCGCGCTGGCAGGACTGTGGGAGCGCTGGTTGGGTGCGGCTCAGCAGCCGGTAGAGACCTTCACGATCATTACCACGGCCCCAAACGACATGTTGAGACCGCTGCACAACCGCATGCCTGTGATCCTCAAACCTGGCGACTACGATCGGTGGCTCGACCCCTCATACCGCGACGTCGACGGCCTCAAAGGCTTACTCCAGCCGTACCCTTCCAGTGAGATGGCCGCCTACCCGGTAAGCAGGTACGTCAACACCCCCGACAACGAAGGACCGGAGTGCATCGCGCCGATCGAGCTGTGACGACCATCCCCGTCAGCGAGGTGCTCGGCCTGCTCGACACGTTTGACGCCGCGGGTGACGAACGGGCTGCGGCAAGCGCGCGCCGGACGGTGGATCTCCTGCGACAGTCGCCCGCGCCGTTCAGCCGCACCAGCTACGACCTCGGTCACGTGACCGCCAGTGCGCTGGTTCTCTCGAGTGACGGAACGCAGGTCCTGTTGGTTTTCCATCACCGCCTGCAACGCTGGCTGCAACCGGGTGGGCACGTCGAGTCACACGATGCCAGCATCGTGGCGGCGGCGCAGCGGGAGGTGCGAGAGGAAACGGGACTCGCCGTGCTCCCGACGACACCCCTACGGCTGGTGGGCGTGGACGTCCACGAGATCCCGTCCGGTCACGGCGAACCCGCGCACCTGCATCACGACCTCATGGTTCGCTGTTCAGCGGATGGTGACCCCGGCAACCTGACCGGCGAGAACCACGCCACGTGGTGTCCCGTGCACGACCTCAGCCGCTACCGAGTGGACCAGGCACTCCACCGGGGTGTGGCCCGGGCTCTCGCCGGCGTCTAGGTCAGCTGGTTGAGCGCAGGGTCGCCCGGGTAGCGACACCCCAATTCGCGCCGGCCATTATCAGGAGACGTTCTAGCGACCCTCAGACAAGCGGAGGATCAATGCTGATTTCCACTACGCCGAGTATCGACGGGGCTGAGATCGCCGAGTATCACGGAATCGTCACCGGCGAAGCCATTCTCGGCGCCAACATCTTCAAGGACTTCTTCGCCAGCATACGGGACATCGTGGGGGGCCGGTCCGCGGCGTACGAGCAAGAGCTGCGCAAGGCGCGGGATACCGCCATCGACGAGATGGCCATGGAGGCCGAGTCCCTGGGTGCTAACGCCATCGTNNCGGGATCAGCCAGGGCGGCACCATGCTAATGGTGAGCGCGTCGGGAACCGCCGTTCGCGTCGCCTGGTAGTAGGGGAACACGCTAGGAACCTGCCCCGACCATGAAGCCGCTTCCCCGGCGCCGTCGCACCGCCTCGACGGTCTTCCTGATGCTCGGCTGCGCGCTGTTCACCGCGTGCGATCTGCAGCCCACCGAGCCCGAGCCCGTCGCCACCACCAGCGTTGTAGCCGGCGCGTTCCACGGCTGCTGGCTCAGCAGCGCGGGGGAGGCCTTCTGCTGGGGAGACAACGGAGCAGGTCAGGTCGGTGCCGGATCGTTCCAAAGACAACGTGTGCCAGCTCTGGTTGCAGGTGGGCTCACCTTTCGAGCGTTGGAGGCCGGAGGTTTCCATTCCTGCGGAGCCACCGAAGACGGCGCGGTCCATTGTTGGGGAGGCAATGGCACCGGTGCCCTGGGGGATGCGTCAACCACCGGTCGTAGCGCCCCGGTGCTCACCACCGGGGGAGTGGCGTTCGAGCAGATCGACGCTGGCGGACTTCACACCTGCGGTCTCACGGACGAAGGCGTGGCCTACTGCTGGGGCTTCAATGGGGGCGGGCAGGCCGGTGTCCGGGTGTCCGGCAGCATTTGCGGCGGCAGCCCGTGTTTCCTGACGCCGACGCGGCTCGAGAGCAACCTGTTATTCGCCTCGCTGAGCGCCGGTCTCTCACACACCTGCGGGATCACACGAGACAGCGTCGCGTATTGTTGGGGCAGCAACCAGAACGGCCAGCTCGGCAACGGCGTACGAACGTCTGTGCCACAGCCGGTGCTGGTAGCGGGTGGGCTCAAGTTCATCAGCGTGCAGGCAGGCGGAGCTCACACCTGCGCTCTCACGACCGAAGGCGTGGCCTACTGCTGGGGCCTGAATCACGCGGGACAGCTCGGCACCGAGGAGAGCACCGAGACGTGTGGGCCGCTGCCCTGCGCTACGCGGCCGGTTCCGGTGCAAACGATGGCTCGCTTCCACGCCCTCACCGCCGGAGCGGACCACACCTGTGGGCTCACCGCAGAGGGCGCCGCATACTGCTGGGGACGCAACGACTGGGGCCAGCTCGGTAATGGGACGATCGTAAGTGAGAGCACCCCGCATCCGGTTTCAGGAGGGCATAGGTTCCTCACCATCAGCGGCGGCGACAGCCATACCTGCGCCACCACGACTTCCGGCGAAGCGTACTGCTGGGGCGACAACCTGCTGTTTCAGCTGGGCAATGGCGGAGTCGGCATCCGCCGGTCTACACCCTCACGCGTAGCACTGCCTGGGAGCGACTGAGTGCAGCGATCATTCATCGGCCTCTCGGCATTGGCGCTCAGTCTGCTCTCCGCTGGATGCCTCGAACTCCCTGTGAGCGCCGTACAGGTAGGAGAGGTGGTGTTGTCGCACGATGACCTGTCCCTGTCGCTAGGAGACAGCGCGCAACTGGTCGCTTCCGTCATGGACGATTCGGGTGAGCCCCTCCCCGACCGCGCGGTGAACTGGTCCTCCAACAACCCCAGAGTGGCCGTGGTCGACGAATTCGGGCTGGTGAGAGCAGCCGGTGCGGGATTCACCAGCATTGTCGCCGAAAGCGGCGGACGAAGCGCCAGCGCAACCGTCACGGTAAGCGTCTCGCTCACGTCCATCAGAGCCGGAGTATTCCACACGTGTGGCATCACCAGCGAGCGGCGGATCGCGTGCTGGGGTCGGAACCGGTGGGGCGAGCTGGGTGACAGCACCCTGTTCTCCAACCCCGCACCCGTGCTCGTGGCGAGTTGGGGTACCGAGTTCACCCGCGTCGCCATCGGTTCCAGCCACACCTGTGCCCTCAGCGTTGGACCCACTGTTTGCTGGGGAGCCAACTACAGCGCCCAGCTCGGCATGGGCTCGGCAGACGCGGGCCCCCACCCTCAAACCAGCACGGTCAGCGGGCCGAGTTTCACGTGGATTACAGCGGGCGATCGACACACATGCGCGCTCGGGTCCCAGCCTACGCCCGGCACAGCGTACTGTTGGGGCGGCGGCGGCTCCGGCCAGCTCGGCAACGGACAACCGACGGCAACCTGCCCTATGGTGGTGGACGAGCCGTGCAACACCGTCCCGGAGCCCGTCGCGGGACCGACGACCTTTGAGAGCATCGACGCGGGTACGGACCACACCTGTGGCCTTGCGCCGACCGGCGCGGCCTACTGCTGGGGCTCCAACCAATTCGGTCAGCTGGGAGATAGCTCGGACACGTCACGTTCCGCACCTGTGCCGGTCGCGGGCAACATCGCCTTCCGGTCGCTCAGCGTCGGCACAGACCACGCCTGCGGCATTGCGCGCACCGGCCAGGCGTACTGTTGGGGATCAAACGGCTTCGGGCGTCTGGGCAATGGCGGCAACACACCCAGCAATCACCCCGTTTCGGTCACCGGGGGCATCGCGTTCGAATCGTTGAGCGCGGGGAGCGCCCACACCTGCGGGCTCACATCCGACGGTACGGCCTATTGCTGGGGGCTGAACGACCTGGGTCAGCTGGGCCAAGGATCGCCGATCGCGTCAGGCGAGCCGATTCCAGTAAGCGGCGGCATCAAGTTCGCGTCCATCAGTGCGGGGTGGTCCCACACTTGTGGCATGTCTCTCGATGGCTTCGCCTACTGCTGGGGATGGAACAACAACGGCCAGCTCGGCGTGAGCGGAGGCAGCCGCAGCACGCCAACCCTAGTGGCAGGACAGGACTGACTGCACTGGTCGGCGGTTCGGCGGATCGGCGGTCCCCATCCTCCCCCCACCCTACCCGGCGGGCCGGCGGTCCGGGATCGCACCTAGCCTTCCGCCGGTCCGCCAGGGCGGGGTAGCTGTGAGGAGGGGGACCGCCTGGGTGGGGATGAGCTAGGGCAGGGGACCGCCGAGGGTAGAAATCAGTGTGCAGCGGTTAGAATGCAAACCCCCGGCCGAAGCTCACCACCCAGCGGTCGCCGTCGACGCCATCCCCGAACCGGTACGCGAGGTCCAGCCCTCCGATGTTCTGTCCGGTAGCCCGGGTGGCCCCCACGCGGAGACCCACGCCGACGTCTCCACCAAGCCTCGACGGTTGATCGGCAAACCATGCCCCGCCGTAGTCCAGGAATGCCACGAAACCCACGCCCAGGATTCCCAGCACCTCGTCAATGAGAAACGCCCGCTGCTCAATGGATCCCCACACGCTGCGGTCCCCCGTGAACGCGTGGGGGCCGAAGGCGCGAGGCCCCAACCCGTGACCCAGATCGAACTCGGAACCGGGCGGCGTCCCACGACGCGCGCCGTACTGCACGTGCAGCACCGTTGCGCTCTTGGGAATGACCTGCGACGCCGCCGTGAAGGCGATCCGGACCTGCCCGGAATCAAGCCCTGACGAGGTGAAGAGGCCGTTCGCCGCCGCCTGGAGCCTGGCGAAGTTCTTCCCAAGTGCGGCGCCGAGCTGCACGAAGACGCCCGGCCCGATCCCGTTTTCCCGATATCCGAACACGTCCGGGGCCACCCATGCCGCGACTGTGACACGGGTGCTCAGATCGAGATCCTCATCCCGGTCGAATCCGTTGTAGTGTTTCACGACCTTGAAACGGGCGTCGACCAAGTCAGCAAAGATCCCCAGCGCGCCGGTCACGGTGTCCGGCACACTCGCTCCCCTACCGACCCACACGCTGTCCAGGAGGTACTCCTCCCGCTTCAACTGGCCCAGGAGACCGAGTCGGAGATACCCGTCGGGGCTGGCCCCCAGCGCATACGTGAGATGCCCGGACTGCAGCAGGAGCCGTCGCCGGTACGTCTCCAGGGAATCGCCATCTCTGAACTGGAGGATGCGCTGCCGACCCGCCGCCCCCGACAGCTCGACAGCCCAGCGGTCGGCGAAGGCTCGAAACGGAACACCTGCTTGCCACGCCCCGACCTCACCGTCACTGAGATAGTCGAACCGGCCGTCCACGCCGAAGCGCGTTCCCCGAATGCGATCCATCCCGCCGCGCAGGGTCACGGCCGTCCGGTCAGGCTCGTCCCGATAGGTCAGGCCCAACCGTGCCCCCGTCCCCAACAGGTTCCGCTCCTGTGCACCCACAGCCCAGGAGACTTCATCCCCGGTCGATCGGGCGTTGAGGATCAGTTCGGTGGTCCACCCGTCTGCCGTGTTCACCTGCACGTTCACCCTGTCGCCCACGTGTACGGTATCGATCTCCACATCCCGGAACAGTCCCCGCCCCCGCAGGTTGCGCTCCGTTTCAGCCACCTTGGCCGAGTCGTAAGGCTCCCCAACTCTGAACAACAGCTCGTGGCGGATGACCGATGGGCGAGTGGTGACGTGAAGGGCGTTCGCGATGCGGAAGAAGACGTTCCTGCTCGCTTCAGTCGAATCGAAGATGTCGCGGGTGACGATGATGATGCTGTCGATGATCGGCGGACCACCACGCACCGGCTCCTGCCCGCGTATGGCGGTGGTTGGAAGGAACACCAGTGTGATAACCAGCAGCGCCGTGCACCGCATGCAGCATCATTCTCCCTGACCACTCAGGTCGGCCACCGAGTCGATCACTCGATCGGGCCGAATGCCGCTCGACTGAAGCTCGTCTTGCCGGAACTTCCCCGTGCGGACGAGCCACCCCTGGAGCCCGGCCCATTGAGCACCCTGCACGTCTGCCCAGAGGTCGTCGCCGATCATGACGATCGGCGGTTCGGCGGTTCGGCGGTTCGGCGGTTGCGTGCCCACATCGCCGGTCGATCCGCCGACCCGCCGATCCGCCGATCCGCCGAACGACGCCACCGCCGCGAGGAAGAACCTGGGATTCGGCTTGCCGCACACCACGGCCTCCTTACCCGTCGCGTACTCGATGGCGGCCACATAGGCTCCGGCGTCCAGCAGGAGACCGTCGGCCCCGAGCCAGTAGCGGCCTCGCTGCAGTGCAATGAGCCGGGCACCGTCCATAACATAGCGGAATGCTTCGGTGAGAAGCGGCGGACTCCAGTCGTCGCCCAGATCTCCCATGACCACGGCCTCGGGGCACGACGCGGCCGGCCGGCCCGCCGTCCCACCGACCAACTCGAAGTTCCCGAGCTCCTCGAGGACCTCCTCAGCGACGAACGGCGCCACGGTTCGTATCCCCTGTTCCGTGAGCGTGATTCCCCCGGCCACCACCGCCGTGAACACTTCGTCGGGCTCGACTTCGAAGCCGTAGCCCTGCATCCGCTTAACTACCATGCGGCGCGAGCGTCGGGTCGTGTTGGTTACGAACCGTACGGGCACACCCCGTCGGCGGAGATCCCGGACAGCCTCCACGGCTCCCGGAACCACACCTCGTTCCGTGTAGAGCGTTCCGTCGAGATCCAGTAGAAATGCTGAAACCGCTTCACTCATTTCTCAGCAATGGCCTCCGGCTGTCTGCTTCCGCGCTCACACCCCCCCAAGCATCCCGAGTTGGAAGTTTGTTGCATACCGCACGTTACCGTGGTCCCTGCAGGCGCTGCCGTACCGGCGGTCTCGGCGCCGAGCTCTGCCTCAGAAAGCTTGATCCCGCAGCCGTGGCCCGGCGTCGAGTCCGCCGCAAACGCCACCGCGCGGAGGTACTGCTCGGCGAGTGTGCTATGCAACGAATCTCTGTCTCGCCACACCAGGGACTTAGCAAGGAAACGTAGCGGGACGGGAAGGCTCAGCTTGCCGCTACGGTGCCTCCAGCGAGCCCAACAGGGTCCACAGCTCTTGCGCGGAGAATTCGGCGAAGCGGGCTTCCACATCTTTCTCGGCCCACTCGAGGAAGATCCACCCGGAGAGGCGATGCGCGTTGCCGGAGATGAAATGGATGCGGCCGCGGATGGCATCCACCGTCGGATCCGGTACGGTTTCGAGTAGCACGTCCCAACGGCTCTCGCCCCGTTCCAGCTCGCCCATCTGCCGAGCCTTGATCTGGCTCCACGGTGGATCGAACCGGGTGTACCTCGATTGGCCCTCGGTATCAGCCGCCATCAGGAGCTACAGTAATGGGCGACATCGTGCGACGCCACCCGCGCGGGGAAGTTACTGCTTGACGGCCGTCAGCGATCCCAACTGCGCCGCGCCCAAGGGACTGGAATCGGCAACGGCGACGGTGAACGGCGCGTCAGGTTTCCTGACGCCGCGAAGCGTGAGGATCTGCACCTCATCAGACACCGTGTCCTCCACAACCACGAACAGCCTGTCACGGTCAAACCGTCCGTCCACGCTCTCCATGTTCAGCGTCAGCGGGGCCCACTGGACGGCCCCTTCGGGCCCCACTTCCTGCTGGGCGAGCCATTGGCCGTCGAGGAAGGCCGAGAGCTCAGAGTCCGCGATGGAGCGGGCGAGGTACACGGTCATGGTAACGTCGACGTCGATGCCCAGCAGTTGACCGGTGAGGCGGTACACCCCTTCCCGCGGATCATCCAGGTCGCCAACCACCGTCACTAGGGTCGAGGTGGCCACCAGGCTGCCGAAGACCCCGACACCACCCAGCAGGTGATTGATGAAGCCGCGTCCCGTGAGCGAGTTGTTCCGCGATCGGGCGAAATCGAAGTAATTGGTGTCGGTGATCGCGACGGTGAGCCCGTAGTGACGACCCGCGCGAAACACATCCTCGCCCCCGCCACGAACGAACACGTCAATGGCATCGCCCCGCAGCGCCATGGCGGTGGTGTCGGCGAAAATCTTGGTAGCGCGGACGTCGCTCAGGTCGCCGGGACGGCGTACCTGCAGCTGTAGCAAGCGACCGGCCGATGCATCGACGCGCACCCCTAACACGTCCTGATCGCGGTTGAACGTGGTGGTGTCGCCTGTCCCGAACTCCACCGAGTCGTTCCCCACCGAGAGGAACGCCGTGTTGAGTCCGGGTACCCGCGCCATCCCGGTGACGACGTCCTCCTCCGGCGTCTCCACGCGCAACTCCAGGCGGTCTCCCGGCCGCATGGTGGGACAGGACCTAGGACTCAGGTATATGCCGGCTCGCACCAGGAGATCCGCCATTCCTGGGGGTTGCTCCAGGAATGGGACTGGATTGCCGCACGGATCACTGGGCAGATCGAGGTTCGTGACCCAGACTGCGGCACCCGCTATTGGAGTGCGGGGACTGTTGCCCGGGATCGGCCCTATCTCGAACTTCCCCGGGTCTACCGCTCCAGTGAACGACCGCTCCACCACGACGAACTGCTGGTCGAAGTCCGGCCGCATCACCGCGTGCACGATGACGACGGGATCGCCGGCCGGTAGCTCCACCTCCTTCAACTCGCATCCGGCCACCAGGAGTGCACCGCACGGTAGGCTGAGCCACCACCACCAGCTGCGAGCGTCAACAGGGCGCTGAAGAACCGTGACGGTGGAACGGTACTTCGCAAATCCCGCGCTCCCGCCCCACTCTTTCAGCAACCTGTCAGGGCGGCTCACCATGCGAACTCCACTCCGAACGTCGGGAAGAACGGAAGTTGGCTGTATCCCGACCGCGTCGGCGGTCTCGTGCCATAGTCGAACGTGTACAGGAACACGTTCCGGCGGTTGTACAGGTTGACCACCTGGAAGAACGGCCGCCAGGTAGCGCCCCACTTCTCGAATTCCCATCTGAATCCCACATCGAGCCGGGAGTAGTGGGGGAACCGCTCACCGTTGATCGTCGTACTGAGCACCTCGTCTTCGTGATTGTCGAACTCGTGACTCTCAGCGTTGTACTCCCGATGCAACCACTGCCCTACCACTCCCGTGTACGGTATCGGCGATCCGTACCCCCAGCGCACCGTCATGTCGCTCCCCAACGGGCCGGGCATCTGGACAACGGCGTTCAGCGTGTGGCGCCGGTCATGGGCCGGCGGGAACTCTTCGCCGCCGGCCCGCCTGAGCGTCTTGGCATATCCGTAGGCCAGCCAGCCCCGTATCGTGCCTCGGTACTTCCGCAGCAGGACATCCACGCCCCGGGCGAATCCACTCGTCGCAATGAATTCGTCACCCCGGACCTTGAAATCGTCGCGGAAGTTGCGCAGCGCTAGATCATCGAACGACTTGGCATACCCCTCGACGCTGAGGGAGACGTCGGAACCGAACCATCGCTCCAAGCCGAGCACGAGGTGATCGGAGCGCGCAACGGGCGTCAGGTCGTCGGCGCCGATCCAGTAGTCGAACAGGGTGATGGGCAGTTCCTGGTCCCGGATAGAGTGGATCGCCTGGTAGTACCGACCGGCGGAGCCAGTGAGGGCGACGTCCCGGGAGAGAAACACCTTGAAGCCCACGCGTGGAGACAGCGCGTTGAAGTCGGCGCTCGGTGTCGACTCGAAACGCACACCCGGCCGGACCAACAGCCAGTCCACGGGATTCCACTGGTCGTCGAGGAATGCCGACCAAATGGTGGGACGGTACGCGAGATCTAGGATCTGCGTTTCCAGCGCCTGGTCGCGGAAATCGTAGTCCATCGAATAGGCCTCCACCCCGAAACCGATGCGCAGGTCGTGCCCGCCGCCGAGGGGGAAGGCCACAGTAGAGCGTGCGGTGAGGAGCCGTGCGGTATTGTCCGCCCGGAGGACGTCAGGCACCAGCCCGAGACGCGTGGAGAACGCGCTGGCGGAAAAGTGCTGCTCCCACGCCAGGGAGCCCAGGGGCTGCCGCAGGGTGACACCGGCGAGGCGGTTGCCCCAGCTGAACTTGAGATCGATCCCATCGCGCCCCGGCTCCGGATCGACCCACGGCAGAACCAGGGCGTCTCGGCCCCAATAGCCAAAAACTGAGAGCACACCACCAGTCCCCAGTGCAGCCGTCACCTTCGCCAGGACGTCGCCGAAGTAGTAGCTAAACGGGTCGTCCGAGAACGCATCGGCGAAGGCATCTGCATACGTGCGGCGGGCCCCCACGAGATACGTGACGCCGGTCTCCCCGATCGGCCCGTCCACGAGCAGCTTCGCTGCCAGCAGCGAGACACTGCCGTGCGCGTCCATGTCGCTGGGGTTGCCGCCCCGCAGCTGGACGTCCATCACGCTGCTCAGTCGGCCGCCGAATCCCGCCGGGAACCCTCCCGTGACGAAGTCCACCCGATCCACCGCGGCGGCGTCGAACGTGCTGAACAGGCCACCGATGTGAAACGGGTTGAAGACGGTGATCCCATCCAACCGGATGAGGTTCTGGTCGGTCTCGCCACCGCGAACATTGAGCCCGACGGTGAAGTCGTTTCTCGCGACCGTACCTGGAAGGAGCTGCACGGTGCGCGCAACGTCCGGCTCGGCGAGGGTGGGAGCACTGGCGATCTCGAAGGGGTCCAGGCTCACCGTGGAGGTCTGGGCGAGATTCTCGAACCGCTCACGGGCCGGGCGGCCGCTCACCGTCACGAAGGGACTGACGGCGACGGCCCGCACACGGAGGTAGACGGTGATCGTGTGCTGGCTCGCGCCAAGCTGAACCGTGTCTGGATGGATGCCGATGCGCCCGAACATGAGCTGCACGACGCGATTCGGGACGTTTCGCAGCACGAAGTCGCCGTCCGGTCCGCTCTCCGCCCGCACCCTGGTCCCCAGGATCCTCACCCGGACACCGGCGAGGGGAGCGCTGTCGGCAGCGGAATGAACCCGCCCCGCCACGGTGCGCACCTGCTGGGCCCACACCGGAGGCGCTACCACCGCAATGGCAGCCGCTGCGAGCGCGGCCAGCGCGGACCGCCCGATCATCCCAATACTCCGATCCCGCGATACCGGTATAACTGGTATATTATGTCGCCTCGACGAAATCCATCAAACTGCCAGTGGGATCCCTCGATGAACTCGACCGAACAGAAGAGATTCTGTAGTAGTTGCGGTGCCGCACTGTCCGCAGCCGCTCAGTTCTGTCACGCGTGTGGCACCCCGTTCAGTACACGAAAGCAGCCAAGGCTCACCGGACCTTGGATCCTGGCGGCACTGGCGGTGGCCGTGCTCCTCGTTGTCGTCGGCTATTACGTTGGGCGGTCGTCTCGACCGAGCACCGCCCCAGGCGCCGGCGCTCCAGTGAGAGCGGGCGGGGCCGCCACTGCCATACCTGACATCAGCTCTCTCTCACCCCGGCAGGCCGCCGACAGCCTGTTCAACATGATCATGCGGGCGCATGAGCAAGGTGACGCAGCCCGGTTCAACTTGTTCCGGCCCATGGCGCTGCAGGCGTACCAGATGCTCCCTGAGCTGGACAACGACGCGCGCTACCACATGGGACTCATTCACGCCTTTAGCGGGGACGCGGAGGTGGCCGAGGCCCAGGCCGACACCATCGAGCAGGCAGTCCCGGGACACCTCCTCGCCATGCTGCTGCGCAGCTCCGTGGCACAACTGCGGGGCGACACCACCGCTGTCCAGCGGGCCTACCGCAGGTTCCTCGATAACTACCAGAGTGAGATCGCACAGGGGCGGTCAGAGTACCAAGATCACCAGGGGTCCATCGAGGCCTTTCGATCCCAAGCCCAGCAGGCGCTCGGCGGCACGTCCGGCAGTTCATGAGAACCATCCGACTGGCACACAGCCCGGATGCGGACGATGCGTTCATGTTCTACGCCCTCGCCGCCGGCAAAATCCCCACCGGCGATCGGCGCTACCAGCACGAGCTGGCCGACATCGAGACGCTGAACCAGCGCGCGTTCAGGGGGGAGCTCGAGGTAACGGCAGTCTCACTTCACGCCTACGCGTACCTGGCGGCGACCTACGCCCTGCTGCCCCACGGCGCGTCCATGGGCGACCGCTACGGTCCCCGCCTGGTGGCGCGAGAGCCCGTGCCCGCTGCCCCCCGCAGTGCCATTCAGGGAATGCGCATCGCCATTCCAGGAGCGCTCACCACGGCGGCCCTGGTGCTGCGCCTGTATCAGCCCGATTTCGAAGCGGTCGTCGTGCCGTTCGACCGAATCGAGGAGGCAGTGATCACCGGCGACGTGGACGCCGGTGTGCTGATACACGAAGCGCAACTCACCTACGCGGAAGGCGGGCTCAACCTGTGGGTGGACATGGGGGAGTGGTGGTTCGCCGAGACGGGATTCCCCTTGCCACTAGGCGGGAACGCAGTGCGCCGGGACCTCGGGGCAGAGCTGATTAACGCCATCTCCCGGGAGCTGCGAGCGAGCATCGTCTACAGCCTGGAGCACCGTGAGGAAGCGCTGACGCACGCGATGCAGTATGCCCGCGGGCTCGACCGCGCGACGGCAGACCGGTTCGTCGGAATGTACGTCAACGACTATACCGTGGACTATGGACCTACTGGGAGGCAAGCCGTTCACGCGCTGCTCGAGCGGGGCGGGGCAGCGGGGATCATCCCGCAGCGGGTGCCGATCACCTTCGTGGACGACACGGTGGGAAGCTGACGGGCCGACATTACCTCGCCGTTGCGGCCGCGGCCGCGCTGGCCGGCTGCTCCCCCACCCCGCGCTGGATCGCAGCGGCAGGAGAACGCGGCAACAGCGTCCTCATGCTCGACGCCGGTCTGGGGCAGGCCGACACGCTGCTCCTCACAACAGCCGCCCCTCTCGAGCAACCAGTCACCCATGTACAATTCGCCCACGGGGGGACGAGCCTCTACGCCGCACTCGGGCCAACGCCCCCTGGGGTGCTGCTGCGTGTACGGCGCATTGACGGCACGGTGTTGGAGCAAGCGGTGTTCCCCACCAGCATCGTCACTGCCCTCGCACTCTCCCCCGATGCGCGGTCGCTGGTGGCCGCGGTGGTTGGGGATCAGGGCACGACGCAGCGTACCGGAGCCCTTTACTTCATCTCGTCAGACGGGTTCCGCCAAGAGGCGCACGTGGCCGTGTGCCATGGCCCGGTTCGAGGGCTCTCTGGCTTCTTCGCACGCGAGAAGCTCTACGTGGCATGCGAGGACGACACTGTTGCCGAGGTTGACGCCAAGCTCCGGTTGTTGGTGCGCGCCGCGGCACTGGCACCGGAACCCACTGCGCCGGCGTCCGACCCGTGCCTCCCCAGCGACATTGCCCTGTCGCGCAACGGCACCATCGTGTTCGTGTTGTGCGGAGCGTCCGGGCGGATACTCTACGTCGATCGGGTCGTGCTCCAGCCGTTCGACTCCGTAGACGTTGGAGCAGGCGCGTCCCAGCTCGCGCTGTCACCCAACGGTCGTTGGGCGGTGGTCACCCACACTGGACGGGACGAGGTGTTGGTCGTGGATCTGCGGCGGCGCCTGGTGACGGCTCAAGTGCCAACGCCGGGCCGCCCGTACGCGGTGGCCGTGGGCAGCGACGGCCGCTGGGCTTACGTCGCCGCAGAAGGCGCGGACTCCGAGCCGGGTGTGCTGCTGCAGATCGATCTCCAGGGTCGCCGCAGCACCGCACAGATCGCGATGCCCTACAGGGTAACCGGCGTCAGTGTCTGGCCCGGATCTAAGAGCCCCGTGATGCGCTGGTCGACGCGGTAGATCTCAGCCCCCTCTGCCCCAGCTGCATCTCCCC
>WVYX01000089.1:0-306 GCA_011772755.1 Gemmatimonadales bacterium
AACATCGCAGGATTGACCGTCAACGCGACTCTGCTGGTGCCGATGTATCAGGCGTTTGGGCTCCCGGGTGCTGCCGGGTCCTTCGTTGCGGGGCTGCTCACGGCGAGGGTTACGGGCCTGCTGCGTGTGGGTAGGCTCATGAGAGAGTCGGTATGGAGGTTGCTGCCGCTGCGGTCGATGGCGCTCTCGCTCGTTTACGGCGGCTTGAGCGCAGTCGCGGCGGCGGTAGCGGTGCGCTCGCTCCGGGGGTTGCCGGCGCTGCTTCTGGCTGGGTTGGTGTTCGGGGGTACATACGTGGTGCTGGCC
>WVYX01000089.1:349-2967 GCA_011772755.1 Gemmatimonadales bacterium
GCAGTTGAGAGGCGACGCCTAGGGCCCGGTCGTCTCGCGGATGCGGTAGCTGCGATAGTTGGGAGAGCGCAGGTGGACGATGATCTCGCCGACCAATCCCAGCCCGATGATCTGTACTCCGAGTGATATAAGTAGGACACCGAGTACGAGTAGCGGGCGGTTCGCAATGCCCTTGCCACCCAAACGCTCGACGAGCAGCAGGACGTTGATGATGCCCCCGGCGATCAGCATTCCGGTGCCCACGAGGCCGAAGAAGCGGAGAGGCTTTTCGGTGAATCGTGAGATGAAGAAGAGTGCGACTACGTCGAGTAGGCGCCGCAGGTAGATGCCGGGACGGTACACCCTGGGGTGCGTGTCCCTGGGGTGCTGCGGGACAGGCAGCTCGGTCACGTGATATCCCCTGCGAGTGGCCAGGAGCGGAATGAACCGGTGCATGTCGCCGTAGAGGGGGATGTTCTCGAAGACCCGCCTATGCATCACACGCAGCCCGCAGGCGATATCCTGGAACTTGCCATGCGAGAGAGTGTTGACCACAGCGTGAAAGATGCGGGTCTGAACACGGTTGATCCATGGATCTGCACGGGGTGCGCGGCGCACCACGACCATGTCGGCTCCGTCTCGGAGCGCCGCCAAAGCGTCTCGGAGCCCCTCAGGGCGGACCTGGAAGTACGCTGGCACGGTGATGATCAGTGCGCCGCGGCTTCGGTCGAGGCCGACTCGCAGAGCCGCCGTTTCACCCAGCCCTTGGTCGAAGTGCAGTATGCGCAGCCTGGGTTCCTCGCGGCTTGCCTCGACAAGTGGTGGCGGGGGTGGGCCGAAGCCACCGTCGAAGACGAACAGGAACTCGCATGCAAGGCCCTCGAGCTCGAGCTGCTCCAAGAATGCGTGGTACACGACCAGTAGGTCATCCGAACGCTCCACCANNCGAACGCTCCACCACAGGGACGATGACCGAGACGAGGTCCGGTATTGGGTGGGCGTGGTGGTGTTTCGGCTGGGCGCTGGGGCGCGCCGTGGCGATGGGCCGTACGGTCACGATACCTCCCAGACCGTGGGGGTGCGCTGAGCCGTATCGAGTTCAGTGCTTACGACGACTTCGGCGATCAATCCGAGCACAAGGAGATAGAGCGTCAAGCTGATCCAGAGCATGGTCATGGTCGCGAACACCAGTGCACCGGACTTCTCCGGGCGGAACTGGGTCAGGGCGACTGCCCAGAGTAGTCCCGAGGCAACGGCCAGCGCGGCCCAGGGCACGAGGAGCAGACCGAACCCGCGCAGCGGCCGAGTCCTGAAGGTCGTGACCATCTTGAGTGTGACCAGATCGACCAAGACTTTGGCGGTTCGCGACAACCCGTACTTGCTCTCTCCGAAGCGGCGTGCGTGATGCCGAACCGGCATTTGCCCGATGCGGCTCCCGAAGCTGGCAGCAAGCGCGGGAATGAACCGATGCTGATCGGAGTAGAGGGATAGCCGCTCAACAAGCTCCCGGCGATAGGCTTTGAGCGAGCAGCCGTTGTCGCGGATCGGTACGCCCGTGACCCACTGGATGAGGCGATTCGCGCACCATGATGGGATCTTCCGTCGAATCAGTTGATCGCGACGCCCGACCCGCCAGCCGCAGACGAGATCATAGCCCTCTTCGAGCATGGCAACCAGCGCCGGGATGTCTCGCGGGTCATTCTGGAGGTCACCGTCCATCGCCACGATTACCCTTCCACGAGCCTGGTCGAAGCCAGCCATCAGGGCCGCCGTCTGGCCCCCGTTGCAGCCCAGGCGAATACCGCGGAGGGGTACCTGGCACACGGCCCGCTCGATGCGATCCCAGGTGTCGTCCGAACTTCCGTCGTCGACGAGGATGATCTCGACAGTTCGAGGATAGTCACGAAGCGCCTCGGTGAGCGATTGGACCACAGGCTCGACATTCGGCGCCTCGTTGTACATGGGGACGACGATGGAGAGGTGGGGGCCGGGGGCGTCGGTGTTTATCGCCACTTCCTTCCGCCTTGTGACCGTCTGCCACCATGCCCAGCAAGCCCCATTCCAGGGAGGCCGATCACCCCTGTACATAACGCTTTGAATGACATTGCGTTACACGGGATGTGCCGGCTCGGAGTCGCTCGGAGCAGCCGTCGGGCCAACATGTTGCGGCTGCGCAACACCGTCGGTGCCGGTCGCCGCCTCAGGGGCTGTCCACTTCGCCGCGCGTAGCGCGTCGCTCGGGCGGCGGGCGGTTCCTTGGGGCCCCCCTCCCGCGTCCAGTAGCCCGGCGCACAGCCTGATGTAGTCCGCTGCCATTCGGCCCGAGCTGAATCGCTCGCGCACCCGCGCGCGGCCTCGCCCCCCCATCGCTCGTCGAAGCGACGGCTCGCTGCACAGGCGTCCGATCCGGTCTGCCAGGGCCGCCGGGTCCTTGGGTGGAATCAGGAATCCCGTGACGCTGTCATCCACCACATCAGGTGTGCCGCCGATCGCGGTAGCGACGACCGGCTTTGCCGCGGCCATCGCTTCGATCACAGCGTTGGGCATCCCTTCGTTTGTCAGGGATGGGAGCACGACGATCTCGGTCGTGTAGAGGAATGCGGCTATGTCGTGGACCTCACCAACCAGCGTGACCTGCT
>WVYX01000146.1 GCA_011772755.1 Gemmatimonadales bacterium
GCGCGGTTCTCCACCTCGGCATCCGTCCATCCCTGTAGCTTGGCCAGCGCGTTGCCGGACGGCCATATGGCCGTGGACAGCGGCCGGTAGATGCCCGCCGGATTGCCGGTGCAAGAGTTCACGCCGTAAGGCGAGCCGCTGTCAATATCGCGGGCGTCCAGCGGGAAGCGGGCAGCCGTGAAGGAGGCGTCCCGCAACTCGTTCCCGAGTAGCCCAACGTTGACGACGTACGCGCCCAGCGCGCACTCGAAGTCGGAGATGGTGCCGGACACGAGGAGGCCACCAGCGCTGGGTGTGTTGGCACTACGTTAGCCGGCGGGTGGCACCTTCGAGGGGCCTGACCTTGGCTATCGCAGAGTGGCTGTGGAGTGCGTTCCCCGAAGGGATCTAGGCTCAGCCTCGCGGTTCGCGAGAACGAACGAGGTCAGACTCGAAGTTGACGGACGGGTAGTGCAACCGCCACCACTCAGCGCCACGCTGCTGGTTCCAGGGCGTTTCCGTCGCGATCTCGCTCAAGGCACGCCCCAGCAGATCGGCCGTCCCCGGACGATCTGACGGGTCCTTCGACAGACAGGCCAACACCAGCGAATCCAACTCGACCGGGATCGGCATCTCTGTGCGCGTGCTGGGCGCTTCGGGAGCGGCGTTGATGTGGGCGATGATGGTGGCGATGGGGGTGTCCTTCTCGAACACGCGTTGACCAGTCAACAACCAGTACGNNCACCGCGAGTTCCGGGGCCATGTAATCGGGTGTGCCGGCGACCGCGCCCGTTTCGGTCACCCGTTTCTCGCTTAGCGGCTCGCCGTCCGAGCTGGGCTTCACCAACCCGAAGTCCAGGACCTTCACGAAGTCGTACTCGAAGGCGCGCCGACACAAGAAG
Source organism: Gemmatimonadales bacterium (assembly GCA_011772755.1). Classification (GTDB taxonomy): domain Bacteria; phylum Gemmatimonadota; class Gemmatimonadetes; order Gemmatimonadales; family GWC2-71-9; genus WVYX01. The sequence goes on from WVYX01000146.1 coordinate 882, forward strand.
ATATTAGAGGGTTTGACATCCCGATGAACGAGGTCCTTGCGATGCGCCTCGCTCAAAGAAAGGCACGCCTGGCGCAGGATGTATACGACACGCTCGGCGGCGAGCGGCCCGCAGTGGCTGACCAGCGACTCCAGATCGACACCGTCAAGTAATTCCATGACGTAATAGAAGTCTCCGTCATCGCTGATCCCGTAGTCGTACAGATGAACCGTGTGCGGTGACTCCAGTGACGCCGTCACCTGGGCCTCACGCTCAAAGCGGGCCAGGGCTCTTTGCACGGCACCGGGTTCCGAGCCGACGAGGTCGCGGCGTATGAGCTTGATCGCCGCCGGACGCGCCAGCATGTTGTGCTTCGCTCGCCATACCTCTCCCATCCCGCCGCGACCGATGAGATCCAGCAAGTGGTAGCTCCCTAGTTCCCGTGCGCGTCG
>WVYX01000051.1:0-1767 GCA_011772755.1 Gemmatimonadales bacterium
TGCTGCAGCCACCGAGTGGCAGATCGACCGGCACTACCGCGAGGGATCCCTCGTCACCGACGTGGTCGCGCGGAACGAGCCAATGGGAATCGAGCTGGCCTTCAACGACGCGGTCGATTTCCACGAGCCGGTGTTCGTGCGACACATCACCGTCCGGAATCTCCGCGACCGGGAGCGGCAGGCCCGCGTCTTCTTCTATCACGATTTCCGGATCTCGGGGACGCAGACGGGGGACACCGCCTACTACGACCCGGAGCTTGGGGCAGTGGTGCACTACAAGGGTCCTCACTGGTTCTCGATCCATACGTGCGGCGCTGTCTGCGGAGTTGAGCACTACGCCTGCGGGAGAAAGGGGCCCCAGCTCGAGGGGAGCTGGCGCGATGCCGAGGACGGCGAGCTGTCGGGCAATCCGATCGACCACGGAGCCGCCGACTCCACGGTCGGCGTTAGCGTCCAACTGCCTGCGGGCGGGGCCGACGAGTTCTTCTACTGGATGGCGGCGGGCGCCGATCACGGGGCGCTTCGAAGGCTTCACAGAGTGGTTCACGAGAAGGGGCCGGCGGAGTTGCTGCGGCGCACGCACAACTACTGGCAGCTTTGGGTCAACAAGGAGGAGCGGGACTTCAGTGACCTCCCGAACGCGGTGGTAGGCCTCTTCAAGCGCAGCCTGCTGGTGATGCGGACCCACCTCGACGACACCGGTGCGATCATCGCGTCCAGTGACTGGGACATCCGCACGTTCGCCGATGACACCTACTGCTACATGTGGCCGCGAGATGGTGCGCTGGCCGCATATGCCCTCGTCCGCGCCGGCTACTCCCACCTCGCGCGCCGGTTCTTCGAGTTCTGCGCCCGGGTGATAGAGCGGGACGGGTACTTCCTGCACAAGTACAATTCGGACGGAACCCTCGCCAGCTCCTGGCAGCCGTGGGTCCACGCCGGGCAGCCCCATCTTCCGATTCAGGAGGACGAAACGGCGCTCGTCGTGTGGGCCCTCTGGGAGCACTTCTCGAAGTTCCGCGACATCGAATTCGTCAAGCCGTTCTACCGCCGCCTGATCATACGTCCGGCCGAGTTCATGATGCAGTTCCGAGATGATGAGACCGGGCTCCCGCTGGAGTCGCACGACCTGTGGGAGGAGCGACTCGGCGTTCACACCTTTACGGTCGCCGCCGTCTGTGCAGGTCTCTCTGCGGCAGCCAACTTCGCCGAGCGATTCGGGGAGGTGGAGCATGCCCACCGCTACCGTGAAGCGGTGGTGAAGATGAGAGAGGCGCTGCTCACGCGGCTCTACCTCGGCGATGAGAAGAGACTCGCCCGAGCGGCGCTGTGCAGGCCGGAGCACGACGGCTTCGATCTCGATACCACCGTCGATTCGAGCGCCTACGCGGCACTGCTCCTCGGCGCCTGTGAGTGCGACGATCCGAAGATGGCCTCTACCGTCGAGGTGCTGCGGGAAAGGCTCTGGGTGCAAACCGACGTCGGTGGCATGGCGCGCTACGAGGGGGACTCCTACCAGCGCGTCGAGCAAGACTCCGGCCGCGTGCCGGGGAATCCCTGGTTCATCTCGACTCTCTGGCACGCGCAGTATCTCATCATGCGGGCCCAGAGCGTCCAAGAGCTGCGCGAGGAGGCGCTGCCCATCCTCGAGTGGGTCGCCGCCCGCGCCCTCCCCTCCGGCGTGCTGGCGGAGCAGGTCCATCCATACACGGACGAGCCCTTGTCGGTGTCGCCGCTCACCTGGAGTCACGGAACGGTCGTCGTGGC
>WVYX01000051.1:1848-2111 GCA_011772755.1 Gemmatimonadales bacterium
GCGGCCGGTGTATCGGTAACGTCGTGCCGAGGCCCTCTCACATGGATACCATCGAGATCAGGACGCATTCCCGAAGCGAGGCCGTGGACATCACAGGGAGGGTCCAGGATATCGTGTCCCGCTCCGGAGTGACCGGCGGAGCCGTTGTGGTGGGCAGCGCGCACACGACGGCCGGGGTGACCGTCAACGAGCATGCGGACCCGGACGTCATGGCCGACGTGCTCGCCACACTCGAGCGCCTTGTCCCGCGGCAGGGGATGTAC
>WVYX01000192.1:0-82527 GCA_011772755.1 Gemmatimonadales bacterium
GTACTGGCAGCGCATCGCGCGGAGAGCCAGTACCTGACGCGCATTGCGGTCAAGGACTTGGGGAGAGTGTACTTCATACGGGCCGACGAGATCATCTGGATCCAGGCGGCCAACTACTACGCGAAACTCCACGTAGGTGGCCGAGTCCATCTCTTGCGCGAGTCCATGAGCTCGCTGGAGTCACGGCTCGACCCGTCCCGGTTCGTCCGAGTGAGTCGGTCTGCCATCGTCAATCTGGATCGAGTGCGCGAGGTTCAACCTTTCAGCCGGGGCTCGCAGCTGATCATCCTGGATGACGGAGCAAGGGTGAAACTCAGCCGCAGCCGGAAAGAGAACTTGGAGCAGGTACTCGGCGGGTCGCTCTAACTCCCACCGATACAGCAGCGCTTCCTCGTGGAGACCTGCGGGGTGAACTCGCGCAGTGGTCGAGTTGCGGCCGACGGACACAGCAGGTGGTTCGACTAGCTCGGCCGTGTTTGCTGCTTGATATGGCGTCGTCTTCCTGGGTGACCCTGGAGATGACGGGGCGCGTGTTGGATCGCGCCCGCCCCCGCTTCCCTCACTAGCCCGTGCGCACGGTCGACGCCCTCCGCCGCGCAACGGCGCTGATGGTTCACGAGGCGCACGGTGCGGTTACGGTCGTCTCGTTGGACGAGCAGATCCGGAAGAACGCCGCGGATCTCGGTCTCTCAGGCGCTCCATAGCACGGCTGCAGGGCGCGGCACTCCGCCGCGGATTGACCGACAAGCGAACGCGGATCAGCCTGGGCGAAAGGGTCCTTCCTGGTCCACAAACCGATCCGCGTTCAGTAATCATCCCCGGCCGAGACAGCGCCTTCGGGAACTGAACCAGCTCCTGAGAGTGTTGATTCAGGATCTCGGGCGGTCTCCATAGGCTCGGGCAGGACCGCTCGGATCTCACCCACTCATCACAGACTGGCCGCCGGTGCCCGGCGGCCGAAACCATGCCTGGAGGGGATTGTGAACACAGGTAACGGCGTGATTCTCGTAACGGGGGCAACGGGCCAGCAGGGTGGAGCAGTTGCCCGCGAGCTGCTCGCCGCCGGCCACACAGTGAAGGCGATGACCCGCAAACCCGAGAGCGAGCGGGCCAAGGCGCTGGCGGGCCTCGGTGCCGAGGTGGTCCAGGGTGACCTGGACGATGCCGGCTCGGTGGAGCGGGCGGTCCAGGGAGCCTGGGGAGTCTTTGCGGTGCAGAACACCTGGGAGGCGGGGGTGGAGGTGGAAGAGGCGCAGGGCAAGCGCATCGCGGAGATTGCGAAGCAGGCCGGGGTGCACCACTTCGTCTACACGTCGGTCGGGTCGGCTCATCGCCAGACCGGCATCCCCCACTTCGACAACAAGTTCCGGGTGGAGGAGTCCGTGCGGGCACTCGGCTTCCCGTCGTACGCCATCCTCCGACCCGTCTTCTTCATGGAGAATCTTCTCAGTCCGTGGTTCAAGCCGGGGATAGATGATGGCAAGCTCATGATCGGCGTCAAACCCGACACCGTGCTGCAAATGATCGCCGTCCCCGACATCGGGAAGTACGGGCTCCTGGCGTTTGAGCGGCACGAGGAGTTGAACGGTCGCGCCATCGACATCGCCGGCGACCAGCACACCATGCCGCAGGCGGCCGCAATCATCGGCCAAGCGGCTGGCAGGTCGGTTACCTTCGTGCCGGTCCCAATCGAAGAGGTTCGCAAGTTCAGTGAGGATTTCGCCATCATGCTGGAGTGGTTTGACCGGGTGGGCTACGACGTCGATATCGCCACGAACGCGGAGGTGTACGGAGTCCGTCCGACCTCGCTGGCAGACTGGGCGGCCAACGCCTCGTGGGCGTGACGCCGACGCCTGCTGGACCGTATAGGTGGAACGTGTGGCGTTGCAATGCGTTGAGAGTTTGTTGAGCCGTCGGTGGCTACTTGTCATCCGGGTGCCGGCGGTGGGTGCTGGCCCGGTGGGGAAGCGAGCGAAGCGGAGTGCCGAGCGGAACCGTCCACCACCGGTCAGTACAGGCCGTCGGCACCGGCCAGCGGTCCGCTACCACACTGCGTCCCCCACCCCGGGTATTCGCCCGGGGTTTTCTTCTGGTCGTCCCCGCGGGGCTCGATTCCGGGTCCCGGCTTGCCTTCCGTCGCCATTCATCCCCGGTTATTAATTCGCCGATGACTGCCGCTGCGAAACTCGAAGGCCTGATCGCCACGTTTCCCTCGCTCCTGGTCGGCTACTCAGGCGGTGTCGACTCGGCGCTCCTGGCGGTGGTGGCGCAGCGGGTGCTGGGTGGACGGCGTGCAGTGGCCGCGATGGGGATCAGCCCGTCGTACCCAGCGGTGCAGCGAGAGCAGGCGCTCGACGTGGCGCGACAGTTCGACCTCAATGTCGTCCAAATCCACACGGAGGAGATGACTGATCCGGCCTACCTCGCCAATTCCACCGATCGCTGCTATTTCTGCAAGCGCGAACTGTGGGCAAAGCTGTCTGCCCTCGCTCGGGAGCGGGGCCTTGCCATCGTCGCCGACGGCACCAACGCGGACGACTTGACCGAGCACCGCCCGGGGCTCCAGGCAGCGGCCGAGCATGAGATTCGGTCGCCCCTCGCAGAAGTAGGCTACTCGAAGGCAGACGTGCGTCGTGAAGCTCGGGCCCTGGGTATTCCCATCTGGGACAAGCCCGCGGCGCCGTGCCTCTCCAGCCGGGTGATGTACGGTCTCTCCATCACTGCTCGGCGACTCGCGCAGGTCGAACAGGGGGAGGCGCTGCTTCGGGCAGTCGGAGTGGAGGGCGATCTTCGCGTACGGCATCGAGCGCAGGAGGCGCGGATCGAGGTTGCGCCGTCGCAGTTTGGCCGAGTGCGGGCGCGGGCCGGCCACATCGGTGAGCGACTCCTCGCGCTGGGCTTTGATCGCGTGACCCTTGATCTCCGAGGTTACCGGCGCGGCAGCCTGCTCGAGGCCGGCGAGTTGGCGCTGGAGCTGCTAGCCGAGCGCACCTGACCGTTCCATGCGCCTGTTCATCGCCGTGAACCTTCCCCAGCAAGTTCGCCGAGGCATGTGGGAAGCGGCTGAGTCCCTGCGCGCCCGATCCTACCCCATCCGATGGGTGCCGCCAGACTCCCTGCATCTGACGCTCAAGTTCCTGGGGGAGGTTGCCGCCGAGAGGGAGGAGGAGATCGTGGGCGGCATACGGCGGGCGGTGAAAGGGACCAAGCCGTTCACCCTGCCGATTGCGGGGTTCGGTGCCTTCCCGTCACCGGTGCGGCCACGGGTGGTGTGGGTCGGATGCGAGGGCGTTCCTTCGCTGGAACTGCTGCAGCACCGGGTGGAGCAGGAGATGGACCGACTGGGGTTCCCCGTTGAGGGACGGCCCTTCCACCCTCACCTGACCCTGGGCCGTGTCAAACGTGGGGTGAAACAGCGGACCTTGGCTGGGTTTGCCGCAGACCTGGGACCGCTGGAGTACGCTGCGGAGGTGCTGGTTGAGTCGGTGGATCTCATGCAGAGTGAGCTGATGCGTGACGGGGCGCGTTACACTCGGCGCCGCAAGGTGGAGCTCGAGGCATGAAGGGCGGATGTTTCAGAAATATCTTTGCCATGGTCGGCTGCTTCACCGTGCTTCTCGTTGCCGGCATCCTGGCGTGGGAGTACCGGGGTCAGATCACGGGGGCCTTCCGCTCCGTCATCTCGTTAGGTGGGGAGGGCACGGCCCCTGAGCCGATGGTTGGCGTACCGTCGAGTGGGGCTCTACGCTCGGCCGAGCGCAAGGAGGAGGCGATTGCGAGGCGGGGTGGCCCGGGCTACGTCTACTTGTCCGCTGACGAGATCGCTGCCCTGATCGAGGACCGGTTGGACCCGGTGGCGAGAGCTGGCATGGATTCGATCCGGGTAATGCTCGGTGAGGACCGATTCACCTTCGAGGGACAGGTGCGGTTGGATGTGTTCAGCCCGGATTTGCTCGGGCCGCTGATCGAGCTGCTGGGTAGTCGTCAGCCGATGCGCGTGGCTGGGGAGGTGAAGTTCCGGGAAGCCGGTGTGGTGGCGTGGACCTGCGACGAGTTCGTCATCGCGTCGTTCCCGTTTCCCCAATCGGCGATTCCGCGACTGGTGAATCGTCTCACCGGGGGGACCGATGGAGCATTTTTGATCCCGATCCCGGAGACCGTTGGTGACGTCCGCGTCCGTCCGGATGGGGTGACCTTTTACCGCAAGGTTGTGTAATGGCGAAACGCGTACTGGTGGTCGATGACGAGAAAGGCGTGCGGGAAGCGCTGCGCCAGATCCTGGAGTACGAAGGCATCGAGGTGCGTGCCGTCGACTCGGGAGACATCGCGCTGAAGGCGTATCCGGAGTTTCACCCGCACCTCGTTCTGTTGGATGTGAAGATGGCGGGGATGGACGGGCTCGAGGTACTGGCACGACTCCGCGAGCAGGATCCCCAAGCCCAGGTGGTGATGATCTCCGGTCACGGGACCATCCAGACGGCGGTGGAAGCTACCCAACTCGGGGCCTACGACTTTCTGGAGAAGCCCCTCGACACCGACCGTATCCTGCTCACCTTGCGGCACGCCCTTGACCAAGCCGAGCTCGAATCGGAAAACCTGCGTCTGCGGGAGACCGTCAGCGACCGCTATGCGATCGTGGGCGAGAGTCCAGCGATTCGTCAGCTGCTCAATACGGTTGATCGGGTGGCGCCCACGGCCGCGCGGGTGCTCATCGCTGGCGAGAATGGGAGCGGTAAGGAACTCGTCGCGCGGGCCCTCCACCGCCGGTCGCCGAGAGCGGATCAGCCGTTCGTGGAAGTGAACTGTGCAGCGATCCCAGGAGAGCTCATCGAGAGCGAGCTTTTCGGCCACATGAAGGGCTCGTTCACCGGGGCATTTGCGGACCGCGCTGGCAAGTTCGAGCAGGCCGACAGCGGCACGCTGTTTCTCGACGAGGTCGGCGACATGAGCCTGGCGGCGCAGGCAAAAGTGCTGCGGGCGCTGGAAGAGGGTAGGGTCACGCGCATCGGTGCCACCAAAGCGGTGTCAGTGGACGTCCGGGTAATTGCGGCGACCAACAAAGTCATCGAGGACGAGATCGCTGCGGGTCGCTTCCGCGAGGACTTGTACTATCGCCTCAATGTGGTGCCGATCGACGTGCCGCCGCTTCGGAGCCGTCGCGAGGACGTGCCCCTCCTCGTGGAGAAGTTCGCTGGTGATCTGGCTCGTGACAGCGGTGTCAGGCTGAAGAGCTTCGACGCGGATGCTCTCCAAGCCCTGGCTGCCCGCGATTGGCCCGGAAACGTACGGGAGCTCCGCAACGCCGTCGAGCGCCTGATAATACTCTCAGCGGGTGAGACCGTCACTGCCGCGGATGTGGGCCGCCTTGCCGGTACGACGAGCGACGCGACCGTTGGCGACTTGGTGCGCTGCGAGACGTTCGAGGATTTCAAGCAGACTGCTGAGCGGGCATTCCTCGAGGCCAAGCTGGCGGAGAATGGGTGGAACGTGAGCGAGACAGCGCGCAAGCTCGATATGCCTCGGAGCAACCTGTACAAGAAGATCGAGAAATACGAGCTGCAGCGCCGCTGACACCCAACACCTCCCCCCCGCCCCGCAAGGAAGTGACCCTCGGCGCATAACATTCGTTGTCACTCCAGGAAGTCGTGTTGTTACCGTCACACCATGGGCAACCAGCGTGCCTCCATCGCCGTCATTCTCAGCGCGGGCGGTGCGGTGCTTGACCTCCGCGCCCTGAGTGACGTACCGGGTGGAAAGGTGGTGCGCGCGGAGTTTGCGTGGGGAGAACGCGCAGCGTGTGCTACGGCGACCCTCGAGCACGAGTGTGATACTGCCGAGCTCATACGCCTGCTGCGCCCGTGGGCAGCCGGACGCGGATGGTCGGTAACGGTTGCGCCGTTGCCGAAGCCTGGCTAAAGTAAAGTACAGCGCGTTCTTTGGAGGGAGCCTGACGCTGCAGCTTCCGGTACCGGCGGGCGGGGCGAACTCCGTCTCCAATGTGTATGTGCCCGATACTTCGATCGATCAGCCCGATCGACCGGAAGCCTTGTCCACCCCCTCCGTCGTCGTAACGCCCGCGCGTTTGGCTGACGGACTGGTGCGAATCATGGTGGCGGTCGCTTGCGATCGCCCCTTCCCGTATCCCGCATACCGCGATTCGGAACCGACGGAGGAGCGCGCGGCATGACACTCCCCTCTGCCAGGAAGACCTCGGTCGATGAGGGCTCCCTGGATCAGTACCTTCGAGAGATCAGCCAGTATCCGTTGATCAGTCGAGAGGACGAGGTCGAGCTTGCCACGAAGATCAAGCAGGGGTGTGAGGAGTCTCTCGACAAATTGGTGCGCAGCAACCTGCGGTTCGTGGTCTCGGTAGCCAAGAAGTACCAGAACCAGGGTGTGAGCTTGAGCGACCTGATCAATGAGGGGAACCTCGGGCTGATCCGCGCGGCCCATAAGTTTGACGAGACCAAGGGCATCAAGTTCATCTCCTACGCCGTGTGGTGGATTCGCCAGGCGATTCTCCAGGCCCTGGCTGAGCAGAGCCGCATCGTGCGCGTGCCGCTCAACCGAGCGGGGACGCTGCACAGGATAGGCAAGCGCTCGTCAGCGCTGCAGCAGGAGCTGGGCCGAGAGCCGACGGTTGAAGAGATAGCGGAGGGCATGGACATCTCCGAAGAGGAGGTGGCCAAGACGCTCTCCATCTCACAGAGCCATCTCTCCCTTGATGCACCCCTCACCCCTGGTGAGGACAATAAGCTACTCGACTACCTCCCGGACACGCAGAATGCGGGTCCCGATCAGGAAACGTTCGAACGCGCGCTCTCCGACTCGATCGAGGAAGTGCTGAGCACGCTCAAGGAGCGGGAAGCGAGGATCCTCCGTCTGTACTTCGGCCTGGACGGTCAGGAACCGATGACCCTGGAAGAGATTGGGAGCATGATGGGGATTACGCGCGAGCGCGTGCGTCAGATCAAAGAGAAAGCCCTTGCCCGACTGCGGCACGTCAGCCGCGCTCGGGCGCTGGAGAGCTTCTTGTCCTAGCCGTGAGCTGCGCGCCGCAGCAGACGTCAGCTCGTCAGTTTCCGAACGACCGCTCACCATAGACGGCTCGCCCCTCGCTTCCCCAGCGCAGCTTATATTGCCCTCCATGAAGCTGGGCGTCATCTCCCTCGGGTGCGACAAGGCAACCGTCGATTCCGAGCGCTTGATCGGCGAGCTGGTTGGACACGGAGCCCGCGTCGTGCGCGAGCTCGAGCGCGCCGACGTGGTGCTCGTGAACACCTGCGGGTTCATCGATGCGGCGAAGCGGGAATCGATCGAGGCGATGTTGCAGGCCGCTGCGCTGAAGGAATCGGGGAACGCCAAAGCAGTGGTAGCGGTCGGCTGCCTGGTCCAGCGTTACCCAGAGGAGCTGCGCCGTGAGATTCCCGAGGTGGATCTGTTTCTGGGATTCGGCGACCTCCACCACCTCGTGCCCGCGCTCGCCGAGCGAGGGCTCATCGCCGATCCTGCGGCGGGCCATCCCGGCGTGCGCCAGTACTTCGGCGATGCCCCCCACGTGCGCTACCTCAAGATCTCCGAGGGGTGCGATCACACCTGCGCCTTCTGCGCAATCCCCCTCATGCGCGGCAGGCATCGTTCTGAGCCCCTCGAGCGTCTGGTGCGGGAAGCGCAACAGCTCGAGGCCGTTGGTGCCAAGGAGATCAACCTCGTGGCTCAAGACCTGGGACACTATGGCCGCGACCTCGGGCGCAACGGGCCGAAACTCTCCGATCTCCTGGAGGCGCTGCTACGCGAGACCGGGGTCCCATGGTTCCGCCTGCTCTATGTGTATTCCGCGGGGCTGACCGACCGCCTGGTTGGATTGATGGCGGGCGAGCCACGCATAGTCCCCTACCTCGACATCCCGATTCAACACGCGTCCGATCGGATGCTCGAGCGGATGCGGCGCCCGGAGCGCCGAGATACTGTCCGGGTCACGGTCAGCCGCTTGCGTGCGGCTGTGCCGGACATCGCGATCCGCACGACGGCGGTCGTGGGGTTTCCTGGCGAGACTGAGGAAGACTTCCGGATCCTGTGTGACTTCGCTGAGGAAATCGAGTTCGAACGACTGGGTGTGTTCACCTATTCCGAGCAAGAGGGGACCCGGGCGGCACAATTACCCGACGACGTGCCCGAGGACGTGAAGCGCACCCGCCAGGAGGAGCTGCTCGAGCTGCAGCGGGCCATCTCGCAAGAGCGTCTGGGTCGCTATGTCGGCCGGGAGACCGAGCTCCTGGTGGATCGAATCGCTGACCCCGATGACGGTGGGGCGACCCATGTGGGTCGAGTGCAGTGGCAGGCCGATGACATCGATGGCATTACGTACCTTGCCCGGGGCGGATGGGCCCAAGCCGGTGACTTCGTCTCAGTGGTCCTGGAGGACAATATCGACTACGACTTCATCGCCGCGGCGGCGCTGTGACCGAGAGAGCCCTCTTGCTCGGCCGGGCCCGTGCCGTCCTCCCCGGCGGCGTCAACTCGCCGGTGCGCGCCTTCCAAGCCGTGGGCGGTGATCCGTTTTTCGTGCGCGAAGCCCACGGTGCCTATCTGACCACGACGGACGGCGAGACCCTCATCGACTATGTGATGTCGTGGGGACCGCTTCTGCTCGGTCACGATGCGCCGGAGGTGCGCGACGCCCTCGAGCGCGCCCTGGCTCGGGGGACGTCATTCGGCATGACGTCGCCTGTCGAGATCGAGCTCGCCGAGTTGGTGGTTGCCCTGGTACCATCGGTCGAGATGGTGCGCTTCGTGAACAGTGGGACGGAGGCGACGATGGCCGCGGTGCGGGTGGCGCGGGCAGCTACCGGCCGCCGGCTACTGGTCAAGTTCGAAGGCGGCTATCACGGCCACGGAGACAGCTTCCTGGTGGCGGCGGGAAGTGGAGTTGCCACCCTCGGGCTTCCCGATAGTCCAGGCGTCCCCGGCGAGGTAGCGCAGCTGACCGTGACGGCGCCGTTCAACGACATCTCGGCTGTCGCGGCCATCTTCGACCGCTATGGCGATGATGTCGCCGGCGTCATCGTCGAACCCTTCCTCGGCAATGCCGGATTCATTCCACCGGTATCTGGATTCCTGGAAGCGCTGCGGGATCTCACGAGTCGACGTGGTGCTCTGTTGATTTTCGACGAGGTCATGACGGGCTTCCGGGTCCACGTCGGCGGCGCACAGGCGCTGACCGGCGTGATGCCGGATCTCACAACTCTCGGCAAAGTTCTTGGCGGCGGCCTGCCCGTTGGTGCCTTTGGTGGTCGGCGTGACCTCATGGAATTGCTGGCGCCGGCGGGGCCAGTCTATCAAGCCGGGACCCTGTCGGGGAACCCCCTTGCCATGGCTGCGGGCCTGGCGACATTGCGGACAGTCCAGGACGGGAAGGTGTATGACAGCCTCGGCCGCCGCGCCGCAAAGCTGGTTGCAGGGCTGAAGGATGCAGCTTCCGCCGCAGGAGTCCCGTTCACCGGCAGCCATGCCGGAGGCATGTGGGGCTTCTTCTTCCATCCCGGCCCCGTGACCAACTTCGCCCAGGCGAGGCAGGTCGACGTCGACCTCTTCGCGCGCTTCCACCGAGCCTCTCGGGAACGCGGCGTGTATCTGGCGCCCTCGCCCTTTGAGGCAGCATTCGTTTCCACCGCACACGCGGACGAAATCATTGGAGAAACTCTCGATCGCCTGGCTGAGGCCCTGGCCCAGGTCGCTCGCGGCTAACGCCGCGCTGGTGGCTGTCGCCGCAGTTTGTGCGCGGCCAACGACTACGCGCCCGGTCGGCGCGGAGCCGGATATTCGGATCGGGCTGGTGACCAATGGGACCAGTGTCCGGCTCGGTGGTGAGGGGCGAGTCGCGGCGGTAGTTGGAGGGCGCTCACAGTTCCGGCTGCTACCGGGCGAGGCAGTGCGGGTAACTCCCGAGGGACGTGGGATCCGCGTCGCGGGCGATGCCGGCGCCGGCCGATACGAGCGCCTGACATTCGTGAGCCTTGATCGGTCGAGGTTCGTCACGGTAGAGGGGAAGCCATACCGTGGCGTCGTGGATGTGTTCGTGGGGGGCGGCGCCCTCACGGTGGTCAACGAGGTACCCGTCGAGGCTTACCTGGCGGGCGTGGTGAACGCGGAATTGGGTCGCCGCACTGCCAACGAGCGGGCTGCCGTCGAGGCGCAGGCGATCGTGGCCCGAACCTTTGCTCTCAAGAACATTGGCCGGCGCTCGGCGGATGGGTTTGACCTCCGGGCCACACCGGCCGACCAAGCCTACGGTGGTGTGGCCGCAGAGACCGAGCTTGGCCGGCAGGCGGTGCGTGCAACGGCTGGGAAGGTTGTGACATATCGAGGTGAACTCATCGAGACATTCTTCCACTCGACCTGCGGTTACTCCACGGCGTCTCCGGAGGAGGTCTTCCGCTGGGGGCGACGGCTGCCGTATCTGAGACCGGTGTCAGATCGTCGGCCCAATGGGCACTACTGTGACATCTCTCCGCGATTTCGCTGGACCGTCGAGTGGGAGGCGGAGACGCTGCAGCGTATATTACGGCGCACTGTGCCCGCCGTTCTGGGGATCGAGGGCGCCAAGATCGATGTGTTGCGTGATGTGCGGGTACACCGCACCGGCCCTTCGGGTCGGGTGATCGAAGCGCGTATCGGCGTGAGCCAGGGCGAGGTTCCCGTGTTCGGTCCCGATCTCCGCTCGGTGCTACGCACCCCGGACGGACGGCTCCTGGGGAGTACGGCAGTGCAGTTCGCGGTCGACAAGCGGGACGGCCGCGTGCAGCGCGTTCAGGTCTCTGGAGCCGGCTGGGGGCACGGGGTCGGGATGTGTCAGTGGGGTGCTGTGGGCAGGGCGCGGGCGGGGCAGGATGCGCGAACGATTGTGACCACCTACTTCCCGGGCACGCGAATTGAACGCCGCTACTAGGCTCGCTATCACGCTGCTTTTGTTCCCCGGCTCGCTGTCGGCGCAGGGGTTTCTCGAGCAGTTCAGCTACGAAGGCCTGCGGTTTTCGGGGATTGGCTTCGAGTTCGGGGTCGTGGCGTCCGACCGCCTGACGGCGGAGCCCACCGGCGCCCTCCGGATCGACTACGGCTTCATCGGGCCCAAGGTTCGTGTGCTCATCGGTGCGTCGTACTTCAAGGGCGATTTCAACGCCGATGAGGTCAGTCAGTTCGAGACTCGCCTGCGGGGCGTGGTCCAGGACCCCACCGGCGATTTCGACATCGACGTTGGAACCATCACGTGGGCTGATCTCGAGGCCGCTCTGGATCTCCAGTATGTCCTCCAGCCGGATGGCCCGGTGAACCCGTATTTCGGCTTCGGCCTCGGCGTGCACATACGTGACGGGGACGGGGTCGCCATCGACGAGACCTTCGTCGAGGACGCGCTGGACACGATCGCGGCGGGTCTCACCCTGTCGCTCGGCGTCGAGATCGCCGTGGCGCGGCCCTTCTACTTCACCACCGACATCCGCGGGGAGGTCACCAGCGAACTCCGGACCGTGGCGGTCCGCGGTGGGTTCATGTATCGGATCCCTCGGGGAGGCGGCGAGTGAGCGACGCCGTCAAGCTCGGCGTCATTGGGGCCGGCGCCATTGCGCAAGTGGCTCACCTGGTCGTCCTCGGCAGGCTCGAAGGGGTCAGGATGGTGGGGATCTGCGACACCGACGTGGCGACGGCACAGGCGCTGGCGGGGCGGTTCGGCATCAGTGATGTCTACGACGATATCGAAGACCTCTTCCGGTACTCCCAGCCGGATGCGGTCGTGATCTGCACCCCGAATCATCTCCACGAAGTGCACGTCATGAGCGCTTTGTCCGCCGGTATGCACGTGCTGTGCGAACGGCCACTGGCGCTCACGCTGGACGGGGTCGAGCGGGTCATGGCGGCCCGGGAACAGGCCGACCGTGCCGTCCTGGTGGGCATGAATCATCGGTATCGCAGCGACGTGGAAGCGGTGCGGCACTTTGTGGCGGGTGGTGAGCTGGGTCCCCTCCGGTTGATACGGGGCACGTGGCACATCTTTCGACCGACTGGCCCCGCTGCAGGATGGCGCGAGCGCCGCGCCGAGTCGGGCGGCGGCGCCATGTTTGACCTGGGCTTGCCACTGGTGGATCTGGCGCTGTGGCTTTCCGGTTGCCCTGCGGCGAAGCGGGTGACGGCGGTCCTCAGTGCCCGCGAGGAAGAGTCGGAGGTGGAGGACTCCGGATGTGCCCTCATCCGGTGCCAGCACGATCATTCGATCTTTGTGGACGTCTCGTGGCGTTTCGTGGGAAAGGCCGAGGCGTTCTCGTTCCAGGTCATGGGGAATCGGGGATCCGCGAGTATCGCCCCACTGGCCGTGTTCAAGGAGATGCATGCAGCGCCGGTCAACGTGACTCCCACTGAGCCCAAGTCCCACGAGGACGTGTTCAGTGGATCGTATCGGGCGGAATGGGAGCATTTCCTGGACATCGTGCGTGGGGACGCGGCGCACCCCGAACTGAAGGACCAGCTACTACTCCACCGTACGATGGAAGCCATCCGGCGCTCGGCTGAAGAAGGCCGCGACATCGTTCCGTGAAAGCCCTCGCACTGCCCCGGGGTGATTGGCCCCTCATCGTCGGCGGAGCGATTCTGCTCTGCACAGCGTATCCGCCTTTTCACCTCGTCGTTCCCTCCTTCGTGTGCCTCATCCCGGCAGTCTGGCTCATCTCCGCTGGAGCACTGGACCAGCGACCCCTCAGACGGCACCTCGTACAGGGATTCTGGTTCGGTCTACTCTCGAACGGGTTGATCCTGTACTGGATGGTCGTTGCCCTGTGGCGTTTCACGAAGCTGTCGGCTCTGGGCTACGGCGCCACGATCGTCGTCCTCGGTCTGACCGGTGCTGCGCTCTTCGCGCTCACCGGTTGGGTGGCCCGCCGTACGAGCCTGAGCTTGCTGGTCGTCTTCCCGGTGCTCTGGACTATGGCGGAGTGGCTCATCGGTCACCTGAGCGATGTTCGTTTCCCGTGGCTCGGTCTGGGCACCTCCCTCAGCCGCGCTCCCACCTTGGTGCAGATCGCGGACGTCGTGGGTGCACGGGGGCTTACACTGCTCTTGGCCGCTGCCAATACTGCGCTTGCGCTGGCGTGGCTGCGGCGGCATAACCGACCGCAGGTGGTGGCGCTGGCCGGTGGCGTAGCTGCGGGCATCGTGTTCGCCCTTGGTTATGGCATCGTGCGTGAGCGCACGCTCTCATTGCGCCCGGTGGGCAACATCGTGGTGCTCCAACCGAACGTGGACTACGACGAGAAATGGCAGCCGGGCAACCGGGACGCGATTCTGCAGCGCGTGCTCGATATGTCAGCGCAGGCCATCGAACAGACCGAACCCGATCTCGTGGTGTGGCCCGAAGCGGCGGTGCCGGACTACTTCATTCGACGTCCGAACTGGGCGACCCGGATCGCTGAGCTGGCCCGGGAGAGCCGCACCCCACAGTTCGTGGGCGGGCTGGACGCGGAGCGGACTGCTGACGGGAGAATCGAGGTGTTCAATGCCGCGTTTCTGTTCGACTCCCTCGGCCGGTCGGACGCGTACCCGGTGTACCATAAGCGCTATCTGGTGCCGATTACCGAGCGGGTACCGTTCCTCCCCCCACGCTGGTTCCGGAGTCTGGAGCACTTCGGCGGGGCTACGCCGGGGCGCGAGACCCCGGTCTATCGCGTTGGCATTGGCCGCTTCGGGACGCTCATCTGCTACGAGTCGGCGTTCGAGGATCTGAGCCGCAGTTATCGGCGGCAGGGCGCCGACTTCCTCCTCAACATCACCAACGACGCGTGGTTCGGCCGGACGAGTGCACCGTATCAGCACGCTGCCCATCTGGTGATGCGGGCGATCGAGAATCGAGTCGGCATTGCCCGTGCGGCCAACACCGGCATCTCGGAGTTCGTCGATCCCTTGGGGCGAGAGTATCGGCGGACAGGGTTGTACGTCAGGGCCGTCGAGAACCATGAGCTGGTCACCAGCGACGTGATGACCATCTACACCCGATGGGGCGACTGGGTTGGGACCCTGAACCTGATGGCGACGCTGTTCTTGGTGGGGTATGCTCTGTGGCGGAAACGCTGATACGCGTCGCTGTGGGGTGTGTGGCTTGCGGTTAGTGGTGTGAGATTAAAGTTGGGGCCGGAACCATCGGACCACACCCCACCAACCACTGACCCAAGCGGCTAGCTTGCTTCTTCGCTTTCCGCAGCCTTTTGAAACGCCTTCGCTTCCGAGAACAGTCTGAGGAGTGCGGGATCCAGCATCCCGGCTTCCGTCTCGTCCCGCAAGATATCGAGGGCTCGGGGCACCGGCACGGCATGTTTGTACGGTCGGTCGGATGCCGTCAGTGCGTCGAAGATGTCCGCGATCGTCATCATGCGCGTCTGGATGGGGATTCGCTCGGCCCCCACGCGCCGAGGGTAGCCCGATCCATCCAGCTTCTCGTGGTGTCCGAAGGCGATGTCAGGGACCGACCGGAGTTCCGGGGTCCACGGGATCTGCATGAGAAACCGATACGTATGCGTGACGTGGCTCTCGATCTCCTCTCGCTCACTCTGATCAAGACTACCCTTGCGAATGGAGAGGAACCGCACCTCGTCGCCGGTGAGGTACGGCTGCGACTTCCCGTCGAGGTCCTCGAAGTACCGACTCGCATAGCGGCGTAGACTCTCGAAGCTCCCCTCCGGCAGGACCGTCGGTTCGTTCGATTCGAGCACCAGCCGCATGAACCGGTCCAGCTCCTCGATCTGCGTGCGATAGTCGGCTTCCAGGCGGCGGAGGAACTCCTCATAGCCTTGCCGGCCGTTGCGCTCCAGATACTGCGCGCGCTGGCGATGGAATTCGCTCTCTTGCGTGCGGCGGATGAACGCGAAGCGCTGCTTGATCAGCGCCAGGTCGGACGGGGGAAGCTTTTTCGCCTTGACGAGCACCTGCTCCCGCACACCTACCTTCCCGAAGTCGTGGAGCAGACCGGCGTAGCGAATCTCACGGAGCTCTTCACGGGAATACCCGACGTGGCGATACGGTCCCTCTCGGGTGCGGTCCACCGCCTCGGCCAGCGCCACCGTCATGGACGCCACCCGTCCGGAGTGCCCGAACGTGGTGGGGTCCCGCTGCTCGATGGCATAGACCGACGCTCGGACGAATCCCTCGAACAGTCGCTCGATGCCCTCATAGAGCTGGCTGTTCTCGATGGACACGGCGGCCTGCCCCGCCATGGCGGAGACTAGCTCGACGAGGCGGTGGGTGTACGGAATCACCTCCGCGTCAAAGTCCTCGGGGCTGGTGAGCTTGGCGTCACCGTGCCGCTTGCGGTTGATGAGCTGGAGCACCCCGATGACCGTGTCCTTGTGATCCTTCATCGGGATGGTGAGCATCGATTTTGAACGGTATCCGTACCTCTCATCAATCGAGCGGTTGAACGTGTAGTCCACGTCTGGAGGAAGGAAATACACGTCGTCGATGACCAGGGGCTCACCGGTGGTCGCGGCACACCCTGCGATGCTCGTCGTGTCGAGGGGCATCGTGTACTCCACCAGAGGTATGTCAGGCCGTGACGTGGTCTGCGACAGCTTGAACCGGAGGCGCCGTGGCTGGTCCTCGGGTGTCTCGACGAGATACAGGCTTGCCGCGTCGGAGGCGGTCAGTTCTAGCGCCTGTGACAGGATCAGCTCGAGCAGCGCGTCGTAGTCGCGCTCCGTGGAGAGCGCCATCCCGATCCGCGTGAGTTCCTTGATCTCCCTTGCACGGTATGCGGCTTCCTGGCGCGCGCGGGAGCTTTCGGCGCGGGCGGCCGCTTCACGGTATGCCGTACGGAGCGCGACCAGGAGGTGCCGCGTACCGAAGGGCTGCGGAACGAATGCGCTGATCAGGTCGTCGGGCAGGGCGGTGGGGGCGTCTTTCTCGTCCGGGGCGCCGATTGCCACGATGGCACCACCTGCGCTCACGAACGTGCGGAGCTGGGCCGCGGGAAACGCCGAGCGACTAGCGGAATCCAGCACGAGCGTCGTTGGTACGTCGGCGACAGACAGGCCGTCCGCGGGTGTCACTTGTCGCGCGTCAACCGCTTCAGCCTCCAGGGCGGGGGCGATGGGATCCAGATCGAGGCTGGCTGGATGGAGCAGTACGTACTTCATTTCGGCTGCTTCGCGGTATCGGGCGGCGGGGTGACGCCGGTGAGGATCCGCAGGGGACGTCGGCTGATCTTGTCCGCGAGGTTCTCGAGAATCACGGCGGAGCGGCTCAGGTTGGCGATCGTCTCATTGATGGCTTCTCGGTTCTCGCTGGCCATCCCGTAGGCGGTGGTGGCAAGGCTGTCCAGTTGGGCCAGCACGTCGCGAGTGAGCACGAGTGTCGCTACGAGGCTGTCGGCGATTGGCCCGACGCGGGGTTCGACCTGCGCCAGGATGCGGTCCGTCCGTTCCAGACTCTCCGTCAGGCGTTCGAGCACGGTTTCGAGCTGAGGCCGGGTGCTTGCCAGCAGGCTGCCGGTGGCGTCCACGGTCTGGGTCGTTCGGCTCACGAGCTGTCGGGTTTCTGCCAGAGCGGCCACCAGGTCGCCACGCATTTCCGACGCGATCTGCGACAGCGCGTCCACCACGCTGGCGCGGCGCTGGGACCCGATGGTATCGCCTGGCTGCAGGTCTGCCTGACCCGGCGCGGGTGGTGGCATGGTGAGCTGGATGACCGTAGGGCCCACCAAAGTCGGGGGTGGAGCGATTTCCGCTTTGATCTCTGCCGGCAGCCCCAGGCGCGTCCCGTCCGGAAACCGCTCTCGGATGGACAGCGTGGCGATGAATCCCAGGGTGTTAGTCGCTGAATCGAGTTTCGGGTTCACCTCGGTCACGCGTCCGATCTCCAGGCCCTGAAGCACCACGCGGGTATCCCGGGTGAGGCCTTCGGCCTCGCCGGCGCGCATGTAGATCACATACCGGCCCTCCATCAGCCCGCTGGTCAACACCAGGGCGCCGATGATGATGCCCAGACTCACAAGGATGAACAGGCCGACCAGGAAATCGGTGCGTCCCGTGGGTTCCTCCCGAACTCAGCCTTGCCGCCGCAGCTCACCCTTGGCGAGCCGGTAGCGGATCTCGATGCGGGGCTCCAATTGCTGGGGGACATACTGCCCCGTCATGAACACCGTCCGCCTCGAACCTGCCTCAATTTCGCCACCTCGCGCAAGCTCCAGCACTTCGGCCGCGGCTCGGTTCGTGAGACCGTCGAACGGATCGGCCATGATTACCAGATCCGGGTCGAACGCCAGCGCCCGCGCCAAGGCCGCACGCCGTCGCTGCTCGTCGGTCGCTGACGCCGGCCTCAGATCTGCCGCATCCACCAGTTGCAGCAGCGCTAGCATGATCCGTATCCGGCCGTCGATCTCCCGCTCCGTCATGTCGCTCCCGAAGCGCAGCGGTAGAGCGATGTTGTCACGCAGGGAGAGGTTGTGCAACAGGCCGTCGCCGGCCGGAAGGTATCCCACCTGCCGGCGGAAGGCGAGCGTGGCACGCCGGGGCAACTTGGCGACGTCCTGGCCGAACAGGAACACCCGGCCCGTGGTGGGCCGGTGGAGGGCCAGGGCGTATCCTGGTAGCGCGTCCACCCCGCTGGCTTCCGGCCCCACCACCAGCACGGCACGGTGCTCGGGGACCTCCAATGTGGCGCCGCCAACGGCGATCCCGGGAAGGGAGATGTTCTCGAACTTGAGCGGCGCCGGCGTCATGACAGCAAGACGACGAAGAGGCCAGAGCAGATGAAGATAGCCACGATGCTGGCGACCACCGCCTGGCTCGAGGCAATGGGCACTTCGGTGGGAGAACCGCGGATCGCCAGTCCCTGAAAACTGGGAATCATGCCCACGATGGTGCCGAACACCAGGCCCTTCACCACCGTGAGCCACACATCGCGAAACGTGAGGGAAGCGAGGACGATGTCAAAGTAGCGTGCGCTGGTCATCCCCGACGCGGCGGCGGCGAGCAGACCTGCGAAGATCGCCACGAGGTCGAAGAAGATGATCAAGCCCAACAGCGAGAGGAGAGCCGCGCCGAAACGGGGAAGCACGTGATAGTGGAGGGGATCGATGCCCATGCCCTCAAGGGCGTTCATTTCGCCCATCACCTTGTTCGTGGCCAGCTCCGCCGCGATCGCCGTGCCCGAGCGCCCGGCCACGACCAGGGCTGTCAGCAGGGGACCGAGCTCCCGCACGATGGCCACGACCATGAGCCGCCCGATAAGCTCGGTGGCCCCCAGCCGCCCCAGCTCCCGAACGGCCTGGGAGATCACCAGGAAGCTCAGGATCGATGAGAGAACGATGATCAGGGGGACGGCTTGGAGGGCCGTGAACCACACCTGCCGCAGGAGAACGCGCAGGGCGACGCGGCGGCCTGCCCTCGGCAGCCAGCGCCACGATCCGAGCGTGAGAACGAAGAAGCGCGCCAGCGCCCCGAGCCAGGCGATTGAGCGCGCTACTCCTTGTCCGAGTGCCGCAACCGGCGCTGTCACGCGCCTATGTTACTATCCCTGCTGGATCTGCTTCAAGGCCTCCTGCGCCTCGGTGTACTCCGGGAACTCCCGCGTCACCTGGGTGAATAGCTCCACCGCCCGGTCGGTATCACCCCGGTCGGCGTACAGCAACGCCTTGCTGTAAAGCCGGAGCGCTTCCGGCGCGATCCGTTCGGACCGCTGCTGTCGCTGCTGGAAGGCCTGCCGGGCCAGGGGCGGCAGATCGAGCCCGCGGGTCAGGTCGTTGGCGAGGTCCACGACGATGGAGAACATCTTGTCCCGGTTGTCACGCCCGCGCTCGACCTTGATGATCTCGCTGGTTTCGACATCCACGACGCGCGCGGTGAGGGTGAAGTCGCCGTACCAGTCTATGAACGTCCCAAACACCATGTACCTGGCGCCCACGAGTTTACCCACCCGGGCTGCGGTGCTCGGGTCCACCGTGCCTGAAGCCCCCAGCTCCAACTCCCGGACCAAGTCGGCAATCCGGCCGCGCTCGATGACGCGGAGCTGGTCGTTGACCGCAAACTCCGTCAGGAGGAGCTGTTGGATGCCCACGGTGAGCGCTTCGAAGTCTTCCTTGTCCTGACCGTACGAACCGCCGTCCTCGAACGGCATCACGGCCACGCCGGGCCGAGTGTCCTGCGCGGTCACGACCCGTGGTGCCACGAGCCCTGCGACCAGGGTCACGGCCAAAATCGAACGCCAGCGCATAGACCTTTCCTCCATCACAGAGTCAGTTGCATCCCTTCGGTTGCGGCAAACACGTCGAGCGAATGCCCTGCCTCCTCCGCTTCGTTGCGAGTTGCCTCGAGCAGATTGTCCATAACGGCATCGTCGTGTTCCGGCCGGTGGTGAAACAGGAGCAGCTGCTTCACCCCAGCCTCCCCGG
Source organism: Gemmatimonadales bacterium (assembly GCA_011772755.1). Taxonomy (GTDB): domain Bacteria; phylum Gemmatimonadota; class Gemmatimonadetes; order Gemmatimonadales; family GWC2-71-9; genus WVYX01. The sequence continues at coordinate 19,424 of WVYX01000192.1, forward strand.
CCAACGCCACCGCCTCGGACGGTGTCGAATGACCCCAGCCACGGTGTTGATCCAGATCTCCCGGCGCGTACATCGCGTCGTGGATGAGCACCTGCACCCCCGCGAGGAACTGCACAAACTCGGTGCGCCATGTCGGTGCCACGTCGTAGCTGCCGCCCGAGCCCAGCTCGTTGTCGGTTACGTATGCCATGCTGGCCCCGCCATCCGTCGGAGTCAGTCGGTAGCCGAGCGTGTTCCCAGGGTGGCGAAGCCGAATGGCTTCGACTGCAAACCCGTCGATCTCAAACGCTCCGGGGCCGACGTGCGCGACAGTCAGCTCGGCCGATAGTTGATCCAGAGGCACCGGGAACACCACCGGGTGCATCTGCTGCCGGAGGATCACCCCGAGATCCACGTCGCCCTGTTTCGACCCCCAGATCCGCACCTCGTTCCCCTTGCCGAAGAACGGTGCAAAGAACGGCAATCCCTGAATGTGATCCCAGTGCGTGTGGCTCAGGAGCAGGTCGAGCTGCAGGCTGCCGTTGCCTAGCTTGACCAACTGCTTACCGAGGAGGCGGATACCGGTACCCGCATCCAGGATGACGAGGCGTTCCCCGGCGCCACTCCCGCACTGGACAGCCACGCACGGGGTGTTGCCACCGTACCGGGTGGTCAGCGCGCCAGGCGTAGGGACCGAGCCCCGGGCACCCCAGATGGTTATCGTGTACGCCATGCACCCGATTTCGGCGCCATCCCCGCCAAGCTACGGGGGGCCCCGAAGCTCGAGCAAGGCAACGTGTCACGGCGGGTCGGTGACATGGCTCACTACAGGCCGGCGAGTGCCTCGAGGCCCACCCGGTCGACGATGGCTATGTCCTTGCGGGACACTTCGATGAGGCCCCGGTCGGCGAACTCACGGATGGTCCGCGAGACGGTCTCCCGGCTGGAGCCGATCATCTGGGCGATGGTATGGTGCGTCACCTTGCGGGGGATGGTCTTTCCATCGTTCTCATCCGCCAGCTCGATCAGGAGGCGGGCCACCCGACCGTTCACGTCTAGCAGTACTAGGCCACCGATCTTGTCATCGGCACGCCGCAGGCGTCGCGACAGCGCCCGGAGCAGTCCCAGGGCGATCCGCGGTGTCTCTTCGAGGCACTGGCGAAAGTCCTCTCGCCGCAGCACCAGGAGGTTCGACTCCTCCATGGCGATGACGTGGGCTGATCGTGGCTGATCGTCGATCAGCGACATCTCTCCAAAGAAATCTCCGTCCCTCAACATGGACAGAATGACCTCTCGTCCGTCCTCGCCAATCAGGACTACCTTCACCTGGCCACTGAGGACCACGTAGAGGGCATCGCCTGGGTCGTCTTCGAACAGGATGACGCTGTTCTTGGGGTAGCTCTTTTCGCGGGCCGCTTCGGTGATGTGCGCGATCTCCGCGTCGCTCAGCTGGGTGAACAGCGGGATCTGCCGCAGTCGCTTGGTCACGGACATGGGCGCATCAGCTGGGGAGCTGTCTGGCATGGTCAGGCCCTAGCTTACTCCTGGACCCCGGCTGTGTCAAATCAGAACCGAGTCGTCCGCTTGCCCCCAAGTCTCTGTCGCCATTATATTTCCGCCTCTTTGGGCGGGCTCAGTCCGGGGCAATGTCACATGGAGCTTAGCCGGTGAAAGCGGGTATTCATCCCACCTACCAGCGTGCCGTCGTCCAGTGCGCGTGTGGTAACACTTTTGAGACGCGATCGACTCTCCCAGCGATCCACGTGGAGATCTGTGCGCGTTGCCACCCGTTCTTTACCGGGCGGCAGAAGCTGGTCGATACGGCGGGTCGCGTGGAGCGTTTCCGGCAGCGCTACGGAGCCGGCGCCGAGCAGGACGGAGAGTAGGTAGGCATGGAAGCGCGGCTCGAAGCCGCGCTTGCTCGCGCGGCCGAAGTCGAACGTGAACTGGCCGAGCCAGCCACCGCACGCGATCCCGCCAGGCTCAGGGCCCTAGGCCGCGAGCACGCCCGCCTCGAGCACATCCGTCGGATTGCCGCTCAATACCACAAGCTGAAGTGCGAGCGTGACCAGTCTCAGGAATTGGCACGCGACCCCGACCCGGCGCTGGCGGAGCTCGCCCGGGCGGACCTGGAGCGGCTCACGCCGGAAGTCGCGGCACTGGAGGCGCAGCTCACTGACCTGCTCGTGCCACGGGATCCCCTGGACGGTCGCGACACGATCATGGAGATCCGTGCCGGGACTGGGGGGGACGAGGCTGCTCTCTTCGCTGCCGACCTACTGCGGATGTACACGCGGTACGCAGAGCGCCGCGGATGGACCGTGGCCATGGTTGCCTTGTCGGAGGGGAACGTCGGGGGGGTCAAGGAGGCGATCTTCAAGGTGCAGGGGGAAGCGGCCTACGGCCGGCTCCGCCATGAGTCCGGCGTCCACCGGGTTCAGCGGGTGCCCGTGACGGAGGCTCAGGGTCGCATCCACACGTCCGCCGCCACGGTGGCGGTACTGCCGGAAGCGGAGGAAGTGGACGTGCGGGTCGAGGAAAAGGACCTCAAGATCGACGTGTTCCGATCGTCGGGGCCAGGCGGCCAGAGCGTGAATACCACCGACAGTGCGGTGCGGATCACGCACCTACCCACCGGCCTCGTGGTGCACTGCCAGGATCAGAAGTCGCAGCTCCAGAACAAGCTCCGGGCGCTAGAGGTGTTGCGGGCGCGGCTGTTGGATCGGATGCTCGCCGAGCAGGAAACCGAGCGCGCACGGGAACGGCGGGCGATGGTGGGCACCGGTGATCGGTCGGCCAAGATCCGGACCTACAACTTCCCACAGAATCGGGTCACCGACCACCGTATCAACCTCACCGTGCATCGGCTGGACGAGATCCTGGATGGGGAGCTCGACCGGATCATCGACGTGCTCAGGCTCGCCTACCAAGGTGAGCGGGCGTCGACTTGAGCGCGTGTCCGGGTCGTCGCTCGGTGAGGAGCTGGATGGGGCCGCCCGCGTCCTCGCGGCGGCCGGAGTGAGACACGCCCGGCGAGAAGTGACGTCCATCTGGGCGCGTCTCACTGGGGCGGCTGTTGGGAACGCGTGGATCTCCCGGAGTGAGGAGGTCCCGCCTGACGTCCACGTCGCCCTTCGCCGCGCCGTGGCGCGGCGTGCTCGAGGCGAGCCGTTGGCGTACGCCACGGAGCTCGCCGGCTTCCGTACGCTCGACGTGAAGGTGGACCGGCGGGTGTTGATTCCCCGGCCGGAGACGGAGGGGCTGGTCGAGCTGGTGCTTGCCTGGGGTGGGGAAGAAAAGGGACCCCTGGCATCCTGGGGGGTCGCCCTCGACCTCGGCACCGGCAGCGGGTGCGTTGCGCTGAGTCTCGCGGTTGAGGGACGGTTCCACCGGGTGGTGGCTACCGATGTCTCGGCTGATGCTCTGGCGGTGGCGCGAGAGAATCTCGCCCAGGTTCGGCCGCCGGTACCGGTGGAGCTTCGCCAGGGTTCGCTGTTCCGGCCCGTGGCCGGAGAGTTGTACGACGTCATCGTGTCCAACCCGCCGTATGTCACCGAGGACGAGTTCGCGCGACTCGACACTGGTGTGCGGAACTTCGAACCGCCCGAGGCGCTGGTGAGCGGAGAGGATGGGCTCGAGCTGACCAGGTGTCTGGTTGAGCACGCCGGCGCCCACCTTGCGCCGGGCGGACTGTTCGCTCTTGAAGTAGATTCGAGCAGGGCGGATACGGTGCTCGAGCTGGCCCGAGTTGCTGGCTGGCGCGCTGCCCGCCTGGAGATGGACGTGTTTGGCCGCGCCAGGTACCTGCTTGCCACCATGGAGTCGAATCAGTGATAGCGGAGAAGGCCCACGAGCTCGGACGGCTCATCGGACAGAGTGACGACTACAAGGCGCTCAAGCGAGCGCGTGAGGGCCTGGATGAGGCCAGGGAGCTGAAACCGAAGCTCGATCGGCTGCAACAGATTGCGGAGGCTGCCGAGCGGCAGGCGGCCGACGGGAACGAACCTGGCAAGGCCGACGCTGAAGAGTACGACCGGCTGCTGGGCGAGATTCAATCCAATTCACAATACCAGCAGCTGGTTGCCGCCCAGTCGAATTTCGACAAACTGATGTTGCGCGTCCAGGAACGGATCATGGAGGGGATGCGCAAGGGCGGCGAGAGTTCCATCATTACGCTCGACTGACGGTAGCTGCCGTGCCGGGCCTATTCATCGTGGTCGAGGGGCCGGAGGGAGCGGGCAAGACCACCCTGGTCAAGCGGCTCACGCGGCGGCTACAGCAGGCCGGGTACCAGGTCCTCGAGGTGCGGGAACCCGGTGGGACGGACGGGGCGGAGGCTGCGCGAGCCCTGGTGCTGGACCCGGAGAGGCACTGGAGCCCCGTGGCGGAGCTGTTCCTCATTCTTGCCGCCCGGGCCGAGCTCGTGACGCGGGTCATAGAGCCACGCCTGCGAGAGGATTATTGGGTAGTCATCAGTGACCGATTCGACCTCTCCACCGAGGCGTATCAGATTGCTGGACGCGGACTCCCGCGTGATGGCGTGTTTGCGGCGAACCAGCTCGCCACGGGGGGGCTGCGGCCTGATCTGACACTGGTGTTGGACATCCCTCCTCAGGTGGGTCGCCGGCGCCAGGCCGCCCAGGGCAAGGCACCCGACCGTATGGAGCGGGAGGACGAGGAGTTGCACGAGCGGGTTGCCCAGGCGTTCCGGGATGCAGTCGGCCCTGGGGTCGTTCACCTCGATGCCCAGCGGACGCCGGAAGAGCTGGAGGGTGTCGCCTGGGATGCCATTCGAGCCCGGATCGGAACACCATAGGTATTTGACGGGTTGAAATGAAAGCGTGAAGTGGATCCTCTATCTGAGGCGCGTCATGCAGCGGCACGGAGGTAATCGATGAAAGGTCAGCGGATTCTGTTGCTCGCGTTGGTCGGCTTCGTGTCCTTCCTCTCCGGGGGGTGGCTCCTTCAGCGGGGCACCTCCCAAGCGGGCAACGTCTACCAGCGGGCGCGGCTCTTCGACGACGTACTGGGCTACGTAGCCGACTACTACGTGGATTCGGTAGGTGAGGCCCAGCTCTACGACATGGCCATCGACGGTCTGCTCGACCGGCTGCAGGATCCGTACGCACGCTTGCTTCGCAGAGAAGACTTCGACCAACTCACCGAGAGCACGACCGGGAACTACGGCGGGCTTGGTATCCAGATTGATGTGCGCGATGGCTGGATCACCGTAATTGCACCCATTGCGGGAACCCCAGCGGACGAGGCCGGGCTGGAGACCGGTGATCGCATTGTTGGTGTCGACGGGGAGTCGACTTTCGGTTGGAAGAACGACAAAGCGGTATCGGAGCTCCGGGGGAAGCCGGGCACTTCGGTGGATCTCACGATTGCGCGCCCTGGCTTCCCAGAACCCCTTGAGTTCACCGTCGAGCGGGCTGTGATCCACATCAAGGCTATCCGCCTCGCGACACTCGTCGGGGGCGATGTCGGCTACATCTCGTTGGTGAACTCGAACATCAGCGAGACGCTGGCTGACGAGCTCCAGGAGGAGATCATACGACTGCGGAGCGAGGGTGCCCGCTCGCTCATTCTCGACCTCCGCAACAACCCGGGCGGGCTCCTGGACCAGGGCGTCGAGGTGTCGGATCTGTTCCTCGGTCCGGGTCAGACCATCGTCTCTACGCGGGGGCGCGCGCGGGGTACATCGGAGTCATACGCCGCTCAGCAGCGGCAGCGCTGGCCGGACCTTCCCATGGTCGTGCTGGTGAACGGTGGCACGGCCAGCGCATCGGAGATCATCGCTGGCGCGCTGCAGGATCACGACCGCGCCCTGGTCCTCGGTACTCCGACGTTCGGCAAGGGGCTGGTGCAGACGGTCTTCCGGCTGGGCCGGTATCAGGCGCTGCGGCTGACTACGGCCCGGTGGTATACACCGAGCGGCCGCACGATTCAGCGGATGCGCACCCAGCCGAGTTCTGCAGCGCTCGTGGTGGCGCAGGCTCAGCAGGCGGCTGGCGAAGCTGCCGACTCGGCGGCCGTGGATTCGAGCAAAGTGTTCCACACGGACGCTGGTCGCACTGTCCTCGGCGGCGGCGGCATCAGACCGGATCTGATCGTGCGGCCTGACACGCTCACCGACGGGGAGCAGGAGTTCCTGCGGAACCTCGGCTCGAAGCTCCCTGTGTACCGAGATGTGATGACGACGTACGCGCTCGAGCTCAAGGCCTCCGATGCTGTGCGGGACCCCAGCTTCCAGGTAACTCGCCAGATGCGCGCTGAGCTGCTGCGCCGCTTGAGGGACCGGGGTGTCGAGATGTCAGACCAAGAGTTCCACGCAGCAGCTGTGCTCATTGAACAGCAATTCGGGTACGAAGTCCAGCGCTACGTCTTCGGTCGTGAGGCAGAGACGCACCGGCGCATTCAGGACGACGTGCAGGTTCGGAAGGCCCTTGAGCTGTTGGAGCAGGCGCGCTCCGTGCAAGAGTTGCTGGCGCTCGCGGCGGCAAGTACGGAGCGCACCCGTACGCCGTGACAGCCGTCGGGATAGTGGGGCCGGGCCGTGCTGGGGTGGGGTTCGGCCTGGCGCTCTCCCGAGCCGGTCATCAGGTTGTGCTGCACGGCCGGCGGCCGAAACATCTACCCATACCGCTTGAACTCACCTGGGGCGAAGCTCCACCCTGGCTCCCGTCGGTGGACGTCGTCCTGCTAGCAGTGCCCGACGACACAGTGCGGGACGTTGCCGCAGCCGTTGCCGAGACGGGGGCGGTGACGGCACAGCACACCGTGCTCCACGTGTCCGGGGTTCTCGATCACCTGGTGCTCGACCCCCTCGCTCCCACAGGTGCAGCCCTGGGCTCTCTCCACCCGTTTCAGACGCTGGCCGATCCCCTAGACGCGCCGCAGCGGCTGGACGGTGCCACGGCCGCCGTTGAAGGAATGCCGGAGGCTGTGGAGGTGGCCACAACCCTGGCGCGTTCGGTGGGGCTGCGGCCCATAACGATCTCCCGGGAGCACAAAGTCGTGTATCATGCAGCGGCGGTGTTCGCCTCTAATCACCTGGTGGTGCTCGCAGGTATGGCAGAGGAGCTGCTCCAGGACGCTGGTCTTTCCCAAGCCCAGGCACGGGAGGCGATCGGGTCGCTCATGGCTGGTGCCCTCGAGAACGTCCGGAGAGGGGGACCAGCCCCGGCCCTCACTGGACCCGTGGTGCGGGGTGACCTCGAGACGGTCCGTAAGCACTTGGCCGCCCTGCCGGAGGAGGCGGTTCGAGTGTATCGCTCAATGGCCCTCGCAGCACTCCGGCTCGCGGAATTGCGCCCGGAGCGACGCCAGGCAATCGAGGCGGAGCTCTCGACTAACAACTAGCAGTTAGCAACTAGCAATTGCCAACTGGCAGTTTGTGACTTGGGGAGCGCACACCGTCGACGCGCGTCACGAATTGCTGATTGCAAACTGCTGATTGCTGTGCCGAAGGCTTCAGCTCACGGTACCACAACCCGTACCCCTGCTGGTACGTCGAACCGCAGCTCGGCATCGGGGATGGGAACATTGGTGCGGATCCGCCGGAAGATGAACGTCCGTCGCTGGCCTGAGGGCTCCCGCACCGCTATCCGCCGCAGCAGACCGTCGCTTCGAGCCACCGCTATTTCAGCCTCCCGAAACGGCAGGTCGTCGCGTCTCGGAGTGAGATGAACCACGTCAACCGTCTCGCCGCCGATGGTGTCCGTACCCACATAGCGTGCCGTGTAGCGTTCCAGTGGATTGTCGACGAACTGGCTAACCAGGTTAGGCGACGCGGTGCCCGACCGTGGGACGGGTTGCCTGATCACCTGGTCGGGTACACTGCTGGGAGCGTAGGCCCAGAGCCACGTCCCATCGGCCACGATCCGGTCTCCCTCGGGATGGATGAACCGCATCGCGAAGCGATCGGGAGGTACCAGGTACAGCACGCCCTGCGACTCCTCGGGGCCGCCCAGCATCGGATTGACCAGCGTTTGGGTGAACTCGGCCGTCAGCGTAGTGATCCCGCCGTAGGTCCGCTCGGCACGCCGCAGCGCCGTCGCCGCATCCTGCGCGGCCAGCGGCGAGGCCACGGCCAGGAGGGTGAGAAGCGCGGCTCTCAAGCGCTCATGGCCGGGAGCGGGTCCGCCACGTGCCGCCCGATGGCCTCGGCGATGACCCGGATCTCCCGCATCAGCTGGGTGAACTGTTCGGGGTAGAGGCTCTGGGCTCCGTCCGACAGCGCTCGGTCGGGATTGGGGTGTACCTCGACCATGACACCGTCCGCACCGGCGGCCACGGCAGCACGGGCCATGGGAATCACCTTGTCTCGCCGACCGGTGCCATGACTCGGGTCGGCGATGATTGGCAGGTGTGACAGCTCATGCACCACCGGGATTGCCGTCACGTCGAACACGTTCCGAGTTGTGCTGTCAAACCCGCGGATACCCCGCTCGCACAGAATGACCTGATCGTTGCCTTCAGCCAGCAGGTACTCGGCGGAGAGCAACAGCTCTGTTATTGTCGCGGCAATGCCGCGCTTGAGGAGCACCGGCTTGCCGGCGCGTCCCGCAGACTTGAGCAGGGAGAAGTTCTGCATGTTGCGCGCACCGATCTGAATTACGTCGGCGTATTGCGCTACTGCATCCACGCCTTCCGAATCCAACGCCTCGGTTACCACTAGGAGTCCCGTCTGGTCCCGGGCCTTCGCCAAGAGCTTGAGACCCTCGATGCCCAGCCCCTGGAAGGAGTAGGGGGACGTGCGCGGCTTGAACGCTCCGCCCCGCAGCATGGCGGCGCCCGCCGCCCGCACGGCGTGTGCCGAGGCCAGAATCTGCTCCTCGGATTCCACCGAGCACGGACCCGCGGTGACGAGAACCCCGTCCCCTCCAATGGTGAGTCCGCCGCAAAGGCGCACGACGGTCGACTCTTCCTTCCACTCCCGGGAGACCTGCTTGTATGGCTGAGTGACGTGGATGATCTCTTTGACGCCGGGGAGGGCCGCCAACCGGGAGGCGTCGACTCGTCCGTCGTTGCCGACCAGGCCGACCGCCGTGCGCTGTTTGCCCGGCATCGGACGGGCTTGATAGCCGAGCTCTTCGATGGTGTCGACGACGCGTTGCACGTGGTCTGCGGTCGCGCCGTGCTTCATTACGATCAGCATGACCTACTACGCTCCTACGGAGAACCGGTCCCCATCCCGTGCGGCGACGATCTCACCGTCGAACTCCCGCGCGGCGACCGCCGCCGGGTCGATGTCGCCGAACACTGGGTAGAAGTGCGTCAGCACGAGGTGACGGGCACCAGCGGCACGCGCGAGCGCACCTGCCTGCGTAGGCGTTAAATGTAGCTCGATCCCGAGTTCGTCCGGTAGGGAACATTCCGCGAGCAGGAGGCTGCAACCCACGGCCCAGCGAGCCAGCTCTTCGCTCGGCCCCGTATCACCGGTGTACACCAGGCGCGTGCTGCCAGCGCGAATCCCATAGGCCAGGCTCTCCTCGGTGTGTGGCGTCTTGCAGGCCTCCAAGACCACCGCGTCTGCCAGCTCCCGTTGCTCGCCGGGCCCGATCTCGACGATCTCCAGCGGAAACTCCGGATCAAGCACCCAATCGCCATACGCGCTGGCCAGGTGCGCCATACGGGCTTGAAGCCCCCGGGGTCCGATCACCGTGAGTGGGGCGCTACGGCTAGGCTCAGTTCCCCACCGCAGCGCGAACATAAACATGACCAGCTCGCCCCAGTGATCCGGATGGAAGTGGGTGATCGCCAGGTGAGTCACCTCCGCCCACGGGATCTGGTATGTGACGGCGCGATGCAGGGTTCCGGCACCGCAGTCCAGTAGCAGCTGTACCGGTGGGGCGCTCACCCAGTACGCGGGCGCGGTTCGCTCGCTAGTGGGCGCAACGGTGCCACTCCCCAGAACGGTGAGGTCCACTTCAGAACTCCGGTCCCATGAAGACGATCCGCTTGAACAACGTTCCCGCTGGCGTTTGCAGCCGAAGGAGATAGACCCCCTGCGCTACGGTGGAACCGTCGGACGCCGTGCCGTCCCACTCCAGGCGGGGGTCGCACTGGCCAGGCGCGCCGACTGCCGGCCGACCGTAGCGCCCTGGCTGCAGCAGCCCACTGAACTCCGCGGTGGGCACTAGTATGCGAACCACGTGTCCCCGGATGTCGAGGATGTCGAGACGAACTCGCCCCGCTACAGCGAGATCGAACCAGATGCAGGTCGCCCGCCGGCCGCTATCGCGAGACGGGAATGGGTTCGGAAAGTTCTGAAACAGCAGGGTCACCGACGGCGCCGAGTCGTCCACGATCACGAACGTTCCGCGACTCTCAATCACCGCGCTGTCCGGCCCGAGCCGGGAGATAACCCGCCAGCGGTAGGGCGTGTTCCGTTCCAGGTCCCGTGACGGGGTGAACCGGCGCCTGGTGAGGCCGAGTTCTTCGAGGTCGATCTCGCCGTCGTCAGCCCGAATGATGGCGACATCGTAGGTGAAGGGGCCGGGCGGCGTAGCTACGGCGGGAGAGGTCCATTCGAAGGTGGGTCGTAGGTCTCGGGATATCACGCCCACCGGATCGTCTAGTGTGGTGAGTGCTGCCCATGGGGGAACGACCATCTCGTCACTCGCCGGCGTCACAAGCGTCACCGAGTCCACTCCAGTGGCGGTGATGGTGAAGACGAACCGTGTGTCGGGTGGCTGCGGAGTCCTGAAGGTCACGCTGGTCTGTGCAACCGTGGTGTCGAGCAGCACCTCGGCAAACGTGGTATCTCGGGCCACTACCAGGCGGTAGCTGACCGGCGCCGCAAACGCCGGCATCTCGGGCGTGCTCCAAGAGAAGGTGGGGGTGACGCTCGTGAGCTGGGTGTCAACCGGGTTCGCTACGACGATTCCTCGTGGAAAGAACGCCGCGGCGGACCCGCTTGGCCGCCCCCAGCCCTGGTTGGAATCGGGCTCCGCGCGGTTGGACCCGGTGCGTCGCAGGGCTTCCAGTATCTCGAGGGGAGTCAACGTTGGGTGGATCTCGCGCAACAGCGTGGCCGCGCCGGCGATGAGTGGCGTGCTGAACGAGGTACCTAGCACCCGCGAGAAACCGGACGGGGCGAGGGGGTTTACCACGAAGACCCCCTGACCGGGAGCAGTGAGATCCGGCTTGATACGCCCATCGGCCGTAGGACCACGAGAGCTGAAGGGCCGCAATACCCCTAGTGAGTCCTCCGCGCCTACGGCAATGACGGAGTCTCCGTCGGCAGGAGTGATCAACGAGCGATAGTTGGGTGCGCCGCTCGAGACCCCGTTGTTTCCCGCCGCGGTCACGACCACGATGCCCCGGGCGGCTGCGGAATCCGCTGCCACGGTGGTCACGGCGATATCCCCGTTCATGTCGCCGGGCTGGTAGCTGAAGTTGTTGTCGAAGTCGAGGTATCCCACGCTCGACGACACGACGTCGACCCCGATGGAGTCGGCCCATTCGATCGCCGCCACCCAGTGATCTTCCTCTACCCGGGTCTCGGAGCGGATGTCTTCCGTCTTGGCGAGGATGTAGTCGGCTTCCGGGGCGACTCCGATGATCTGGGTGGGGAGGTTCGCCGCCAGCAGGGACCAGGTCTCGGTGCCGTGTTGGGATGCTGTCACGGTGTCGCCAGCCTCGTTGCGCACGATGGAGTCGTCGAACACGAAATCCCGCTGGGCGATCACCGAAGCGGAGTCGAAGGCGGGGTGTTCCGTCTCGAATCCCGTGTCGAGCATTGCGATGGTCACGCCGCCTCCGCGGAATCCTCTGCTGGCCAGCGGAAACAGCTCGAGCTGCCGGAAGGGCATGGCCGACGGTCCGTAGAGGCTGTCCTGGGCCGTCAGGCCAGCGGGCGGGCCCAACAGCCACGGGGTCTCTTCAGCGCGCTCCGGGCGTCCCACGAACCGGGCTACAGGTTGGAGACGGCGGAATTCGACCCGGTTGCGCGCCGCTGCCACGCCAGACGAGGCAATGGTGGCGGAAACGGCGTGTAGCCAACGGCTGCGCCGCCGGATGCGACCGTTGAGGTCCTCTACGGCCGCTGCCACGGCGTCCAGGCTGTACTGAGGCGCGCCGAAGAACCAGATCGTCACTACGGTGTCCCGATCCAGTATCTGCTCCAGCGCACGTGACACCGTCGGCCGCTGAGCCTGAGCGGTCGCCACCGATACCAGGACGGCGGTCAGGAGCAGCCCGATGCGCCTCAAGTTGTGGTGTGTTCAGGGTGACCCAGCCGCACACCGACGATCGTCGACACACCCGGCTCCTGCATCGTCACCCCGTACACCGAGTCTGCCACTTGCATCGTCCGCGGGTTGTGCGTGATCACGATGAACTGCGTGTCGGCCTTGAATTCTTCGAGCAGGCGTACGAACCGGCTGACGTTGGCGTCGTCGAGCGGGGCGTCCACCTCGTCCAGCAGGCAGAACGGTGCAGGCTTGGTCAGGTAGATGGAAAAGAGTAGCGAGATCGCCACCAATGCACGCTCGCCGGAAGAGAGCAGGTGAATGCGCTGCGTGCGCTTGCCTCGCGGCGCGGCACGAATCTCGATTGGGCTCTCCAGCGGGTCGCCCTCATCGGTGAGGAGTAGGTCGCAGTCGCCGCCTTCAAACAGCGTCCGGAACACGGAGTGGAAGTGCTCCCGGACGGCGTTGAACGTCTCGGTGAACATCGCTCTGGCGGTCTGGTCGATCTCCCGCAGTGCCTGCAGCAGCCCATTACGTGCCGCCACTAGGTCCTCACGCTGGCCGCGCAAGAATTCGAGGCGTTTCATCTCCTCGGCGTGCTCCTGGACCGCCAGGGGGTTCACCGGTCCGATCCGCTCAATCTCGCGGGCCAGGTGTTCGGCTTCCTCTCGGAGCGCCGCTGTCTCACCTTCAATGTCAGCGGCTTCTTCCAGCAGCACCTCAATCGTCTTGTGCCATTCTCCTTCGAGCCGTTCCACCATTGCGCGTCTGCGACCTTCCGCCTCCGTGAGCTCGATCTCCAGCTGGTGCAGCTCCTCGGTCAGCTGTTCCTGGTCTGCCCGGGCCCCCTCCAGGGCGCGCTCTTCGGTCTCGAGTGCGGCTTCGGCAGTCTGAACGGCGGTCTCGGCAGCTCCCGTCGCTGCTTCCATCTCCTGAACCGCAATGCGACGTTCGGCGAGGGCGTCCGCCCATTCGCCGCGCTGTTGGGTCAGCCCCTGCGTGCTCCGCTCGACCTCGGCCACTTCGTCGTCGAGCCGCCGGATCGTCTCGCTGGATTCTGCGAGGGCCGCCCGCGCCCGCGCCTCGCGATCCAGCGCGCCCTGCTCTCGGGCTGACACCTGTGCCTCTTCCACCTGCCAGTGGACTCGCCGTTCCCGAGCGGCCTCCTGCGCCGCCTCGAGATCGGCGAGCGTGACCTGTTGGCTCTTCAGCTCTTCGTCCAGCCGCGCCCGCTCCGCCTCGCCGCTGGCCAGTTCCTCCGTGACATCGTGAAGTCGGGCCTGTCGCTCCCGGACGCGTTGCTTGATCCGGGTCACGACCTCTTCAGCTTCGGCCTGCTCCCGCTCAGCCCGAAGCAGCCGACGGCCTGCATCGTCATTTGCCCCCTGCGCTTCCCGCAGGGCAGTCCTGGCCCGTGCATGCTTCTCCGTAGCGGCCGCCAGGGAACGCTCAGCTCCTGCGTGCGCGGCCGCCGCCTGTTCCGTCGACTGCGTCAGCTCGGCGAGACGGCGATCGGCATCGCTCAGCTGTCGCACGAGTTCGTCGAGCTCTGCTCTCCGGGTCAAGGGGCCGGTCGCCTCAGCGCCGGGGAGGAAGACGGCGCCGTTTGCGCGGCGGATCACCTGCCCCTCGCCGTCATCCGAGCGGCTCCCGGCGAGCAGTGTCAACACCCAGGGCCGCGCCGGTGCTGCAACGTCAGGCTGCAGGGCGAGCCCCTCGGAACCCACCGGCTGGGCGGGACCTGGCTCCACCGGCAACAACACGAGAGGACCGGGGTTGGCCGTGGCGTGCCAGCGCCGCACGGCGTCGACTGTGGCCTGGTCACGGACCAGCACAGCGTGCAGCCAGTCGGCGAGCAGCCGCTCGGCGAGGCGCGCCTCCTCGGCGGCGATCGTCAGGAAGTCTGACAGCGGACCCAGCACGGCGCCCTCGCCGAACTGGTCGCGGGCTCGGAGTAGCTCCCGGGCGGCCGGTGCCAGACCTTCCCGCTTTCGCTCGAGCTCGGTCAGTGCCTCACGCCGCGCCGTGAGTTGTGCGATGCTCTCTTCCTGTTCCCGTCGCTCCACCCGCACGGCCGCCTCGTGCTCTCGGGCTGCCGCGAGCTGGTGTCGCGCACGCTCCAGGCCGGCTGCCGCTTCGCGCTCCTCCCGCTCGCTGACCGCCAGGTTCTCTCGCGCGGCGTCTGACTGCTGCCGTGCGGCATCGTTCTCACGCTGGGTGTCGGCCAAGCGTGCCGTGGCCTCCGACTCCTGGGGCCGGAGATCTTCGACGTCACGCTCCACAGCGCTGTGCTCGCCTTCCAGCGCCCGGAGATGCTCCGCATGGTGCTGGAGGGCGGTTTCCATGCTGCGCACGGCGCGGCGCTGCTGGTTCAGCCGCTCTCGAGCTTGGTCCTCAGTGGCGGCCCGCAAGTCGAGCTCCATCTGGACCGACTGGCGGGCTGCTTCCGCCGCCTGCCGTTCCCTGGTGGCTGCCTCCAGTTCCCGCTCGGCCTGGCTGGCACGCTCCTCCGCTTGTGTGCGTTCCTCCAGCGCCCGCGCCTTGCGGGCCGTGGCGTGCTCGAGACGTTCCGCCGCGAGGTTGAGGTCGCCTTCGAGGCGTCCCATCTCGATCCGCGTCGCCGCCAGCCGCCGCTCCAGTTCGGTGCGCCGTGCCTCGGCTGCCGCCCGCTCCTGGATCCGGGTCTCACGTCGCTTCTCCCGATCCGTGACCGCTCGGCGCGCCTCCGGGATGCGAACGCGAAGGACTTCCCGTTTGTCCCGCAGCGCCGCGTGCTGCGCCTCGAACGACCCGAGCTCTCGGCGCGTGAGCGTCATGACGATGGCGAATCGCTGGCGGCTGAACTTCTGGTAGCGTTCTGCCCTCCCCCGCTGCCGGGCGAGGCTGCGGACCTGCGTGTGGACCTCCCCGATTAGGTCGTCGAGGCGCTGTAGATCGGCTGCTGTCCGCTCCAGCCTGCGCTCCGTGCTCGCCTTGCGGTCACGGTAGAGGCCGATCCCCGCGGCCTCTTCGAACAGCGAGCGACGCTCCTCAGTGCGGTCCGACAGGAGCCGGTCGATCATCTGTGCCTCGATCACGACACCAGCGTCACTGCCGAGCCCAGTGCCGTGGAGCGCGTCCTGCACGTCCCGCAGGCGCACCGGGGATTGGTTAAGCAGGTAGTCGCTCTGCCCGCTCCTGGAGAGGCGCCGGCTCACGGCGACCTCGCGATACTCCAGGGGCAGGGTACCGTCGCTGTTGTCGAAGAAGAGCGACACTTCGGCGATGTTGATGGGGCGGCGCTTCAATGACCCCTGGAAGATGACCTCGTCCATGCGCGCGGAGCGCAACAGACGCGCCCGTTGCTCACCCAGCACCCACCGCACGGCGTCCGAGATATTGGACTTCCCGCAGCCGTTCGGTCCGACGACGGCCGTAATCCCATCTTCGAACTCCAGGCCCACGGTGTCAGCGAATGACTTGAAGCCCGACAATTCGAGCCGGGTGAGCTTCATACCATCATCCTGGTTGAGTAACGATGACGTCCTGGGGATCCCTCACGGCGGCCTCCACCTGCGGCGCTGATCGACGAGTCGCGAACGCCTCCCGGGTCACGGTGTCGTGCGAGTCGTATCCCGGATGTAGATCCAGGAAGGCATGTTGAGTCTTCGACGGAAGGCCTCTGCTTCCTCACGGTTTGGGTACGGCCCAAGCACCACCCGAAACCGTTCGTCCAGTTCGGTGGGTGGCAATACGGAGGCAGCGATTCCCGCACGGCGCAGGTTGTTGGCCAAGTCTTCGGCCCACTCCTGATTGCTCGTGCTACTCATCTGAATGTAGATCAACTGGCTTGGCGGCGCGGCCGCGAGCACCTCCTGTTGCGCGAATTCCAGCGCGGGGCGCCGCGGGTCCCAGGCGATGGGCATCCACCGGTCCGGCTCGGAATCCTGCACCGTGCCGACCACACCTAGCGAGTCGTAGGAGAAGGCAACGATCTGCTGGCCTCTCCACAGCAGAATGGTTCCATCGGGCGCGATGACAGGGAGGTGCTGGTCCCAGGAACCGGGTATGGTGCCCGCTAGCATCCACTGTGCCAGGTCGACGATCCAGATGGAGTCTCCTACCATCGGTTGTACGAGCAACAGCCGACCGAGTGGATCGCTCCTGAGTGCCCGGGCCCTTCCCGGCAAGCTCAGCTGCGCGAGCCGGGTGAGCCCCACAGGGTCGACCGCGAGCAATTCGCCGATGGCGTTCACTGCGTACACTCGATGGACGGAAGGCGAGAACACGGCGAGGTGAAGTGCCGTGTCTGATGCCAGGAATCGGGGTACGGAGCCGCCCGACGGGTCAAGGATCACCAGACCCGAATCCGTGGCGACCGCGGCCACGTCGCCCCACATCGCGACCGCGATGTCGCCGTCTGGCAGGTGGCTGGTGACTGGTGGTTGCCCGTCTGCCACCAGCTGCAAGCTTCGCCCTTCGTCCTCGGCCATCAGGGCTAGCAGCCGGTTGCGGGTGGCTCCCCACACTGCCGTCGGCAATTGCGAGAAGCCGTTCGACCAGCTGACCGGCCGACGATGACGTATGGTGGCGATGGAGCCATCGCCATGAACGACGTGGGGGATGCCGGTGGGGCCCAGGGCTGCGTGGGCGACGTTCGTGTCCACGATCCGGGCGCGTCCGCTTGCCAGGTCAAGGGCGACCAGTTCGTCTCGTGTCGTGACGGTGTAGGCAAGATCGTCGTCTCCCGCGAACCCGACCACGTAGGCGATGGGTGCCGCGCCGGCTTCGAACCGCCAGGCGACCTCATCCAGACCCGGTAGTCGGTAGAGTCTGGCATCACCTGCGGCGCCGCTGGGGAAGCGAAATGCCACCGAGGACCCCAGCCCGAGCGCCCGCGGAGCCTGGGCAAACGCCTCTTTTACGGGATTGGGCCGCTGGTCGTTTGCGCAGGCGACGGAGCCGACGAGACCGAGCAGCAGAGCGGAGCGAGGTAGCACGGGCGCAAGCTAGGGATGGAAGGGAGGGGATGCAAGGCGGTTGGACGAGCGGTCAGGCGGTCAGGCGGTTCCGACTTCGAGAGGTCGGAATCCGTACCGGCCCCACGAGAGGACGCACGGCAACACCTTGCAACCGCCTGTCCGACTGTCCGCCCCTCAGAATGTGGGGCCCAAGCTCAACGTCCAGTACGATCCTTGCTCCTCCCGGGAGATGGGCTTGGAGTAGTCCGCCCGGACGATCATGAAGCCCAGCAGGTTGCCGCGGATGGAGATGCCCCAGCTTGCCAGGGGCTGGCGCACCAGATCTTTGTTGGCGTCCGGGGCGCGGCTGAAGACGACGTCCACTCCGTCCCGCCAGGCCAACCCGACGTCGAAAAAGACCGCTCCCTCGATGGGGGGGAGGCCGATCGGAGCGAACCCGAGGGCGACATTCCGCAGCAGTGGGAACCGCAGTTCTGCGTTGAACACGGCAACGCGGGAGCCGATCAGCTGATCCAGGGCGCCGCACCCCGAGAACGATCCGCTGGCATCGCTGCGGCATTCGTTGTTCCTCAGGGAGCCCGAGGTGTAGCCCCGCAGCAACTCAGGTGTTCCCAAGAAGATTGGGAACTGGTTGCTGTCACGGCCGAATCGTCCAAAGAACAGGAACCGCGACGCGAAGGTGAAGGGGCCGAACAGGTGGTCGTATCGCCGATAGTCACCCAACAGTTGGTGGAACGTCCAGTCACCGAAGGCGGGGGCATACTCGAACCGGCTCCGCCGCCCCATGAACGGGCCGACCCAGAGCGAGACGGAATTGTCGAAGACCAGTGCCAGGGACGGTTGGAAGTAGTTGATCCCACCCAGCCCGCGGTCCTGCCGATCCCGGTCGAGCACCAGCATGGACGCCGGGTCGAATGTGTCGATGATGTCCACCGCCGCCCGCGACACGTTGGCGGCACGGATGCCAAGCTCGACTCGGCGGAACCGGTTGAACGGCCGGAGAGCGTCCGCAAACGCCTCCCGCACGATGAACCGCTCCAGCGTGGTGGTGAGAGTCGGATTACCCACCGAGTCGAGCCCGAACTCGCTCTGCGTGAAGAAGAAATAGGGTGTCTGCGAGATGCCTACCGCCCAGTTAATCCGGCGGCTCAGGTTGGCGTAGATCGCGAGAACCTGCGCCTCCTCGATGCGCCCGTTCACCTGTCCGGCCGCCAGCACCCGATGGTTCCCCAGCATGTCGGAGAGGGAGATTGCACTGCCGCCGAAGAAGCCGCTGCCGAAGTTGTCCCGTACGTATCCGACCGACGGCTGAACCACGTAGTCTACGGACAGCTTGGACGAGTAATCTCGGAACATGAACGCGAGCGAGTCAGGCAGCTCGAAGGCAGCGCTGTCCAGCAGTGCTTTGACCGAAATCGGAGCAGGCGACGAGTCGGTCGCCTCGGGCGTACTCGCGGATGTACGGAGGCCTGCCGCGGAGCGGTACAACGACCGACGGCCGGTGCTGGGGCGCGCGGCTGCTCCTGGGGGTTCTCCGCGTCGGATAGCGCCAGCGCTGTCCCCGGGGGCGGGCGTCGCTACCGGCGTGTATTGCAGAGCCGCCCGGTCCTGCCCCGGTGGCGCCGCAGTGTCCGGACGATCGGAGATTAGGGACGCCACGATCGGGCGGGGCGCCGACTCGTCGTAGGGACGACCCTTGAGGCTCCGGGGATTGTCGGCGGCGTAGACGTTGAACTCACCCTTCTCGTAGTACGTGAACACCAGTCGGTCGGCTGTTCGCGCCCAGGAGATAGCCGGCGAGAGGGGCGTGATACCTGAGACGCCCGTGAAAACGTCGGTGAGCTGATACGTCTCCCTGTCGTCGAAGTCGAAGAGGAACAGGTTCGGAATGCCGGTCCGATCAGACAGGAATGCGATCGACCGCCCGTCGGGTCCCCACTGAGGATTCGTGTTGTTGCCCGACATCCGATCAAGGACGTCGATGCTATGGCCTTGGAGGTCGTAGAGTCCGATGCTCAACGGTCCTACCTGGAGCGAGCGGAGATCCGTGTGGGGCCCACGGTCCGTGGCAAACGCGATCGTGCGGCCGTCTGGTGACCATGACGGGTGCAGATCAGCAAAGCGATCGTTGGTCAGCCGGCGCAGGTTAGCGCCGTCGGCATCTACGATGAAGAGATCCGAGAATCCCCCATCGTAGCCGGTGAAGACGAGTTGCGTCCCGTCAGGGGACCACGATGGCGTCGTCACCCCGTGCAACGGCACTTCAATCCGTTTGTGCACACGAGTCCGCTGCATGTCGAAGATGACGAGATCGTCCACGCCGGCATGCTTGACCGCGATGGCGAAGAACTGTCCGTCCGGGGACCAGGCGCCTGCTGAGTTCAGGAAGCGGAGGCTCTCGAAGTCACTGCTGAAGGCACTCTTGATCAGCCGCTTCTTGACCAAGCCGGTCTCCGCGTCGGCCAGGTACAGATCGATGAAGAACGAGTTGCCTTCGGAGAGATAGGCAATGTCCTGCCCGTCGGGGGAGATCACCGGCGATATGTGCAGGGTCCCGTTGGACCTCCGCCTGGTGAGCACGGGGTGGGAGAACTGACGTGCCTGCTGGAGGTCCGCGATCTGCGGGAGATACGTCCGCTGCACCGCGTCTTGCCATTGCTCCACCAAGTCTTCCAGGGTCACCCCCAGAGCGCGACGAAAGGCCCCTTGCACACCGGATATGGATGCCGCGTGTAGAATCTCGCCCACGGCTTCATCACCCCACCGTTCGCCGATGTATGACCACAGCGCATGGCCGAAACGATACGGGGAGTAACGGGGGTCCCAAGTCAGCTGCTCGATGCTCGGCAGCCCGCCCTCGAGCGCGGCGTCCCGCACCCACATCGCCGTCTGCGGGTCGATCGGTCCCAGCGACAGGTACTCAGCCATTCCCTCCATGAACCACAGCGGCGGGCTCACTGAGATGAGGCGTTGAATGCCGGCGCCTACCTGACCACGGGCGAATACGTCGAACTGGAACTGGTGGACGATTTCGTGCTGGAGAACGTGCTCGAACTCTGCGTACGAGCCCGTGAAGGGCAGTAGCACGCGGTGTCGGAAAGGCTCGGTGACGCCGCCCGTACCCTCGCCGATAGTGGTGATATTGTTCTGTTGGAACTCGCTATGTGACGCGAACAGGATGATTGGCTGGCGCTCGCGGTATCGATGATTGAGGATGCGTGACAGCCGACCGTAGGCCCGCTCCGCCATGCGTGCCCCATCCAGCGCCGCCTCCCGTTCACCTGCGTAGAAGTACACGTCGAAGTGCTCCGTCTCGATTACAGCAAAGTCGAGATGGCGGTACTGGACCTTGTTTCGGCCGAAGTACTGCGCCGGCAACGGCGTGGTGAGTAACACCGTTGCGCACACGGCCAGTTCGACGATTCGACGCATCGGCACCTACCCGACTGACTCAGTGGAGACGGCGGGCGCGTCGGCCCACAGCCGCTCCAGTTGATAGTACGCGCGGAGCGTGGGATGGAAAATGTGGACGACGACGTCCACATAGTCCAGCAACGCCCATCGCCCTGCGGCCACTCCCTCAATATGGTGAGGGCGGCCCCCTGCTCGGTCAATGGCCTGTATCACATGCTCGGCTAGTGCACGGACATGCACATCCGAGGAACCGGACGCGATTACGAAGAAATCGGCGGCGTCACTGACCTTTCTCAGATCCAGCACCACGAGCTCGAGCGCCTTGTGTGCTTCCAGCGCACCGACGGCGAGCCGCAGTTCTCGGCGCGCGTCGCTCCCTATCTTGTCGTATCGAGTTCTGCTGCGAATTGTTCCGCGGCTTCCGAAGGTGCTGCGTCCTCAACCTGGTAAAATATACCCCATGCCCCTGGTCCAGTGTGCACACCGAGCGCGGCCGTCACTTCACTGACGTGGCACTCGCGCGGCGAATAGCCGCGCACCAGCTCCTCCTTCAGAGCCTGTGCCAGCTCCGGGACGCCGGCATGCGCCACTCCCAGGCGCAGTACCGCGGGTCGGGGCGTGAGCCGGCGATCGAGATGCTCGAGTACCCGCGGGACCAGGGCGTCCCGACCGCGGACTCGGTCCAGCGGCGCGATCCGTCCCTCCGGCGTCACCTCGAGGATCGGCTTGATGTGCAGCAGACCACCGAGCCAGGCACGTCCCCGGCTCACCCGACCCGAGCGGAGCAGGTTCTCGAACGTATCTACCGTGAAGAAGCCCCCAGACTGGTCGCGCACGCGGTTCAGTTCCCGCACGATCTCCGCCACGCTCCAGCCTGCATCGACCAGCTCTACCGCGCGCAACGCGAGCATCCCGAGCCCGTAGGACGCCGACCGCGAGTCCACAATGGTCACTGAGTTGCCCTGGCTGCAGGCCTGAGTTGCTGCCTGCGCTGACGCCAGCGTGCCGGACAGCTGACCGGCTATGAACAGGCCGAGGACCTCATCTGCACTTGAGCAAGCGTCTTGAAACGCGTTGACGAAAGCACCTGGCGGAGGCTGTGAGGTGGTGAAGATCTCGCCCCCCTCCTGCATCCGGCGGTAGAGTTCCTCTCCCTGGATATCGACCCGGTCGGCGTAGGTCCGCTCGCCAGCGATGACTTGGAGAGGGACCACCACCATGCCGTGGACATCCAGCAGACGATCCGGTAGGTCGCAGGAGGAATCCACGACGATGGCGATTCGGCGACGTGCGGCGTGCAACGCACGGTGCTGCTCCCGGATGTCGTCCGCTTTAGTGGTTTCAATGGCGCCCCAAGTGGCCGCGAGGTCGAAGACCTGGTGGGGGGCGTCCGTGTGCACGTGGACCTTCAGCAGGTCGTCGGTTGCAAGCACGACGATCGAGCCGCCGAGGCGCCGTAGCTGCGTTCGGATCTCGATGCTGGGTGGGAAGTTGCTCCCCCGAACCAGCACTTCCGTGCAGTAGCCGTAATCGCGCTCAGCTGCGACCTCCGCAAGTGCCGCAGCATCCGGAACGGTGTACGCAATCGGCTCCGTGGCTGGTAGGATCGGGTCGCCCTCCATCAGGCGGACGACACCCTCGAGTACCCGGATGAATGCCTTGGCGCCGGCATCGACCACGCCTGATTCCTTCAGCACGGCGAGGAGCTCGGGAGTGCGTCTCAGAGAGACCTCACCCCGTGCCAGGACGTGGTGCATCATCTCCTGCAGGTTCGTCGTGCGCTCTGCCGCCCACTCTGCGGCGGTAGCAACGTCCCGGGAGACTGTGAGGATCGTGCCTTCCACGGGCTCGTCCAGCGAGCGGTAGAGCCGCTCGGCTCCCCTCCGCATGGCGCGGGCCACATCCTCGGGTGCCGCGGTCTCGAGATCTCCCAGGGCTTCGCGGAAGCCCAGCAGGAACTGGGAAAGGAGCATGCCCGAGTTGCCACGTGCCCCGAATACGCAGGCCTCCGCCATCGCCTTTGTCACTACGGGGAGCTTCGCCGTCTCCAGAGCACGCACTGCCTCGGCTGTAGCGCGCAGGGTCATGGCGAAGTTCGTGCCAGTATCTCCGTCGGGGACCGGGAACACGTTGATGCGGTTGAGTTCCTCGCGCCAGGCGTCCACCCAGTCGGCGGCGGCGAGGAGCGACCGGCGGAGACGGACGCCGTCGAGGTAGGCGATCCCGACAGCGGCGTGACTCACTATTCTTTCACCACCCACACTCTGACTTCGGCGCGCACCTCGGGGTGCAGCCGCACCGGCACCTTGTAGACGCCGATCATCTTGATCGGTTCCTCCAGCTCGACCGCCCGCTTGTCCACCGAGTATCCCAGGTCGCCGAGCTGTCCAGCGATGTCGGCCGAGGTGATCGAACCGAAGAGCTTGTCACCCTCTCCAGCTCTTGCCGTGAAGTGAAGCTCCAGGCTGTCCAGCTGGGCCGCGACTGTTTCGGCGTCCGATTGCTCGGCCGCCGTTCGCACCGCGCGGTGCTTGGACTCCGCTTCGACCTGGCGCTTGTTTCCTTTCGTTGCCAGATAGGCTTTTCCCTGCGGGATCAGGTAGTTACGTCCGTACCCGTCTTTGACCTTCACGATCTCGCCGACGCGCCCCAGGTTCGGGATCGTTTCACGCAGAATCACTTCCATGGTCTATTCACTCGCTGGCGGTGTGGCCCACCGCCGTCTCAGGTCCAGGCCTGCATCTAACACCCCTAACACCATGGCACCGCCGAGGACGAGAGGCAACAGCACGACCACGGCGACGGCAATCAGCACCGTGAGCAGGGCACCCCCGCCCCCCAGCATGTGCAGGCCGAAGGCGGCAACTGCGGCACCACGGAGGATGTACAAGGTACCGGTTATCAGCAGCACGTTTGCAGCAGCGGCCTTTGCCGCCGCGAGCGCCGGCACCAGCAACACGACCAGCGGTACCGCCACGGCCCAGCCGAAGTGCTCCGAGAACCGGAAGTGCCGCAGCCGCTGTGGCGGAACGCCACGGGGCCGCCGCGCTATTCGGTAGTAGATCGCAGCCGCCAGGGTGAGGCCCACCAGCAGCTCCAGCCCGGTCACGGCTGGGAAGAAATCCGCCAGAAACCGCACCACACCTTGGAACAGCGCCTCGAGTTGCTCCAGCGTCGGTTGGGGGGTCTGAGTCGCGGCCCCCCCGGTTTCCGGCGGCGCCACCGACCATAGCCGCCCGATCAGCGAGCGCGCGGCGAGCCCCGTGCGGTGTGCTACCCACCAGCGGAGCTCACCCCAGGATGAGCCTAGGGCGACCATTAGCGCGCCGGTTCCTGCCGCCGCAGCTGCGATGGCGAGGAGCCCGCGGTGGGTGAAGGGCACCCGCGTCCGGAGCGTCATCCCGACGAACACGGCGGTGGTCAGGACGGCGCTGGCGCGTACCAGCTGGTCCGGGAGTTCGCCGGGGGCCAGCAGCCACCAGGCGCTGTACCCGGCGGCCACTCCCGCTGCCACCAACTCGGTCCGCGTGTGAGGATGCGATACCACCAGCAGCACCGCCAGCGGTAGGGCGGCCAGAGCTACCGGGGCGAAGACGGCGAACGCAACGGCGCCGACGACCAGACGCCCGAGCCCGCCGGTCGGCGCCTGCTCGGACGGCAATGCCATGTCAGCGGGCGTGGCCGCGGATGAACGGCAAGAGCGCGAGCTGGCGGGCGCGCTTGATGGCCCGTGCGAGCTGTCGCTGGTGCCGGGCACACATCCCCGACAGGCGGCTGGGAATGATCTTCCCGCGCTCGGTCAAGAAGCGAGACAGGGTTCGCTCATCCTTGTAGTCTAGAGTTCGAACCCCCATCTCACAGACGGGACAAGTCTTCTGCTGGCGCCTCATTCCGCTTCCTCCTCGCTCTCATCAGTGCCGTTGTGGTCCGCCGCGGCCTGCTGGGCCGGCGCACTCACCGGCGCCAGGCCCTCGTTCACAACGAGGAGATGCCGCAGAACGGCCTCGTCCAGCTTGATGGATCGCTCCAGCTCGCCCAGCAATTCGGGGTCGGCCTCGAACTGTGCGACCACGTAGTACCCCACCTGTCTCCCCTTGATGGCGTATGCCAGGGTGCGTTTGCCCCAGTGGTTGGTTGAGACAACTGGATTGGGCGATTCGTGACTCTTGAGGAGAGCGTGGAAGCGGTCGAGGCGCTCGTTGATCTGAGCTTCTTCCAGCGCGCTGTCGAAGATGTAGACGAGCTCGTACTGGCGAGTCATGGCACCATCCTTTGGACAAAATGACCCGGCCCAGGTGCAGGACCGAGTAGGTGATATGGACACTGCAACATAGTGGGTCGGGGGTCAGGCGGGTAGGGGACCCCGTTTCCGCGTTCCCTCAGACGTGGAACCGAAACAGCAGCACCTCACCGTCCTGCACCACGTACTCCCGTCCCTCGCTCCGGGTCAGCCCCTGTTCTCTGGCCGCCTTGTACGAGCCCGCCTTGATGAACTCTTCCACGTGCAGAGTTTCCGCCCTGATGAATCCCCGCTGGAAGTCCGAATGGATCTCGCCGGCGGCCTCGAACGCGGTGGCCCCGATCCGAATCGTCCAGGCGCGCACCTCATGCTCTCCCACCGAGAAGAAGGTGTGGAGGTTGAGTAGACGGTAGCCGGCGTGAATCAGACGCTCGAGCCCCGGACTGCTGATTCCTGCAGCGGCGAGAAACTCCCCACGTTCCGCCGCGTTCAGCTGTGCCAGCTCGGCCTCGAACTTGGCGGAGAACACCACCACTTCCGCCTCCTCGTCGTGGGCGCGGGCCGTGGCCCGCAACGCCTCCACGGCCGGCGTGGTGGCCTGTCCCAGCTCTGCCTCATTCACGTTGGCAGCATAAAGAACCGGCTTGAGCGTTAGGATGCCCAGCTGCCCGAGGTACTGTCGGTCACTCGTCGACGTCACCGCTGCACGGGCTCCGCGGCCCGCATTGAGTTCGGTCAGGACGAGATCGAGTATCGCCTGTTCCGCTTGCGCCTCCTTGTCCCCCGAGCGGGCGGTCTTCACCACCCGTTCCCGGCGCCGTTCAATTACGGCGAGGTCCGCCAGCGCCAGCTCGCTGGTTATGACGTCGTGATCCCGCTCCGGCGCCACCTCCCCCCCCACGTGAGCTACGTCCGGATCGTCGAAGCACCGCACCACGTGCACGATGGCGTCGACGTTGCGCACGTGGGACAAGAACTGGTTGCCCAGTCCCTCGCCCCGACTCGCTCCCTCAACCAGCCCAGCGATGTCCACGAACTCCACAGTGGCCGGCACACGGTGTTCCTGACCCACAGTGTCCGCCAGTCGGTGCAGTCGATCGTCCGGCACGGGCACGATGCCCATGTTCGGCTCGACGGTGCAGAAAGGGTAGTTATCTGCGGCGGCGCTGGCGCTGGTCAGGGCGTTGAACAGGGTGGTCTTACCCACGTTGGGGAGGCCGATTATGCCCAGACGTAGCATGTAGGGGAGTCGGAGTAGGGTGGAGGAGAGAAGCCAACACACCTACACGCACGGCGGCTGGTCGTGGTAAGTGTGCCGCCGGGAGCCCCGGCGAATCCGGTCGTCAGTTCGCTCTGCCGGCTACGAGCGCCACACCGCTCGGCGTCCAGACGTCCACGCGTCTTCTGTGTCGTCTTGTACCTGCCTCCTGCGTGTTACCCGATAAACCAGGGCGCCAGCACCAGGCTCACCACCGACATCAGCTTGATCAGGATGTTCATGGATGGGCCGCTGGTGTCCTTGAAGGGATCCCCCACAGTGTCGCCTACGACTGCCGCCTTGTGGGGCTCGGAACCCTTGCCGCCGTGGGCGCCTGCTTCAATGTGCTTCTTGGCGTTGTCCCACGCGCCCCCCGCGTTGGCCATGAAGAGGGCCAGCATGACACCCGTCAGGGTGGCACCGGCAAGCAGCCCACCCAGCGTCTCGACGCCGAGCAGCTTGCCCACCACCACGGGTGCCGTTACGGCGGTCACACCCGGGAGAATCATCTCGCGCAGCGCGGCTCGCGTCGAGATGTCCACACAGCGAGCGCTGTCGGGCGTTGCCTTCCCCTCCATCAGACCGACGATCTCTCGGAACTGGCGTCGGACTTCCTGCACCATTCCCTCCGCAGCACGGCCTACCGCGGTCATGGTCGCCGCCGCGATGAAGAATGGCAGAATGCCGCCCAGGAATATGCCGATGACGACCTTGGGATCCGCGATGTTCAGCAGTATCGGTTCGGCCTCTTGCGGCGTTACCGCGTTGGTGTAGGCGCTGAACAGCGCCAGGGCCGTTAGCGCGGCGGACCCGATGGCGAAGCCCTTCCCGATGGCAGCCGTGGTGTTGCCCAGCGCGTCCAGGCCGTCGGTGATCTTGCGGACTTCCGGGCCAAGCCCGCTCATCTCGCTGATGCCGCCCGCGTTGTCCGCGATCGGGCCGTAGGCGTCCACCGACATGGTGACGCCCACCGTCGCGAGCATGCCTACGGCGGCAATGCCGATCCCGTACAAGTCCGCGTTGGTGTAGGCGACGTAGATCGCGCCGCAGATGACCAGTAGCGGTACCGCCGTCGAGCGCATCCCGACGGCAAGGCCGGAGATGATGTTCGTGGCGGGACCGGTCAGCGAAGCCTCGGCGATGATGCGGATCGGCCTGGCTGCCGTGTAGTACTCCGTGGTCACGCCGATCATGATGCCCGCAATGGTGCCCACCACGACGGCCCAGAACGGTCCTAGCTGGTTGGGCGTACCGTCGCCGGCCAGCAGGCCCACGTTCACCCGGGAGGTGATGAAATACGCGGCGGCCAAGAAGAGGCCCGCCGCGATGAACGTTGCCCAGCGCAGAGCACCGGCCGGGCTGAACCCTTCCAGGATGCGGAACAGCCAGATCGCAATCAGGCTCGCCGCCAGGCCGGTGATGATGAAGAGCATTGGCAGGGCGACGGCCGCCAGCCGTTCGGTGATCGCGGGGCTGGTGGCCGCGATGGCGATGGTGGCGATGACGGCTCCGACGTAGCTCTCGAAGATGTCGGCGCCCATGCCGGCTACATCGCCCACGTTGTCCCCCACGTTGTCGGCGATGGTCGCCGGGTTCCGTGGATCGTCCTCGGGAATCCCGGCTTCGACCTTGCCGACCAGGTCGGCCCCCACGTCGGCGGCCTTGGTGTAGATCCCGCCGCCGACACGGGCAAAGAGGGCGATGGACGAGGCGCCCATGGCAAACCCCGTGATGATCTCGCTGAACGCCCGCCAGGCGCCCTCGGTCTCGGGAGACCCCAGGAAGACCTGAAGCACCACCCCGATGCCCAGCAGCCCCAGGCTCGCCACGGCCAGTCCCATGACAGCGCCGCCGTTGAACGCGACGCGGAGGGCCATGGCCTGTCCCTTGCCCCGAGCCGCTTCGCTGGTGCGGGCGTTGGCGCGGGTGGCCGAGTTCATACCGAAGAAGCCGGCGAGGACGGAGCAGATCCCGCCACCCAGGTACGCGACCGCCGTCGCCCAGCCGATCACCAGGCCGAGCAGGATCGCCACGATGCCAAGGAAGGGGAGGAGATACATGTATTCCCGCTTCAGGAATGCCATCGCGCCGGTGTGGACCGCCTGCTGCAGGTCCTGCATGCGTTGGTTGCCAGGAGGCTGGCGGCGGACGTAGAAAAAGGTGAGCCAGGCTATGATGAGGCCAACGATCCCGGCGACAATAGCGGACGTCGGCAGAAATGCGAATTCGCTCACTCTTCAGTTCCCTTTCGGTTGAAACGGTTCATGGCGACCTCGATGCCTTCCGTGAGCCAGCACTCGACTGCATCGACCAGCGGCGGCAGCAGGTCCGCCAGGACGGACAGTTCGTCGGGCTGGAAGGGTGCCAGGACGAACTCCGCCTGGTCTTCTACCTCGTCGGGCACCGGACCGATACCGATCCGGAGCCGGTCGTACTCCTGGGTTCCCAGCGCCGCTTCCACGCTTTCGAGACCGTTGTGGCCGCCCGCCGAGCCTCGCGCGCGCAGGCGAAATGTACCCAGCGGCAGTGCGAGATCGTCGACCAGTACCAGGAGATCGCGGGCGGGATCGAATCCGGGAGAAGCGAGCATGGGGCTGAGCGCATCGCCGCTGCGGTTCATGTAAGTCAACGGCTTGACTAGCAGGAATGACAAGTCACCCCGCGTGCCCTCCGACACCAGGGCGCGCTCTGCCCGCCGAAAATCGGGGAGCTGCCACTGTTCGGCCAGCACATCGGCCAACAGGAAGCCGGCATTGTGCCGGGTGACCGCGTACTGGGGACCTGGGTTTCCCAGCGCGACGACGGCGCGCAGTGGCTACTCCTTGGGCGGTTCGCCTTCGGGCAGTTGTGCCTCTTCTTCGGCCTTCGGCTTCCGGATGAGCTCGGGCTCCGCAACCTCCTCCTCCTCCTCGACGACCTCCACAGGCGGCGCCTCTTCCACACGCGGCGGAACGACCGTGCAGACGGTCGTTTCAGGATCCGTCAGGATCTTGGCATTCGCAACCATCACATCCTCGACGTGGAGCGAGCTGCCCACCCCCAACTCGGTCACATCGACGTCGATCCGCTCGGGGATGTGCTGCGGCAGGACCTCGATCTCGATCTCGCGAAGAAACTGCTCCAACACACCACCGGCGTTGCGCACTCCGTCAGGCGAGCCTACCAGGTTGACTGGTACGCCGAGGGTGATCTTCTCGCCTGCGTGGATCTCATAGAAGTCCACGTGAGTGACCGTCTTCTTCGTTGGGTGCCGCTGGATTTCCCTGATCAACACGCGCACGGGGTGGCCGTCCAGCGCAAGCTCGATGACCGTCGCTCCCGTGATGTCGTGCAGCACCTTGTCGAGGTCCATCTGGGCGACCGCGAGCGCTTCCGACTGACGCCCGTGCCCGTAGATGATCGCAGGAATCTGTCCCTGGCGCCTGAGCTGCCGCGCGGCCCCCGTTCCGGTGCCGCTGCGCCGTTCGGCATTGAGTGTTACAGTCTGAGCCATGTCTGTCCTTCTACCACGAATCCGTGCTTCCTCAGTCGAACAGCGAACTCACTGATTGATCGCTGTGGGTGAATCGGATCGCCTGCGCGAGCAGCGGGCCAATCGAGAGGATCTTCAGTCCCTCGAATCGGCGCTCCTCCGGTATGCGGACGGTGTTCGTAACGGCCACCTCCGTCGCGCCGGACGCGCTCAGCCGATCCACGGCCGGGCCTGAGAGGAGCGCGTGCGTGGCGCAGCAATACACCTCGCGGGCGCCCAACCGTCTGAGGGCCTGAATCCCTTCAGCCATCGTGCCGCCCGTGTCGATCATGTCGTCCACCAGGAGGCAATCGCAACCCTCCACCTCCCCCACTACGTTGACGACTTCAGCAACGTTGGCGGACGGACGCCGCTTGTCGATGATGGCAAGCGCCGCATCGAGCCGCTTGGCGAATCCCCGGGCCATCTTCGCGCCGCCGACGTCGGGCGCCACTACGACTGGCCGGTGCAGCGTCTTGTCCCGATAGTGCTGCACCAGCACCGGTGCCGCATACAGGTGGTCCACCGGAACGTCAAAGAACCCCTGGAGCTGATGCTGGTGGAAGTCCAGTCCGAGCACCCGGTCCGCTCCGGCCGTAGTGATCAGGTTCGCCATCAGCTTGGCGCTGATGGCGACCCGTGGCTGGTCCTTCCGGTCCTGGCGTGCGTACCCGAAATAGGGGATGACCGCCGTGACACGCGCCGCGCTGGCTCGCTTTACCGCGTCGAGAAGAATCAGCAGTTCGAGAATGTTCTCCGCCGGTGGGTTCGTGGGCTGAATGATGAAGACGTCCTGCCCCCGCACGTTCTCGTCGATCTTGACGAAGATCTCACCGTCGGCGAACCGCCGAATCGTGACGCAGCAAAGCGGCCGATTCAGCTGCCCAGCCATCTCCTCGGCCAGGGGGCGGTTCGCCGTCCCGGCCATGAGAAGCATCTTGCTGCTCGTAAGGGAGATTTCGGCCATAACAGCCCCGACAAAGTACTTAGATGCAGACGGGAAGCCAAGATCGAGTCGCCGATGGCCGGCGGGCGCGGTCTGGTGCCGGCGGGTTAGATGCCGTAGAAGGGCTCGCGCCATGACGTGCCGAGGGCAACGTTGCCGTGCTCGACCGGTTGAGGTAATCTTGTTCACAGAGTATCCGACTCCCCTGGCGAGGCTTTTCGAGGAGCTGGCGATGCCGCCACCCGCCGATCGGATTTCGGACGCGCCGTTTTCGAGTGAGGAAGCGGCCCATATCCGACACCTGCTGAATCATCCAGGTACCCCGCTCGGCTGTCCCCGTTGTGGTACGCCCCTGACCAGCGACACGCCCGTAGCGGGTGCGGAAGGTAGCAACGCCGTTTGGTTGCTCCGCTGCGCAGAGTGCCGGCGTTTCGCCATCTTCGACGACCTCGGTGAGCGGGCCGCACCGAGGGGCCGCCACACCCTCTAGCAGGCTGGGACACGCCGTCGCCGGCGGAGTCCGCCCCCCTTATCGCTGGCTGCCTCGCTTTGGTCAGTTGGTGGTCGATTTGCGGTAGCCGGGACTACGCTCTGGGCCCCGCGCGATGAGACGTGTAGGTGGGAATGATGGCGTTGCTGTGGCGCTAGGCGGTCTGTCCACGGCTCGTCGGCATTACTCCTCAGTGTCCAGGGCCTCATGCCACCACGACGTCCGCGGATCGACTTCGAGGATCCGGGCCTTCCCGTGGGCGTTGATCAGTTCGGCCGACGCAATCCAGAGCTGCGTGTCCCACAGCATGCCTTCGAGTTCGAAGGGTTTCAGTTCTTCTTCGGTGAGATCGACGGTCACCTCGAGCAGCGCGTCCCCGTCGATCCCTTCATCGCGGCCGATCGGCCGGTCCGTGAGCCACACGCCGGTTACGACGGTATCCTCGCCAGTTCGGGCGTCCTTGAGTCCGAAGTCCCAGTCGACGTCCTCAAAGCCGTGCTGCACGATCGAACGTGCCTCGGCTATGCTCGTTCGGTGGAAAAGCACAGTGCTCATGCTTGCCTTTGCCTCGGCATCTCGCCCCCGCCGGCATTCGGCGGGCTAGAAGAGTTGGCCTAATCCTATATACGTCTGCAGTCCGGCCTCCGATCCGTGGGCCACGTCCATCGCGATAATGAACGTTTCGCCCCACGTGACGCGAAGTCCACCCCCACCCCCCCAATGTAAACCCTGATCCGCCGCAGCGTCTGTGTCACCCCACACACGCCCGGTGTCCACAAAGGCCAGCGTGCCAAGTCGCCATCGCTGACCCAGAAAGCCGAACGGCCTGCCGCGCCAACGGAGCTCGAGGTTGGCGAGGAACCGCGATGCACCCAGATAGCGGTTCCGGAGCACCCCGCGGATGGACTTGTCCCCGCCGAGCCCCGTGAAATCGCGGAACGACGAGGCGATGTCGGGGAGCATGGGCATCGGCATCGTCCCTGCTACCCACTCCCCCACCAGCCGCCCGGCGACCGTGAGGCTGCTGCCCAGTGGGACATAGGCACGGACCGTTCCCGTGAGGCGCGTGAAACTATGCTCGCTCCCCGTCAGCCGGAGGCCTTGCCACAAGAGTACTTCCGCCCACAGGCCATGGTGTGGATCGCGTTCGTGGTCCCGGCTGTCCAGCACAATCCCCACCTTGGGACCGATGGACGCCGCCGATAGTTGAGGGGCGGGGAGGAGCCCCGTGATACTGTCTTGCGCGAACAGGGTGTTGGGGTCGCGGCTCTCCCCGGCGTTGTGGTGTGCCGCAAAACCGGTCAGGATCCGCACGTTCCTGCGGGCTCGCCACTGCAGGTTGAGAACCGCGCTCCAGCGACGCCGGGCGTAGGTGTAGAAGCTCGGGCCGGACTCCAGCTTTGCCAGATCCGGGTCATACACCGAGGCGTTGCCCAGACCGAAGTACGGCTGGCAGCAGTCGCGCTCGAATCCCACGACCAGGGTCAGCCTACCCACGCCGCCGAACACGAAGGGCGCGTCCGCGACGGCCGACACCTCCCGGCGCCCTCCGGTCGTGAAGAAGACTGTGGGCTCGAAGGACCAGAGGTAGGGTTGCTGGCCGGCCGCACCGTAGCGATAGACGCCTGCGACCACGCCGTATCCAAATCCTTCGTCTGAGTTGTAGTTGAGGGCGGGGAACCCCGTGAGCTGGAGTCCCCCAGGGGTTATCTCTTGCGCTCGGCAGAGCGCTGGACTGAGGAGACAGAGCCACGCCAGGTGGGTGGTCCGGAACATCCTGCTCATTTGAAGCCAACAATAGAACGCGCGCACTGGAGGTGCAATCGCTGATAGGGGCTGAGAGGGAATCACCCTGGCGGTCGGCTCGGCGGGCCTGCGATATTAGGGACAGCCGGAGCGTCGATGGGAGAATGACGCCGCACGCCACCGCTGAGGAGGACCACTATGCCCGAACAACTTGTCGGAACCGTCACGCACTACTTCAAGGGACCGGGAGTGGCCGTGGTCAAGGTGACCGACGGGGAGGTAGCAGTCGGCGATGAAGTACATTTCCTCGGTCACACGACTGACTTCACTGAGCGGATCACCTCTATGGAGGTGGAGCACAAGAAGGTCGAGCGGGCAAAGGCGGGTGAGGAAATCGCAATTCAGGTGGTTGAGCGCGCGCGTCCGCACGATCAGGTGTTGAAGATCACCTGACTCATGACCGTCGTGGCGTGGCAATCCGCGCCCATCTCGCCCCGCATTCCCGCCGCTCGCCATCGCCAGGCGCGAGTCGTGTTGGGCTACTCACGCTAGCACTGCCACCAGTCCCCGAACCCTGGGAGGCGAGTGCGGCAACCGGGGCAGCAGCTCCTGACGTACCGCAGTGCAATGATCCACGGGGGAGACCATGAGGAGAGTGCTACCGCTGGTATTCGCGAGTGCGCTGGTTGGGGTCGGCGCATCGCATGCGCAGACGGCGGCCGACTCGGCTGCGATCCGGCAGACAGCGCTGGACTACATCGAGGGCTGGTACGAGGGGGATGCGGAACGGATGAAGGGCGCCCTGCATCCGGAGCTGGCGAAACGTATCGTCATGACCGACCCTCAGTCGGGGGAGAGCCGCCTGCAGCACATGACCGCCGAGCGGCTAGTCCAGGTCACTGCGGCCGGCTCCGGTGCTCGCACTCCGAAGGAACGTCAGCTCAAGGACGTCGCAATCCTCGATATCTTCGAGAATGCCGCGAGCGTGCGGGTCGATGCCTCCGATTGGATCGACTACCTCCATGTGGCCAAGTGGGACGGGAAGTGGGTGATCGTGAACGTGTTGTGGGAGTTGAAGCCGCACGCGAAAAGGAGATGACCTCAGCGGGACGCAGACTACGGAGATCCGTCCTGTCTGCGGACCCGCCTCCACCACACGGGTACGAGGGCGGCTGCCATAGCGAGTGCCGGCCAGGACGAAACCGGGCTCGTCCCCGGTGCAGAAACGAGTAGGCTCCCCACGCCGTACGGCATCAGGAAGAGTGAGACCGCCGTCAGTGCGGTGCTCGTAATGCCCTGGATGGGCTTCCTGAGCGGTGCAGCCATGTCGTCGCCAACGGCAACAGCCGTGCCGTGGCAGAATCCGGAAGGCGTGACCCGTCGGTAGAACTGACCCACATCTCCGACCGCCCGGCCGTCAGTCCATCCTTCCGTCGTTCCGTCGTTCCGTCCTAACGCCGCACCACGGGGCCGGTGGCCTCGTGCTGGTACAGCACCTTGCCCCCGACGATCGTGTACACGACCTGAGCAGTTGGGATCTGATCCTCGGGAATCGTCATGATGTCTTTCGACAGCACCACGATGTCTGCGAGCTTGCCGGAAGCCAGCGATCCCTTGACGTCCTCCTCGAAAGCCGCGTAGGCGTTGTTCAGCGTGTAGGATCGGAGGGCTTCCTCCCGGCTCATACGCTCGTCTGGGAAGAAGGCAGATCCGTCTTTCGTCCTCCGCGAGACCGACGCATAGAAGCTGGCGATCGGATCGACGTCCTCCACCGGTGCGTCGCTGCCGTTGGCGACAATAGCTCCGGATTGCATGAGCTTCCGCCAGACGTAGGCACCCTCTTCGGCTCGCTGTCTCCCCAAGCGCTTGATCACCCAGGGGCCATCCGACGTGCAGTGGATTCCCTGCATGGCTGCGATGACCCCGAGTTGGGCGAACCGGGGAATCTCGTCGGGATGAAGATGCTGGGCGTGCTCGATCCGCCAGCGCAGGTCTGTCTTGTCGGGGTTGGCCTGGAAGACTCGTTCGTACAGGTCGAGGACCTCTCGGTTGCCACGGTCTCCGATGGCATGAGTGTTCACCTGGAAGCCATGCTCGATGGCCAGCTCGGCGGTCCGAGCAATGTCTTGCAGGGGTTCCAGGTTGAGGCCGGTGCTCGTGGGGAGATCCATGTATGGCTCCAGCAGCCATGCCCCGTGGGGACCCAGCGCGCCGTCGACCTGCCGCTTGATGGAGCGGACGGTGAGGCGCCCTTCGCCGTAGCCGATCATCCGATAGTCGGGAAGCTTCTCCGCCATCTCCTCGTTCGACGCGTATCGGACCATCACGTAGAGACGGACCGGCAGCTTCCCTTCGTCGGCGAGTCGCCGGAAGAAGTCGATGGTCTCGAACGATGCACCGGCGTCGTGAAAGCTGGTGATACCCTTTGCCAGGAGTTCCTCGTTCGCGAGTTCCACCGCTCTGCGCTCGTCCGCATCAACCTCTTCTGGCGAGCGCTGTGCCTGGGAACGGGCGATCGCGTCGCGCACCGGGACCTGTGCCTTCTCTCGCAGGGCGCCGGTTGGGGTGCCGCGGGCATCTCGCACGATCTCGCCACCGGGTGGGTCGGGGGATTCCGACGTGATGCCTGCCAACTCCATGGCCCGGGCGTTGGCGAAAGAGGCGTGACCGCTGGCGTGGGTGAGGAACACCGGGTTGTCGGGTGAGACCCGGCTCAGGCTGCGATGCGTCGGCAGCCCCTCGACGCTGGGCGAGGGCACGCGATCCCACTTCTCCTGGTGCCAACCCCGTCCGAGAATCCACGCACCGGGCTCGGTTCCTGGAACAGCTTCGGCCACCATGGCGACGATCTCGTCCCAGTTAGCCGCGCCGGTGAGGTCGAGAATCATCTTGGACCGACCCAGGCTCATGAAGTGTCCGTGCCCCTCGATAAAGCCCGGGATCGCGAGCCGGCCGTCCAGATCGATCACCTCGGTGGCGGGGCCGACGTATGGCTGTATCTCCTCGTCACTTCCGACGGCGACGATTGTCTGTCCTCGAATCGCAAGGGCCTGCACTTCAGGATTGGCAGAGTCGACGGTCACGATCCTCCCGTTTTGGAGGACGAGATCGGCGGGTCGCGTTCCGCAGCCGGCGAGCCAGCTCGCGCCGAGAATAACGACAAGCCGCGCCACGACCATCCTTGCTGTGAGCTTTGAATTCACCGTCTTCCTCCCCTGTGGCTGACCGATGTCGTGCGTCGTACGACGCGGCAGTCGGTGGTCTGGTGTGCCGCGCCAACTGGGCTGCAGTCAGCGCCCTGCTTCGTAGACGACTCGACCAGCCACCACCGTAAGTAGAATGGATCCCTCCAGTAGTCCCTCGGGCGCGCTGTCTCCCAGAACCATCGGATCGATGTCCATCACCGTGACGTCGGCCCATCTGCCGGGTGCCAGCACCCCTGTCTCGTTCTCGAGGAACGCGGCGTACGCCGGCCACACCGTGTACCCCCTCACGGCCTCCTCTGGGGTCATCCGGTGCTCGGCGTACCACCCACCCTCTGGCTGGAGCTCCTTGTCACGTCTGGTGATCGCTGCGTGCAGCCCATAGAAGATGTCGTGATCCGAGCCGGGGAGATCGGAGTTGAATACGAGGCGCGCTCCCACCTGCCGCAGAGCCCGCCACGCATACGCATACCGCACCCGCTCCGGCCCGAGACGATCCTCGGCCCATGTCTTGTCTTCCACTGCGTGCGGCGGCTCCATCGAGGCAATGACATCGAGGGCGGCAAACCGGGGGATGTCGGTCGGGTGGAGCACCTGTGCGTGCTCGATGCGGTGCCGCCAGATCTTCGCGTCAGGATCACTGGCAAACGTGCGTTCTAAGAAGTCCAAGGTCTCCCGATTGCCCGCATCGCCGATCGCGTGTATTGCGACTTGGAAACCGGCTCCCATCATCTGCGCGACCAGCGCCTCGTCGAAGCCGTACTCGTCACCGCTCACCCCTCGATGGCCGGGTCGGTCTGCGTAATCCTCAATCAGGCGGGCGCCGCGAGACCCAAGGGCACCATCGTAGAATGCCTTGACGGATCGAGTGATGAGCATGCTCTCGGCATTGGTGACGGGTCCTGTAGCGAGCCAGGCTCGGATCAGCTCCTCGTCCCTCCCGGCGAGCATCGCATACACCCGAAGTGGCAGGCTTCCCTCTGCTTCGAGGTCTTCCAGGGCCGCCATTAGCGCGCTGCCGGCACCCGCCTCGTGTACCCCCACGTATCCTGCTGCCGCCATCGCTTCCAATCCGGCAACGACCCGGGTCTTGAGCTGCGCGTGGGTCGGTGGTGGAATCGCCGCCGCGAGCAGTTGGACGGCGTTGTTCAACAAGATCCCGGTCGGACGACCGCTAGCGTCCTTCCGGATTGCGCCGCCTTCCGGCGCCACCGTCTGGGGGGTGATGCCCGCTCGCTCGAACGCCAGGCGGTTACCCCACGCGGCAAACCCGTGGAGACCTCTGAGGTAAACCGGATGATCAGGGACCCGCTCGCTCAAGAGCCGCATGTCAGGGTAGCGATTGGCCCACGCCCCCTCGTCCCAGCCCCATCCCACGATCCACTCCCCCTCGGGTACGTTGACGGCCCAGGCCACCACCCGCTCGACAGCCTCGATCTCCGTCGAGACGCCGACCAGATCGACCTGCTCGAGGGCGGCGCCCAACCCAGCGATATGGACGTGTGAGTCCACCAGGCCGGGGAGCACCGCACCACCGTCGACGTCGATAACGCGGCTGTCGGGACCCCGGTAGACTTCGGCGGCTTGGTCGCTTCCGACGAAGACGATCTCTCCGCCGCGGATGGCGACGGCCGTGGCGTCAGGCCGCCAGCCCTCGACTGAGTGGGGAGCGGTGGCTGCCGGGGTGCCGTCGGGGGCCGGATCGTCCCACGTGAAGGTGTACACGCGGCCGTTGACCAAGAGCAGGTCGGCCGGTGCCTCCGCACAACCGATTGAGCCCACGAGCAGCAGAGTCCAGACTCGGCGCAGCAGTAACGCCAGGCGGCTCGGCTCGGCATTGGTTCGTGTGCTATGATCGGGGGGCGGTCGGTGGGAGGCCGGTTGCAGACGGTTCGGCAGGCTAGTCATAGGTGCCTTCCAGTAAGCCGGCAGTGAGTCTCCTTGTTGATAGCATGCCTCTTGCTCAAGGGAGATATGTCATGAGGTGCGCAAGGGGTCCAGGGCTGTTGCATACCTGGGATCCTGCAATCGGAGGTGTTGGCTCAGGTAAGACGCCGCTAGGGGGGACTCAAGGGAGAGATGAGATGCGAGGCGCTGGCCCGTGGGGGCGCGTTGGTGCGTCGGCCACACGCCCTCCCGAGCGCGGCGCACGGCCTCAGGTTGCCTACGACCGCGACAGCGGCGCCCCTATTGTCCCGGACTCTTGCCAGCCGCCTCCCGCTCCTCGCGCAACGTATTGATGGCGGCTTCCGCCTGCATCGTCTGGAAGGCGAGGGAGCCTGCCGTCTGGACGACCTTCTCGAGAAACTCCTTCTGATCGAGCACCGTCTGGAGGGTCGACTGCAGGTCGATCAGGAGAGCGTCGAGCCTGGAAAGGCGCTCCTCCGCCTCCTGGAACTGCCTCTTCCGCTCCTCCAGCGACTCCGCGTGCCGATCCAGCTCTCGCAGCTCCACGATCACCGAATCCAGCGAATGCCGGCGTCCCTCGATCTCCTGCTGGAGCGCCGCTACGCCCCGCACCTGCTCCATGGTGGCGTCGGCAACCTCGAACAGCCGCTGGAGATCCGACCGCATGGTATCGACTGCTGCCTGACGCTCGGTCGCGAGCTCTAGCGACCGATCCACTCGCTCCTCGACCGCCCCCAACTCAGTGAGCTTGTTCTCCAGTTGGACGATCCGCGTCCGTGCCTCCTCGAGCTGTCTCGTCCGCTCGTCGAGTTCCTGGAGCAACCGCCCCGCACGCTCGCCCGCCTCCGCCGCTCCTTCCAGGCGCTGGCGGAGCGCTTCCGACTCCTGCCCGAGTTCGCCGACCATACCCGCAGCCTGCTGCCGCAGCGTGCTGGCGTGATCGAGCTGCTCCAGCGCTTTTTCCAGGGCAGTCTCGCGGGAGCTGAGCTCGCGGCCGACCTGGGCGAGGCGCTCCTCGTAGCCCTCGAGCTTTCGCGCCCGCTCCTCGAGTGCCGAGACGGCCTCGTCCAGCTGCGCTACCCGGGCCTCGGCCTCATCCAGCGACTTGACCGCGGGCTGGGCGATCTTCTCCATCTGGCGCGCGAGGTTCCGGACCGTCTCCTCCAACTGCCGCACGTCGGCCCGCACGGCCTGGGCGGTCGCGGCATCGGTTTCGAGGTCGGCGACCTGCTGGGTGATGCTCTGGACGCGGCCGGCGAGCTGTTCCGCATCCGACACCGCGCTCCCGATCGTGGTTCGCGCCTCCTCCACCGTGGGCAACTGCTTCTCGACCCCACTCAGCGCCTGGCGAAGCTCGGCCACGCGCTGGTTGACTGTGTCCAGTCCTTCCCGCTCGAACTGGAACTGGCTCATCGACTTCTGCACCTCGTCCCGCAGGGAGGTGAATTCCTCCCGCCGCGTGCGGTCCTCCGCCTCGATCACCCGATGCTTCTGTTGGATCTCCTCGGCGCGCTCCATGACGCTTTCGTGGATCTTTTTGATCTGCTCGACGTTTGTCTGGAGCTTGTTCAGGAACTTCGCGTTCGTCTGCTGCTCCTGCAGCTGCCGAT
Source organism: Gemmatimonadales bacterium (assembly GCA_011772755.1). Classification (GTDB taxonomy): domain Bacteria; phylum Gemmatimonadota; class Gemmatimonadetes; order Gemmatimonadales; family GWC2-71-9; genus WVYX01. The sequence continues at coordinate 58,890 of WVYX01000192.1, forward strand.
CGACCTGGCTGACGAGGTCCGCGAGTCGCTCGGCGCGCGTCGTCGCCCGCTCCACGGTGTCACGCTGACCTTCGAGCGTCGCCGCCTTCTGTGACACATATTCTGCCAGCGTGCGGAGTGTCCCCAGCTCGCGCTTGACGTTCGGCAGTTCCGTCAGAAGCTCGCGGAGCTGCTCGGCTGTGGTCTCGAACTTGGTGACCCGCGCCGAGAGGTCCTTCACGCTGCTGGCTGCTGTCTTACGCTCCTTCTCGGACTCCGCCAGGCGGGACTGCGCGTCGGCGCTGGCACTAGCGATCTTCTCATGTTCGCCCCGGAGCTTGTCCAACCGCTCGGCCAGCTCGCTGAGCTGGCTGTCGAGCGTGCCGGCCTGGGTCCGCAATTCCGCGACCGGCTCTGCCAGCTCGAGGATTCCGGGTAGCTGCTCCTTGAGCGCCAGAATCTCCGTCATCGGACCACGCATTTCGTCGAGTTCGTCCCGGGCACGATCGGCGATGCGCTTGGTCTCGTCGAGCCGGGCTTGAGTGTCGCGCTGTCCCTGGTCGAGCGCGGCGGCACCCTGCGTGAGGTCGCTGAGCTGCGACATGAGTTCGTCGAACGCCGCTAGCCGCTGCTTGAGTTGATCGACCTTTTCCTCTGTCTGCGCAACCGGCTCAGCGAGCTGCTCGGCCTGCTTCACCGTGCCCTCCGCCCGGGTGACCAAGCTCTCGTAGGCGGCCCGCTCCTTCCGCATCTGCTGCAGTAGGGTCTTGAGCTCGGCTGGGAGCTTCTCGAGTTCCGCTTTACTGAACAGCTTCTTCAGCGCTGCCATAGTCGATCTCTCCTATCGCGCGCGAGCCTCTCGAACCAGGGGTGGTGACCCGGACACGGGGGGCTGGCCTGCCGACGGGCCTCCCTCCCGGGGTTCCTAGGAGCCTAGATATTCCGGTGGGGCGGGTATCGAGCTAGTAGAAGCCGCCAATGGAACTCGGTCCCCGAGTGGCGGTTGACGCTCGCGCCGGGCCCGTGGTGCGCGAGGGTCGAGGGTGCGGCGTGAAACGAGTGAGGTGTTCGTCTTGGGCGTCGAGGCGACTGAGGGTATCCGAGTCTTCTCACAACAGTGGCCCCGCATCTCAGGCAGTGGCGATGCCTGGGGTCTTCATTTCCGGAGCAGCAGTGGGCGCGTGCTACGATTTGAGACTCAGCACTTCAAACACGGCCAGTCTCTGGGATTTGCCCCTCAGAGGCACTTCGGGCATGGGACGGCATTCAAACTCGCCACGGACTGCCTCGTAAGTGGCCCCGGTAATGAGAATGGTCGTGCCGAACTCCTTGTTGAGAGCCTGCACCCGCGAGGAGGTGTTGACGCCATCACCGATGACCGTGTACTCGAGTCGTTTGCGCGAACCGATGTTGCCGACGACCACCTCGTCGGTGTGGATCCCGATCCCGATGGAAATGGGGGCCAGGCCCTTCATCGCCCGCTCGCCGTTGATCTTCCCCAGCAGGGCTTTCATGCGCAGCGCCGCCATCACGGCGCGCCGGGGGTGGTCCGAAGTCTTGCCCAGCGAACCGAAGACGGCCATCATCCCATCCCCGATGAACTTGTCGAGTATGCCGCTCTGCTCGAAGACGGCTTCCACCATTTCGCTGAAGTAGTCATTCAGGAAGGCGACCACCTCGGTGGGCGCCATCTGCTCGGCCAGGGCCGTGAAGCTGCGGATGTCGGAGAAGAGGATGGTGACGCACCGGCTTTCGCCCCCCAGATTCACGTCTCCCCTCATCACCTCTTCCGAGACCTGCTTCGTCACGTACCTCCCGAAAACCTCCTTGATGAACTCCTTTTCTTCCAATCCTTTCGCCATCCGATTCAAAGAGACGCTCAGCTGGCCGAACTCGTCCCGGCCGGGATCGGCGATGCGGGCCGTGAGTTCGCCCGAATCGATCAGATTAACCTCATTCAAGAGACTGGACAAAGGCTTCCGCAAACTGTGCGCGATCCACCACGCCACCAGCAGACAGAGTGCGGTAAAGACCGCGGCACCGAAGATGAACTGCCTACGCAAGGTGACAAGGGCTGCGGACGCCTCGCTCTGCTGCATTTCCGTCATGAGCACCATCGGTTTCGGATTAACGGTCGCCGTACCGTCTAGCGCACGGTAGACGTAAAGCATCTCTTTCCCCTCATTGTTCACTGCGACCGCCGAACCCTCTTCGCCCCGGAGCGCGGCGCGCACAGCGGGATACTGGGACACGTTGTCTCGCAAACGCTGGGGGTTAGGGTGCGCCAGCATCAGGCCATCCTGGCCGACGATGGCCGAATAGCCTGTCTCCCCGAATCGGGTGGAAGCGACGATGCGGGTCAGCACTCCCTGGATGTCGAAACTGGAGGCCAGAAATCCGGCCACTTCTCCCGACGTGGACTTGACCGGGACGCCAATAGTGAGGACGTAGCGGCCGAGTGCCGCGGAGTAGTGGGGATCGCTGGCGAAACGGACACCCTCGAGGCCGTAGGCAATCGCCACGCGGCCGATGGCCTCGGACTTTGCGCTCGGATCGACGGTCAACACCGAATTGCCGTGCCGGTCGATGAGGTTGAACTGTAAGAAGCTGGGATTAGCGTGCTGGAGATCGCGAAGCGACTGGCGTATCAGACTGGCGTCCCCGGAAGAGAGGCCGCGCTTCGAGGCGTCCGCGATCGCATCCAGCGAGGTCATGGCCTGATCGAGCGAACCGCTGACCTCGCTTTCAATGATGCCCTCGATGTTTCCCAAGTGCTGGACCGCTTGTGCGGAGAGGAGGCGTTCCGCCGAATTGAATCCCCACGCGCCGAGGAGGATCGAAGAGGTGACTCCGATGCCTCCTAGCGCCAGCATCAGGGTGATCAAGAACCCCCGCCGGTAACCCGCCAGCCAGCGCCGTTCCAGCGCAAACAGGAATAATGCGAGCAGCGCGGTCGCCGCCAGAGCGGTTAACCCCCAGCTCATCGTCAAAACCATGTGCGAGTTCCTCCATCTCCGAAATCGGAACGGTGCGGCCTCCGCGGAACTCTGCGGAGCCCCGATGTCCGCACACGAATTTCAATCGACCCTTCGAAACTACCGCTCGGTATGCGACGGGCAAGAGAGCGTGAGTTGGGGGCCACCCGGCGCCGCGCGGCCAAGCTCAGCGGCCTCCGACGAGTGATTGCCCGCAGGTCGGTGATGCGTTACCAGCAAACTGACAAGCCGCTGCGGCGGATCGCGCGCGAGCTGGGCGTGGACGCACTGGTTACAGGGTCGGTGCTGCGTTCGGGCGATCGCGTGCAGATCACGGCCCATCTCATCGATGCGGCGACGGAGGAGCACCTGTGGGCGCACCGATACGAGCGGGAGGTACGCAACGTTCTCGCGCTGCAGAACGAGATGGTGGCTGCGATGACTCGGCAAATCAGGTTACAGCTAACCCCACAGGAGCAGGCACGGCTGGCGGGCGCCCCGCCCGTCGACCCCGAGGCGTACGAGGCTTATCTCAAGGGCAGGTTCTTCATGAACACCATGACACCGGAGGGATTCGAAAGAGGTCTGGCGTTGATGCAGTGGGCCATCGACAAGGACCCGACGAATCCCTTGCCCCACGCAGGGCTGGCACCTGCGTACAGCATGATGGGTCACGAGAGGTTCCGGCTTAACTCCTAGTTGGCCAACAAGTTGGCCCCGCTGGACTCGAACCAGCATTTCCGGATCCAAAGTCCGGCGTCCTGCCGTTGGACGAGGGGCCAGGGACGTAAGCTGTGCGGGGGTGCGGAAGATAACGTGAGGGGCTGCGCTACAGAATGTCCATCGCGTCCCACCCGATCGACTTCCTGAGGGCCCCGTCCACCGCCTCCAGTAGATCGGGGGGCTTCACCGGTTTCAGCAGCGTGCGGAGCGCCCCATAGTCCTCAGCCAGCGGGAATTGCTCCGGGCTAACCCCCGAGATCGCGATGATGCGGGCAGTCTTGTCGAACTCGAGCAACTCCCGGATCGTTCTCAGGCCGCTCTTGACCGGCATTGCGAGGTCCACAATCACGAGATCAAAGGGCTCCCGCTGGTAGAAGGAGAACCCTACCTCGCCATTGGGCGCATAGGAGACCTCGTGATCTGCACCTTCAAGCACTGAGCCGAGGGCTACTCGGGTTACCTCGTCGTCGTCGATGACCAAGATGCGCGACATCGCCAAACTCTGGGCCAGAGCACGGGCGCTACTGCTCAATTGCTAAGCCGGGAAATGCCAAAGTCAACCGGTCTTCGGGTTTCTATCGGGTCGCGCCGCGCTGGCAGCCCCTGGCCTCCGCCCCCGACGGAACGGCGGTACGGCGGAAGGTGGCACCGCTGGAACTCGCTGCTTTGAGGCTCGTTCCGTCGTACCGTCCGTCCCTCGTTCCGTCGTTCCATCCTTCCACCCCGAGTTGGACAGGGGTCGCGGGAAAGCATAGCTTTTGGGTGAGGTGGAGCCCTACACGCTCGTCGTCTCGAACCCGCCCCACGGCCAGGTTAACGCCGCGAAGGCCGCGCAGTGTCTCGGTCTTCCCCCCGTCGATGTGAACGTGAAGTCCCACTACCCCGTGCCCGAGATCTGGCTGGCCCATACCAATCAGGAGAAGATGGAGGCAGCCGCGGCCACGTTGCGGGGCGCGGGTCTCAATGTCGCGGCAATTCCAGGGGAAGATCTGCTCCGAGTTCCACCGCGTACACTGGCCAAGTCTTTTGCGTTCCACGATGTGCATTTCAGTGCACAGCTCGAAGACGCCGCAGAGGTGTTGGGCTACGATGTGTCGATGATCGCTGTCTTCTGTACCCTGCGTGAGCAAGACGCTGTCCGAACGAGCCGTGCTTCACGGGCTCGACTCAGTGAGGCGGAGGAAGGTCTCGCCCCAGGTGCCCAGGTTCCGAGCGTGGAGGAGATTCTCGAGACCTCGCCGTTTCTCGATATCTACGCGCCGCGGGTGGACCGCCTGCTGCGACTTGCCATCGTGCCGGAGCTGGTGGACTTCTCCGGGCTGGGGGAGCTAGCGGGACCCAGCGCGGTGGGCAACCTCAGGCACCTGGAAGAAGAGATAGAGAAGCGGTTCAGAAACGCCCGCATCGACCGGCGGCTGATGAACATGCAGCTTCGTCAGCGGCACACCGCTGGCCTGGCACACGCGGACAAGCGGAGGGGTTATTCCTACGGGAGCTTCGGCCTGCTCAAGCTGCTCAAGGCTGTCTCACCCCATCTGGCGGACCTCGGCCATCTGGAGCTTTCCTCGCGGTTGGCCTACCTCACGGCACGCTGAAGCCCCGCCGCACTACCCATCCCGCCGGCGGTCCCCGCTGCCCCGCAGCCCGTCCCAGGCGGCTCGGCGGTAAGAAGGAACGACGGAAGGTGATCATGCTGCCCTCGCAGCGCCCGTCCCGTCCTTCCGTCGTTCCGCCCTTCCGTCGTACGGTCGTACCGCCGAACCGTCCGCCCTAGAACAGCTGTATCCACCCCCGCGACCGGAGGGGAGTGCCTCCTGAGCCGGCCTGCTGGGCCCGGGCGAGGGCGCAGCTGGAATAGGCCAGGTCGACCGTGCCGAAGATCATGTTGTTGTCGATGTAGAAGTTCGCCGCCATCACCCCGCCGTGGAACTTGTTGCCGTTGCCCGCAGACATGAGACTCCCCTTGACGATGACGATGCCGTAGAACTCGAATTTGCCCTGGGCCGAGAGGTCACCCTCCACTAGGAGGATCCCCTGCCCGACGCCCGTATTCACCGTCAGGTTGCCGGGCGCGTAGATGATCGGCAGATAATCTCCGCACGGTGCGGTGGGGTTCTCGGGGTCGCCCCAGTTCTTGATATCCGCCGTGTTGCAGTCCCCTCCGCCCGTCAGGCTCGGCCCGATGTTCTGATAGTTGTCGCCGGGAAGCCGTTTGGTCGCTAGGGACACCAGCAGGTCCCAGTCCGCGTCGCCGTACTCGAAGAACGTATCGTCGTCGATGCTGGGATCTACGTCCACGGGAGGGTCGCCATCGATGCAACTGGCGCTCTTACAGCCGCCGCCGAACGTGAGCTGGTCGGCATCCGGGATCCGGATGCCGGGCTTGAGGCCCTCCAGGGGCGGACACTTACCCCACGGCCCTCCCTGGTCGTTGCCATTGACCCCCGCGTTCCCGCCGATCTGGCTGTTCCCCCGCGTGGTGAGCACGGCCTGGATGTCGAACAACAGGTTGCGCAGCTTCACGAACGCTCCGATCCGCTGCCGCGCCCGGCCGGCGTTGGCGACGCCGGTGACGTCCACCAGAAAGATCTCGTTATTGAGTCGCTGCACCCTGCCGGCGTACGAGCCGGTGCCTCCGGACAACGTCCCCCACACCGTGTCGCTCGCCATGACGGCGAGGTCGTTCCATGACATGGCGTTCCAGTTGGCGATGGTCGCGTTAATGCCGTGCTCGGCGGCCGCGAAAGCCTGCTCCGCTCGCCGGGAGTTATGGCCCACCCGGTTCTCCTGCACGGCCACCATGAAGAAACCCGTGAACAGGGCGCCCACCACCACAATCCCTAGAACCGCCACGATGAGCGCGATCCCCCGCTCGTCGCGCGGCTTCGACGTGGACATCATGTGGTGTGCCATATCAGAACCCCCGGTTGTTGCGGAGCGTGACGCGGGTTATGACCGAATCCTGCACGTAACCGATGCCGCCGGTGGATAGATACGCTCGGGCGGGAGAGCGCCCCCGCACGACGAGACCGACGCTGGCGATGTCCGCCAGGGTTGCTGTCACCGCCCCGGTGGTGTCGTAGTAGGCGAAAGCCATTCCGTCGGCCGTCAGCGGCCCGACGAGCAGCTGCCACTCACTCCATCCCCCCCCTCGATCTGCAGAGCGGCGTCCCAGCCAGGCCTCTCCGCCAGATTGATACAGTGAGATTTCTTCCATCTGGAAGCCGCGAATCGGCGCGCCTGCGGTCACAAAGCCGACGGTGGAGTCGCGACCGCCGGACGCGGCGGAGATCCTCACCGTGACCACCTTCCCCCCCGTGCCGTCGGGGCAGGTCCCGTCGGTGGTGGACTGCAGCGCGCCGACCAGCCAGCGGTCGTCGGCGCGCTGGGTGCGCAGGGTGGGGTCGCCGTCGCGGAATAGCAGAATCGAGTCCAGGGTCGAGTTGGGTTGGCGGATGCCGAAATGCATGGAGTTACGCAGCACGAAACCGACGTCGCCTCCGACGTCTACGGGGTCGGTGCAGAGCACTCCCGCCCAACGCACGCCTCGGATACGCAGGGCGGTGTCGCTCACGGCGGCGATGTCGTTGTCGGTGGCGTCCAGCTCCCGCAGGGCGTAGGTCAAGAACAGCGTGGCCGCCCGGGTGTTTTGCTGCACATGCACGCGCTGCACCTGTGTGCCGGTGATCCGCTGGGTTGATCCGATCGTCTGGTAGATGGCAGCCAGGATCACCGAGGACACGATGACGACCACCAGCAGCTCGATGAGGGTGAACCCCCGCTCGCCTACCGGACGCATAGCACCAGGCTCTCCACGGTGTCCGTGCGGGTGGCGCCGGGGAGCGACGGGTAGGACACCAGGAGCTGTACGCGCCGGGCGCTCCCGGCGTACGCGTCCTCCACGTCCCACGAGAGGTCGTAGATGTCACCCCTGGTCTCGCTGCTGTCTTTGAGGACGCCGCAGCTCAGGCCTCGTAGTGTTTCCATGCGTTCGCGCGCATAGAACGAAGCGGTGGACGCCCGGTCGCCCGCGCCCAGCAGCTGAATCACCAGCATGTTCGCGCCGAGGAGCGCCAGCAGCGCCCAGGTGAACACCGTCACTGCCACGATGAGCTCGACCAGTGTGAAGCCCTTCTCGTTCTTCACCATACGGCGCGTCCTACCGGTGTAATCTCGAGTGAATCCGAAAAGCCAGCCTTGGAGAACGTGACCGCGATCGACGTCGCCGCGAACGCGACGCCTTGCGGAGTGAACAGCACAGAGTCACCGTCGGCTTCCCATGTGACACCGAAGCGGCTGCCGAGATTGTCAACCACACCCACCGTGTCGGTGCCATCGCCTTGCAGGTTGCAGGCCGTGACCCAGACCCGTGACGTCACCTCGTCCAGGTGCACAACCGCGCGACACCCACGGTGCACTGCCGTGGCCCGGCCGCGGGCCAGGTGCGTGGTCATGGTGCGCCGGGCCCCCCGCACGCTTTCCCGCAGTAGCTGATCCTTGACGCGGGGTATGGCGAGCGTCAGGAGCACGCCGATGATGATCAGCGCGATGACCGTTTCGATCAGCGTGAAGCCGGAACGCGTCACCTGTCCTCCTTGATCTCCCGGTGTGGGAAGACTGGGAGGCGCGACTGTGACAATCGTCTGCCCCTGTGGGGACAGCTCAGGGTCATTCACTCTAATAGGAGCACCGGGTGGTGCAAGATGTGTCGTACGTCACAATGCACACTAAGTGCTTTCACTACAATGGAGCGTTGTCCACCGATTCGCAACGACGCCACCGCTGGCCCATTGGACAGGTGTCGAAACCCGATATAGTTTTGCGACCAGTGACCACTCACACGCTGATCATCTCGGATCCGCCGCACGACGAAGTCGACCACAGCCGGGCCGCCCCGGCGTTGGGTCTGAGTCCCGCCGAAGTGCGCATGAAGGCCAACTATCCGGTGCCGGAAATCTGGCTTGCCAGCACAGAGCGCAGCACCATAGAGGAAGCAGCCAAGCGGTTGCAGGAAACCGGGCTTAAAGTGGTGGTGGTGCAGGGAGAAACGCTTGGGGAACTCCCGTGCCAGGCGATGGTCAAGTCATTCTCCTACACGGATACGGCGCTGGTGGCCAAGCTGGACGACGCTGAGGTCGAACTTCCCTACGATATGCCGGTCACGGCGGTGTTCTGCACACCACGACAACGCGTGGGCGTGGGCGGCGGAAGGTCAACCGGAAGCTCGTTGACCGAGGGATTGCGTCATCGCACCAGCAGCGTCTTCATGACCCGGGATAGCCTGGTTGGGTTCGGCGGATTGGGTGGTCGCACGAGTGCCGTCGGTGGCGGGGAGGGGGAGGGCGCCCAGGAGACCTTGGGGTTCCTGGACGTCTACGCCTCCCCGAAAGGCGAGCTGGTGAGGATGTGTGTGGACCAGGATGTGGTGGATTTCTCAGGGCTCGGTGACCTGAAGTTGCCGAACCCGTCCAGCAACCTCGAGATGTTCGCCGCTGAGTTCGAAGATCGGTTCTCTCACGCGACGGTGGATCGGCGTCTGTTGCACATGCAGCCGCGCCAGCGCCCCATGGTTGCCAGGCCGGGTGCGTGGGAGGCGGAGCGGAAGGGCTTCTCCTACGCGACCGAGGGTCTGTCCAAGCTGCTCGAGGCCATCTCATCCGGCTTGAAAGACGTCAACCAGTTCGAGCTCTCCTCGCGCCTGGCGTATCTGACACGGCAGTAGACTCGGCGGTCCAACCCCGCATCACCCCCCAGGAACCGGCGGTCCCCCGCCGCCCCGCAGCCCATCCCCGGCGGAACGTCGGAACGTGTCGTTCCCTCCGTCCCCCGTTCCGTCGTTCCACCCTTCCCTCGTATCGCCGTTCCTTCCGTTCCTTCGTTCCATCGTCCCGCCCTTCCGCCGTTCCGCCGAGCTATGTCGGTCCCGGTGCCGCGCCTTGCCGCGTCGTTGTCTTGATCAGCTCCCAATCGCGCTGCCCGATCTCCAGCGCTGCGCCGTCCCGCTCAGCCTCGCTCTTGTACACTCCGATGGTTGCGGAGCCAGAGCCGGACAGGCGTACCAGGAGTGGACGAGTCGCCGCCACGCGCTCGAATAGCTCCCTCAGCCGCGGTTCTTTGCCGAATACGGGACTCTCGAAGTCGTTCCCTCCTAAGCGGCCGATCGCGCCCCAGTTGTCAAGCACCGACTCGTCGAGCACCACCGCACCGCGGTGTGCTCCATCTCCTCGGGTAGTGTCGAACAGCTCGTACGCGCGCTTCGTGTTGATCCCGAATCCGGGCACGACGATGAGCGCAGGAGCCGGCTTCGGCGCCCGGAGGCGGAACAGCCGCTCCCCCCGCCCCCAGGCCAGTGCGAGGGATGCGCCCGAGGCGAAGAACGGAACGTCGCTTCCGAGCCGGGCAGCGAATTGCAGGATCTCGTGACGGGGAACGGCGTCTGCAGCGAGCCGATTGACTGCATGCAATGCGGCGGCTCCGTCGCTGGAGCCGCCTCCCAGTCCCGCCATCACGGGAATCCGCTTCGTGAGGTGCATGCGCACGCCGAAGCGATTGCCAGTTGCCTCCAGCACCATCGTGGCAGCACGATGTGCCAAGTTCTGCTCGGCAGGACCCGTGTCGGCACCTTCGACCGAGAGTTCGATACCGCTGGCCGCCTGTTCCACCGTCAACTCGTCGTGTAGCTCGAGCAGCGTGAATAGCGTTTCGATGCAGTGAAACCCCGACGCTTCCCGGGACAGGATGCGGAGGAACAGGTTGGCCTTGGCGTGGGCAGGAATGGTGACGCTATCGGGCATCGTCCTCACCGTCTGGTGTCACGACACTGAACGGCAGCGCGCCCTCGCACCATCCCGCCTCCCCGGCGGGAGCGAGCGGCAGCGGGCGGGAGAGTGCCACCCTGCCATCTCTCACGGTCCCTGAGATTCGATCCCGTTGGCTTCCGCAGTTCGTAGTTCCCGCATGTGCAAATGCGCCCGGGAGAGCGACCAGATGCCCAGCAACGTAATGGGGAGGAACGTAGCGAGGTGATAACCCACCGCGTAGGACACGGCGCGGCCAGCGTCTACACCGTACAGCGCGAGGGAGACCCTGATGACGGCCTCGAACGGGCCAAAGAAGCCGGGGGACGACGGAATGGCCACGCCCATGGCGATCAGGCCCTGAAGTAACAATGCAGCAGACAAGGGCACCCGGATGTCGAACGCCTGGAACGCCAGCCAGAACGACGCGGCGGCGATGATCCAGACGGCAAAAGACCAGAAGGTGACCGTGACGAACAGCCAGGGACCACGGAGCCCTTCTAAGCCGGACAGTAGTCCTCTCATTATCTGCATCATACGGTCTGCCCACCGGGTCGGCAGGCCGAAGCCGGCTACGCGAGATGCCAGGCGCAGGGCAGGATCGGGCCAATGCACCAGTAGCAAGGCCAGTATGAGCAGGATGCCGAACACGGCGCCGGCGCCGCGCACGATGCTGCCGAGCGTAACCCCACCTACGACGGTGTCAGGCGCGAACCCTCCGGCCCAGATGGCGATCGTCAGGAGCGCCACGAGGACGATCCCGTCCAACACCCGCTCCGCTACGATCGACGCGAACGCCGTGGAGAAGCGTGCCGCAGTCAGGCGGCGGGCGGCGTACGCCCGTGCGAACTCTCCGGCACGCGCCGGCAGGAGATTGTTTGCCATGAACCCGATCGCTGTCGCGTGCCACAGCGGAACGAAGGGTAGGGCATTGCCATCGATGCGGAGCAGGCACCGCCATCGAACGGTGCGGACAGGGAATGCGGCCGTCGCCAGGGCCACGGTGCCGAGAAGAGGAACGATGCGGACGCCTCGGAGGCGGGCCCAGACCTCGCTGATGGCGACATCGTGCAACGTCCACCACAGCAGGACGATCGACACGACGGCGCCGATCGCCCCGGGGAGCCGGAGGCTGCGCGAGCTGCTCTTCCTATTGACGGCTGAGCTCAACGAGATCGAAGACTTCTTCAATGAGGTCGTTGAGGTCAGATCCGTTTACTTGGTCGGACCTAAGCGCCGCGCGAATCTGGTCCCGCAGGGTCAGGGCCCGCTCCAGCGCCGCCCCGCCCGAGTAGCACAGGTGGGTGATTGGCACGATTGCTTCCTCCGCCACCGCCGCTTCCACCGGGGGAGAGGGGACAGGTGCGGCTGCTGGCACCATGGGATCCGCCGGAGGACCCGCAAGCAGCTCCTCCAGGGACGGCTCACCCAGCCCCAAGGCGTCGACATAGCGCTGGAAGCGCGCCCAGCTGCCCACCAGATCCGGGGTCTCCTCCCCGATTTCCCCCCCCTCCACCAGGGGAGTGGGGGGAGCTGGGGGAGACGGGGCAGCAGCAGCGACCGATTCCGCCGGGGGGCGATGGAGGGGGCCCTCTGCCACGGGGGCCGCTGCCGCTGAGGCTCCGGGGAGCTGCCGCAAGGACACGACGATCCCGGCCAGCCGGCCGGCCGAGCTCTGCATGTCCTCCTCACCGGTGCCGGCCAGAACGGCGCCGGCTTCGCGGAGTTGCGTCGCGAATGCATCCGTCTGGTGCACCGCCGCACCTCGGGCGATGGCTTCACTGGCGGCTGCCGCGAACTGGGATACCGCATCCTGCAGCAGGCCGCCTCCACCCGAGCTAAGGGCACGGAAGGTTCCGGCGAGGGCTTGGGCCCGCAGCTCCCGCTGAGGCTTCGCCCGGGCGCGTTCGAGTTGATCTGCGGCCTGCCTCAGATGCTCCCCGTGAGATACCAGCTCCAGGCGTCCCAGCTCCCCTGGTCGGGCCGGTGCCGTGCCCTGCTGCACTACGTGGGGTCCCGCATCATCGAAGTACAGGGACTGGACGGTGACCACGTCCGTTCCCAGATCCACGATGGCGCCGAGGCGGTGGGCGAAGTCCTGCATCTCGGGCGAGTCGGGATCAGCTGTTCCCGTGGTCGCGACCTCCTGAGCTGCCCGGGATAGAGCCTTCGCTGCGGCATTGAACAGGAGCGCGGCTCCTTCGGTCGGCTCCGGCTGTCGGGTGATCTCTGCGATGGCCTGCTCGACCCCGTCCAGCAGATCGGGCATCGCGGGCAGTTCGCTCAGGAGGGCGAGACCGCGAAGTGGCTGCATCACGTTGAGCACGCGCTGTAGCGGGTCGTAGCCCCGAGGGTTCTGCTGCAGCGACTTGGCGGCCTGATCGAGGGCGCTGCCCACAGCGGCACCTTCGCGGCCGATGAATGCCCGCGTACCGGTGTCGAGCGCCATCGCCGCTGGAGCCGGCCGCGGACCAGGTGTGCGGCGCCCCTCAGGGTCCAGGTCGAGAGCGAGCTTCTCCGCCTTTGCCTGTTCGACGTCGGTCCAGTTGCCGACCTGACGCACCAGGATCTTGAACTCGTCCACCGCCCGGATGGCCATCTGCCTGGTTGCCTCGTCCCACGGTCGGTGCTTGTCCCTCACCGATCGGGCGAAGTTCTCGAAGGCTGCGGCAGCGGTGGCGATGGCGCTCTGCTTGGCCATGAGGGCCGAGCCGCGCAGGGAACGTGTCAGGCTGACGAATTCTTTGGCGTTCGGTGTGGGCGCGCCAGACAGAAGGACGTCGAGGCGCTCGAGATACTCGCTCGCCTCCATTGCGAAGAACTCGGTGAGGCCCATCTGTTGATTCATGTGTGGAGCCCTCAGCCGTTCAGCCTATCAGCCCTCAGCGAACTTCAACCTGGCCTGTCTGCGCTCGGGACGCTGAAGCAGCAATTCGCAACTCGCAGTTCGGCGTCCTGAGGAGAACATCACGAACTGCCAACCGCTAACCGCAAACTGCACTTCGCTAGGCTGAAGGCTCTCGGCTCGAGTCAAAGTACGGCCACCCTTACCTCGGGTCAACGCGCGCTGCATCGACCAGCGCGCGCATTTCTCGCACCGCCGTTTCCATTCCGACCATGATGCTCCGACTGACGACGCTGTGGCCGATGTTGAGCTCCTCGATGTCCCGGATCGCCGCGACGGCCGTGACGTTGCGATACGTGAGCCCGTGTCCGGCGTGGACGGCAAGCCCAACAGCACGGGCGTGCCGGACGGCGGCCGCGAGTCGGTCCAGCGCCGCGTTGGAGTCGCGATATGTGTGGGCGTACTCACCGGTGTGGAGCTCGATGGCGGGCACGCCCAGCTCCGCGGCCCGGTCGATGGTGGCAGCATCAGGATCGATGAAGAGGCTGACACGAATGCCGGCGTTGCTAAGCCGCCCGATGCTCTCTACCAAGCGAGGATCCGGGGGAGCGCCTGCGGGTCCCAGGTTGAGCCCCCCCTCCGTGGTTACCTCCTCGCGCCGCTCCGGCACCAGCGTCGCCTGGAACGGGCGCAGTTCTGTGGCCAGCTGGACGATGTCGTCGGCCGTGGCGAGCTCGAGATTGAGCACGGTGGTGACGGTTGCGGCAAGCCGCCGCATGTCATCATCCTGGATATGCCGCCGATCCTCGCGCAGGTGCGCAGTAATGCCATCGGCGCCGGCGCGCTCGCAGGCCGCCGCGGCCTCGACCGGGTCGGGCTCATCTGTCCGTCGCGCCTGGCGTACGGTGGCAACATGATCGACGTTGATGTAGAGACGCATTTCGGCTTGCCCTGCCTTCTCAAAGCGTTTAGGTTCGAGCGCGGTATTCGCGATGAGCGCTTCCGTGTTTGCACGACTGTCTAGAAGTATAGCCGTGCTGGCTGTTGCCCTCACGGTCGTCTCGTGTGGAGGGCCTAGGCCCCCGGCACCCGCCGATCCCGAGGCAGCGGTCCGCGCGTTCCTTGGCGCGGTGCGTGCCAATAGCCTGGTCGCGATGGGGGAGATCTGGGGCGGATCCCGCGGCCCGGCGTCGGCCTACATGGATCCGGCCGAATTGGAGCAGCGGCTCACCGTCATGCGCATCTATCTTGAGCACGAGCAGTACGAGATCCTACCGCCCGGCGAGAGCGGCATTACCGGCGATCGCTCCCGCGAACGCATCGTTCGAGTCCAACTAACGCGCAAGGGCTGCACGCCGGTGGTGCCTTTCACGGTGGTCAAGTGGCGTGACGGGTGGCTCGTTTCCAACTTCGATATTGCGGCGGCAGGCAATCCCGCCCGATCGTGCGAGCCTGGGGAGACGCGCCGCTCTTCTTGACGGTAGCCCCAGCCTACTCGGTGAGCTCCAGTAGAATGCCTCCGGTTGCCTTTGGGTGCACGAAGGCGATTCGGCGGCCACCCGCTCCAGCGCGAGGCGTCTCATCCACCAGGCGATAGCCGTGCTCGCGGCACCGTTCCAGCACCCGATCTAGGTTCCGTACTCGGTAGCAGATGTGGTGGATTCCAGGTCCGCGTTTGGCGAGAAAACGGGCAATCGGACCGTCGGGTGAGTCGGGCGTCAGGAGTTCGACTTCGACGTCTCCAAAGGGGATGGAAACAATTGTGGCCCCATCCGCTGTTTCCGGGTGGGACGGATCGAGCCCCAGGACATCGCGATAGAAGGCAGCAGCCTCGGTGAGGTCGGGAACGGCCACGCCGATGTGGGCAACTCGGGCCTCGGATTCGGTCACGGATCCTCCGCGTAGGAGTAGCGGGCGCTGTCGGCCCCTGCCGGCCTGTACCAGCGCCAAACATACACAATGATGGGGAGCGGAACATGGCAGTGACCCAGCCTGTGGCAGTGACGGACGAAGACTTCGAACAGGAGATCGAGCAGCACCAGGGACTGGCGATGGTCGACTTCTGGGCGACGTGGTGTGGCCCATGTCATATCGTCGCGCCCATGGTCGAGCAGCTCGCTCAGGAATACGAGGGGAAGCTCAAGGTTGCGAAGCTGGACGTCGACGGCAGTCAGAAGACGGCGATGCGCTTCAGGGTCCAATCCATCCCAAGCATCTTGTTCTTCAAGGACGGCAAGCACGTCGACACGGTGGTGGGAGCGGTACCCAAGGCGTATCTTGTCGAGAAAGTGGAGCAACACCTGGGTTAGGGCGCGTGTGGGCGTCCAACCGCGCGTGCCGATCACCCAAAGGGCGGCGCGGGGGTGCGGGCCCTGCGGCGCCTTCGTATCTTGTTCCGGTGATATCTTCGACGGCCGACTATGCGTCTGAGTACCGCGCGGCTGGCTGAAACGTCGGTACGGCTCGCGGAACTTCGCTTCCCCCTGGAGCGGGTGCAGATCCACCGCACCCGACTCGCCTTCATCCACCTAGACAATCTCCTGCACTTCGCGAAGATCGACCGTGACGGCCGCGTTGACGGCTTTGTGGTGGCCTATCTCCCCGACGAAGTCACCATCCTACTGCTCCGCCGCGGCGACCTGGCGACGGCGATCGCCTATGCGGAAGGGGGTAGGGCCGTAGTGTCCATCGCCACCGCGTTGAAGCGAATCCGACAGGAGTCGGAGCGCGGGGAGCTGGCCTACGGCTACGCACCGCTGGAACAGCTGGCGTGGATGTACAGTTGCTGTGCCGCGCCCGCGACGGCTCGGGAGGTCGATCAGAAGCATCCGGATCTGCTCCTGACGGCACTGGAGGACGAGAAGTTCACTGGCGTCCTTGAGCTGATCTCGAATGGCCGGGTCAACTACGTCCGGTTCAACCAAGGCCAGATCCTCAATGGCCATTTTTGCGACAAGCCGGACGGACTGTCCGCGCCGCAATACCTGTTGAGCCTGTTCGCCCCCGACGCGCGGGGCGCGCGGCCGTGCATCGCCGCCGCGGTGTTCCCTCCCGCCGACGATCTGCCCGAACAGGCGCCCCCAGCACTCATCCAGACGTACCGTGAGCTGTTCTGGTCGATCGTGAACGCGGCGGAGAGAGAGGTGCCTGGTGAAGCGACGAAGCGGGTGAAGCGACACCGCGACCTCCTGGCCAACGTGCACAAGTCGCTGACTGCCCTCGGTACGCCGCTCGACCGCGACCCGATAGACGTCGTGGCGAGTCCGGAGGAGCTGAACTACGCGCTGTCTGACTGGGCGCTCCAGTTCCTCGAGGAGCTGGAGATCATCGCCCCGGGGATCGCTCCGGGTGTGGTACAAGAGGCGACGCGCGAGCACCGCTTCGTGCTGCAGAAGGCGGGATTCTACGACCGCCTGCCCTGGACCATGCACTGGTGAGTGCAGGGACACTCTACGTCGTTGCCACCCCGTTAGGCAATCTGGGAGATCTCTCCGAGCGTGCGAAGCAGGTGCTCCGCGACGTGGCCGTTGTCGCCGCGGAAGACACCCGCCGGACGCGTACCATCCTGACACACGTCGATGCGAGGCCCCGAGTCCTCAGTTTTCATGCTCACTCACCGACCACGCGGTTGGAGACCCTGGTGCGCGCCCTCGTCGCCGGCGACAACGTTGCGCTGCTCACGGATGCAGGGACACCGACCATCAGCGATCCGGGAGTCGTGCTGGTGCGGCGGGCCAGGTCCGCCGGCGCCACGGTTGTGGCGGTGCCGGGCCCGTCCGCCGTCGTGGCGGCCCTGAGCGTCTCCGGCCTGTCGGCTGACCGCTACACGTTTCTCGGCTTTCCACCGCGCAAGGGTCAGGCTCGCAAGCGTATCCTGGAGTACGTGGCCACGTCGCCGTGGACCACGGTGGTCTTCGAGTCAGCCGGGCGGCTGGTTCGGCTGCTGGAGGATCTGGCGTCCACCTGCGGGGGCGGGCGCGACGCGGTCGTTGCCCGGGAGTTAACCAAGCTGCACGAGGAGCTTAAGATAGGAACTCTCAGCGACTTAGCGGTTTACTACGAGGAGAATCCGCCCCGAGGCGAGGTCACCCTGCTGGTGGCAGGGCGTCCGCCGGAGGCAGCAGCGCAGGACGAGGACGCCATTCGCGAGCGAGCGCGAGCGCTCCTGGACGAGGGGCTCAGCCGGCGGGATGTGGCTGGCCGACTGGCAGCGGAGTTCGCAGTGCCACGGAGGGAGGCCTACCGCATGGTGACGCGCTTGTGAAACCCTTGGCCCTGGCAGCAGCTGCACTGTGCCTGGGACTGGTGGGTGGTGCAGCCGCCTCACGCCCGGCCCTCTCCGTCGGGCGGTTGCACTACGACGGCGGGGGCGACTGGTATGCCAACCCGTCGAGCCTCCCCAACCTGATCGCCGCGATCAACCAGCGTACCACACTGGCGGTCGCCGATCGTGAACGCGTCGTTCGGTTGACGGATCCGGATCTCTGGGACCTGCCGTTCCTCTACATGACAGGGCATGGCAACGTGCGGTTCTCGGACGAGGAGGTCGGAATCCTGAGGCGCTACTTGGAGAACGGTGGCTTCCTCCACGCCGATGACAACTACGGCATGAACGAGTCATTTCGGCGCGAAATGGCCCGGGTCTTTCCGGATCGGCCGCTGGCAGAAGTTCCCCTGGACCACCCCGTATATCACCTCGTCTACGACTTCCCCCGGGGCCTGCCGAAGGTCCACAAGCACGACGGACTGCCGGCGCAGGGCTTCGCGATCGTGGTCGACAACCGGTTGGCTGTGTTCTACTCCTACCAGTCGGATCTGGGTGACGGGTGGGAGGATGCCGAGGTGCATAACGATCCTGCAGCGGTGCGGGAGGCGGCGCTCAATATGGGGGTCAACCTCTTCGTCTACGCGGTGACGGCGAGTCCATGACCGAGACGCGGCGGTGGCTCGAAGCCAGGCGCCGGGAATTGGCCCGGTGGGTTGCCGGTGCGGGGATGCTCCTCACCGTGGGTCTGATCCTTGGGATCCTGGCAGGTGGCGTCATCCTGGCGCGGTTGGGGTTCTACCAGCGCGTGCCCGTGTTGGTGCTGGTGGCCTGGCTTGGGGTCCTCGGAACTGTCGGGTGGGGCCTGGAGCGGCTTCGCAGGAAACTGCGTCGGCTCGGCGTGATGTTCCTCGCTGAAGCGGTGGAGCGTGCCGCCGGGCGGCGCCGGGGATCGATCGCCGGAGTCGCCGCCTGGGATTCGGGGGTCGGTAGCGCCTCCCTGGCCTCGCTGGCGGATGGGCGCGCGGCCTCATGGCTTGCCGACCAGGGATCCGCTGCCCTGCGGAGTGTGCGGCGCCAAGCGACGGCCTCGGCCCGGGTCGGTGCCCTCCTCTTTGTGGCCGGCGCCGTGGTCTTCGCGACGTCGGGTCCTGGTGCGCCGCAGAGCGCAGCCTTGTGGCGGCCCCTCTCCCTCCTAACGCGGGCGCGGGGGCCCGTCGTGCTCACGGTCGACCGGACCCAAGTGCGCCGGGGCGACAGCGTGGTCGCGGCGGTGACGGCCGCTGGCCGTAGGAGCGCAACCCTGTGGGTTCGGGGCCCCGGGGAGCCGTGGAGTCCGCAGTCCCTCGTCCTGGATACTGCCGGCCGGGCCGCAGTGGTGTTGGGTCCTCTCGAGAGTGACCGCTACCTGCGGGCCTCCAGCGGTGGGCGCTCCTCGGAGACGCTGCACGTTGAGGTTGCCCTTCCGGCATTTCTGGCCGAGCTCCAGCTGCTCGCTCGGTATCCCAGGTATCTGGAGCTGGCGGATGAGCCACTGGCTCCGGGAGGGGATCCGATCCTCGTGCCGGTAGCGACGCGCATCCTGACCCGCGGCCGCGCGACCGTCAACCTCGCCAACGCATCCTGGCAAGCACCGCGGATCGCGGTGCCCCTTTCGGTTGATGGTGAGGCCTTCAGCGGTTCCCTGGTCGTGCGACAGAGCGGGCGGTGGCGCCTCGCAGTGGCGCCTCAGGGGGGCGGGTTGCTGGAGGGCGCCCCACCGGAGCTGCAGATCATCGCCGTCTCGGACAGTGTCCCGGTGGTGACAGTCCCGATTCCAGGTGCCGACACCACTGCTCCACTGTCCCTCAGGCAGCCGCTACTGATCGACGCCCGGGATGATCACCACCTGACCAGCGTGGAGGTGTCGAGTTGGCGCGTGAGCCGGTTGGGGGTGAAGGGCCCGCCAGTCGTCCAATCGGTGCCGCTGCCCGAGGGCGGTACCGATCGAGCCGTGCTACACTGGACCCTCGACCTCAACGAGCGCGGGTTCCTTCCCGGTGACACGGCGTACTTCCAGGTGAAGGCCCGCGATAACGCGCCAGCTCCCCAAGTCGGTGCGAGTCCGCTGTACGCCCTGCGACTGCCGGCAATGTGGGAGTTGCGTCGGGCGATGCGTGATGCTTCTAGGGCGGCAGCCGCGGGCGCCGACTCACTGGTCGCGGCTCAGCAGGAGCTGGCGAGGAGCATCGAGGATTTTGCGGCGGAGCGGGAGCGGGGTGCGCCGCGGCCGGCCCCACAAGCCCAGGGCGCGAACCGCTCCGACGACCAACTGCCGTTCAGCTCGGTGGAACGGGCTCGGGAACTCCTCGAGCAGGAGGACAGCGTACTCGCCCGTGCACGCGAGCTTCGGGAACAGATCCAGGAGCTAGCGCAAGCGGCGTGGGCCGCCGGCCTCACGGATCCCGAGTTCCACCGCCAGCTGCGGGAGCTACAGGACCTGCTGGAACGCGCTCTCACTGATGAGTTCGCCGAGCGGCTGGATGCGCTCCGGGAGGCACTGGAGCGGCTGGATGCTCCCGGTGTTCGGGAAGCGCTGCGCGAGCTGGCGGAGTCGGCACAAGAGCTGAGGGAAGAGCTGGAGCGCGGCAGAGAGCTGTTCGAGCGAGCTGCCCTCGAAGGGGAGATGACGACCATCGCTGAAGACGCGGAGGAGCTCGCGCGACAACAGCGAGAGTGGAACGAGGCAGCGCAGCAGCGGGCGGACAGCTCGCTCGCGGCGTTGGAAGAGGCACTGGCCGAGCATGCTGACTCTCTGGCGGCCGAGCTGGCGCAGCTCGACGCCGCTCTCGATTCGGCCGGGGCACCGGTCGGAGACATCGGCGAGCAACAGCGGCGGGCAAGTGAGGCCGCGCGGCAGATGTGGCAGGCTGCCAGCGGCGTGCGGCAAGGTGACATGCAGCGGGCCCGCCGATCTGGCGAGGCGGCCAGCGAGGCGCTGGATCCCATGGCAGAAACTCTGCGCCAGGAGCGGGATGCGATGCGGGAGGCCTGGCGCGAGGAGGTCCTGGCTGCCCTGGACCGGGCGATGGTGGAGACTGCGGGTCTGGCCAACCGGCAGGAGGAGATCACCGCTCGGTTGAACCGGGGCGAGTCCGGTGCCGATGTGCGCGGTTCGCAGGCGGCCATGCGCGAAGGCGTTGATCGCATTCTCCAGCGACTCCAATCAGCAGCTGGGCGGAATGCCCTTGTCTCTCCGCGCCTCGGAACGGCGTTGGGACTCGCCAAGATCCAGATGAATGAGGCGCTGGACCAGCTTCAGCGTCCCAGTCCGAACTCCCGCGAGGCCGCCGAGGCGGCGGGGCAGTCCCTGGACGCGCTGAACGCCCTGATCTACGCGCTGCTTCAGACTCGGTCCGACGTCGCTGGTGCCCAGTCGGGCTCGGGTCTTCAGGAGGCCCTGGAGCGCATGGCGCAGCTGGCCGACCAGCAAGGTGCGTTGAACGGCCAGACGGGCGGACTTTTGTCCATGCTCCCGGTAGGCGGTCAGCAACTGATGCGGGAGCTCCAAGCGATTGCGGAGCGGCAGCGTGCCCTGGCAGCCGAGCTCGAACGGTTGAACGCGGCGGGGGAGCTGAGTGGTGCCGACGCATTGGCAGAGGAGGCTCGGGAGATAGCCCGGGAGCTCGAGAGTGGTCGCCTCGATCGCGAGATCATTGATCGCCAGGAGCGGCTGTTCCGCCGCCTGCTGGATGCCGGTCGCACGTTGGAGCGCGACGAGGAGGACGAGCGGAAAGAACGGGTGAGCGAGACGGCCGACCCCCGGAACGTGCGTCTGCCACCGGCAGGCGTGCTCGGGGAGCGACCCCGGTTCCGGTTTCCAACCTGGGAGGAGCTACGCTCCCTTTCTCCTCGGGAGCGGCGGCTCATCCTGGACTACTTCCGCAGGCTAAATGAGGCACGTCCGTAGGGTCCCCTGTCTGGTGCTCCTCGTGGCGGGATGCCTGACGGCGCGGGGTGCGGCGCAAGAGCAGACTGCCCCGCGGCGCCAGGGCATCGCCCAGACCGCCACGCAGTTGGAGCGTCAGGGACGCTATGAGGAGGCGGCGCGGGCGTATCGGGAGATCTTGGTCGAGCAGCCGACAAATGTGTCGGCCCTCCTCGGACTTGAGCGCGTGTTCAGTCGCCTGGGCTGGCTCGATTCCCTCAGTCCCTACGTGGTTCGGGCCGTCGCGGTGGCCCCGCGAAACCGCGTCATCCGGGAACTCGAGTTCCGGGTGGTGTCAACGCTGTTCGCTGCTGACAGCGTGGCGGCAGCGGTGGCCCGGTGGATCGTGGCGGTGCCGGAGAGCCCCGATCCCTACCGACAGTGGGCATTCTGGCTCGCGCGGCAGGGTGATCTCGAGGGTGCAAAGAGCGTTCTCGCCGCGGGACGCGAGCGCTTGGGTGATGCCAGCCTGGCTCAGTACACGGCCCAACTGCTGGTGGCATCGGGTGACTGGCTGGAGGCGGCCCGCCAGTGGATCACCGCCGTGGTGGCGAACGACGGGCTGATCGCAACGGCCGGGGCTGGCCTCGGGCAGGCCCCAAGGGCGGTTCACGAACAGCTTCTGAAGATCATGGTGGAAGACGCGCCGCCGCCGGGAAGCTGGCTCGCTGCGGATCTCCTTGTTCGTTGGGGACGTCCTGAGGAGGGTTGGACGCTCCTGGACAGCACGCTCCCCAGGGATCGCGGGAGGGCGATGGTGGTGCTGAGGAGGTTCACGGATCGGGCGCGGATGGTGCGGACGGTGGGAGGTGCCAGGGCACGGGGGTATGCGCTGGAGCGGCTGGCTGATCTCTCGTCAGGGGTCGCGGCCGAGCGGGCGCGACTCGAGGCGGCCCAGGCATTCGCCGACGCCGGGAACCTCGCCGGGGCTCAGCGGATGCTGAACCGCATTGGCGTGGGTACTCAGCGAGAGCCCACGGATGCCGCTGCCGCCATGGCTACGCTCATCCGGGTGCTGGCCGACGCCGGGCGGGCGGATGAGGCTGAGGAACACTTCCAGGCATGGGAGTCCAGGCTGAGTCGCGACGACGTCGCGGCCATCAAACAGAAGCTGGCCTGGAGCTGGGTGATGCGTGGTGAGCTCGAGCGCGCAGATCGGGCACTTGCCGGTGACTCGAGCATCGGCGCCCAGGCCGTGCTGGGGTGGGTTGCCCTGTACCGGGGGGATCTCGCCGCGGCAAGAGAGCGGTTTCGAGTCGCGGGGCCCTACGCTCAGTCCCGGGAGGAGGCAACCCGGCGCGCAGCCATGCTGGTGCTATTGGAGCGGGTGCAGGCGGAGCGCCTCACCGCGCTGGGAGAGGCAGTGCTCATGTTGGCACGGGGCGACACCGCCCGAGCCGTGCAGCGACTCGAAGCGGCGGCCGGAACCCTGGCGCCCAGTGGCGGGCGCTCCGACGTGCTGGCCTTCGCTGGCGGCCTTGCCTCCGAATCCGCTGAGTTCGAGACGGCTGAGCGGCTGTTACTTGAAGCCATCGCGGCAGACTCCGCCGGACCCTCTGCAGCGACGGCCACGTATGCGCTGGCCGTGGTACACGTGAGCCTGGGCCGGAACGATGCGGCGATCCAACGGCTGGAGCATCTGATTCTCACCTTTCCGGAGAGCGCGGTCGTGCCGCAGGCGCGGCGCCTGCTGGATCAGGTGCGGGGGATGATTCCGAGGTCGTGAAGCGCAGGGAGTTTCTGGGCGCGTTGGGAGCATCGCTGCTCTCTACTGGCGGATCGGCGGATCGGCGGGTCGGCGGTCTGCGGATACCTCGGTCAGGCGGACCGCCGGACCGCCGACCCGCCGATCCGCCGATCCGCCGATTCTCATCCCCATGGACGACCGCCAGACCAACCACCTCAAGGCCTACGGGGTAACCTACCGCTCCCTCAAGCGTGGCGGCCGCGCCGAATGGCTCCTCAACTATCGGGGCGGGAGCTTCCTCCTCGCCGATGATTCCGAGGCCCGCCGGGAAGCAGCGCTGACTGGGGTGTTGACGGAAGATGTTTCGGACTCCCAGGTGGTGGACGTACGCGGCGTGATTC
>WVYX01000192.1:82559-97976 GCA_011772755.1 Gemmatimonadales bacterium
AGGTCGCCGTCTACGTGCCGCCCGACGCTGCTCCGTGGGACGATGCCGTTACGATGGCCCTCGAGTTTGCGGGGATCGAGTACGACAAGGTGTGGGATCCGGAAGTAGTGGCGGGTGAACTGAGCGCGTACGAGTGGCTCCACCTCCATCACGAGGATTTCACTGGGCAGTTCTCCAAGTTCTACCTGACCTTCGCAGGCTCGCCGTGGCTCACCGACATGGTGCGTCTCAACAACCGGACAGCGCGGACGCTGGGGCTCGACAGCGTCGCCGATCTCAAGAAGACGGTGGCCCGTGGAATTCGGCAGTACGTGGATGATGGCGGCTTCCTGTTTGCCATGTGCACGGCCACGGAAACGTTGGAGATCGCGCTGGCCGCCGAAGGAGTGGACGTGGCGGCGCAGTACAGCGACGGAACACCCATGGATCCCAACGCGTCGGAGCGACTGCAGTGGCACCGCTCGTTCGCATTCCAGGGCGCCCGGCTTGAGCTCTCGCCGGCGATCGCGAGCTTCTCAGACATCGACGGGCATCAGGTGAACTACCCCACGCGGCGCCAGAGTCTGGGCGCGTTCAAGCTGTTCAATTTCAGCGCGAAGATCGATCCCGTTCCCACGATGCTGGTGCAATGTCACCGTGACGTGCTTCCCGACTTCTACGGCCTCACGACATCGTTCAACCGTGACCGCCTGAAACCGGGCGTCACGGTGCTGGCGGACGAACCGGGCGCACCCTGGGTGAAATACGTGCACGGAGAGTACGGCAAGGGGACATGGACCTTTCTTGGCGGTCACGACCCAGAAGATCCGCAGCATCAAATCGGCGACCCGCCGACGGACCTCTCACTGTATCCCAATTCGCCCGGTTACCGGCTCATCCTCAACAACGTGCTCTTTCCTGCGGCCAAGAAGCGTGAGTTGAAGACGTGACCCGGCTTTCTACCGAGGCGCGCGAGGTCTTGATATCGGAGATCGCGAAGGCGGGTGGGAGGGAAGTGTCATTCGTCGCGACTCTGGGCGATGAGGGCGTGGTCGCGGAGGCCCGCGCCGTGGCACGTGGGACCGCGGATGCGGTGCTGGCGCTTCCCGGTGTGGCTACTCGCGGACAGATGGTGCTCCACAACCACCCGAGCGGGGACGTAGAACCGTCTTCAGCCGATCTATACGTCGCGGCGCGGCTCCACGACGCGGGGATCGGCTTCGGCATTGTGAACAACGATGCCTCCTCGCTGTACGTGGTTGTCGAGGTACCGCGGGCCCCCGAGTACCTGCCGATCGATGCCGTGGCCGCCGCAGATGCTCTGGGGGAAAGCGGTCCTGTCGCCCGAGTACTCGGGGCCTTCGAAGACCGGCCGAGCCAGCGGGACATGGCGGCGTACGTGGCCGACACCTACAACGAGGGTGGCATCTCCCTCCTCGAAGCAGGCACGGGCGTTGGCAAGTCGTTCGCCTACCTGGTTCCCGCCATCTTTTGGAGTCGCTCCAACGGCGAGCGTACCGTCGTCTCCACCAACACCATCAATCTTCAAGAGCAGTTGGTGGGCAAGGATCTCCCCCTCCTAGCTCGGGCGTTCGCTGAAGGTGAGCGCCCTCCCACCTTCGCGCTGCTCAAGGGGTGGAACAACTATCTCTGCCTGGCCCGACTGCACCTCGCCAGCGGCGGGCAAGGTTCGCTGCTCGAGACAGAGCGACAACCTGAGCTCGATGAGTTGATGGAGTGGGCATCCCGTACTAGCGACGGCTCTCTGGCCGACCTGGTGGAGCCGCCGTCGCCGGAGGTGTGGGATGAAGTGCGTGCCGAGCCGGATCTGTGTACGCGACTCGAATGTCCCCACTTCGACCAGTGCTTTCTATTCGCGGCGCGGCGACGGGCCGCCGACGCGGACATCGTGGTAGTCAACCACCACCTCCTGGCAGCAGATCTGGCGATTCGCCGGGTGCAGGAGAACTGGCAAGATGCAGCCGTCCTGCCGCCTTACCGTCGGCTGGTGATCGATGAGGGACACCACCTGGAGGACGTTGCCGCTCACCATCTCGGGGCGCAGGTCACTTCTCGGGGGGTTGCCCGCCTCCTGGGCCGACTCGAGAGGAACGGCAAGGGGCTCATTCCCACGCTCATGACGGAGCTCCGAGGCCGTGACGATCTCCTCAGCAACGCGTCCCTGGAGCTGCTCCGGTCGGCGCTGTTTCCCGCTGTGGCCGAGGCCCGCACGCACGGCGACCGCCTGTTCAGGATCCTGGCTGACCGCCTGGCCGCCGAGTCGGTGGGGGTGCTGCGTCTCGACGACGCGTTTGCGGAGGACGCGATATGGAGTGCCGGCTTGGGCGTGACGCTCGACAATATCGTCGGCGTGCTCGGCAAGCTGAAAGACGGTGTCGAAACGGTGGCCGACCGCATGGAGCTGACCGAGGAGCCCGACCGCCGCTCGCAGATCGTGCAGGAGCTGCGGGGTGTGGTGCGTCGCCTCGAGTCAGCGGTGGATGGCTTCTCCCTCACGCTGAGGCCGCAGCCGGGCCTCAGCCTGGTACGCTGGCTCGAACGTCGAGGGGAGAAGCCGGTGGGTGGGCTGCCCTTTCCGGTTGCCCTGGCGGCGGTCCCCCTGGACCTGGCTCCTGTTCTGCGCGAGTCATTGTTCGATCGTGTCGCAACGGTGGTCATGACCAGTGCCACCCTGGCGGCGGCAGGGAGCTTTGAGTTCCTGCGGGAGCGCGTCGGGCTCGCTATCGAGCCTGATCCCATCAAGTATGCCGAGGCGCTTGTGTCGCCCTTCGATTTTGCGGAACAGTGTCTGTTTGGGGTTCCCACAGACCTTCCCGAACCGCGCAGCGACCCGGCCGGGCATGACCAGGCTATGGCGCGGGCGATCATTGAGTTGGCCCACGCCTCCGACGGCGGAATGTTCGTGCTCTTCACCAGCCATGCCGCGCTGCGCCGAGTGGCGGCGCTGGTGCGGGGGCCGATCGTGAGTCGCTGGCCGTTACTCGTGCAGGGGGAAGGCCAGCGCGACCATCTCCTGCGCCGGTTTCGCGATGCGGGTTCCGCGATCCTCTTGGGGACAGACAGTTTTTGGGAGGGTGTGGACGTTCCCGGCCGCTCTCTCCGCGTCCTGGTGCTGGCCAAGCTTCCGTTCAAAGTCCCGAGCGAGCCGCTGACTGCGGCGCGCCTCGAGGCGCTGGAGGCCCAGGAGGTGGATGGCTTCAGGTACTACCTCCTCCCCCTCGCCGCCCTTAAGCTCAAGCAAGGATTCGGGAGACTCATCCGCTCGAAGACTGATGTCGGCGTGGTAATGCTGATGGACTCCCGCATCGTCAGGCGCAACTACGGGGAGGTGCTGTTGTCGTCGCTTCCACCCGCGCAGCGGGCCATCGGGCCGTGGGACGTGGTGCACAAGGCGGCCGAGGAATTCTTTGCGCATCACGGTATTGGGGCACCAGCGTGACTGTACGGAGCGCCCGGCTCGATCGTCTTCCGGCGTACACCGTGGCGGAGCTGGCGGCTCGCAAGCGGCGCCTGCTGGCCGACGGGGTGGATGTCATCGATCTGAGCGCCGGTGACGTGGATTTCCCACCCCCGGAGGCCGCCGTCGAAGCACTTCGCGAAGCGGTGGGCGACCCCCGCATGAGCCGGTACCCTCACCAGGTTGGGTTGCTGGAGTTCCGCGAGGCTGCGGCCAACTACATGGAGCGACGGTTCGGCGTCGCCGTGGATCCGCTGACCGAGGTCCTTCCCCTCATCGGCTCGAAGGAAGGGCTCTCCCACTTGCCGCTGGCGGTCGTGAATCCCGGGGATGTCTGCGTGCTGCCGGACCCCGGCTATCCGGCCTACATCGGGGGTGCGGTGATCGCCGAGGCCGACGTGGAACGTGTCCCGCTGGTTGCCGAGAAGGAGTTCCTGGTCGAGCTAGGTGATCTCCCCGCAGATCGCTTGGACGCGGTGCGTCTGGTCTACCTGAACTACCCCAACAACCCGACGGCCGCCGTTGCTCCGCTGGACTACCTGAAGCGCACGGTGGAGGTGTGTCTCCGTCGCGGTATCGTGCTCGCCTACGACAACCCGTACTGCGAGATAACCTTTGACGGGTACACGGCACCAAGCATCTTTGAGATAGAGGGGGCGCGGGAAGTCGCCCTGGAGTTTCACTCGGCGTCCAAGAGCTTCTCGATGACCGGGTGGCGGCTGGGCTGGGTTGTGGGCCGGCCCGAACTCATCTCAGCGCTCACGAAAGTGAAGACGTACGTGGATACAGGGGTGTTCCTCGCCGTGCAGAAGGCCGGAGCGGCGGTCCTGGACCGTGCTGAGGAGCTGGTCGCGCCGGTCCGTGAGCGGCTTGCGGAGCGACGAGACGCGGCCGTGCGGGCCCTGGACGCGATCGGGCTCGGGGTGGAGAAGCCAAAAGCGACGATGTATCTGTGGGTTCCACTTCCTAAGGGCACTACCTCAGTGGGTTTCACCCGGGAGGTGCTGGAGCACGAGGGCGTGTTGCTGCTTCCGGGTACTGCCTTCGGAGAAGGTGGTGAGGGGTATTTCCGCATCGCCCTCACGGTGGAATCCGAACGTGTTGCTGAGGCGGTGCAGCGAGTGGGTCGGACACTCGAGCGCATGGGGGCGGCGGGTGCCCGCCTATAGGTTCCACCTACCGCCGCCGAGGCGCGGTAACCCTCTCTGGGTGGCGTCCAGCATCATGGCGCACGTGGTGCTGCTCGTCATTGTCGCGAGCGTTGCGGGACCAGCGCTGGTGGAGCGGGAGACGGTCACCGTGATCACTCTGCTGCCGCCGGGCATGGCGGGACCTCGGGAGTATGTCATGCCGGTGCAAGGGGAGGTCGGGAGCGTAGGGGGCGTTCAGGTCAGGAGGGGTAGCGGAGTCGCTGCCTCGGTGCCGGGGGCGAGAATCGATTCCGCCCTGCCGCCGGTTGAGGCTCGAGCAGCCATCATCGGCCTCCGGGGCCAACCTTTGGACAGCGTCGGACCGGTGGGTGTACCTCGTGGGCGGCGCCTCATCGGGCCAGCCTATGGGGATGGTCGACTCTGGGTCCGGACTTTGGAGGCGGAGCTGGGCGTGGTGGGACCGTCGGAGACCGTCGAGATGCATGTGGCCCGTGTCGACAGCGCGGTGCGGGAGCGGATCAAGGCGTTCATCGACACCATGCCCCGGGACAGCTTCGCCCTTCCGGCGCCGCCCAAGTGGACCGTCGAGGCGGGTGACAACACGTGGGGAATCGACGGCAGGTGGATCTACCTCGGCGACATCAAGATCCCTACCGCGCTCCTCGCGCTGCTTCCCTGGCCTCAGGGCAATATCGAGCAATCCCGGCGTGCGGCGGAGCTGCAGCGCATTCGGCAGGACATCATTCAGGCCGCTGAGCGGGCGGAGACGGCCGCGCAGTTCCGCAGGTACGTGGACGCGGTGCGGAGGCGGAAGCAGGCGG
The DNA here is from genome assembly GCA_011772755.1 of Gemmatimonadales bacterium. Classification (GTDB taxonomy): domain Bacteria; phylum Gemmatimonadota; class Gemmatimonadetes; order Gemmatimonadales; family GWC2-71-9; genus WVYX01. The sequence continues at coordinate 87,989 of WVYX01000192.1, forward strand.
AGCGCGATTCGCTACGGGCGCTGCCGGGGGCGAGGCGCGATACGATCAAGCCGTAGGTTCCCACCCCTTCGCCGCCTCCATCCGGGCGAGGCTTTCCTGTTTCCCTACGACCTCCAGCAGCACGTTCACGGGCTCCGAGACGGTGTTTCCCGTGACAGCGACGCGGATCGGCTGAAACACCTTTCCTGGAGCGAGTTCGAGCTCGTTGGCCAGGCTTCGCAGCTCCGTCTCCAACCGCTCCGCCTCCCACTGGGAATCCTCGATCCCACTCAATCGTTGCGCAGCAGCGCTGAGCGCGCTGCGGAAGCCGGTGGGATCCTTCGAGATCAGCTTGTTCGCCTTGGCATCGCGCTCGATCAGGCTGGCATCGAATCGAATGGCGAGCCGGTGCGCGAGTTCGAGGGTAGTGCGAGCACGCTCGCTCTGGACCGCTGTAGCCCTGAGCAGGCGGTCGCGGCCGATCGTGTCGAGATCCAGTCCGGCGTCGACTAGCTCGCCCTCGATGAGGGGGAAGAGCTGTTCGGGAGTCGTGCGACTGATGTACTGCCCGTTCATCCACTCGAGCTTCGTGATGTCGAAGACCGCGCTCTTCTTCTGGATCTTCTCGACGGAGAACGCTTCGATCAGCTCGCTGATGGTGAAGAACAGCTCACGCTCGTCGCCCGGATTCCAGCCGAGCAGCGCGAGGAAGTTCCGCATCGCTGCCGGTAGGATGCCCGACTGCTGGTAATCGGCCACCGCGGTCGCTCCGTGGCGTTTTGACAGTCTCTTGCCGTCGGGACCGTGGATCATGGGTAGGTGGACGAACGTGGGCGGCTCACGCTCCAGGGCGTCGTACACGGCGATCTGCTTGGGGGTGTTGGAGATGTGGTCGTCGCCTCGCATGACGTGGGTGATGCGCATCTCGATGTCGTCGGCCACGACGGTAAAGTTGTAGGTGGGACTGCGGTCCGAACGGAGGATGATCCAGTCTTTGATGTCGGAGCCTTGGAAGCGGATGTGACCGTACACCGCGTCGTCCCAGGAAATCTCCTCCCGGGGCATGCGGAACCGAATGGCGCCCTCGTCCTCGTAGGCTTTGCCCTCGTCCAGGAGGCGGTCGGCCAGCGCCTGATGGCGACTGACTCCGGCTCCCTGAAACACGACCTCCTCATCTACGTCGAGCCCGAGCCAGGCAAGGCCGTCCAGGATGACGCGGATGTGTGCTTCGGACGAACGGGCCTTGTCGGTGTCCTCGATGCGCAACAGGAACTTCCCGCCGGACCTCCGTGCGTAGAGCCAGTTGAACAGCGCCGTGCGCGCCCCGCCGACGTGGAGGTAGCCGGTGGGAGAAGGGGCAAAACGGACCCGGACGGTATCAGTCATGCCTAGAAGCTAGTCGGGAAGCGCGCTGCGGAAAGACTAGACGGCGCCGGGGCCGCGGCGATGGCGAGCCGTGGCGACGCAACCGTGTGACATGCGTCATATCAGGGTGTGGTCGGGTAGCCCAGGATGTGGTGGATCGTGGATTCCCACCGACGTGATGCCCCGGCCACTCCTCAGTGGAGGCAAAGCTCGACGCAGAGAGGCGGCTAGGTGAGCAAGAGCAAGGATCCCCGACGAGAGCGGAGTGACCCCATGGCAGCGGCGGTCGATCGGTTGCTCAAGCAGCTGCCGTACGCGGATCCGACGCTCTCGGGAGGACGTAAGCCGGGGCCGAAGCCCGGGTCCCCGACAGCGCCCCGGCCCGGGATCCCCACGAAGGCCCCGGCTGAACCGGAACCACCGCTTGCGGTATGGGGGCGGGTTGCGCTGGGCGTGCTTGTGGGGATTGCGATGACGCAGTGGCCCTACCGGAGCGAGTGTGGGTTCTCACTGTTCCTCTACCTCGTCGCGGTGCTAGCGGTCATGATCACCGGAGCCTGGGGTAGCGTGGCGGCGTGGCGGAGACGCATGGCTTTCGCCCAGATCGTCTCGCTCATCGTGGTGTACTGGGGGATTGTCCTCGCTGCGGAGCAGATACTACCCCGGATCGGATACGCGAAAGCGGAGGCGTCGTGGCGATGCACGGCTCCCCCTCCTCCCCCGGCTCCCCCGGGGGGAGGTGGGGGAGCGGGGGCAGAGGGGGGAGTACGGAGAGGGGGGGATTCGAACCCCCGATAGGGCTCTTAACCCTATAACGGTTTAGCAAACCGCCGCCTTCAGCCGCTCGGCCACCTCTCCAAGTGGGCGGTCAGGCGGTCCGTCGGACGGGCGGACGGCCGCGTCAGTCTTTTCGAATGACCGCCCGACCGCCAACCCGCCCGACCGCTGACTCCGGGGTTCAGTCTAGGCCGTTCCCTGCGGCACGACAAGGGCTTACAGGTTCGGGTGCGGGTCCCTTGAGGCTTCTCGCCGGTCTCCGCGGTGCAGTATGCAATTCGCAGTTCACAATTCGTGGGTCGTGCGATCTCGAGCCCGGACTGCTCATTGCGAATTGCTGATTCTACCGCCAGGACGCGGATGGTGTGATGGCCTCCGGCCGCGCTGCCATTGGATGCTGGTACTGTGGCGAGGCGAGTGGCCGCGCTCGATGGTTCCGGAGGGGCCACGCCGGATCACGCTTGCGGACTGGGGGCCGAGTGGCATGTTTGGGGCAACTTGGTCGAACCGGCGATGGCCTCGATGGTCCCGCCGCTAGCGAGACATCCCGCTTCGCCTCCCGCCTGCGACGAGGCCGCCGGATCGCCGACTGGAAAGCGTTGACGCGTTTCCGACCGGGAGGTGGTACGATGAGCAGAGAGGGTAAGTCTCCCCTTGCAGGGCGATGCAATGCTGCGGGCTTCGGGGTGCGTCTCGAGCGATTGTCACTCGCAGGTGTTCTCGTGCTCGGCGTGAGCCTCGCAGTTGCTGCCTGTGGCGAATCCGTAGGCGCGTGCGAGGGTTGGAGTGATGTGCTCAACAATGCCTACTGCCAGGACAACTTCAGCAAGTCGGAGTGCCAGGAGTGGGACGACCTGGGGGTGAACGGCGCTGATTGGTACTTCCACGCGGGGCAGACCTGTGCCGAGCGCGGCTTCGCTCGGGCCTCACTGGAGGGGGGAGACCAGTTCGCCGCGCTGACATGGGATGAGCTTGTCAACCTCCTGCGGTGGGATCCGCAACCCGGGGATGCCGGAATCTCAGCGGACGGGGAGGCAACGACGCAGTAGAGTCGCTGCTGCGGATTAGCACTTGGGGGTCCGGCGCCCTGGCCTTCAGGGGGTGTGGTGCAGCTGACCACCCTACCTGCTCACGGGCAGTGGATCGTTACCGAGCACGAACGACTCGACGAACAGTTGGGCGGGCCCGACTTGCAGAACGTCCGCGCGGCCGATGTCGTACGCCCCGGTCAACCTGCTGGTGTTGGCCACGATCACGAAGGTGAGCCCCTGCTGGGGCGCGCGGACGATGAGTGACGAATGTCCGTTCGCCAGCCCGTGATGCCACTCCAGCTTGATGCCGGCGTGCTGCTGTACGAACCATCCCAGACCGTACGTCCTACTCGGCCCGTCGATCTCGATGGAGGGTGACAGCATCTCCTCCATGGCCGCCGGACCGAGGAAACGGCCGCTGTCCAGCGCGATCGAGATGCGCGCGAGGTCCCGCACGGAGGACACCAACCCGGCGGCAGGGCTGAAGTGTCGCAGCCGGCCGTAGGGGACGACCTGGCCGTCCACCAACTCGTAGGGCATCGCGACGTTGGCTAGAAACGCCTGGCGCTCGAGGCCACTCGTGTAGAAGTCCGCCAGCAAGTTGACGTCGGGGGCCGTGTGGCGCAGCCCGAGCGGATGCAGGATGCGCTCGGCGAGCAGCTCCGCGAACGTCTTGCCGGTCGCCCTCCGCATCACGGTCCCCAGCTGGATGTAGCGGCTCCCGTTGTACCGGAACACCGTACCCGGGACGCCTTCGGACGTGTGATTGAACACGTGGCGCACCGTGACCACCCCGTCGGCTTCGAGCGTGACGCCGTAGTCGCTGATGGGCGCGTCGAGATTCACGTGTCCCTCCTCGACCAACTGCATCAGGACGATGGCGGCCACCGACTTCGTTACCGAGGCCCAGTAGAACGCGGTCGTGTCGCTGGCGGGTCGTCCACGCTCGACGTCGGCGAAGCCGAATCCCCGTGCCCAGGCGACCTCGCCGCCCAGCGCAATGGCGGCAGCCATCCCCGGGATGCGCAGCGCCACCCGGATGCTGTCGAGCGACGCCTCGAATCCCTGGAGGCCCGGAACCGGCGTCACCGACACCGGCGCGAGCGGCGTCTCCCCGCAGCCGGCGGACGCGAGTGCGACAGCGGTCACGGCCGCCCGAAGTGGAGACGACTGCGAGATGCGGGGCGTCATCGTGCCCCTCCTCCGATTGGGATCAGGTACGCGGCCGACACGGCGAGGGAGAACGGTCTCGTGTATCCCCGTGGCAGCGCCTCGCGGTTCACGTTGGTCAGATGGAGATTGCCCAGAAGTTGGACATGGAGCTGGCTCGCGCCCAGCCGCCGCCGCACGCCTAATCCTAGCCACGTCCCGAACTGCACCTTCTTATGCCGCCATTCGACCCTGGGGTCGTCGCAGCCCACGCCCCCCACGTCGGGCACGCCCGTCACCGAGCAAGCCAACTCGAGACCCACGGATACACCCGCGAGCAGCTCGGGAGCGGTCCCCCATGGGGCGGCCACCACCAGGAGCAGCGGTAGCTCCAGATACGACATTCGTCGGCCGCCACCTTCCTGCGTCTCGGTCCAGCCTTTCTGCACGAACCAGAGCTCGGCCTGCAGCGAGAGCATCGAGCCCAATCCGTATGCCACCACGCCGCCGAGCTGGAGACCGAGCTTCGGCTGCATGACATCGTTGGATTCGTCGTCCTCGAACCACACGGCCCCGCCGACAGCGCCGAGTCTGCCGCCGACCGAGAGGTCCTGGGCGCCGAGGCGTCCTGCGGCGGCCGTTAGGAGCACCACGCAGAGTGCCACAATCGGCAAGCGTGGGATCACGGCAACCTCCTCAGTTGCAGGCGACCGGTGCCCGCGCGCTGAAGCCGGCGACCGTTGTCCCGATGGCTCAGCCGCGGCCGCGCACGCCCCGCGTCGGTGATGCTCACAGGTAGTAGTCGTAGATCTCCTCCATCAGCTCGTTGGTCCACGTATCGAAGCCGTCGTTGGCGAACACCCCGCCGTTGGAGAAGAAGAGGTAGGTGAAGCGCTTTCCCGGCACGCGGACCACGTAGTTCAGGATACCGGTGCTGAAGCCGCCGTGACGTAGCGACTTCGAGCCGCGATGGTTCCCGACCATCCAGCCGTAGCCGAAGTCGTTGGCACCGCCGGTGTATCCCCTGAAGGCAAGCTCGAGGGTGGATTGCGGGAGGAGGTCGGCGGTGTACAGTGCCCGGTCCCACTTGGCGTAGTCGTTCAGGGTCGTGTAGATGCCCCCGGCCCCGTAGGTGTGGAGCGTGTACTCGTACAATCGGTTCTCCGCGTCGTACGGCCGCGCCGCGTTCGGCGGATGCGGGGTCGACCCGTCGTTCACGAAGGTCGAGCTCATGCCGAGCGGGTCGAAGATGTTGGTCCGCAGATACTCGCCGAAGCTCGCGCCGCTGAGCCGCTCCACGAGCATCGCGAGCAGGAGGTAGCCGGTGTTGCTGTACGACGTACTCGTACCGGCCGGAAAGTCGAGCGCAGGATTCGCGAGCACCAGGTCCAGGGCGGCCTGGTTCGTCAGCCCGTCGATGGCCGCTGGATCATCTCCGGTGATGTCGGTGTAGTTGGGAATCCCCGATTGGTGCGTCAGGAGGTGATGCACCGTGACGTCCGCCCAGGCATCCGGAAGCTCCGGGAGCAGGGAACGGATCGGTGTTTCCAGCGTGAACAGCTCCTGCTCATAGAGCATCAGGATCGCCGTGGCCGTGAACTGCTTGGTCAAACTCGCGGCATCGCTGGGCGTATCTGGCGAGAAGGGTACGCCCGTCTCGATGTTGGCCATTCCCCACCCACGAGCATACGCGATGTTGCCTTCGTGGAGGACGGCGATGCCGAATCCGGAGCCCTGGGCGTCCATCCGCTCCGTGACGAACGCTTCCATGCGTGCCCAGAACTCGGCTTCCGTTTCCGAAGGTTCTGTCAGGCCGCAGGCGAGCGGGAGCGTGGTGACCACGAGGGCAAAGGCGGCGGACCACGGAAGGCGCGGGCGTCCCACGGCGACCTCCAGGAGGATGGGTAGGGCTACGCGATCACCCTACGGTATATCTATTTCCACAATACGCAACCAGCCCCCCCGCTGCCACCTCTGGGGAGGAATCCGGCGGGCGGCGAGCCAGGCTGGCATAGGACCGAGTGAAGCCACCGGCTAGTACGCCGAGCACGGATCTCAGACAGCCGCGCGTGCGGCCATATGCCCAAGGTTATGCCCATCCGACCCGGTGACGTGGGTCGGTGGACGCGCTTCAGGTGCGGGGTAAGCTGTTGTGAGAGGGGGAGTACGGAGGGCGGGGGATTCGAACCCCCAAGGGCTTGCGCCCGGCGGTTTTCAAGACCGCTGCCTTACCAGTTAGGTCTAGCCCTCCTGAACCTCTAAGCTAATCCAGTAGTTGGGGTTACCCAACCGGCCGGGGGTGTCGTGGCGAGCCGCACCTCAGCCGGCAAGGCCGAGTATTCCGCCGCCAATTACCAAAGTGATCGCCACCAAGACGAGCCAGCCCACCACACAGACGCCGACGGCTCGCCAGGTGCTGGTGTAGTCCAGCGCCTGCCGCACGGCAATCACCATCGCAACGAGCATCCAGACTTCCGCGATGAGCACGATCAGGCCGCCGAGCAGCGGAACCAGGCCGAAGACCCGCAACAGGCCGGGCGAGGCCGAGAAGCCGATCGTGCGCAGCAGCTCGCCCGCGTCGGCCCGAGTCTGGGGCTGTGGCAGGAGCTTGGTGCCTATGAGATAGGTGAGAAACGCCCAGATGAACCAGCCGATCAGGGCACCGATGGCACCGGCCAGTAGGCTCCCCAGAGTAAGACCCGATCCTACGCCGGCGGCGATGCTGGAGAGCACCACGACGGCCATCGCCTGGCCCATGGCTGTGCGGTCGGCCTCGACCTCTTCATACACGTGCACGTCGAGCCTGGCTGCACCGACCACGCGTTCTGTGAATGTCGACATCCTGTCACCTCGTGTGAGCTGCGATTCCTGAAGTTCAGGTTTGGTGTACGGCGCCGCCTCGCGGTGCGTGCCCTGACGCCGGCTGTGCCCAGACCTCTCGCTATTCTGCCAGCGGCGGCGGGGCTGCGCTAGAGGAGTGAGACAGGCGACAAGTGGCCAAACTAGACGAGAGCGAAGAAGATGTACCCCATCGCGACGTAGCGTACCACGCGGCCGGTCGTCACCAGCATCACGAACCCTAGTGCCGGAAAGCGCAGTACCCCACTCACCGCGTAGATCAGATCCATCGGCGTTGGGCTGATGGTGCCGAATAGCAGCACTGCGGCCAGCGCGTATCGCGATCGTGTCTGCCACTTTTGTAGCGTCGCCTCGTTGAGCCTGCGTTCGAGAAAGCGGCCGTGTCGGAAGTATCGCCCCAACGCATAGCTGCTGGCCGAGCCCAGCGTCGAGCCGAGAGCTATGACCACGGAGCATGTTATGTAGTCGAATCCCAGCGCTACGCAGGTGAATACGTAGATCCACACCGGTAGCGGTACGAGCGTGCTGCTGATGGCCGAGATCAGGAAGAGAATGACATACAAGCCGCCGGTATCGACCTTGGTGAGCAGCCCGCTGCCGAAGCCAACGATTTCCTCCCTGTACAGCTCGGTGATGACAAAAGCGCCCAGAATGAGGGCCAAGAACAGGATGAGGTTGGCACGGTGCTGACGAGGTTGCTCTTCAGACTCTAAAGAGCTTTTGGACATTCCTCACCAGCCCCACCAAAGGGCGATTGACCATGAAATTCAGGATGGACTTCGGATTGAAGAACTTTTCCATGAACGGCGCGAGCGTGAAGAAGAGTTGATTGGTCCTTATGAAGAATCGGCTGAAAGCCAGCGGCGGTAGGCGAAGGTCAACTCCCAGCTCAGCGGGCTCCACCGGATCGCCGGCTTCATTGAGGAATTGGTATGCGATCTCCATTGGCCTTCCGCCCGTGCAGCGCTCGATGTGTGGCACATGCCTGATGTTGAGCAAGCGTAGGAGGCCGAGGTCGTGCACGAACTGGTCCGGCGCCGCGAACAACAGGTTCTTCTGTACCGGCAGCCCCATGGTGGGCCCCATCCCCTTCATCGCCACGATCCCGTCCATGAGAACAGCGTGCGCCGGGAAGCGCTGATTCAACGCAAGGAGGGTCTCATGGATTCCTACCCGATGGCCCATCCACTTCACCTTGTCGGGTAGCAGTCCGTAGAGGTTCTTCATCGCCCACGAGACGCGCGTGGACAAGTGGGTCTTGAATTTCGGCAGATTCACCAGGAAGTGCGGTCGCAACAGCAAAGTCGGCACCTGAAAGGTGAGCTTTCTGCCGCGTATCTCGAACTCGACAGGCTCGGATGGAGATTCATTCAGGTTGACGAATTCGGCTTTCCGCTCGGCACAGAATTCGTACAGGCCTAGGTCGGCGAACATGTGCGACTGGGCGTATTGATTCGCGCCGGCTTCCACGACCATCACCTGCTTCCCTTGACGAGTGAAATAGTCAATCACCGTTCCCAGGAGCTGCATGTCGGTCGTGGCGCCCGCTTCCGCCGATTCGCGGCTGAAAATGTTGGGCTTGAGGAGCACGGGGTCCAGCTGTGCCATCCGCTCCGGTACCCGTAGCAGCCCAAACAGGAAAGCGACATCATCCTTCAGGTTCGCAGACCGGACCCGCTTGATGATCAGTTCGTTTCTCATGCTAAGGACTTTGCTTGGCTTGGCGGACGTGTGGGAGGCCAACCGTGCGCTGGCTCGGTCTCGAAACCTCACCAACGAGGCGGGATGCACGCACAAACTTACTCATATGCTGCTGAGCTTGTCAAAGAACTGGGGAGCGGGCGCCAGGTGAGTCCAGCGGTGCAGCCCGCGCCAGCGACTGGCAGGTCGCCTTGCTGACCGAGGATGCTAACTTACAGACTCCAGCCGGGGCATCCCCAAGCCGATCGACCGGTATCGCAGGACGAACGCAGCATGAGGAGTCTATAGCTGGTGGACGCGCACAACGTCAACGCCAATGCAGCAGCCACTCCTGCCGGTGGCGAAGGTCCTCGCTCGCCGGGTCAGGACTTCATCCGTGCCATGGTGGCGGAGGACCAGCGCACAGGTAAGTATGGCGGCCGGGTCGTTACGCGGTTCCCGCCAGAGCCAAACGGCTATCTCCACATTGGGCACGCCAAATCCTGCTGCCTCAATTTTGGGATCGCTCTGGAGAACGAAGGCGGTGTCTGCCACCTCCGACTTGACGACACCAACCCCGAGACGGAGGAAACTCGGTACGTGGAGTCGATCAAGCAGGACGTGCGTTGGCTCGGCTTCGACTGGGGTGACAAGCTGTTCCACGCCGCCGACTACTTCGAGCAGCTCTACCAGTACGCCGTCAAGCTGATCAGGTCGGGCATGGCATATGTGGACAGCCTGAGCGAAAAGGAGATTCGGGAGTACCGTGGTACGGTGACGGAGCCAGGAAGGGAGAGCCCTTATCGCGATCGTTCCGTCGAGGAGAACCTCGACTTGTTCGAGCGAATGCGGGCCGGCGAGTTTCCCGATGGAACGCACGTTCTCCGAGCGAAGATTGACATGGCCCAGCCCAACATGCTGATGCGGGACCCCGTGCTGTATCGCATCCGCCACGCCCATCACTATCGGACGGGAGATGAGTGGTGCATCTACCCGTTGTATGACTTCACGCACTGCTTGTCCGATGCCATCGAGGACATCACTCACTCCCTATGCACCTTGGAGTTCAAGGACAACCGGGAGCTGTACGACTGGGTGCTGGATGCTGCGGGCATCGAACCTCCTCGGACTGAACAGACCGAGTTCGC
>WVYX01000283.1:0-49543 GCA_011772755.1 Gemmatimonadales bacterium
CATGCGCATTCAGACCTGGGCTCAACCGATCGCAGCGCTCTGCACCCTCGCCGCCTGCGCCCCAGAGCGCCCCTCAGAGCCAACGTCCGTGGCGTTCACCCACGTCACCGTCATCGACGGCACCGGTGCACCGCCTCACGAGACCATGACCGTGGTGGTGAGCGGGGACCGGATCCGCACCATTGCGCCGACACCGGACGCGGCAATCCCCGAGGGCGCGCGCGTCGTCGAGGCCGCAGGCAAGTTCCTCATACCGGGCCTGTGGGATATGCACGTCCACATGGTCGAGGAGGGGACCACGCTTCCCCTGTACCTGGCGAACGGAGTGACAGGCGTGCGTGACATGGGCGGGGTGATGGACTCCACTCTCCTCTTCAGGGACGAAATCAACCGTGGCGATCGGACGGGCCCGCGAATCGTCACCGCTGGTCTTTTCGTGGACGGCCCCAAGGACGCTCCGTCGCGCTTCGTGGTGGAGTCAGCCGAGGAGGCCCGGCGCGCCGCAGATTCCTTGGCGGCACGTGGCGTCGACTTCATCAAGGTCCACAATGCGCTCCCGAGAGAGGCCTTCCTCGCCCTGATCGAGCGGGCACGCGAGCACGGACTCCATGTTGCCGGTCACGTGCCGCTCACGGGCATCACGGTGGAGGAGGCGGTGAGCGCCGGACAGAGGAGCATCGAGCACGTCACCGCACTTCTCGAGTCAGTACTCCCCCGGGAGTCGGCGCGCTCTATCGAAGCAGCACGGGCGGCGCTGGCCAACTTCTATAACGTGGATGCCGAGCCGATCTTCACGCACATGATCCGGCACGGTGTGTGGTTCACGCCGACGCTGGTCGCTGGCCGGGGAGCCGCACTGGCGGTGGATCCAGCATACCGCCGGGACGCCGATCCCCGGATGAAGTACATCGCTCCCGCATTTCACACCTTCTGGGATCGGCACCTTCGGCAGCCCCACGATCTGCCTGCAACCATCGTCGAGGGCCGGAAGTGGGTCTTCCGACAGACCATCGAGATCGCGCGTGAGGCACACGAGTGGGGCGTGAACTTGCTCGTGGGGACCGACGTGGGCGGCATCTCCATCTTCCCCGGTTTCAGCGTGCATGAGGAACTGGAGCTCCTGGCGGAGGCAGGACTGTCTCCCGCAGAGGCTCTCCAGGCTGCAACTCTAAACCCGGCACGCTACCTGGGCGCTGCGGACTCCCTCGGTACCGTGACGGTGGGCAAGCTGGCCGATCTCGTGCTCCTCAACGCCGACCCTCTGGCTGACATTCGCAACACGCAGACGATCAGCGCGGTGATGGTGCGGGGAAGGCTGTTCGCCCGACCACAACTCGACAGCCTGCTGACAGATGTCGAGGCCAAGGTGCGCCGCATCAGCTGAGACGGTGCAAGCAGGGCAGAAGGCGGCAGGAGCTGCGAGAGACAGTCGGGGCACGGCATGTTGGCAGGCCTGTGAAGTGGGACGGGCACAGGGCAGCAGGCCTCTCCGGACATCGCCGTTTCCCGCCTACGGTGTCCCGCATCCCGATGCTTCTGACCCTGCGGTCAGTCCCCGCTTGACCACGTCTGACACCACGCCTTAAGGATTAGAGAGTAAGGCCGTCGGGGCTGAGTCGGCGCCCGCTCGCCCGACGATGCCGGATGAGTCGATGGGTGGAGGCATCGCCATGGCTTCTCAGCCACCATCGATGATACGGCATTTCGCGAGAGTCGCGCCCCAGTACCGCCGGGTGCGGGAGCTGGACGTGAGGATGGTGTATCGCGTGGCGGAGATCCTCAGGGATCTCGCCCAAGGCGATCGTCCTCTTGCGTTGGTGGATGTGGGGGCCGGCACGGGACGGTACATGGAGGCCGTCATTGGTGTGCTTGCAGCACGCATGGCGCTGCTCCCTCTGGCGGTCGCCTACGACGCAACTCCACAGATGCTAGGGGTCCGCGCCGCAGCTCCCTCCCTTGCTTCGCGGCCCCTCACGGGCGTGACCGGCTTGGCAGAACACCTACCGTTCACCGCACAGTCGTTCGACGCGCTGCTCACCTTCAATGCGGTCCACCATTTCGACTTGGGTGCATTCCTCACGGAAGCCGCTCGGGTGCTGCGGCCGAGCGGGAAGATGCTGCTCTATACCCGGACACCGGAGCAAAACCGCACCACTATCTGGGGACGGTTCTTCCCCCAGTTCGCCGAACGGGAAACTCGCCTCTACAGCGAGGCGACGCTGCAGGACGCCCTCGATCGCTGCAGTGCCTTCGGCATGGTCGAGTTCGTTCCTACGCTGTGGACCCTGCGGACCAGCCTGTCTCGCCTGCTCGAGCAGGCACGGGGAATCAGCTATTCGACGTTCTTGTTCTACAGGCGGAGGGAGTTCGAGGCAGCGCTGCGGACGTTCGAGAAGCGTGTGAGGGCACACTTCCGAAACACTTCAGCGATCATTGTGCGGAACGATCACCTGCTGGTGGTGGCGACCCGCCGCTAGCCTTCCCTCCTCTACCGGGATCTCAGTGAGTACTCGTGGCGGTGGGCATCCTCGCCCGACCCACGACCGTAGTAGTGCCACTGCGGAAAGTTGAAATCGGACGTTATGGAGCGTGGCTGGAGCAGCACGGCCCGGAGGAACGACTCTAGGTCAGGGACCGCGTAGAGATTGACCGGGAAGCCCCAGGTGTCCATGAGGTTCATCAGCTCAGTCAGCTGCGGCTCCTTCCAGCTTATGGAGAAACGGTTGACGCCCCAGCTCTTCAGGGTCTCCAGCATGACCTTCCCTTGCTCGGGAAGCACGGCAATGAGGGGCACCAGAAAGTCGATGGGAACCTGAACGATCACTTCAGGAAGGGCGTCGGCCAGCTTGCGAATGCCCTCCTCCTTGAGCACTTCCACGTTGCCGTTGAACCACAGCTTGCCCAGGTCGTATTCCCGGTTCTGGATCAGCTCGATCGCACAGTCCACCATCTCCCCGCCCTCTTTGAGGTCGAGCTTGACCGCCTTTTCGAAACGCTCGACGCGGGTCAGAATCTCCTCGAGCGGTAGGAGCTCTTCGTCGTCGTGCAACGGCGTCTTCTTGAGCGAGTCGTGCCGCAGAATCAGTCCGGAACCTTCGGGACCCGTTCGCACATCAAACTCGGCCCAGTGGATGTTGGACGCCAGGAACTGCCGTATGTTGGCCTCGTCGTTCAGGCCGTGCCACACAAACTGGATATGCTGCGGCAGGGCCTTCTCAGGGATCAGCTCGGTGATGTCGTACAAGCGGCCCTTGGCCGCGCCAGCGGGAAGCTTCGAGCGCTTGGTCTCGAAGATGGTATCGGCATGGAGCAGCAGGATCTCCCCTTCGGGATCCACCTCAGCGACGGCCGTCAGGTTGTCTGGCTCGTTGTCCACCATCGCAATCACGCGGAAGCCCGCCTTGCGAAAGTGCTCGACCCCCCGCGCCTTGGAGTTCTGCACGTCCCGCTCCCAGTCGGCAGCATTCATGAAGAGCAGCTCATCGGCGAAATGGACCCGATACTCCTTCCCCAGCTCGTTGAGGGAGCGCAGGGTATCGGCCCGCAGGGTCTCCGGTCGGCCAGTATTGAGACCCACCCTCGTCCGGGGCTGAATCTGGAACCAGCGGATCACTTCCATGACACCGGCGAACGGGTGGTGGGACTGGAAGATGGCGTCAGGCGTCCACCGGTGCTCTAGATACCAGTCGAGGATGCCCTGGCGCCGCACCCAGGGGATGTTGAGGGCCTCCAACAGGCTCTCGACCTGGTTCTCGTGCACCGTGACGTCGCCGACCTCCAGCTGCTCGAAGAACTCGGTGCCATGCTCTGGGTCATACGCTTTGAGGACGTATTGTATCATGCACCGCATGTCGAGGATGGTGCCGTCGATGTCGAACAGGACGAGGAGCTCAGCTTCCGGATACCGCTTCCGGATGCGGTCGTAGTGCTTCGCGAGCCGCTTCATCCAGCTCATGAGAATTCCCGGTGAGAGTCGAGGAACGTGGCCGGTGACGGTCGATTACGCGCTGTGATGGGTTGTTGAGACATGTGAGCTGTGAGCGGTACACTCGGGCACACGACGCCACGTCGGATTCCGAATGGTTGCCAAGACACTCGGTGTCTGACGGACTGACGTCTTCCCTACGCACCGCGCACAGCTCACAGCTCTGTCACTGCCCCGCTCACAGCTCACCGGTTCCGCAGCACGACCTCCATCGTCTCCTTGTAGGAAACCGGAATGGTCATCCCCATGCCAATGACCTCGATATCACCCGAATACTCGCCGGACGTACTCGACGCCAGCATGACGCCGCGTTGCGGGTCCCAGATGTACAACCGGGTGGACGGGCCAGTCATGACCATGTCGATCTCGGCAGGCGACCCAGGCGGCGTACCGGTGCCATGGAGCTCGAGCGTGCCCTCCGAGACGATCACCTTGGCCACCTGCCCATTCCAAGTGGTATCACCTGCGACCCGGGCCGTGCCCGCGTAGATGGCTGTCATGGTCAGCGCGGTACGCGAGGTCACCGTTGTGTTCACCGGCCACGAAGTGCCGGCGGCCTCGGCACCTGGCGGCAGAGGCACCAGCAGGTTCACCAGAAGGGCCACGGGATCCACGACGTCCTTCAGATGGCTGGGTGTCTCAGGTGGATCGCTGAAGTTGATGGTGCCGCCCTCGGTCAGCGTGCCTGCATAGCGCATTCCGATGAGCGAGCCACCTTCCTGCCTGGTGCTACCCATATCGCCGCTGCTACTGGCCTCCAGGGCGTCGAACACAGCCGATACGGGTCTCCCCTCAGGGCCCGGCTGGCCGATCTCCATCATGACTGTGGCACTGAGCTTGTCCTCGCTCGTTTGCGTGGGGCCCCCTGGAATCTCGAGCACTATGTTGCCGGCACTCTCGATGCCGTACCGAAGCGGGACGTCGGTGGGGCCGAATTCGAATGTCGGACCCGCTCCGGCGGCTGCACACCCGGCAAGCAGGACGGTGGACGAGAGAAGCTTAAAGGAGCGCATATCGAACCTCACCCGTAAGGAAGTAACGGCTACTGACTCATCAACCTGGCTCTGCGGCAGGTGGAACGCAACATGGGTGACCGGGCACGGGAGGCAAGGTGCGCGGTGCGCGGTACGCTGTAGGCTGCGAGGGGCGCGGGGTACACTGTGCGGTGTACGCGCGGAGCAGTATCCGGCACGCCGCTCACCGCGCACCACGTACCGCGTACCACATCCAGGATCCAGTGATAGATTGCGGCATGCACCTCTCTGCTTCCGATATCTACACCCACCATCGGCCCTCCCGCTGTGACCTCCGAATCTACCTGCTGCATCACGGAGAGCTCGAGGGTCGGCATAGTGAGTACGAAGAGGTGCTAATCCGGCTCGGTGAGCGACACGAGCGCGCACACCTCCAGTCACTCACCGATGTCGTGCTACTCGACTTCGGATCGCGGGAACAGCGGGAACGCCTGACCCGCCAGGCCGTGGCGGACGAGCAGGAGGTCATCTACCAGCCCGCATTCCGTTCATCCCTCGAGATCGACGGCAAGCGGTGGGAGGTAGTGGGGGATCCCGACTTCCTGATCCGCTGGGGCGACGGCTACATCATTCGCGACTGCAAGATCGCCCGGCGCATCACCCATGCCGACCATCCCGAGATCCACTTCCAGATGGAGCTGTACGGCTGGCTCTACGAGCGGACATTCGGCGAGCCGCCGAAAACCCTGGAGGTCTACGCGGGCAACGGTGAGATCGCGGAGCTCGGCTACAGAGGCGGTACCGCAGCACTCCAGGAGCTCGAGCTGATTGCGAGGATCAAGCTAGCGGAGGCCGAGCCGTACAGCCCAGTGGGATGGAGCAAGTGCCAGGACTGCGGGTTCCACTACCTCTGTTGGCCTCGGGCCGAGCAGCGGAAGGACGTAGCACTGGTCTACGGCGTGGATCAGTGGATCGTACACGAGCTGCGGAACGAAGGGATTGAGTCATACCCTGCCCTCCTGGAGCGGCTCGACGTCGCCCAGCTTGCGGAGATCACCAAACCATCCAGCAAACATACCGGCAAGGTGGGAAAGCGAGCGCCATCCATCATGCGAATGGCGGAGGCGCTGGCGCGGGACGAGGAGATCCTCATCGAGCCGCCTAGCGTCCCGGAGCACCCCAACTACGTGATGTTCGATCTCGAGGGCCTACCACCCCAGCTCGAGCACGACGCGATCATCTATCTGTGGGGGATGCAGGTCTTCGGCGAGCGGCCAGGGAAGTTCAGCTATGCGCTGGCGGACTTCAGTTCCGAAGGCGACAAGAACGGATGGCTGGAGTTCCTCAGGATCGCGCAGCAGATCTTCGACGAGTACGGTGACCTTCCGTTCGTGCACTGGTACTCGTACGAGAAGACCAACGTCGAGATGTACGTCGAGCGCTACGGTGACCCGGATGGCGTAGCCGCCCGGGTCCTGGGGAGTCTGCTCGATCTCCTCCCCGTCACCCAGGCATCCATTGCCCTGCCGCTCTACAGCTACAGCCTCAAGGAAGTGGAGAGACATATCGGCTATGAGCGCAAGCTCACCGACACCGGCGGCGACTGGGCGATGGCCCGGTACAACGAGGCGCTGGAGACGGACGACGAGGGGGAACGGGACGCTATCATGCAGCGGATCGTGTCGTACAATCAGGAAGACCTGGCGGCGATGTGGCAGGTGATGGCGTGGCTAAAGGGGAAGGCGGCAGGAGCAGCAGCAGAAGGCCGGGCGAACCTGAGGGTGACTTGACATGAACATCCCCGGTTCACGATGAACGGCGGCGACCTAATCGCTCAGGTGCTCGTCAAGCATGGGGTCCGCTTCCTGTTCACCCTCTGCGGCGGGCACATCTCGCCCATCCTCGTCAGCGCCAAGCGCAGCGGCACCAGGGTAGTCGACGTCCGGCACGAAGCCACTGCCGTGTTCGCCGCCGATGCAGTGGCGCGATTGACCGGAATCCCCGGGGTGGCCGCAGTCACCGCCGGCCCTGGTGTCACTAACACAGTCACCGCCGTCAAGACTGCCCAGCTGGCCCAATCACCCCTGATACTGCTGGGCGGTGCCGCCGCGACGATCCTCAAAGGACGGGGCGCACTTCAGGACATCAAGCAGCTCCCGCTCATGAGGCCCCACGTGAAGTGGGTGGGCCAGGCGGCACGGGTCCGCGATCTGGTGCCGACGCTCGAGCGCGCGTTCCTGGTGGCACAACGGGGCGTTCCCGGCCCCGTGTTCGTCGAGTGTCCAGTCGACGTTCTTTACGACGAGAAGATCGTCCGCGAATGGTACCGGCTTGGCACGCCCGATCCGGAGGCCCGCGGCTTCCTCATGCGGCTGCGAAACTGGTATGTCGGCCGCCATCTGAACCGGCTCTTCACTGGTGCGCAGCACAGTGTCCCCGAGGAACCCCCTACACCGGAGTTTCCCGAGGGGAGCAAGCGCAGCGTGCAGCGGGTGGTCGCTTGGCTCGAGCGAGCGGAGCGACCCGTCATGCTCGTGGGCAGTCAGGCGATGTTGCGGCAACGAGAGGTACAGAAGCTGGCGGAGGCCATCGGGGACCTTGACGTACCGGTGTTCCTGTCGGGCATGGCCCGGGGACTCCTGCCCCGCCAGCATCCGCTGCTTCTGCGGCACGCTCGCAGACAGGCACTGCGCGACGCAGACCTAGTGATCCTCGCCGGCGTTCCCCTCGACTTCCGCTTGGAGTACGGAAACCACATCAACCGGAAGGCCGTGCTCGTCTCGGTGACTCGCGGCGGCGCCGAGTTCCGCAACAACCGCCGCCCCACGCTCGACGTGGACGCGGATCCGGCCACCTACCTCGTGCGCCTTGCCGTGGTGGCTCCGGCCGGGCGGGATAAGCAGTCCGAATGGACAGAGCGGCTGCGGGCCCGCGACCAAGAACGCGACGGAGAGATCGAACGGCTAGCTCGCGTGGCGGGCAAGTACATCAACCCGCTGCTCCTGTGCCGTGCGGTTGACCGGTTGCTGGAGGACGACGCCATACTCGCCCTCGACGGTGGCGACTTCGTGGGCACCGCTTCCTACATCGTGTCCCCCCGGAGACCCTTGAGCTGGATTGACCCCGGGGTTTTCGGCACCCTTGGGGCCGGGGCCGGGTTTGCCTTGGGTGCCAAGCTGTGCCGCCCAGAGTCCGAGGTCTGGATTCTCTACGGCGATGGCTCCGCGGCGTACAGCTTGGCCGAGTTCGACACCTTCGTGCGCCACGGGCTCCCGGTCATCGCCGTGGTGGGTAACGATGCCTGCTGGACCCAAATCGCTCGGGGTCAGCGGGAGATGCTGGAAGACGACGTTGGAACGGTGCTGCGCCACTCCGACTACCATCGCGTGGCCGAGGGATACGGTGGCAAGGGATTCCGCATCCAACACCCAGACGCGGTCGAGGATGTCCTCCGGCAGGCCAAGGCGGAAGCCCGACGGGGAGCACCGGTGCTCGTCAATGCCCTGATCGGCACGTCCGAGTTCCGCAGCGGCTCGATCTCGATGTGAGGATGCTCCGCCATGCTCGGTGCCATCGCCGGCGATGTCATTGGGTCAGTGTTCGAGGGCTACCCCACCAAATCCTGTGATTTCCCCCTCATTGACGCACACAGCACGTTCACCGACGACACGGTCCTCACCGTGGCGGTCGCCGACGCCATCCTGTCGGGAGGGGATTACGCATCCTCCCTCAAGCACTGGGCTCGTAAGTATCCCAACGCCGGCTACGGCAGTGCGTTCTATCACTGGATGCTCTCCCCAGATCGCGCACCATACAACAGTTGGGGCAACGGGTCGGCCATGCGCGTGAGCCCCGTAGGGTTCGCATTCGATTCGTTGGAAGTGGTTCTGCAGGAAGCCAAAAGGACCGCGGAGGTCACGCATAACCATCCCGAGGGCATCAAGGGCGCTCAGGCCACTGCAGTGGCGGTGTTCTTGGCCCGTCAGGGTGAGAGCAAGGGACGCATCAGAGACGAGATCGCCCAGCGATTCGCGTACGATCTCGACAGGACGCTCGATGCCATTCGGCCCGGCTACCGCTTCGACATCTCGTGCCAGGGGTCGGTTCCAGAGTCCATCATCGCCTTCCTGGAGTCGGAGGATGTCGAAAGTGCGATCCGCAAGGCGATCTCGTTGGGCGGTGACAGTGACACGATGGCGTGCATAGCCGGCGCCATAGCCGAGGCGTTCTACAGGGAGATCCCGTCGAGTATCCGTTCCGGTGTGAGGGACCGGCTGACCGCAGACCTTCTCGCCGTGGTGGACGAATTCCAGGCTCGGCACTGCCGCTGACCGTTCCCGACAATCCTCTTGTTACCCGAGCTCAGCTCCCCAGGGAACAGGGAACCCGGCGCGCTGTCTATCGGTTTCGCGAACAAGGCGGGACGAGCCATGACCGCGAAACCCGTCGACACTATCGCACCGATCCGCCGCTGCATTGTCATCACGCTGGCGGCCACCGTTCTCAGCATCACGCCTGCCTGGGCCCAATGGCCACCGGACTCATTCACCAATCTGAAGGTATTGCCCAAGGACAGCAGAACGCTGGCCGGCCCGTCGACCAACGAGGCCGGGACTCAGACCCCGGGCATCGCGCCCGGGGTCGCTGCATTTGGACCGGCCCTGGGCGGATCACTCTGCAACCTTTTGCCCGCTCCCTCCGTCTAACGCTGTAAGGGGACCACGCTAGCACACAATCTGATCTCGGGAGGGGTTCCGTGTTGAAACACACCTCCCGCCGGCTCCTGGGCTTGGTCCTGGGGTCGTTGCCTGCCGTCTGGCTCGCGACCACTGCCTACGCCCAGAACGGCTCGGAGAACCACAGGCCGGCGCACCCTGAGCGCACCGTACGGGCCGCGCTCCGAGTTTCGCCGATCCAGCTGGATGGGCGGCTGGACGAGCGCATCTGGCTCACTGCACAGCCAGCCACCGACTTC
The DNA here is from genome assembly GCA_011772755.1 of Gemmatimonadales bacterium. Classification (GTDB taxonomy): domain Bacteria; phylum Gemmatimonadota; class Gemmatimonadetes; order Gemmatimonadales; family GWC2-71-9; genus WVYX01. The sequence continues at coordinate 9,935 of WVYX01000283.1, forward strand.
ATCCAAACGCAGCCCGACGAGGGCGAGTCCGCCACGCAGCGTACCGAGGTACGGTTTCTGTTCGACGACGGCGCGATCTACATCGGCGCCAGGATGTACGACGAGCTCGGTGCTGAAGGCGTGCAGTCGCGGCTGGTCCGCCGCGACGGCTTCGCCAACAGCGATGAGTTGTCGATCACGTTCGATACGTTTCACGACCACCTGGGCCGGACGAGCTTCAGCATCAATCCCTCCGGGGTGAAGGGCGACGCCTTCGGGCCCGGAAGCGCTTTCCCAGATGACTCATGGGATCCCGTCTGGGAGGTGGAGACCCGAGTCGACTCTCTCGGCTGGACCGCCGAGTTCAGGATTCCCCTCTCCCAACTCCGGTTCCCCAAGGACTCACTCCAGACCTGGGGACTCCAAGTCACGCGGATCGTGAACCGGCTCAACGAACGATCCCACTGGTCGTTCTGGCGACTCAACGAATCCGGTGGGCCCTCACGGTACGGGCATCTCGAGGGTCTCGTGATCACCGCGTCACCGGGCCGGGCCGAGATTCTGCCCTACGTGGTGGGCCGCTCGGCCAATTTCGGGGGGACCGACGATAACAACCCGTTCGATAATCCCCACGAGCTGGACTACCGCTTCGGGGTGGACTTGAAGTACCTGCTCACGTCGAACCTCACGCTCACGGCGACGATGAACCCCGACTTCGGTCAGGTCGAGGTGGACCCTGCCGTGGTGAACCTCTCGGACTTCGAGACGTACTTCCCCGAGCGGCGGCCGTTCTTCGTGGAGGGTCGGGGATTCCTGCGGTACGGCGGCTTGTGGTGCTACTTCTGCAGTAACACCTCGGGGCTGAGCCTGTTCTACTCGCGCCGCATCGGGCGCACACCGCAGGGCTCGGGCAACGCCTACGACGCCGGCGAGTACGCCGACGTCCCCGAGAACACCACAATCCTGGGGGCGGCCAAGATCACGGGGCGGACGGCCGGAGGCTGGACCATCGGCCTGCTGGACGCGGTCACTGGGCGAGAGCACGCCAGGGTCATCGGGACCGACGGCTCCCGGTTCAACACCGAGGTCGAGCCGCTCACCAACTACTTCGCGGGCACTTTGGGGAAGGACCTGCGGGGCGGAGATCTGGTAGTGCGCGCCATGGCAACCTCAGTGGTGCGGGACTTGCGAAATCCGGCATTCAGAGCCCAGCTCAACCGTCATGCCGAGGCAGCGGGGTTGGAGGTGGTGTCGTGGTGGAAGGACCGCACCTACCGACTGGCGGCGAATTTTGCTGCGTCTCAGATCGCGGGAGACGCTGGCGCCATCCTTCAGGCCCAGCGCTCCAGCGCTCGGTACTTCCAGCGGCCCGACCGCGAGCACGGCGGCAACGGGCTGTTCACCGACGCCTACGACTCGACCCTGACCTCCATGCGTGGTTTCGCGGGGTACGCTCGATTCTCCAAGGAGGGCGGCGACTGGCTTTGGGAGGTTTCCACCAACTTCCGGAGTCCAGGATTCGAAGTGAATGATCTCGCGTTCCTCACCCGCGCGGACTTCGTGTGGATGAACGCGAACATATTCCGACAGTTCACCAAGCCCACGAAGGTCTTCCGGCGTATGAGCTTCATCGTGGGCGGGCAGCAGCAGTACAACTTCGACGGCGACCTAACCGACCGGCAGGCCCACGCGTTCTTCTCCATCCAGCTGCCCAACTACTGGCGCTTCAACACGTTCTTCATCCGCCGGTTCTCAGTGCTCGACGACCGGCTCACCCGGGGTGGCCCAGTGGTCCGCCGGCCGAGCTCGAACTACTGGTGGGTGTCCTTGTCCACCGATTCGCGGAAGAACCTCGTGCTGCAGACCAGCCCGAGCTATGGCTGCAACAGCGAGGGCGCCTGTGACTATTCGGCAGGCCTGAACATCACGTTCCGGCCGATCCCCAGCATCTCCATCAGCCTGGGGCCTCGATTCAGCCACAGCGAGTCGTCGGCCCAGTTCGTGAAGTCAGTGGAGGACCCGACGGCGACGGCGTTCTTCGGCCAGCGCTACGTGCTTGCCGATCTCGAGCAGAAGAGCGTATCGATGAACACGCGCATCAATGTCACGTTCACGCCGACGCTCACGCTGGAGGTATTCGCACAGCCGTTCATCTCGAGCGGCCACTACACGAGCTTCAAGGAGTTCAGCGCGCCCCGAGAGGTCACCAAGAACGTGTACGGCCAGGATGTCGGAACCATCACCGCCGACGGTAGCTCGTCCATCGTGGATCCGGACGGTGACGGTCCGGCCGAGACGTTCACAATCGACGACCCCAATTTCAATTTCCGCTCGCTTCGCGGCAATGCGGTCCTGCGGTGGGAATTCCTCCCTGGCTCCACGCTGTTTCTGGTCTGGACCCAGTCACGCAGCATCAGCGAGCCGGTCGCCGACCTGAACTTCGGCCGCGACGTCTCGGCGATGTTCAACGCGCCGGCGGACAATATCTTCCTGGTGAAGGTGAACTACTTCCTGGGGTTCTAGCGGAATCAGGTAATCTCCACTTGGCCCACTTCGTAGGCCCGGCATCGTCGGAACGGTGCCGGGCCTACTTGTCACATCGTCAAGAATGGAACCGGGCGCTCCACGTCCCGAGCGCTAGTTGGCCTTGAGCACCCGGGCGGCGCGGTTGTACTGATTCGGCCTCACCCACAGGATCATGCCGTACCGCCCCTTGCCGGCCGCAACCGCGTCGGCGGCAGTGATATTGATCCCGGCACTTCCCAGCCTGCTGATGTGACGGTGAGCGGCGCCTAGCTGGTCGTTGCCGGTGATCAAGAACCCTTTCTTCACCTTGCTCACACGCCAGCCGTTCTGCCGCGCCACCCGGCGGAATGCCGGCATGTTGTCCGGTACGAAATCGAGCTGCGCCTTCCCACCGCCGATGGGGAACCCCGAGTACGCCAGCAGGTTGACTCCGCCCTCTCGGAGCTGACCGAGAACCTTGTCACCCTGCCCCGCACGGTTGGGAACTTTGATGTAGCAGTAGTTGATCTTCCTCACGCGGTCGGCCATGGGTCACCTCCTGGTGGAGATACGGTGTTCCGACCAGCCATTGCACCTACAATAGGGCTTCGGACGGGACCAGGCCACTCTCATAAGCCGCGGGATGAAACTGGCGTGATCGAAGCGACTTGCCACGCCCTGCACGACCCCTCTGGGCACACCCACGCAGGCACGTCTCGACAAGCTGCGAATCACCGCCCGCCCGCCGGCAGGTTCTCTTGCAGATACCGGGTCAACAGCCCGAACAGATGCCGCGTCGTACCCGGCCCCTCGAAGATGCCGTGGGATCGGTTGGGGTAGGCCATCATGGTGAAGTGCTTGTTGTGCCTCACCAATGCGTTGATCAGGCTCTCGATTCCCTGATAGTGGACGTTGTCGTCGCCCGTGCCGTGCACGAGCAACAGGTTCCCCTCCAGCTGGTGCGCAAACGTGATAGGGGAGTTCTGCTCGTACGCCTCCTCCTCGTCCTGCGGCAGTCCGAGGTAGCGCTCCTGGTAGATGGTGTCGTAGTAGCGGTGATCGGCGAGCGCCGCCACAGCCATCCCGGTGTGGTACACATCGGGGTAGCGGAACAGGCAGTCCAGCGTGAGCGAGCCGCCGCCGCTCCATCCCCAGATCCCAACTCTCTCCGCATCCACGAACGGGAAGCGTTGGGCGACGGCGCGCACCCCGTTCGCCTGGTCCTGCGATGAGATTATGTCGACCTTCTTGTACGCCACCTTTCGCCACTCGCGGCCCCGCGGTGCAGGCGTGCCCCGGTTGTCGAGGCTCATGACGAGATAGCCGAGCCCGGTCAGGTACTGGTGCCACAACATCTGGCTGCCGCCCCAGCGATCGAGCACGGTCTGCCCCCAGGGATGGCCATACCCGAAGAACAGCACGGGGTACTTCTTCGCGGGATCGAAATCGTCGGGCTTCATCATCCAACCGTCGAGGATAACCCCGTCACCAATGTCGACACGGAAGAACTCCGTGGGTCGTTGCTTGACCGCGGTCACCTTCTCGCGGAGCTCGAGATTCTCCACCAGCGAGCGCATGACCCGATGTGTCGGCAGCTCCACCAACGAGATGACGGGTGGCGTGTTGAACGTGGAGTAGGTATGGATCGCCCGCTCCCCGCCGGGAGAGAGTTGATAGCTGTGCCAGCCGGGCGCGCCCGACGGGGAAAGGCGCTCTGCCCTCAACGAGCCATCAAGCGGTACCCGAAACAGGTACCGCTGGGTTGCGTTCTGCGGCGAGCCGGTGTAATAGAGCCACCCATCCTCTTCGTCCACCAGGCTGACGGCGACGACGTCGGTCTCGGGTGGGGTGAGGGACTCGATCTGCCGGCCGTCGCGACTCACCAGGTAGACCCGGCGCCACCCATCGCGCTCGCTCACCCAGGTAAAGCGGCTACCGCCACTCAGCCAGTCGGCGTAGTCCACGGGATCCAGCCAGGCCTCATCCCGCTCGATCAGCACGGTGCGGACGGCGCCCGTGCGGGCATCGCCCAGCATCACACGGTTGGTGTTTTGCAGACGGTTCATGTGCTGGATCGCCACGTCATCCGAGCCACCAGACCACCCCATCCGAGCGATGTAGCTGTTCCGGGGATCGGCGTCGATCTGAAGCCAGACCGTTTCGCCGCCATCTGCCGGGACGACTCCCACCCGCGCTGCCGAGTTCGTGGTGCCGGCCTTGGGAAACTGCACGGGAATGGTGTAGGAGTAGAGGGAATCCGTATTGTTGATCAGCAAGAACTCACGCACGCCGGACGCATCGAGCTGCCAATAGGCGATCCGCTTCCCGTCCGGGCTCCACCGGAATCCATCGGCGCCGAACCGCGACCCCAAGAAGAACTCCTCCTCGTACACCCAGTCGAACCTGCCATTCAAGATCGTGCGTGAGCCGTCATCCGTGAGCTGCACAACCTCGCCGCTCTCCACATCTTCCACGTAGAGGTTGTTCTCGCTGACATACGCGACACGCGAACCGTCCGGAGAGAACTTGGCGTACATCAGGGAAGATTCCGGTGCATCTCCTCCCAACTGGCGTAGGCGCCGACTCTCGAGATCCAGCACCCAGTAGTCACCGCGGGTATTGAAGCGCCACACGCGCCGAGTATTAGTGAAGATGAGCAGCGTCGTTCGGTCGGTGGACCAGGTGTAGTTCGCTATCCGGAGCGGCCGCTCGTCGCCTTCTGGGACGAGCCAGGAGGCCGGGACGATCAACTCCCTCCGAGCGCTCTGGGCGTCATACTTCACAATGTCGCGTCCACCTGCGACATCTTCCGACCGCTCGAGGGTCGTGTAGCTCCCCTCATCCAGCCATCGCGCCGGTCCGAACCGCTCGCCACTGAACTCGAACGATGTGAACAGGCGATCCAGGGTGAGCGGCTCGGCTTCTTGAGCATGAACCGCGGGAACCATGCTCAGGAGAACGATGATGGCCCACACGTGGGGCCGCGGGCCGACGAGAATGCTTGTTGGACGGTGTCTCATAGGGGACTGCCACCTCACGTTGCATGGTTGGACTGGCGGGGCGGCGATCGAGCCGCCCCGATCGTGCAGCGTGCCAGGGCCGGCGCCCATCTCAGTTCCGCAGCGCTCTCCTGGCTAGCTCCTGCGGCAAGGCGTCTCGATGGACCACGATGCTCATAGTCTTGGCTCGCACATACGACTCCGACATGTAGACGAAACCGTCTTTCGCACCGGTTTCACCCCAGGAGTTCTTGGTGACATAATACTTGGTACCGTGCTGGTCTTTGGCGATCCCAACGATGTGCATCAGATGGTCGTCCGACGACGTGTAGTTGTCAAACGACCGCTGCCTCAGCTCCTGGGTAACGCGGACCTCCGGTTCCGGAACGTCACACAGCTGCCCTCGCTCTTCGCTGCTTCGCTCGTCCCATGGATTCAGCGGCCAAATCGCCACTCCTTTGTCGTGGCAGAAGCTGCGCTCGCTCACGTCCCCGTCCCAGTCCACCGAGAATCCGCGCTCGACGGCGCGATCGATCACGCCCATGAGCTCCTCCAAGGGAACGTTGTAGCTCTTGTTCCGAGCCCAGTTGTCCGGGATCTCCAGCGCGAACCAGCTATCGAATGGGTGGTGGGTAAAGGACGTCAGCTCGACGTAGTCGTCCGGGCGGATGCCCAGCTCGCCGGCGAATGACCGTGGCGTGTACGTCTTGCCGTTGTAGACGAACGTCTCGGGTATCTCACCCAGGTACGCATCCAAGATGCCTTCGACCGCTTCGGGCCATACCGGACTCAGCCCGCCTCTGGTCTTCACAACGGCATCGACGGCTCCCTTGAGCACGGCATGCAGCTCGGCGTGGTCGTGCCGCTCCTTGCCGTACTGCCGCCCGCTGTACAACGCTTCGGGCACCGCGCCGTACAGCCTGACGGCGCGGATCACATCCCCGGCGAGGCTGCCTTGACCCAGGGTAGTATTGCCATGCAACCGCACGTAGTTTTGCACTTTTTGGGGGTAGGTCATCCGGACGAAGTACATCTCGGAGAGGTCCAGCGGCCCGTTCCCCATTCGGAGCAGCTCGGTCTCGATGAAACTCGTGGTAGCGAAGCTCCAGCACGTGCCGGTTCTGGCTTGATCCTTCACGGGAGTGGTCGGCACTTCGGCGACAGTCTGAAAGACGAAGCCTTCCTCTTGCGGAGTGCCTCGGCCACCGACCGATTGCGCGGCGGCGGCGGGAACCAGCAGTGTGGCGGACAGGAAGACAAAAAGCACCCGCGTCATCATAGCCCCACCTCCCGTACAGGTTCTTGAACCAGCAGCGCAAGAAGTGAACGAGCCGCAAGTCAGGCCGTGGAATGCAATCTAGCGTACGCCAGCGCCTGCTTCCATCCGACTTCCCATGGTACCCTCGCCGCGCCCGCTCCTCGTCTCTAGGTTAGCAGGGTACTGCAGCCAGCCAAGATCCCTCAACTCAGGAACCCGCGATGATGCACGCACACACGCGCCGCCGCTTCTTGAAGCAGGCCCTCGGTGGGGTCGTCGCGACCACCACCGTTCCGCTGATGACACATACCTCACGGGTGAACGTCGGCTCCCTCGACCGAGCGGCCAGTGCCCTCGGTGCCATGGATCCGGGCAACGAGAGCTTCTGGCAGTTCGTCAAGAACCAGTTCCCGCTCCGACCCGATCTGACTCTGATGAACGCTGCCAACCTATGTCCGTCACCGTATCCGGTGATCGACACGGTCACTCGGCTCACCCGGGATGTCGACGCGGATGCATCGTTCCAGAACCGCGCCAAGTTCGGTGCGCTGCGCGAGCGGGCCCGAGAGAGCCTGGCCCGCTACCTGGGTGCCGATCCAGACGAGATCACCATCGTCCGCAACACCAGCGAAGGCAACAACACCGTCATCAACGGCCTCACCCTGGGGCCTCGCGAAGAAGTGGTCATCTGGGACCAGAACCACCCTAGCTGCAACGTAGCGTGGGACGTGCGGGCCGAACGCTACGGGTTCACGGTGAAGCGGGTAGCGACGCCGCCGTCACCGACGACGGCGGAGGAACTAGTGCGACCGTTCCATGAGGCCCTGACTAGCCGAACGAGAGTGCTGGCCTTCAGTCATGTCTCGAACATTTCCGGCGTGGGACTCCCCGCGGAGGAGATCTGCCGCCTCGCGCGGGAGCGGGGCATCCTGACCTTGATCGACGGCGCGCAGGTGTTCGGCGCGCTGCGGGTCAACCTGCACGCCATCGGCTGCGACTTCTACACCGGGAGTGCGCACAAGTGGTTCGTGGGACCCAAGGAGGCAGGCGTACTGTATGTCAGGCGCGAGCGGATCGCTGAACACTGGCCCAGTAACGTCGGGGTCGGATGGGAAGGGGCCCTCGAGCGGGGGGCGGCCAAGTTCGAGACCCTGGGCCAGCGGGACGACGCGTGCGTTGCAGCGGTGGGCACCACGGTGGCATTCCACGAGGCCATCGGCCCCGATCGCGTCGAGCAGCGCGTTCGGGCTCTCGCCGCGGCACTCAAGCACGCCCTGAAGCAACGCATCCCCGGCGTCCGGTTCCACACACCGACTGATCCCAAGCTGAGTGCCGGTGTCGTCGTATTCGCGCCGCCCCGCGGCGAGGTGCGCCAGCTCTTCGAGGCCCTGTACCGGGAGCACGCCATTGCTGGTGCCGCCATGGGGGGAGCGTTTGCAGGCGTGCGGCTGTGCCCGCACATCTACAACACGATGGAGCAAGTGGAACGGGCGGCGGAGGCGGTTGCGGAGTTGGTGTGACCCGCGCCGCTACCCCTTGACACCCCCTTGACGTCCTGGCCGCACCCTCGGAGCAGCAACACAGCCGAGGTGTGCCATGAAGGCCCTGAGCAGAGACGACATCTACACCGCGCTGCGGCTCGTCGTGACCATGCCGGTGCTGCTACTCCTCGCCATCGTGGCGACGAACGTGGCCGACGACCTTCTGACGGCGGCCGCTCAGCACGTGCTGCACCTGGATGCCGACCTGCATGCCTGGTTGGCGGGCTCAGCCTCGACCCGGTAGTCCAACCGGGAGCCCACCGTCCCCATCGCTGCACCTGCCCTGACCTCGGCCTGACGGCGTGCCGAAAGGTTGCCCGGGCCGGCGGGACGCGGCCCGGTCGGCAGGCTGGACGACCCTAAGTTCCGCCTCGGGTGCAAGGCGCTACATTTCTCCCAAGCGCTACCAGGAGCCGCGGGGCGCCTCACCACTGTTCCCACCTCCCTCGGGCGTCCGGCTTCGCTCCGTGATCTCGCGATTCCCACGGAGGAGCTCGTCAATGAAACTGATGATCGGAGTAGCATTCCTGCTGGCCCTGGCGGGATCCGCCGCGGCGCAGCAGGAGGAAGGGATCTTCCCGTTCGACTACCGCCTGGTCGAACTCGAGAACGGGTTCAAGGCCTACCTCATCAAGGCCGGCGCCCCAGGCCAGATCGCCTACGTGTCGATGGTCCGCACCGGCAGCCGCGACGAAGTGGAGGAGGGCAAGAGCGGCTTCGCCCACTTCTTCGAGCACATGATGTTCCGCGGCACCGACAAGTACCCCGACTACGACGGGGTCACGAGCAGCATGGGCGCCGCGCGGAACGGGTTCACCAGCAGTGACAGGACGGTCTACTACCTGGTCGCCTCCAGCGAGTACTTGGAGCAGATCATCGATCTGGAGTCCGACCGGTTCATGAACCTCAAGTACGCGGAACCCGATTTCCGCACCGAGGCAGGTGCCGTGCTGGGCGAGCAACAGCAGGGCGCCATGGTTCCGGGCCGCTGGCTGAACGAGAAGGTGCGGGAGACGGCGTACGACCGGCACACCTACCGGCACACCACCATCGGCTACGAGGCTGACGTGCGGGCGATGCCTGAAGGGTACGAGTACAGCAAGTCGTTCTTCCGGCGATTTTATCGCCCGGAGAATGTCGTGCTGGTTCTGGTCGGCGACTTCGAGTTCGATGAGGCCGAGGAGCTAATCCGCCAGTACTACACACCCTGGGAGGCGGGCTACGTCCCGCCGGACGTCACCCCCGAGCCCGAACAGACGGCGCCGCGCCGGCAGACGGTGCGGTATCCCGGACGCACGCTTCCCGTGCTCAGCATCAACTACAAGGCGCCAGCGTGGAGCGCGACGGATCGCCTCGCCGTGGCGACGCAGGTCCTGGGTCGGGTGGCGTTCGGGTCGAACTCGGATCTGTACAAACGGCTGGTCATCGAGGAACGGAAGGTACAGTACCTGAGTGCCGGCTTTGGGCTGGCCCGCGACCCGTCCCTGGTCAGCATCAACACCATGGTCGTCAATCCCCGTGACGTGCGCACGGTGGAGCAGGACATTCAGCAAACCGTGGAGCGGTTCCGCGAGGAGCTGGTGGACGAGACGCTCCTGAGCGACACCAAGAGCAACATGAAGTACGGCTTCCTCATGGGGCTCGAGACGGCACAGAACGTGGCCTTCGCCATGATGACCTCGGTGGTCAACACCGGGGGCATCGAAGCGGTGAACGACTACTATCGCACGCTCGACTCGATCACCGCCGAGGACGTGCGTGAGGCTGCGCGACGCTACCTCATGGAAAACGGCAAGACCGTGGTCACGATGGTGCAGGCGGGGAGGTGAATGATGAAAAGGCTCGCATTGATACCGGCATGCCTCATGGCGCTGGCGGCCTGTGAGATGGCCCCAGAGGGGACGATCACCGTGCGGGAGCCCGACTCGCCGTTCATTGCCTTCAACGTCTGGGTGAAGGCCGGTTCGCAGAACGATCCGGCGGGCAAGGAAGGACTGGCGGCGCTCACCGCGAACTTGCTGTCCGACGGCTCCACCACCGAGGACAGCTACGACGCCATCCTGGCCAAGCTCTACCCCATGGCAGCGGGGTACGGCTACAGCGTGGACAAGGAGATGACGGCCTTCCGGGGCCGGGTGCACAAGGACAACCTCGAGGCCTACTACACGCTGTTCCGGAACGCGCTGCTCAATCCCGCGTTCAGCGAGGAGGACTTCGAGCGGGTGAAGACCCAGACGCTCAACTTCCTCGAGCGGACGCGACGCTACGGACGCGACGAGGAACTGTCGAAGGAGTTGCTCTTCTGGATGGCGTACCGCGGTACGCCGTACGAGCACCCTGAGGAAGGATACGTCCAGTCGGTCCGGTCCATAACGCTGGACGACGTCAAGGCGTTCTACCAGCAGTTCTACGTCCGGAACAACATCGTGGTGGGTGTCGCAGGGGGCTATCCCGGCGGATTCGTCCAGCGGGTACGGATCGACTTTGACGCACTCCCCGAGGCCGAGGTCGTGCCAGCGCCTGCACCGGAGGCGGCGATGCCCGATGGCATCAAGGTCTTGATCGTTGAGAAGCAGACGTCGGCCACGGCAATCTCATTCGGGCATCCCATCTCCCTCGTGCGCGGCGATGACGACTTCTTCGCCATGATGGCTGCGAACTCATGGTTCGGGGAGCACCGCAACTCGTTCAGCCATCTCTATCAGGTGATTCGCGAATCCCGGGGGATGAACTACGGGGACTACAGCTACATCGAAGCGTTCCCACGAGGCTACACCACGCAGCAGCCACCCATCAACAGCGCCCGCCGGCACCACCTGTTCGAGATCTGGATCCGCCCGATTTCCTTGACGGCGCCCGGCAACCTGCATGAGCGCGCCCTGTTCGCCACTCGGGCGGCGTGGCGGGAGCTCAAGGCCCTGGTGGACGGGGGCATGACCGACGAGACGCTTGAGGCGACCCAGGAGTTCCTGCACAATTTCACGCTGAACTACGCCCCGACCGTGAGCCGGCGCCTGGCGTACGCCGTCGACGACGCCTTCTACGGCATCGGCGGCGACGGGTTCCTGAGCTCCCTCAGGCCCGGTCTCGCCGGGCTCACTCTGGACCAGGTGAGTGCGGCGATCAAGCGACACCTGCAGTACGAGAACATGTGGGTGGTGTTCATTACCGACGACGCCCAAGGCATGAAGCAGAAGCTCCTGACCGGCGTTCCGACTGCCATCACCTATGCTGGCGAGAAGTCGGCAGAGCACATGGCGGAGGACGAGCTCATCGCGAGCTTCCCCATTCCGGTGGACGAGGAAGACATCACCATAATGGGGATCAACGACGTGTTCGAGCGATCGGGAGGCTGAGACAGGCGGACAGCGCATCGCCTCACGCCAGGCCAATATGAAGGCCGGCGGGACGCTCGTCCCGCCGGCCTTCATATTAACCCATCGTGATTCCGCTCAGGTGGCGCCCAACGCGCTCCCTACCTCAATTCCGCACCCACTTCGGCCGAGTTCCCTTGGTGTCGGTGAACAGGCTCGGGTCGAATTCCACGTCGATGGTCCAGTAGTTGTACTGCTCCACCATGGTCGAGCGATCGCCCCTCATGAACACGATCTCCGTGGCGATCCAGCCACCGCCCAACCGCTCGTAGCCCTCGAAGCGTACCTCCCGCGTCTGCTTGGTGCTGGGATCGGTCAACAGTAGCCGGACGAACAGCAAGTGTTCCTTGTCGACCCAGAACTGCCGGGAGTCATCGTCGGCCGAGGACGAACCCACCACGTACACCCCCCGTCCCTGCCACTCGTCCTCACGCACCTTCGAGACATCGATCCGGAACTGCTCGAGTTTCGCGATTGTCTCCTCTACCGGCTGAACATAGACGTCGAAGCCCAACAGTAGCAGCGGGTGGGGACCGGGTTGAGCGCTGTAGACGGTGTCAGCCCGAAAATCGTACCAGGTCTCGTCCTTGTACAAGAATCGGTTCCCGGCATCTAGCGGCGCGACATCGCTCCGCACTACACCAGGCAATTGGATCGACTCGTACCAGACCCGGGCCGAGTCGTAGGCACCGGTTTCGGCGTCGTAGTAGTTCACCGTCTGTACCAGGGCCAGTGTCTCGTACCACTTCCCGGCATATCGATCGTGCATGGCGCGGACAATATCCTCGCCGGCGCGCACGGAGTCACCGCCGACGGCTAGGACCGTCGCAAAAAGAAACACGTGGAGCATCCCGACCTCCGCTCTAATCGACGTGGCTGTCAATCTAGTGAGCGGGCGGGCCGGGTGGGGAGGGTGGCTACCCGGCCTCAGCCTGCTTCGTGAGCCGCTTGAAGATCCAGTAGGCTACCAGCAGCAGGAGAATGAAGAACAGGATCTTGATGGCTACGAGCAGGAACCCTACCAGCGTCCCGATCACCGGAAGGAGCAGGCGCCAGATGAGTTGCCAGACGATGTAGCCAAGGGTGCCGACGGCAGCCAGAGCCAGCAATGGTCGTACCATGAGTTTCCTCAGGACCAGTCCTTCAATCCACTACGTGGCAGGCGGCGGAGAGGTTTCGGATCCCGGAGTGCTGGCACCCGGTGAGCCGGCCGGGAATCGCGCCGCCGAACTCCCAACGGCCTCGACCTGCCCCGGCATGGCGGATTACCCCAACTCACCGGGCCGCCGTACCAGACCTCTGGTGGGATCGTAGGCGAACCGAGCGGCTGACCGAGATCACAGTGTTCAGCGGGCCTCCTTGCAGCTGAACATGCTGTATGAATGCTCGAAGGCAACCACCCGCCACCCGTCGGCCGTCTTGACCAAGTTCGCCTTGTTCTTGGCTTCGCAGAGCATAGACCCGAATGTCGAATGCGTGCCGACCGGGTCGATTCGGAAGTGGTGAGTCAGCGTCACACCTGCGCGGTTGCCATCCGGAGAAAAGGTTTCACCCTCGAGAGTGAACGAGCCGCGGAATACGTCGCCGATCCACTCGCGCAGCCCTCTGACGAGCCTGTCGGTCCGTTGCGCCACGGATTCGTTACCAGCGAGACGACGGGCCTTTTCTGCATTGCTCTCGACCAGTGCCGTCAGGTAGTCTCTAAACGCCCGATACGGCTCGGAATCATGCTCGATCAGACCGACTTGCCGACCCAACTGGGCCACCTGGCCCCTTCCGAACCACCCCGCAGCTGCCAGAACCAGCACGACGAGGATCAGCAGTCCTTTCTTCATTGTGCTCCTCCCTCAACATCACGCATCCCACAGCGGTATGGCCCAGAGCGCCAGCGGCTGTAAGACCTAGCCGCGCCCCAGCGCCCGCCACACCACCGAAGCGATCTCGTTGGGCGTGGAGCCACCCCTGGACTGGGTGAAGTAGAGCACGATCACGTCGTCGTCCGGCATGGCCCACGCCGTCGTGCCGTCGGATCCACCATGGCCGAATGCAGGCAGCCATTCCGGATCATCCGCGACCACCGAGTCCGCGGGAGTGAAGATACTCCAGTGCAGGCCATAGCCTGCGCGCTGGGTGGTGAGCGGTGAGCGGGTCAACGCCTTCCTCACGCTCTCCGGCGTGAGCAGTTGGCCCGAACCAAGCCGACCCCGATCCATCCAGAGCGCTAGGAACCGAGCATAATCAGTGACAGTGGAGTACATGCCCCCACTGGCCCGGAAGAACTTCATGAGCTGCGGCGTAGTGTAATCCCAGTATCGTGTGAATGTGCCAGAGCCTGTCCGACGGTAAGTGCTGCTGACCCGGGACCGCCTGGGATCGTCCGGAGTGAGGTTCGTGAACGTGTCCCGCAGCCCGAGGGGGGCGAGGATTCGAGACTCGATGAACCGCTCGACGGGGATCCCCGACACCTCGGCTACGATGGCCCCCAGCGTCGCCGAGCCGGCGTCGCTGTAGTGGTATTCCACTCCGGGCTTCCTCGGCGGGCCAGCTTTCCCTACGGCGTCCACCGCCTCCCGCAATGAGCCGTAGGTGCCCAGCGGCGCGGGATAGCCCGGCTGGTCGTAACCACCGGAGTGGGTCAGCAAGTGCTCGATGGTTATCTGTCGCGACCGCTCGTTGTCAAAGGAGGGGAGGTACGTCGCAACCGGATCGCTGAGAGAGAGCTTCCCCTCCTCCGCCAGCATCAGGATCGAGGTGCCCACGAACGGCTTGGTCATGGAACGGATGCGGCAGATCGTGTTCGGTTCCCAGGGGATCTCCCGCTCCCGGTCTCTCCACCCCACGACCTCGTGTAGCACCGTTTTGCGATCCTTGACGATCAGGATCTCGGCGCCCACTACCCTACCCTCATCGGCCCAGTGCTTCATGGAATCGACGACCACCGCCAGGTCGGTCGAAGACAAACCGACGCTCTCCGGTGTGGCGGGCGGAAACGGCGATGCGGTAGGATGCTGCGGGTCCTGCGCGTGAGCTGGAGTCGGCCTGACGCCGCTCACCATACCAGTCAGCACTGCCAGCGCGACCAAGCTCCGCCGAATGGTCATGCTTCGGTTACCTCCCCACTCTACGGGCGCCGTCGCCCTCTGCAGAGTTCACGAAATGTAGAGCACCGGACGCGCAGAGGAAGGCTCACATACCCCCGCGGACCGCGGTGCCGATAGCCCATTGCCCCACTCCCCGACCGGGGTGCACCTTGAGGCAGTTCTGCAAGGAGTCACGATGACTCGACCACCGGAGTCGCACGGGATTTCGATGACGATGGCACTGACGAGGCTGCGACGCTGCTCCTTGTCATGACGAAGGTCAACTGAGCGCGGACAGCAACCTCCGAGACTATCACGCCCACAATGACACACGAGCCGAGGCGGAACGATCCGCCTCGGCTCTGGGTTTTTCCCGGGGGCTGAGGTGCTGCCCCGGCTATTCAGCCTGGCCCAGTGTCTGGTCTTAGACCCTCGTCGCTGGAAACAGCGTCCAGTCCTCCGCCGCACCTGCCGCTCACTGCCGCCCCTCTGCGACGGTCCGCCTCCGCCACCTCACAGACTCAGCCAGTAGTTGAGCTTCACAATGAACGTGTTCTGCATGTCGTCGCCAAACAGGTTCCCCAGCTCGTCCAGCGCACGGAACGTCGGATCGTCGGCGGCGCCCGAGCGGGAATGGTTCCACACTAGGAACAGCGTCGAGCCGGGCACATACTCCCACCGAATGACCAGGTTGCTGCGCAACGAACGGAAGCGGAAATCCGGGTTGGCGAACTCCAGGGGCGGTGCCGGACCCGCCCCGTCAGGGTCCGCAGTGTAGATGTTCGTGGAGTCATCCAACGCTAGCGTGGAGCCATTGTCCACGCCGTAGTGCAGGAAATCGAAAGTTCCGGGCTGGGCCAACTCCTTGAACCGCTGGTAGTCCCCAGCCGCCACGAAGGGCTGCGCCCAGAGCTGGATCGAGAGATTGGGCGTGAGGGCCACGTCCACACGGACTGTAACGTCCAGGCTCGTCTGGACAAGCTCGCTGAACAGGTAACGCCGGCCGAATGTCGCCGCCGCCGTGGCATCTTCTTGCTGGGTGACGTAGAACCCGATGGAGTGCGTCTTGTCGAAGCTCGGAAAAATGCTCAGGTTCACGGCCCCGGTCGGCCGAATGACGAGCTCGCTACCGAACCCGCCGCCCCACCCATCGTAGATGTTCCGTGAGTAGTAACCAAACGTGCCGAAGTACACCGGCTTCCGGAAATCGGTGCTGACAAAGCCATTTATGTTCCACGAGTCGGGGTTTGCCATGAGCGGGCCGCCGCGGGTGGCCTTGTCACTGCGGCCTCCGATGTTGTAGCTGGCCCCGACGTTGAAGTTCCAGTAGTTGAGGAACTGTCCCCCAAAGCCGAAGTAGGGCGAGCGCCACTGATTGGTACCTCCGAAGTTCCAGCTCTGCGCAAAGGTCGCGCTCACCCAGAACCTGCGGAACACGCGGCCGGGATCGAGCCACCGCCGTTCGAGTCGAATCCCGTGAAAGATGCGGTCAACCCGGGTCTCGAATCCCGCATCATTCACCTCCAGCCCCGGCGAGTATGCGTAGAAGTCGGTGGCGTACAGCCAGTTGCCCGCCACCTTCCCTGCCTGAAGCGAGAAAGCGTACCCCGTCATGCTGGTGGCGGTGGTATCCAGCGACACGTAGTCCTGGTCGGGCCGTTGGTAGTAGCGGGCCGAGGAGCGCTGGGCTCCGGTGATGGCGGCGGGATCGCCCCGGATGTGCGAGCCGCTGATGGTGCCGTTCACCGAGAACTGATTCCTGGCGAAGCGGTGGAAGAAATCCAGTCCGCCGCTGTACGCCGATGAGCGGAGGAACTCGAACACCGGATCGTTGAGGTCCCGGTGCACCGTGGTCGCCAGCATGCCGATCCCTGTGGCGCCGGCGCGGAAGTCCTTCCTCAGGCTCACCACCCCATAGTTTGCGAGGGGCTCCACCGGCTCGCTGGCCCGGGAGCCATCGGCCCGCTGCACCCGGGCATACTCTCGGCCGGTTAACGCGTCCAGCACGCCGATGGACCATCCGCCGGTCTGCCCCGAGATCTTCGCGGCACCGAGGATGCTGGTGGCGATAGGATTGTCGGCGTAGCCGCCCTCTTCAGACGCCCACCGCGAGGGCGCCCGCCCGACCCGCCGCGAGTAGAATAGCTGTGGCGCCCCAAAGACGAACCCGCCGCTGCCAGCGCCGAAGCGGAAGATGTTGGCACCCTCCACGAAGAACGGTCGCCGCTCCCTGAAGAACGTCTCGAACGCGCTGAGGTTCACCACCGCCGGGTCGGCCTCGACCTGGCCAAAATCCGGGTTGATGGTGGCGTCAAGGGTGAGATCGCTGGTTACGCCGTACTTGAGATCGAGACCGCCGCTCAGATCCTGCACGGAGCCGTCGTTGAAGGGGTCGTCGGAATCCGCGCCCTCGATGAAATCGCTCTTGGCGACCGTGTATGGCAGCACCTCCAGGCGCCGTGGCGCGGGCACGTCGCGCAGTCCCAGCAAGTGGCCGAAGTGGGAGGCGAACCCCAGCTCTGTGTTCGGGACCCAGCTCCACACCACCCACTCGTTCTTGCGGAAGATCAGGCGAGTGAAGTTGATGCCCCAGGTCTGCTCCCGAGCAGTCGAGAAACGAAGCTGTGAGAACGGAATCCGCATCTCGGCGACCCAGCCGAGGGAGTCGATCCGAGTGGCGACCTCCCACACCGGATCCCACGAGTCGTCACCGTGCTCGTCGTCGTTGGCGGTGACCTCGTCGCCCCGGATGCCGGCCGGATTCACGCTCACGCGGAAGGCCGTGCGGTGATCGTGATACGAGTCGATGGAGACAGTGAACTGGTCGCTCGACGTGTGGGTGTCGCGACGCCCCAGACGACCGACGATGCCCTCAGGCTCGCTGTCGTAGAGTCGAGCGCCGACGTACAAGGCGTCCTCGCCGTAGACGACCCGCACATCGGAGCGCTCGGTCGGCTGCGTCCCGTCCTCCGGCAGCACCTGGGTGAAGTCCGCAGCGACCATGGTGGTCTGCCACACCGCATCATCCAGCCGTCCATCCAGCCGCGGTGCGCGCTCGGCCAAGGTTGCGGTGACGGTGGGCGGGACGCGCCCGTTGGCGTGTCGCAAGACCGCCGGTGTGGTATCGGCGTTGGTGGGTGCTTGGGCAGTCTGGAGGGCGAGGGCAAGCATGACCATGCGCATGGCCGCGCGTCCTTGAAGAAGTTAGTCAACAGTTAGATGCGCCCGGTCGCGATTGAGTTGCGCCCAATGGCGCAACCCATGTGGGACCCGCGCAGTCTGTTTTACTTTGTGTAAAAATCTCCGTGCCCGACTTCACGCGCTGTGTCCTCGCCGCCAATCCGGATGCTACCGGCTGACGCCCAACTCCCATGGAGCGGCGACGAGACGGGCTCGCCGGCCGACCCGCCCCCCGAGGCGTGCTGTATGACGCTCCCATGCGTCCGGTGCGCTCGCCTCACCCCTCGCAACCGGGTCTGGGCCGACCGGCGTCCCCTCCATAGTCACAGCGAGTCGCTCGTCCTTTCAAAGATCGAGCTTCACCATATACATAGACAACAGAGAGATTTTTACTATATATAGCCTCCTCCCGCTTCCCGCAACCCCGAGTTGGCGGCGATACGGCAACCGTTTTAACGGATGCCACTTAGGCGACTGAGCCAGCAGACGTATTGCGCAATGCGTAACGCGTAATTACATTACGTCATCGCTCTAGGGCTTAGGATGCTGCGGAGGACGCCATGACCGAGATCAACCTGTCAGACATCTGGAAACGGATCCGCGAGGAATTGGAGCAGAAAGGCATCGACCTGGATTCAGGATGTTGCGAAGCCGTGGCCGGCTCACCCCTGAAGATCGTCTGCATGGCCGGCGGCTTGGCCGACAGCCTGAGGGAGATGGAGAAGACCCCGCGGGACCAGGTCGTCATGGTACGGCTGGACGAGGAGACCGTAAAGAAGCTCGACGCCTGGTTGGAAACCGGGGCGTTCAAGAGCCGCTCCGAGGCAGCCGCCCTGTTCATTCGAGAAGGTCTCAAGGTTCACGCCCGGGAACTGGACGAGCTGGCCGAAGCACTCAAAGGGGTGGAGAATGCCAAGGATCGCCTCCGGGAGAAGGCCCGCGACGTGTTCGAGCCGGCAACCGAGGAAAGCTGAGGGCTGCGCCCGACGGCGCCTTGAATGGAGTGACGTGGAGATGTCCTGCAACTGCAACTGCAACTGCTCGCACTGCCCCGGCAATACCGCCGTTGCCGCCGTTCTCCTGATCTTGCTCGGCAGCAGCCTGATACTCGGAATCGTCAGGCTGCTGGGCAAGCTCATCGACATGGTTGCGCTGCCGCACATCGCGTGGATCCCGCTGACCGTCGTAGCCACTGTGGGAACGGTTTGGGGCCTCTGGTTCGGCTTCAGGCAGCACGGTCGCGCTGCACCGCTGACGGTGGGCGTGTCTGGCCTGCTGGTTACGCTGCTTGGGTTCGTCTTCAGCTTTCCGATCGCGCTACTCGGTGTGGCCATCGTACTGACAGCAGCGGCGTGGAGCAGCTTCGCCTACGCCGAGCGAGCCTAGAAGACCGTCAGTCTCACCTCCAGCCGCTAGGGTTGTGCGCGGGCGACCCCATAGCTCGGCTCACACCCGCTGCCAGACGGGGACAGGAGCTGGGCTCCTGGAAGCCTCAATCCCGATCCCCGTACTCGGCTATAAGGCGATAGGATCCGCCTGAAGAGACAGTTCCGTCCCCTGCAGGACCCGAAGACACAGGACGTTCCGGTCGATCGCTTGCCGAAACGATGGCGACGACCGAAGTTTGCCCAACCCCGGCGGCTGAGGCGCAACGGTGAACGGCGAGCTATCCGGCATACCCCGCGAGGCCCGCAAGTGGGCGATGATCTGTCACATCGTGGCCCTGGTGGGGCTCATCGGAAACGGCATAGGTTTCCTGGTGGCCCCCCTGATCGTGTGGTTGATCAAGAAGGAGGACCACCCGTTCATCGACGAGCAGGGAAAGGAAGCGGTGAACTTCCAGATAACCATGTTCATCGCCGGCTTCGTGAGCGTGATTCTGATCCTGGTCCTCATCGGAATCTTTCTTCTGTTCCTGGTGCTACTCGCGATGATCATCTTCCCGATCATTGCAGCGGTGAAGGCGAACGACGGCGAGCACTACCGGTATCCCTTCGCGCTTCGGTTCATCAAGTAGGCCGGGAAGCCCAAGCGATTGGGACCGCTCGGGGGGGATGAACTCATCAACGCCTCTCCGGTGCCGACGGCGACCGCTCGTTGATGGCCGCTAGCGCCTTCTCCAAGAACTCATCCCTGCCTTCACGCACTCCCTGTATCGTGCGCCGGACAGGAATCGTTGGTCTGATCCCCACCAGATGGTGCTGGGTACCGTCATGCTTCACTACTCTCATGCCGGTCCATACGAGCCGAAATCCCCCCGGGAGCATGACCGGGTTGACGTTCCCGTTGGTTCCCGCTGTCGGCTGCCCCACGATCTCCGCGAGGTCGTAATGCTCGATGAAGCTCATGAATGATTCGGCGTAGCTGATCGCCCTGCCGTCCGTCAGGAACACGACCTCGCCCGTGATGCGCGGCTGTGTGGGGGTGAGCCGCCATCCGTAATGCTCCATGCCGACCACGTCCTCGTAGTCCGGATAGATGATCTGGGGGACTCGCATCCATGCGTCCGATGTATCCCTCGACTGAAGCAAGTGGCTGATCACCTGATGGTTGCCCTGGGGATACCCCCGGAGATCGAACACCACCCCCCTCGCAAGCGCGATCTTCTCGATCTGCTGGGAGATCTCAGGCCACGTGGCCCGAGTTAGGTCCACGTAGTAAACGCCCGTGTCGATCTCCCTCACGCTCCCGCCGGTGCGCTCTGCCGGTGGCGCCTCCCCGCCCCTGGCAACCTGTACGGTAAAGCTCGAATCGCCCCGGCTCACTAGCAGGGTGACTTCCGTACCCTCGGCTCCCCTTGCGAACTCCATCATGGCGCGAAATCGCGTCCATTGCGGCGACCCGGAGATGTAGCGCTCTGCCTCGGCCACGGCCTGTGCCGCCGGCACCCCATCAATCGCCTGGATGACGTCACCGGGCCGCAGGCCTGTTGCCTCCGCCGCCACCGAGACAACGACGGCATCCTCGACCCAGTCGACCAAGAACGGCGGTCGGGCTCGGCCGCTGAACGCAGGGTGATACACGCGTCCGTGACCGTCATGTGCCGCTGCCACGAGCTCATTCAGGGTGTAGTAGAAGTCCTCCGCAGTCTGGTCCGTCAGTGCCTGGTCGAGCGTCCGGATCAGCGCCGCGTCCCAATCGGTGTCGACCACGTCGAAGTAGGGATAGAAGTGCTGGAACAGATTCCACGCGATCACCACGTCTCCCAAGCGGACGGCTGGGTCGTCGGCGGTGCGGCTCACCACGTGCATTTCTTCGAGAGCCGCCATCAGCGACCTCAGGGCGTCGGAATCGACATCCCCCAGAGTCCCCATGCTATCGCTCATGAGCGCCAAGGGGATTTGGGCCGACAAGCCAACCCCGAGCTCCTTGTCGACCACTTCTCCAATGGCCGGGTGTCGGTCGAATAGCTTGCCCGTGAACCACCGGGTTTCCCTCTGAATGCGGAGCGACTTCTTGCCGCTGTGGGGGGCCTCGGACTCGACACTGTATTCGTATTCCTTGCTTGCGGCGTACCACCCTTCGGGTCGTCCGGATTGGTCGGCTAGCTCGAAGCCCGGGTTCTCAACCCGAACGGCTTCCCACTCGCCCTGAGGGTCCCGAGCCAGCAGCCGGAAATCGTCGACCCAGACCTTACCGGTGCCTCCCAGGAAACAGCCGATGACGATCCGGGTGGCATCATCCGCCACCACCCCCACGATCTCGTACTGTCGCCACTCGTCGGACGTGATCGGTCGGTCCGCCATGTTGTCGAAGAACCCTCTCCGATCCCCTTCCCGATCGACCCGCAACCAGAGTTGGCCGCGCCCGCCGGACTCGCTCACCTCCGCCCGGACAAAGGCCCGAAGTGTGATCTCCTTGCCCCGAAACGAGGACGCATCCAGCCCCTGGGTGACCGTGCCGAAGGCCTGGCCGCCAACCCGAACCGGACTCCGGCGGTTGAGCCGAATGCTCCGATAGACCGCAGAGGAGGGATCGGTCCCGAAACTGACGCCGCGATGCTGCCACGCGACCAGCTCCAGGCCAGTGGTATCCGCCGGCACCGACACAGCTGGCGTCGGAGGTTGCTGGGACGAGTAGTAGATCTGGATGGTCGGTGCGATCGGCAGAAACAGGGCCTCGAGAGCACGCTTGAGCTCCTGGGTGTTTGCCGCGCTTCGCACAGCAGCCGCTCCGTAGACGGCGAACTCATCCCAGGGGACCTTGCTTGCCTCATCACTGGGATGGAAGTACTTGACGTAGCCGTACAGCTTGGCAAACGCCCGGAGGTTCTGGACTTCCTGGGTAACCTGGGCCGTAGCTGAGCTGCCCACGGCAACCGCCAGGAGGGTGGTTAGCAGACATGTACGCGTCTTGGGAATAATGGGACTAGTCATCGTTCGGGACTCTGCTGAGAGGGTTGGCACTCGACTGGGCCTGGCCCAAGGTACCGGCTGCGTTATGGCGGGCCAACGATGCGGGCCGCCCGGCTCGCTCTGGGGCGTGCACCACGGGCGGCGGTCGCGCCCTAACTTAACTTCCCCCTTTCAGTTACAGCCAGCAGCAGGCAGCGATCCAGGAATCCGGCCCAACCGTCATCAGAGTGTCATCAGTTCTTAATCCGGCCGCCAACCACCTGACACAGGCCAGGGGTACCTAGGGGTGAGCACTCAGGCCAGGAGACTTGCCATGTCAAGCACGATGTCGGTCGGCATGATTCGCGGGTGGCTCCCCCTGGCGCTGCTGGCGCTGGTGGGGTGCGGACCCTCCGAGGAACTGCAGCAACAGCTCCAGCAACAGCTCGCAGACCTGACCCTGGTCTCCGCTCAGCGGGACAGCCTGCTCCAGGAAGTGGCGGATCACGCCAGGCACATGAGCGAGATCAGCGCCGAGCTCGCCAAGGTCCAGGTCGAAGGCAAGGCGCTGACGGTGACCGCGGAGTCGCCCATCCAGGCGGCCCGGGACAGCGTGTTACAGAAGATCAAGTACATCACTACCCGGGTGAACCAGACCGAGGCCCGCTTGCGGGAGAGCCGGCGGCGGATTCGGGCTCTCACCAGGCTATCCGACAGCCTCCGGACCAC
Organism: Gemmatimonadales bacterium; assembly: GCA_011772755.1. Taxonomy (GTDB): domain Bacteria; phylum Gemmatimonadota; class Gemmatimonadetes; order Gemmatimonadales; family GWC2-71-9; genus WVYX01. The sequence continues at coordinate 32,914 of WVYX01000283.1, forward strand.
CCTGGAGGAGACGATCGCCAACTATGAGAGCGTGATCGCCACGCAGCGGGAGACCATCGCCCAGCTCACTGAAGCGGTAACCAACCTCAAGGCGGACAACGTGCGTCTCGCTGCCCAGGTGGACACCCTGGAGGCCGAGGCCAGCACGGTCTACTACGTGATTGGCACCAAAGACGAGCTCCTGGAGCAGGGGCTGGTGAAGAAGGAGGGTGGCGCGCGGTTCCTCTTCATCTTCGGCAAGCGGGGCGAAACGCTGGTGCCGGCCCGTGACCTCGATCCGAGCCAGTTCACCGCCATAGACAAGCGAGAGGTGACAGAGATCCCGTTGCCCGAACCGGACAAGACGTACCGCGTCGCGTCGCGGCAGGATCTGGCATATCTGGAGACACCCCCTGACGAGAAGGGGAGGATCACCGGGGACCTCCGCATCGCCTCGCCCGACGAGTTCTGGACCGCGTCGAAGTTCCTGATCATCGTCCAGCGCTGATCCCGCAAGGAGCACACGTCACGGATGCAAGAGCCCCGCAGCGCGCAGTCGCGCCGCGGGGCTTCCAGCTGGCTCCCAGGCGTGGCTCTAGGGAGGTCTAGTCGACGAGCCGACTACTTGGACTGCTTCAGGCCGCGGCCGCTCCTCCACACGGCGAGGTATCGTTCGGCAGCCTTCTGTGCCAGTTCGGCCGTGGGAAACGTCGTCAACCCCCACGAGTTGCTGAATACGACATCGCCGCTACCGTCGATGAGGAACGAGTACCGGTCCTGCACCTTCACGACAGTGATGCGTGACTTCGGATCGTCCCCTCCGCCATTTCCGCTCATGCGAGCACGTCCCTCCGGTTGGAGTGCCATGGCGACGGGCACACTTTACTAGTGCGACGATAAACCTGCTGTGACGCATGTCGCTAACCGTTGTAGGAAGGCAGGCAGGCTCACTGAAGAGATTGGGAGGGGAAAGCGTGTTGTCGTCGGAGTTCAGTGACGGTTGTCACCGGGGACCCCGGTTGCTACGGCTACGCAAGCTGACACAGACCGTGCACCCATTGGGTTCCGAGTGATTGTGCGGGCGTGACATCTGGCACAGACTGCCGCAGGGCCATGTGCCACTGTGAGTGACGCGCTGTGAGGCCTCAGCAAGACTCGGGAGGACGGTGAGAACGGCAGACAGGCGCACGCTGACGGTCGGCTTGACTCTCACTGCACTGATCGCTGCCGGGGTCGGGTGCGCGCCCCCGCGAACCGGCGAAGCCTCACCCGAGGCGAGTATGGCCCCCGTCATCACTCGCATCGAGCCGTCCTCTGGGTGGGCCGGAGTCGCGCACCCGATCAGCGTAACGATTCATGGATCGGGCTTCATGGATACTGGAAACGTGGTGGTGTTCGGTCCCGTGACGCTCGAAGGCCGGCCGTCCACCAACGGTGGTACCCAGACCACCTTCTCGGTGCCAAAGGTGCGACCGGCGACGGGGGAGCTTCCACCGATGGTGCTGCCGCCCGGTGAGTACCAGGTGATCGTCAGGTCGGCTCGCGGATCGAGCAAGCCGGCGAGCTTCACCCTAACGCGCCCCGGCAACCCCGGGGTGCGCCGATAGGGCAACCGCGGTAGCGCGTCGTCCCTGTGTGATGTGGTTGGGCGGGCACTGGCCTACCCGGGTCTCACTACTCCCCCCGTTGCTGGCACTCATCATTCTGCCGGGCACGGCCTGGGCGCAGAGTGACACCCCGCTCCTTCGATGGGAGCACTTCTATCGTCAGCGCGCCTTTCCCTTTGGCCAGGTCCCGCGGGGGGCGTTGCAAGCTGCCAGGCGAGAAGCGGTCGCCAGATGGCCAAGGATAGCCGCAGCACCCGCTGCCGCTACCTCAACCTGGCAGCCGATCGGCCCGGAGCGCATCCCCAGCAGCATCCGATCCACGGGTCGGCTGGTTGCCATCGCCATACACCCCACGGGGGCTGTCGGAAGTCCGGCGGTTATCCTCGACACGCTGGTGGTCGCGGCCCCGATAACGCTCGCCGACGCGGCGAGCCACTTGCTCATCGGTTCAGTGCTCGATGCGCTGCAGGTAGCTGTGCTCGACTCCCGCGGGAACGCTGATGGCGTCTTCAACCTCGGCGATGTGCTGGCTTGGCTCGACCACTGCGCCAGCCCGACGCCAGATGGCTGCCCAGCGGGTGCCTCGGAGGCGCAGCAGGTGGGCAGGACCCTGGAGCGGCTGAAAACAACCGTGCCGCGTGACGTCTCGTCGGGCACCGAGAGACGCGACGGGAGGCGACGGTGACCGCCCGGTGGAAGGCAGTGGTCGTTCTGGCGATCGTGTCACTCGCGCTGAGTTGTGGCGACAAGGCGCCCGGACCGGTTGAGCCACCCCCCACGCCAACCGAGCCGACCACGGACCCGGGTCGTGTGACGGTAGTCTTGTCAACACCGAACACAAATGACGGCGCCGTTCTATTCACGCTTTCCGGGGGCGTCATCGACTCACTCACACCCAGCAGCAGCCGGTTCACCCTCTTCTCGGTTGAGACCGACATCAACACACTTCGGGCGATAGTGGCCGGCGACCTCGCAGATGGTGCCGTGGCGGTCTTCTGGATGCCGGACCGGCGGACTATCGCGGCATACAGCGCCACGGTGCAACAGGCTGCGGCGCGCTCGACCTACCAGCAACAGGATATCGGCTCCTACAGGCTCACGATTTCGCAGTAGCCACCCGCGCCGGCGTCCCACTGCCCCCGCGCTCGACCCCTCAGTGGCAACCTTTTCGTAAGCCAACACTGTCTAACACCATGGAGCGAGGGGAACCGGGGAGGACTACTGGTGCGAAGACCCGTGCTGGCTAGAACCGTGGTCATCACGGCACTCTTATTCGTCGTCCTCTTCGTCTATCCCGGCAGGGGACGCCAGCCGCCGTATCCGCTGCTCCACACTGATGCATCAACAATCGATGCCTACGATCACGTGTCGCCGGACGCGCTCGCAGAGGACATCGACTTCTACGTATCCAGCATCGCAGCCGCACACGCCGATCCCAACCATTTCATTACCGAGGAGGCCTTCAGAGAAACGGCACAGGAGCTGAAGTCCCGCCTGCGCGCCGAGCACCCCGACAGCGTCACTCTGCTCGACTCCTACTACTACCTCCAGGAGCTGGCGGCCTCGATCCAAGATGAGCATACCGACATCCGGTTTCCGCAACGATGGCGCGAGCATCTCGCGCCAACCTTTCCCCTCCACCTGCGCATCATCGACGACCGGGTCTATGTCGAAAAAGACGCGGGTGCCAACGGCATTCCCCGGTACGCCGAGATCCTCAGTATCGACGGGCGATCAGTGGCGGAGATGTTGCCCGAGATCCTCCGGTTTCAGAACAACACGCTGTACCACTACAAGCTGCAGGCAATTCAAGAGGACTTCGATCTCTGGCTTCAGGGCTACTTCGGTTTGCGGGCGCCGTGGACCGTCGAGTACCGCCACCGAGATCGCGTCAGCACAACCGCGGTGCGCGGCATCACAATCGATGACTACAGGGACGCCACGCGACGCGATGAGGCGTATTCCGAGTCTCTGCTCACGGTAGGCAACGATACGGTGCCCGTCTTGGAGATCCCCAAGTTCTGGTACGATGACAAAAAGTCCTACGAGCGGTTCATCGATGACTTGTTCAACGCACATCAGGACAAGAGCTACCTCGTCCTCGATCTGCGACGGAACCCAGGCGGCGCCGGTGCATGGGGCCTCTTCGTCTTGGACTACCTGACTGATGCCGAATACCAGATCCAGAAGCGTTTCGCCCACAAGGTCAGCGACCCCTACAAGGAGATCGTTCGGTGGACGGTGCGGTCCTCCTACCACGACGCATGGATTCCCAGGCTCCTGTGGTGGTTACCGCTCCATCGCTTCACGGATCACTACTTCAAGGATGTGGCCGGAAGACTGCTGCAGGCGGACAACGGAACGTACGTCGAAGTGGGAGACGAGTTCCGCGATCCCAATGAGGGCAAGGCCAGGTTCCGCGGCACCGTCTTCCTCTTGACCTCGCACTACACGAACTCTGCAGCGGTGGTAGTTGCGGCGGCCTTCAAGGCCGGCAACATGGGTCTCATCGTTGGGCAGGAAACCGGCGGCAGGGTTAGCTTCTCCAGCGATCCCATCTTCGTCGAACTGCCGAACACAGCGCTCCGGGCAGTGATCCCGGTAGCGATCCTGACACTGCCGGGGGATAATCCTAGCCGTGGCGTCTTACCCGACATCCCTGTCGAGTACTCACTCGATGACTACATGGCTCAGCGGGACCGGGAACTGGACACGGTGCGGCAGCTAGTCGAGGCCGAACTGACTGTGAACAATCCCGCAGCTGTTTCCAGCGGCCGCAGGTGACTCCTGTCAAGTCGAAAAGCAACCCGCTGGCCAGAAGCCACCAGGCACTTGAATCTTTGCCTGCTCCCGCTGTCCATTCATTGGACACGTCCCCCACAGCCGAACCCAAGCGACTCAGCACCGCTCGGGAGGGACACCATGAGAAGACTGCTACTGTTCGCACTGCCGCTGTTGGCCTGTCAGGCCGATCGGGACGCCGAGGTCCACATCGCGCGGATCGAGAACGAGCTGCTGCCCAGGATCCTAATCCAAGGTGAGCCGGCGGTCACCGCCACCCTTGAGGAGCGCATGGTGCACCACAAGGTGCCGGGCGTGAGCATCGCCGTGATCAACCACGGCGAGGTCGAGTGGGCCCGGGGTTACGGGATGGCCGACGTGGAACAAGCACGGCCGGTCACGACCCAGACCCTGTTCCAGGCGGCGTCAATCAGCAAGCCGGTAGCCGCGACAGCAGCGCTCCGCCTCGTCGAGGAGGGCGTGCTGGTCCTCGACGAAGACGTGAACCGCAAGCTCGAGAGCTGGCACGTACCGGCGAACCAGTACACAGCGGCGGAGCCGGTCACGCTCCGGCGATTGGTCACCCACACTGCTGGGCTCACGGTCCACGGCTTCCCTGGATACGCATCGGACGAGCGGGTGCCCACCACCATCGAGGTGCTGGACGGCGCCGGCAACACCGACCCGATCCGGGCAGACACGACTCCGGGATCGATGTGGCGCTACTCCGGCGGCGGGTACACGGTGATGCAGCTCCTGCTTGCCGATGTGACCGGCAAGCCGTTCCCGCTGGTTCTGCGAGAGCGGGTGCTCGACCCCGCTGGCATGGTTGAGAGCACGTACGAGCAGCCGTTGCCGGAAGATCGCCGAGGAATGGAGGCCACCGGGTACCGGGATGACGGCAGCGAGGTGAAGGGCAAGTGGCATACCTACCCGGAAATGGCGGCCGCAGGGCTGTGGACCACGCCCTCCGACCTGGCCCGCTTCGCCATCGCGATCCAGCGGGCGTACGCCGGCGAGTCCAGTGGGGTCCTCGCACCTGAGATGGCGCAGCAGATGCTGGAGCCAGGGATGAACGGGTGGGGGCTCGGGCCGGCGATCGGCGGAGACGGGAAGTACTTCGGGCATGGTGGCGCCAACGAAGGCTTCAGGTGCCGGTTCGTCGCCTTCATCAAGGGGGGTCAGGGTGCCGCCATCATGACCAACTCGGACAACGGCGGGGCGTTGGTGGAGGAGATCCTGCGGACGATCGCCGACGAGTACGACTGGCCGGTGCTGAGGCCGGTGGAGAAGGTCGTGGCAGAGGTGGACCCGGCCCTCTACGATGAGCTGGCAGGCCCATACGAGTTCCCCGGCCTGGGCATCATCACTCTCGAGGTCGTTGACGGGCGCCTCTGGGCCCGCCAAGTGGCCATGTTCCTGGCTGACGTGCCCGGCGAACCCCGGGAGGAGCTGCTGCCGGAATCCGAAACGGAGTTCTTCAGCCGGGACGAAGGTACCCGGGTGACATTCATTCGCGAGAACGGGCGCGTCACGGCCCTCGAGGTCTCCGGACGGAGGGCGGAGCGAGTGAAATAGGCTACGACCGCACCACCATGTGAAACCCCAGGCGCTTTGACAGGTACGGGGTGCGCTCCCGCACCCGGCGTCGCATGGCCCGCGCACCGCTCACCGTAGACGTGTGTTGCTGCATCGCCGAGAAGACGAGCAGCTCGAACGCCGTGGCGTCAAGCCAATCGACCGTACCCCGGTAACCGCACACGGCCAGCGCATCTGTCTGGTGTAGGAAGGACTGAATCGCCTTGCGTTGGAGCTTGAGGGTACCGCACGACGCGAAATAGATGATGCGTTGATGACAGCGACCTTCCAGCAATACCGCCAACTCGTCGAGTGTCACCATATTCTCGGGAGCGTCCTGGCCACCGATGTAGAACACGTTGGTGTCGCCGTGGAACGCCAGGTACAGGATCGGGTACCTGGCCAGCCCACGCTGGGCCCACCGTAGCAGGTAGTACTCCAGCTCATCGCGGGTAGCCACATCCCGATGCACATACGGGACGTAGTAGGGATCCCACCTCCGCATCAGCATCAGGATGGGCTCAACGGTCGAGGCCTTGTAGATCTTGCCCCACCAGTCTCCCTCGAGGCAGAACACACCTTTCGGTCTGGGGCGCCGCCGTCTCTTGGGCTTTCCAGCCATCCGCCTACCTCCCTGATCATGCTGCCGTTCGCCTGCCGCTGACGTGCCGTGAGGGGCAAGGTAGCCCTGTCGGCCACCGAGGGCACGCAGGGAACTTAGCCTGCCACAGGGCCATGGCAGCACCCCTGCCAGGCGGTGGCGGGAAGACTGGTACAAGTCCGGGAGGATTTGACAACGAGAAACCGCCGGGGCGGACGCACGTTGCGTGGGAGGCTGCGAGGCCACGGCGGTTTGGCCCTGACCCCGTTCCTCTCCCGCAAGCGGGAGAGGGGGAGGAATCGGTGACTTCGAAGCGACGGGTCAAGCTTCAGTTTGCACTGGAGCTGCGGAAGCGCGCCACGGCGGCGCAGCAGAAGGCGTGGGAGCTCCTGCGTGACCGGCGGCTGCTAGGCTTGAAGTTCCGACGCCAGCGCCCGATTCGGGGGTTCATCGTCGATTTCTACTGGGCAGAGCTGCGCCTGGTACTCGAAATCGATGGCGGGATCCACGACAGGCCAGAACAAGCAGCATACGACGCGGCACGAACGGCGATCCTGGAACGAACCGGGCTCCCGGTGGTCCGCTTCCGGAATGACGCCGTGTCCGGCGACTCGTTGCTCTCGCTCTTGTCCCCCTCTGCCTGATACTGGCCGGGAGCCACCCCACGGCTCATCTTATTATCCACGGGCACGTGACAGACCTCCAGCAACGCCTGCGAAGCGCGCTCGCAGGCCGCTACGCCATCGAGCGGGAACTCGGCCAGGGTGGGATGGCGGTGGTGTACCTCGCCCAGGACCAGCGACACGACCGCAAGGTCGCCGTCAAGGTGCTACGTCCCGAGCTGGCCTCGGAGATCGGGACTGATCGCTTTCTGCGCGAGATCAAGCTGGCGGCCCGCCTGACACATCCGCACATCCTGCCGGTCCACGATTCCGGGGAGGCGGAAGGCCTCCTGTTCTACGTGATGCCCAACATGGAGGGACAATCGCTGCGGGAGCTACTGGACCGCGAGCGCCAGCTCCCGCTCAACGAAGCCCTCCGGCTGTGTCGCGAGGTCGCTTCCGCACTCGACTATGCCCACCGCCACGACGTGGTGCATCGGGACGTTAAGCCCGAGAACATCCTGCTGCACGAAGGCGCTGCTATGGTGGCCGATTTCGGGATCGGCAAGGCACTGAGTGCGGCAACCGGCCCGATCACGCAGACGGGCATCGCTTTGGGCACACCGGCATACATGAGTCCCGAACAAGCAACGGGTGAGGGACACGTCGACGGCCGCAGCGATCTCTACAGCCTGGGCTGCGTGTTGTACGAGATGTTGACCGGTGAGCCGCCATTCACCGGCCCCACGGTGCAGGCGGTGATCACCAAGCGGTTCATCTACCCGGTCCCCCAGGTCCGGACGACCCGGGACGTGCCCGAGGACGTCGACACCGCCGTGATGCGTGCCCTCGCCCGTACGCCAGTGGACCGCTTTTCCACCGCGGCTGAGTTCGCCGAGGCGCTGAGGCTGATCCAGACCGGCGAAGCGATTGCCGCACGCGCCCCCGCGCCAACAGCTCCAGAGACGGGACCCGCCAAGAAGTCGATCGCCGTCATCCCGCTGGCGAACATGAGTGCCGATCCTGAGAACGAATACTTCAGCGACGGCATGACAGAGGAGATCATCAACGCCCTCGCCAAGATCCCCGGCGTGCAGGTCGCGTCACGCACGTCATCGTTCGCCTTCAAGGGGAAAGAGGTCGATGTGCGGGAGATCGGAGAGAAGCTGGGTGTGGCTTCAGTGCTAGAGGGGAGCGTGCGCAAGGTGGGCAGCAGGATCCGCATTACTGCCCAGCTCATCGACGTGGCGAACGGCTACCATATGTGGTCAGAGACCTACGACCGCCAGCTAGAGGACGTGTTCGCGATTCAGGATGAGATCTCGCGGGCGATCGTAGACGCGCTAAAGGTGCGGCTCGTGGGCGACACTGGGAAGCTCGTCGTCCCAACGACGGAGAACATGGAGGCGTACACGCTCTATCTGAAGGGGCGGTACTTCTTCAACCGGTTCGGTGAAACCGATCTGCGGAAGGGACTGGATTTCTTCCAGCAGGCGTTGTCGGAGGACCCTGGCTATGCCCGGGCGTATTCAGGGATCGCCGACTGCTGGAGCAATCTGGCGGACGACTGGGTGGTGCCCGACGACGCCTATCCCCGGGCCAAGGCGGCGGCGACCAAGGCACTGGAGCTCGAGCCCACGCTTGCCGAGGCCATCACGTCCATTGGGAAAGTGCTCTGTTGGTACGAATGGGATTTCGCCGGGGCCGAGCGGGAGTTGCGCCGGGCAGTCACGCTCAACCCCAACTACGCAGAGGCGCACTTCGTTTTCGGGAGCGTGCTGCCCGCGGTCGCGAAGCTCGAGGAAGCGATCGAAGAGATGCGGCAGGCTCTCGTACTGGATCCCCTATCTGCCCACTATAGTCGCTGGCTCGCCCGCTTTCTGTTGTACTCCCAGGACTACGCCGGCACCATCGCCCAGAACCACAAGACCATCGAGATAGACGCAGCCTACTTCCAGGCGTACCTGGACATCGGCTCAGCCTACCTGGCTCAAGGGCGGCCCCAGGAAGCCCTTGGCTGGATCCGGCGGGGGCAGTCGCTGGGGTCCGCCGTTCGCTCGTACGACGCCCACATCGTCCGGGCGCTCACGGCGATGGATCAGCTCGAGGAAGCTCAGGCGATTATGGAGCGGCTGGAGGAAGAGGCGAAGCGGCACTACCTCAGGGGGGAAGTCCTGGCGATGGGCTACGGAGCGCTGGGTGAGTTCGATCACGCATTCGCCTGCCTCGAACGGGCACTGGAGGCACGCTCCGCTGGGCTGATCTATCTCCACCTGGATCCCGGATACGAGCCGCTTCGCTCAGATTCCCGCTTCGGCGAGTTGGCCGGCAAGGTGGGTGTGAAATAGCGGCCACTCCGCCACACTCAGCCCATCTCGAGCCCGCCCGTCGGGCTCATTATCTACCTGGCACCAGCGATGGCGACGGGAAGCTCGCTAGCGGCGCTTCCCCCTCGCGCGAAGCCGACGCCGCACCGCGGCGGCGGCCTTGCGGCGCTTAGCCAGGCTCGGCTTCACGTAGAACCGTTTGTTCCGCAGATCCTGGAGGATCCCCGACCGCTGCACCTTCCGCCGAAACGCCTTGAGTGCCCAGTCCAGGCGATCGTTCTCGTCCAGAATGATTTCGGTCACGGTCCCACCGTAGTCAGGAGTGAGAGATTGTGAACTCAACGGGGCCGCCCCGATTGCGTAGGGGCGGCCCCGGTTTCGTTCGCTGTGTTTGAGAAACAGCTTACTCGCCCAGCTTGACGACGTTCTCGGCCGCCGGGCCCTTCTTGCCCTGTACGACGTCGAACTCCACACGCTCACCCTCTCTTAGCGACTTGAATCCCTCACCCGTAATCGCCGAGTGATGGACGAAGCAGTCCTTTTCCCCGTCGTCGCGCGTGATGAAGCCGAAGCCTTTGCTGTCATTGAACCACTTCACGGTCCCGGTCGTACGCATGCCGCACTCCTTGTGGGTGTTGATGTTCGTCGGAGTCCGGCTGCGCCGTACCTACCGATCGCTCATCAAGTTTCGCGGTCACTGCCCCCGCGCTGGGCTGCCGTCAGGAATCAGCGGCACCCCCCAACCGCCGTACCCCCTACGGCGTGATCGCTACAAAATGCAAGAGTAGACCAGCGCACGCCAGATCCCCTGGTTCACTGTTTGCTGGCACCTCAGCTCGCCACGCCGGGTGTGCCTATCGCAACCACGCGCTAGCCAACGACTCACCACGCCCGAAGTGGATTGTGCCTAGGGGTGAACTTGAGGACGCCTGCAGGGTGGTCAGCACGCTGCCGATGAGACTGATGCGAAGGTTGCCCGATAACCTCGGCCTCAGCCGCGCTCGGGCAGGTCGACCAGCAGGATGTTGCGGCGGCACCATGTGCAGTGCACTTCCCGCATCCCCACTCCGTGATAGGACTCGAGCGGGCCGAGCAGCAGATTCCCGTCGCACGAGGGGCATGCCGCGTCGCGCTCCGCGTGTAACACCATTTCCCGGATCAACTGGCCTTCCTTCATCGAGAACTGTGCTGCCAGCCGGCGGCGCCTCTCCGCCCGCGCGCGGCGATCGATTCCGCTGCGGCGGTCATGGCCGGAGCGCCGCTCGGCCGGCACCTGGAGGTTGCTCACACGGCGGTCACCCTGGCGCCGCTCCTGGCCCGATCGACGGTCGCTGCCCGAGCGCAGATCGGCGAGGAACCGCCGCAGGCCGCCGCCGGGATCTTGGTCTCTGCGGTTAGCCATGATGGTCGACTCGCAAAAGGGCGTACTCCGGCTCGTCGCTGGACACTGTCCTTGATTTTGCAGCCAAAACCAGCTTCCCGCCAGGCTTGGGAAGGGACGAGGCTGCCTGGCGAGCGACAGCGCACTCATACATACTTCCTATCCCTCCCGTCAAGCCGCATCACACCCTGCGTGTAACGAGTGGAGGTGGCGCTGTGGATGCGTGGCACATCTGGATGATCGTGGCCGTCGTGCTGTTCGTCGCCGAGATCCTCACGCCCGGCTTCGTGCTGGCGGCGTTCGGCGTGGGATGTCTGGCGTCCGCGCTCGCGTCACTCGCCGGCCTGGGTCTCCCGTGGCAGTTGCTGGTGTTTTCGATTGGGGCCCTTGGCTCGTTCGTGGGCATCCGTCCGTTCGTGCTGCGGAAGCTCCATCCCGGCGACCGAGGCTACCAGTCAGGGGTGGAGGCGCTGGTGGGGAAAGACGCCCGAGTGCTGGAGCGGGTGGACCCCGCAGCGGACACGGGAAGGGTCATGGTGGGCGGTGAGGACTGGCGCGCGGTGTCGGGGATTGGACAAGCGATCGAAGCGGGCTCGCTGGTGACGGTGGTGGGAGTCGACGGCGCCAAGCTAGTCGTCGTACCGGAGGCTTTGGAGGAGGGATAGACCATGGAATACGTGCTGGGAGCGGTCGCGGTCTTCGTGGTGGCAATGGCGGTGAAGGGGTTGAAGATCGTGCAGCAGGCCGAGACGCTGATCATAGAACGCCTGGGGAGATACCATCGGACGCTCGCTTCCGGGATCAACATCATCTGGCCGGTTCTGGAGCGTCCTCGCAGCATAGAATGGCGCTACATGCGCCAGGGCCCTGGGGGCAAGCCGATCCCGGTCCGAAGGGCCACCACCAAGATCGACCTGCGGGAAACTGTATACGACTTTCCGCGGCAGAACGTGATCACCAGGGACAACGTGGTGACTGAGATCAACGCCCTGCTGTACTTCCAGGTCATCGACCCGCGGCGGGCGATCTACGAGATCGCCAACCTCCCCGACGCCATCGAGAAGCTCACACAGACCACGTTGCGGAACGTCATCGGGGAGATGGATTTGGACGAGACCCTGTCCTCCCGGGACACCATCAACTCCAAGCTCCGGGTGATCCTCGATCAGGCCACAGACAAGTGGGGGGTGAAGGTCAACCGGGTGGAGCTTCAGGACATCAACCCGCCCGCCGACATCCGGGACGCGATGGAGAAGCAGATGCGGGCCGAACGGGACCGCCGCGCGGCGATCTTGGAGGCGGAGGGCCACAAGAAGTCCAAGATCCTCGAGGCTGAGGGTTTCCGGGAAGCCCAGATCAACGAGGCCGAGGGCGCCAAGCAGGCCCGCATCCTGGTGGCCGAAGGTGAGGCCGAGGCGCGCCGCAGAGTCGCCGAGGCGGAAGCCGAAGCCATCAAGCGGGTGACTGGTGCCATCACGGAAAGCGGGGGCGACCCCGGCAACTACCTGATTGCGCTGCGGTACATTGAAGCGCTGAAGGAGATGGTCTCCGGCAAGGACAACAAGGTGGTCTACTTGCCGTACGAGGCGACGGGCGTTCTCAGCTCCATCGGCGGGATTCGGGACATGCTGGAGGGGGTGAAGCCGGCGGCGGGCTAGGGTACCGCACACGACGGCGGCAACCACAGTATACAGGGACGGAGCTCAAACGGTCGCTGGTACCGCAAGCCAGAGGCCCGGCGCTTTGCGCCGGGCCTCTTATCCTCAACAGGTTGCCAAGTCTACGGACATCCCAGCTAGCGCGCGGGGGCCATCATCGAGTCGCGGGTCGCCTTGAAGGGGCTCCGCTCGCTCCAGTTGGGAAACGTGCTCTCGCTGGCCAGCCGGTAGCCCACCCGGAACACCAGGCGCAGGTCGTCTACCAGACCCGTGAGGTCCCAGCTGGGATCATACTCGTCCGCAGGTTTGTGGTAGCGCTCGGCGGTGTATTCCTCGCGCCGCGCGAGGGTCCACGCCTCGCCGTGCTCCACATGATCGATTCCCTCGTCCACGTACAGCGCTGGCACTCCTTGCTTGGCGAAGTTGAAGTGGTCGGAGCGGAAGTAGAAACCCTTCTCGGGCTCGGGGTCGGGGCGCACCCAGCGACCCTGGGCACGCGCCGCATCGGCCAGGTAGTCATCGAGTTCCGAGTTGCCCAGCCCGATCACCGTCACGTCCCCCATGCGACCCCACACGTTGAGGGCGTCCAGGTTGATCGCCGCGACGGTCTTGGGGAGCGGATAGACGGGATTGGTCGCGTAGTAGGCCGAGCCCAGGAGACCCTGCTCTTCCGCCGTCACCGCGAGAAAGAGTAGGGAGCGCCGAGTTGGCGTTTCGAGGGAGGCGAAGGCTCGCGCCAGCTCGATGAGCCCAGCGACGCCGGTGGCGTTGTCCCGGGCACCGTTGTAGATCTGATCGCCCTCCATTGCCGGATCGCGCCCGAAGTGGTCCCAGTGCGCCATGTAGACCAGATACTCGTCGGCTCGGTCACCTCCGGGGAGCACCGCCAGCACATTGCGCGACGTAGAGCGCCGCACCGCGTTGCGCAACGTTATCGAGGCGGTGGCGGACATGGGGACGGCCTGGAACTCCCTCGAAGCAGCCCGCTCCTTGAGGACGTCATAGTCCAGGCCCGCCTGGGTGAACACGGTGCGTGCGGTCTCGAGGGACAACCACCCCTCGACGGCAACGCGTGACATGTTGTTGTCCTCGCGAACCAGGTCGAACTGCTCGCCCTTCCAGCTTCCTTCCACCACGGCCCAGGGATACCCGGCCGGATCCGTCTCGTGCACGATCAGCGCCGCCGCCGCACCCTGGCGCGCCGCCTCTTCGTACTTGTAGGTCCAGCGGCCGTAGTAGGTCATGGTGTTGCCGGTGAAGAGGGCCGTGTCCTGAGTCGCGAAGCCGGGATCGTTCACCAGCAGGACGACCACCTTGCCCCGCACATCGATACCCTCATAGTCGTTCCAGCCGTATTCCGGTGCCACGATCCCATATCCCACGAACACCAACTCGGCATCACGTACCGAAACCCGATCCACCACACGCTTGGTCCATGCCATGAATTCACTGCCGTAGGCGAACCTCATGGATCCCCCTGCACCGCGAATCGTCAGCCGGGCACGGGGATCCGCCGTGATCGAGACGAGCGGGACTTCCTGCAAGTAGCTGTCGCCGTTGCCGGGGGCGAGCCCGAGCTCCTCGAACTGACCCTCGAGGTAGGCGATCGTCTTCTCTTCGCCGGGAGACGAGGGAGCCCGACCCTCAAAGGAGTCCGAGGCGAGCACCTGAATGGCACCGGCGAGCTGATCGGCGGAGAACGACTCGAGAGCTGCCGAGAGCTGGGGATCCTCGGGGCGGCAGCCTGCAGCAGTGAACAACGCTACACCTGCGGCAATCATCCGCACAGCATGCTTTCCCTGCATCACTATCCCCCTCCTACTGTTCTGCAGCGTCATACATCTACCCGAGGGCCCAATCGCTGGGTCCCGTCTCATGTCCGGGGAACAGTAACCGGACGTCACAGCGAACGGAAACGGGAAGGCGCCACAGGTGCACGCTGTCCCGGCTCTGCCACGCTCCCGAGGAGGAGTGAGAGACAGTAAGGAGTAAGGAGTAAGGAGTAAGGCGTGCTGATTCCTGCTGGTGCAGGTCTTCTACTCCTTCGGTCGCATCAGCTCCTGAAACGGCGGATAGTCCCGCAACGACTCGAAGTCGACGTCGCGGTGGACCTCGAAAAAGGCGCCACCTTCCAGCAGCGCACTTTGCAGCAGTGATACTGCCAGGTCGCGTTGGCCTAGGACGGCCGCAATTCGCGCGCGCCACCGAGTATTTGAGCCTCGAAGGTAGGGCTGCTCGACAGTCTCAAGCCAATCGGAGACTCTGAGCGCCTCGGCTCGATCGCCTAGCCGGGCCGCCAGCGAGCCGAGCCTGCCCTGGTATCCGACGTCGTCGGGAGATTCAGCGGCGAGCCCCTCAACCACCTCCCGGGCTTCCTCCCAGCGCTCGGCGGCGTACAGCGCATCCGCCAATTGCCTGCGGTAGAGCTCCGACTCCGGTTCCTCTCGCAGTCGACCCCGGCACCAGACCGCGGCGCTGTCCATGAGGGCACCAGCCTCGTCCCGGTATCCGTGGGCCCGGGCTTCTATCCCTGCTAAGTACATGGTAAGGGCCGGGGACCAAGCGGCCCACGCCGCCGAAGGTTGGAAGGAATAGCTCTCCTTGAGCCGCTGATTCACTTCATCCACGCGTCCGAGGGCCGCCAGTGCCCCGAGCTCGAGGTCGAGCATTCGCGGAACCTCAGGGTACTGTCGGCGGGCCCGTTGTGCCTCTCGGAGCGCCCTCGTGTGATCACCAAGCACGTGATGCGCTCTTACTACTCTGCGCCAGTAATTCCACCACCGCCTCATCGGGCCACGCTCGGGATCGAGCTTGCCGAGGGCCTCTAACACCTCCGGTGGACGGTTGGTGTACTCTGCCATCAGTGCAAGGTTGTAGAGCGCCTTAGATCCGGGTGCCATCTCCGCCGCTCGGCGCATTGCCCGCAGCCCCCGGTTGTGATCGCCTTCCAAGCGGCCGTGCAGGTACTCCAACCATTGACGGTCGTAGGGAACCAGACGGTCGCGAACACTATCGAGCAGACTGGTCAGTGAGTCGAGTTGAGCCCACTGGCCGAGGTTGACGTGGTTGATACCGGCAAAGAGTAGAGCCTTGAAGAAGGTGGAATCCAGCTCGAACGCACGACGGAAGTGCGGCAGGGCGGCGCGATTCTCCATTCGGATGTAGCGCTCCATACCGTCGTTGAACGCCTGATAGGCTTCGAAGGTGGGCGGTCGACTCGCCAGGGCGGCCGGCGCCGCTAGCCGCTCGTCAAACGAAACCGCCAGGAAGCCCATCACCCTCTCACTCAGTCGTCCGATGATCTCTCGCGGCAATTCCACTGGACCGCTCACGGGATCGGGCGTGCCGATGAGCGCCCCGCGAGCCGCATCGGTCACCTGCAGGTGAAACTGGAGCGTCCCTCCCTGCTGATAGTACGCAGCAGAGATCACGATGCCCGCTCCCGTCTCCTCGGCGAGCGCCTTCACCGGATCACTCACCCGCCCCGCCTCGATCTCGGCAGCGACGTGCCGGGAAGACTGCAGCGCGGTGGGCGACGGAATGACATCCACGATACCGGTTCGCTTGAGGCCCTGGGTGATCCAGTCGGTTGCCATGCTGCCGAGGCCGTCCAGGGCCGGGTCGCCGGTTCGATTCTCCAGCAATCCCACCACCACACGTCTGGGCGCGAGAGCCACACCGCGTTTCGGTAGGAGCAGCGTGCCCACGGCCACCACCGCGAGCACTGCGACGGCCACGATCGCCATAGCGATCCTGTTTCTCCCCACCCTCCGCACCCCCGCAACCGGCTGCGTGTCGGTCGGCGTCACACCTCCGCTCGGCGTCGTCAGCGCCTCGATCCGCGGCAACAGCTCTTCCGCGCTCTGCCACCGATCGGCCGGCTTCTTCTCCAGGCACTTCATGACCAGCTCGGCGAGGGGAGCCGCAACCGCCGCCCGATACCTCGTCACCGGCTCCGGCGTCTCAGTCACGTGGGCCGAGAGGACCATCTGGGGAGTGGGACCCAGGAACGGCGGACGCCCCGCCAACAGTTCGTAGGCAAGCGCGCCAACTGCGTAGATGTCAGCGCGGTGATCGATGTGTGGATCGGCCGCCGCCTGCTCCGGGGCCATGTAG
>WVYX01000283.1:49581-50572 GCA_011772755.1 Gemmatimonadales bacterium
CTCCGGCTTGATGTCGCGGTGAACGACCCCGTGTTCATGCGCGTGGGCCAGCGCGTCCACCACATCCCGCAGGAGGCGGACGGCCTCGTTGACCGGCAACTCACCCTCCTTCGCCAGCTTGTCGCGGAGTGACTGGCCTTCCTCGTAGGGCATCACGTAGTACAGGAGGCCCTCGGCCTCGCCCGAGTCGTAAAGGGGCAGGATGTGAGGATGATGGAGCTGGGCCGCGATCTCGATCTCGCGGAGGAAACGCTCGGAGCCGAGGGTGGCGGTCAGGTCCGGGCGAAGAACTTTGACGGCCAGTTTGCGGTGGTGCTTGAGATCCTCAGCGAGGTAGACGGTGGCCATCCCACCGCTGCCCAGCTCCCGCTCAATGGCGTACCGGCCGGCGAGGGCCTGCTTCACCCGATCGAAGGCGTCCGACATCCGGCACTAAGATACGGGCGACCGCGGATAGTGGCGAGGTAGTGACGCCTGCTGGAGAACGCCTGTCGGGTATCCTCTCGGGCCCGGAACAGTTATGCTACGTGTAGCACACGATGCGGGCACTTCCGGTGTGGAAGCTGACGCAACGCTCCCGGCCGGGGTGCCCGCCGAAGAGGTGAGCAGACATGTCGCTGTTGAGCCGCATCCTGAGGGAACTCGTCGATCCCAACCGCCTGCTGCGACCCAAGCCGCCCGGGCGCAGCCAACGATTCCCCAAACCCCCGTGCACCCCGGAACCCCCGCGGGATCCGCCGCCCGTGCGGCCTCCCGAGCCGTGGTGCGGCACGGGGCCGGACATCCCGATACGGGGAAAACCTCGGCGGCGCTGACGTGACACTTCACGTAGGGGCGTAGCGTGCTACGCCCCTACGTGCCCCGTGACCCCAACCGAACGGCGGCGGCACGCATCCGGTGCACAAGTTTGCGGCACGAGGTGGGCATTTACACCCAAGTGATCACTGAGGTCACCCTGCCCGTGCCCTCTCGATCCGCCGGCGGCGCGAGG
>WVYX01000255.1:0-184 GCA_011772755.1 Gemmatimonadales bacterium
TGGACGAAATCTCCGTTTCGGGCGAGCTTATCGGCCGTCACTATCTCTGGGACGTCTCCGAAGACGTGGCTCAGATTGCTTTCGATCGGATGGACGGCGTGGCCGACCTGACGCATGTGAACCACATCTCCGAGGACCGCGGGCGCATCTATCTCACCCTGGGGAACTGGAACGGAACCCGATC
>WVYX01000255.1:326-1730 GCA_011772755.1 Gemmatimonadales bacterium
TCGGCGGCGAGCCCGAGGTGCTTCCAGTGCAAGTTTGCGATGATCGTTGGCTCGGCAGCTTTCAGTGGGTACGGGGGATCGCGGTCAGTGAGCGGCATATCATCGCGGGCGTGACGCAGTGGCGCAAAGACGCCCCACAGCGCCCCCAGATGCCCCCGCGCCTGGTCTTCTACGATAGGGCCACGAAGCGATTCGAGGGAGATCTCTTCCTCCCCCCTGTCGAAGGTTTCCCCATGGCCTGCATCTTCACGATCCACGTCATCGCCCCGGGAGCCGGCGAGACCCTCGATCCCAGCAGATGGAGCTCCGGGGCGCCGGAGGCGCAGTTGCCGGAAGCAGCCGGCCAGACAGCGGCGCCTCCCCGCCTCCCCGCCCCATGCCTGCACTTCCACTCCTCAGCAGACCGAACAGCACTCTCCAGTACGTGGAGCTATCCTCCCGGGCCGCGGCGCAGGATCCGCGTCCTCCCGGAGGGGAGCTTATGGATCGATGTCGACCTGAACGAGGAAGAGCACTTCTACGTTCGGACTGGCTCGGGTCCCTTCTCCGCGCCGCCGGACGATCCAATACCGCTCGGCCTGCAGCCGGGCCGGACCTATGAAGTGTCGGTCTTCTGCAACCGCGTGCGCGGAGAGCCCCATCTCCAGCTCTGGCTCATCCAATACGGTAAGAGGGATCGTCTCTGCCACGAGGTGCGGACCCTGACCTGGGGACATAACCGCCTTCCGTTTACATGCGACCCTCGATTGCACGCGGTCTGCCTGGCATTTCGGGTGGCCGGGCGGGGCGTTGCGCATCTTGCGCCGGTCGATCTATCCGCCGTCGGACCATGACGCGGACTGTCGCGGGTGAGGGGCGATACCGAGCGGCCTTCGCCCCCGGCCGAAGGAATGCCGTCCCGTCTGTTCTCACGCCTCTTCGCGTGCCGTCTCCGATGTGCCGGAGAACACAGCACCTCGCGCGGTCCTGAGCCGCGCGAGGCATTCGCCCGCCTCAGGGCATGGCCCCCGTCGCCGCCCCGTAACGCGCCACGAGCACCAGCCCAACGCACATCAAGCCGATACCGACCCACTGGGGGCTTGTGACCGTTTCGCCGAAGAGGGCCCTCGAGAGCAAGACGACGGCGACGTAGTTGAAGGCGAGCATCGGGTACGCGTAGCTGAGAGCCCAGCCTTCGGGCGAGATCACGACCAACCACAGGCAGGCGCTGACCGCGTAGAACACCAGGCCGAGGAGAACCTGGGGCGTGACCATGGCGGAAAAGACCCTGGACACGAGGGCGAGCCCCGGAGCACCCAGGGCGCCGTACTTCTGCATCCCGTATTTGAGGTTGATCTGCCCCAGCACGCCCAGTCCCAGCGCGGCGATCATGAATACGGCGACTGTCATCGGCTTCACCGCTGA
>WVYX01000255.1:1787-2349 GCA_011772755.1 Gemmatimonadales bacterium
AGACCGGTGGGCGAAGGCCCATGTTGGTTGGGTGATCGCCTCCGATCAGGTAGCGGGGGAAATGGGGGTTAGCTGAGGGAAGACGGGGAATCCCGACCGCGGGTCAGGAGACAGGGATGGGCTTCTGGGACGATCAGCGGGTCGCCGTCACCGGAGGCGCCGGGTTTCTCGGCCGGCACGTCGTGGCCGAGCTGTTCACGCGCGGCTGCACACGCGTCTTCGTCCCGCTGATAGAGCACTACGATCTCAGGGACCGCGAGTCCATCAGACAGATGCTCGAGGACAGCGAGCCCACGATGATCATCCACCTCGCGGCGAGCGTCGGCGGCATCGGCGCCAACCGCGAGCATCCCGGGAGCTTCTTCTACGACAACCTCATGATGGGCATGGAGCTGATCGAGCAATCGCGCCGGCAGGGAGTCGGCAAGTTCGTTGCCATCGGGACCGTCTGCGCCTACCCGAAGTTCACGCCCGTTCCGTTCAAGGAGGACGACCTCTGGAACGGCTATCCGGAGGAGACGAACGCCCCGTACGGGCTGGCGAAGAAGATGCTGCTCGTGCA
>WVYX01000166.1 GCA_011772755.1 Gemmatimonadales bacterium
GGTCTGGCTTGAACAGCTTCGACGACTCAATGGCCAGACTCTGGGACCGCTCCCCTCTCCCCGCTCACCTCAAACCGCGAACCTCACACCTATCACCTTGGACCGGTACCGGCTGTGTCATTCCTCGCTGCCCCCTCAGCGCTCCCGCCAAATCCTCCAGGTGTCCACCACTTCATCTCCCTGCACGACGTGGTAGCGGTCAAAGCAGGAGACTGCCAGGCACGCGTGGTTGGGGAGAATCCGCACCCTAGAGCCGACGGGCAGCGGCTTACTCACCATCCCGTGCTCCTGGCTGAGGGAGACTAGGCGGGCATCGGGCCGCAGGGTGCCGGCGGCGTAGTCCTGGTAGATCTCACCCATCGTCGGCTGCGGTGCAGGACCACGGGCGGTGTCCTTGGACAATGCCAGGGCACCGGCGTCGGTCACGGAGTGCTTGCTTCCCGGTTGTGAGGAGACGACGCTGGCCAGGACGGTGACTGCACACTCCCGGGGCGTGCAGGTTCCCAACAGCACCTGGGTGTAGTCGTGGAGCGCGTAGTTGCCGGGCCGCGCCTCGGTCACGCCCTCCAGGTGGTCCACCACCGCCAGGGCAGGCGTCGAACCGACGCTGACGCCGTCCACCCGCACCCCCTCTGCGCGCAGCCTGTCTGCGAACTCCACCATCACTTGCCGCTCTTGCGTCGCCACCCGGGCGATGTCCTCCCGGGTCCGTCCCTGGTAGGCGTGGCCCGAGTGGGTAAGGATGCCGTCGAAGTCCAGGGTGTCTGAGCCGTGCAGCGTTCGGGCGAGCTCCAGGGCGGTGAGAGACTGGGGATCAACTCCCACCCGGTGATACCCGCAGTCGACTTCTAGCCACACGTGAAATGGATGTTCGGCGCGCTCCAGAGCGTATATCGCTTCTGAAGAATCCACTACCAGGCGAAGCGTCACACGTTTGGCTAGGTCCAGCACTTCGTCGAGACGGTTGAGGATGAGGGGAAACGCCCAAGTGATGTCTTCGAATCCATGCTCCGCGAAGGCGCGAGCTTCGGGAAGCGTCGCCACGGTGATGCCCCTTGCCCCCAGCGCCCGCTGTCGCTCAGCGATCTCCGCGCATTTGTGGCTCTTGATGTGTGGCCGGAGAGATACGCCGAGCTCTTCCGCTCGCCGCGCCATGCGCTGGAGGTTCCCCTCGAGCACATGCTGGTCCAGCAACAGAGCGGGCGTCGGGAGCTCGGCGATGGTCGTCATGGTCCGTTTCAACAGGACGGGGTGGCTGCCCAAGTTTCGCTCCACGCAGCGCACCGGTGCAAGAGAAGAGCGACCCCCACCGCACGAAGCGGTGAGGGCCGGTTCATCTTCGCGGGACGGCAGCTTGCCTACTGGCCCAGCAACTCCTGCACCACGCGGCCGGCACCGTAGATGTGACGGAGAGCCTCCACGATGGCCTCGGCGCGCACGGAGATCGAGCGGCGGACGTCCTCGACGTTGATGATGTAGCCTGACAAGCTCTCGATGTTCCCGTCGAACAGGAGACCGACGACTTCCCGATCCTTGTTGATCAGCGCGCTGCCCGAGTTGCCGCCCACGGTATCGTTGGTCGAGCACATGTTGAGGGGCGTGCTCATGTCAAACTCGGGTGGCGGGTCGAGCCACCGATCAGGCAGCGCCCAGTCCGCCGCGTCCTTGTGGCTATAGTGGCGGTCGTACAGGCCGTAGAACGTAGTCCAGGCCGGCGCCTTGGTGCCATTGTAATCGTAGCTCTTCACCACACCGTCCTGGATCCGCAAGGTGAAGGTCCCGTCCGGTGGTTGTGAGGTTCCGTACAGGTCGAACACGGCCCGCCCGAGCTTGGCGGTGCGAACGTTCTCGGCGTTGCTGAGCTGCTGGAATCGGCCACTAGCCTGCTGCACGCGGGGGACCGTTTCCCGCACCAGGCTCAGGGCCGGATCCGTGCTGCTGAGGATGTCGGCGGGGCTGTCGAGCAGGGCCCGGCGGGCTTCTGGATCGGTCACAGCCGTCGCTGCCGCGATAAGAGCTCGGGCGGCATCAGGGGGGCTTTGCCCCGCAAGGGCCTGCTGCGCGAAGGGGTCGTCTCTGCCCAGGAACTTGATGACGTCGCCGATCTGTGCTTCCAGGAAGTGACCGTCGAGGCGCGTGTCGATCTCTCGCTGGCTGAGCCGATTGCGTAGCCGCTGAAGCACGCTGTCGGGGGCACCGCCCCTGACGGCCTGGGCGTACTCGAGCATCCCCGCTGCCGTGGCCAGTGTCTGGGATCTGGTAGATCCGCCTAGGTTCAACGCCAGCACGATCGGGTAATACTCGGCCATCTGCTTCCTGAGGTCGGCGATCTCGTCCCATAGGGCCCCGTACTTCCGATTGAGCTCGGGATTACCCGCAACCGCTTCTCTTACTTGCTGTTCCCATCCCAGCTTCCGGGCCATGATCGCCGGGTCGTTCAGGGCCTTCTCACGGCCGGCATAGCGCTTGAGGGAGTTCATCCAGCCGAAGTACTGATTGATATACCTGGACCGCTGCTCCGGATGGTGCTCCATGTAGCGGGCAAGAATGTCGGTCCGGGTCTTGAGCAGACTGACGATGAAAGGCTCCCGGTAGTCGCGGTAGAACTCCAGCTGCGCCATGGTGCTCAGGCGCTCCGTCGAGCCGGGATTCCCGATCACGAAGACGGGATCGCCCTCGTTAGCTCCTTCCTCGCTCCAACCGAGATACTGCGCGGGTCTGTACGGATCGCCGTTCTCGTCATAGACCCGGAAGAATGACACGTCCAGTACGTATCGAGGATAGGTGTAGTTGTCCGGATCGCCGCCGTAGTAGCCGATCTGCAGCTCCGGCACGAAGACGAGTCGGACGTCGGTGTACCGCTTGAAGCAGTACATCGAGTATTTGCCGCCCTGATAGAGGGACGTGACGCTGCAGCGGAGCCCATGAGCGCTGCCGGCACTGTCGCCTATGGCCGACATGCGCTGCCGACGAGTCTGCACCTGCACCTCGTCTCGGGCGGTCGGATCCACGGCTGACTCAACTAGCTCCGTGACGTTGTCCATCCGGACGAGTTGGTCCACCCACAAATTCGGAACCCCGCGCTCTTCGGCCAGCGTCGCGGCGTAGAAGCCGTCGTCCAGGAGATTCTCACCCTCGCGGGTGACCCGCGTGGTCGCCGACCGGGCGCAGTGATGATTGCTCATCACCAGGCCATTGGGCGACACGAAGGAGGCCGTGCAGTTAGGGAGCCTGAGGGACGCCAGCCGCACCTGTGTGAGCCACTCTTCGGTGGGGCGGAAACCGTACACCTCCTCGAAGAGATCCACCGGCGCGTCTTCGAAGGTCCACATCCTGCCCATGTCGAACCGCCCCGGCTCAATGGGCTCGAGGGCCTCTTCCTGGGCGACCACGACGGTTTCCGGTGGTGCGGCAACGGGGGCTGCTGCCTGGCCGGGGGGTGGACCGGCCGACGCGCAGGCTGCCGTGAGCAGCGCCAGGCCGACTAGGCTATAGGGGTACGAGAGATATCTGCTCATAAGGTCCTCACTGATGATTCGAGACTGCGGATCTTGTCCAAGACCCACGGCCCAATGCTGGGGTGTGAAGAACACGTCGGGGGAGGTCCGAGTGGGACGCAGAAAGATATCCACCCCCGGCCCGGCGACGGAACCGCCTACCGGCTATCTGACGAGGTGGAGCTCCGTTTGCCGCTGGTAGATCCACCGCATGGTCCCTTCCGGCGTCAACTCCGCGTCCTCCTCCAGCATCATCCGAATCCGCTGCCCATCCCACTCGGGGACAGCGGTAGTCGCCTGGAGCTCGATGGAGTGCCACGTGCCGGCGCGGATGGGTACGTCGCCCCGGCCGGGCACCCCGTCCTGCCGGTCCCATAACCCGATGAGAGGTCCCGCGCCATGGCCGTGCTCGCCGAGGGGGTGAGTGTAGATCGTGCCGTCGATATTCGCCTGCCGCATCACCTCCAGGCCGGCCCACAGGATCTCGTTGCCGGTTCGCCCGGGGTGCATCTCGGCCATCAAGATGTCCTGCAGGCGATTGGCGTTGTACAGTGCGCGCTGGAGCCCCTGCGGCGGCTCAGTCTCGCCGCCGCGCAGCACGTAGCCCATGTGTTGCGTGTCGGTGTTGAGGCCCAGGGCGGTGATGCCGAAATCGCAGTGGAGCACGTCGCCCCGCAGGATGATCGGCGCTGTCGAGTCAGCCATGTCGACTCCACGCCGCTGGATGTTTACCGATGGGTGAAACCACGTGCCGAGGCCCAGATCGTTCACTCGCTGCCGAAACCACCACACCACGTCGTCGGTGGTCGTGACTCCGGGAGTGATCACCTCGTTGGAAAACGCCGTGGAGATGATCTGGTGCGCCAGCTCCTGCATCCGCCGGTAGGTGGGGCTCATGGCGGGCACCCGGATCGCGAGGTAGTCGAGGGCGAGAGTCTCGGCACGGACGACGCGCCCGGTGAGCTCGGGTCCCAAAGCCTCCTGCAACTGCTCCCATTCGCCGGCCGATAGGCCGTCGGCAAAGTTGTGCGCTTGCGAGATGTTCACGGCGATGTTCCGAGGGTCGCGTTCCCGGATGACATTGGCCACGACTTTCCACTGGTCCTTGCCCCAGAACTCCCGCGGTCGACCGTCCGGGGCCTTCTCCGTCTCTCGGACTACCTCGTAGATGCCACCCTGGGACCCGCCTCCGACGGTAATGCGCTCCAGACCTTGTTCGGGTCCACGGTCGTAGAAGATGTAGACCGTCCGACGCCGGGCGGCGAAGCTGGTTGGCGCCACCAGGGCTGGGAACACGGGATCCTCGTTGTACTCGCGCATCGGGATCACCCACATGGCGACATCGCGCTCCCGCATGAGCCGGGGCAACACGACCTCGATACGCTCACGCAGCCACTCCTGTCGCAGCGCGGCCTGTTCTCGCAGGGTCCCCAACGGGCGCTGCTGAGCAGGTGACTGGGATGCTGCCGCAACGGCGGCGATGACGGCTAGGGTGGCAAGGCGGGGGGCTCGCTGCATGGTCAGGCTCACAGCTCGTGTGGTGAACGTACAAGATACCCCGGGTGCGGCAGGGCTGCTAAGCGCCGTGACCGCCTCCCGTCACAGCGTTCAAATCAGTAGTTTCGCTGCTGAGCTTGGCGTAGCCCTCGAATCACGATGACCGATACTGACGCCCACCCGCTTGAGCTGACCGGACCCCAGATGCGGGCCCTGGTGGACGCGGCCATGGACCGGATCGTGTCCCATGTGGGGTCGCTACCCGGTCAGCCCTCCTTCGATGTCGAGGGCGGTGCCGAGTTGGCTCGCTCGCTCGTGGAACCCATGCCGGAGGAGGGCACGGCGTTCGAGGAGATCCTGGATCTGCTGTTCGAGAGAGTGGTGCCCAAGAGCTTCAACACGGCGGGGCCGGGCTACCTCGCCTACATCCCCGGCGGGGGGATCTTCCATTCGGCCCTCGCTGACTTGATCGCGGGCGCGGTCAACCGGTATACCGGGGTCTGGTTGGCAGCGCCGGGGCTGGTGCAGCTCGAGACCAACGTGATCCGGTGGTTCTGCGACATGGCGGGGTATCCTGCTGCGGCCCGAGGCGTTCTCACCACCGGAGGCTCCCTGGCCAACCTATCGGCGATCGTGACGGCGCGACGGGAGAAGCTCCCGTCCAACTTCCTCGACGGAACGCTGTACGTGTCGGACCAGGTGCACGACTCCGTGACCAAGGCGGCAACGCTGGCAGGATTCCCGCCCGAGAGCGTCCGCCAGGTCCCGTCCGACAGCGCATTCCGGATCAGGATCGATGACCTCGAGCGGCGGATCGTGGAGGATCGCGCTGCCGGTCGCACGCCGTTTCTCGTCGTGGCCAGCGCGGGAACGGTCAACACGGGTGCGGTGGATGACTTCGATGCCCTGGCGTCGATCGCCTCGGGCCAGGGGCTGTGGCTGCACGCGGATGCGGCGTATGGTGGGTTCTTCCTGCTCACGGAGCGGGGCAGGCGGGCGATGCGGGGTCTCGACCGGACCGACTCGGTTACGCTGGATCCCCACAAGGGCCTCTTCTTGCCGTACGGGACAGGCTCACTGCTGGTGCGGGACGGAGCGGCCCTGCAACGGGCCCACGCCCTCGAGGGAGCCTACCTGCCGGAGATGCGGCAGGAATCCGAGTTCGTGGACTTCTGTCAGTTCTCCCCCGAGCTTTCCCGGGCCTTTCGCGGGCTACGAGTCTGGCTCCCATTCAAGTTGGCCGGCGTGGGGGCGTTCCGGCGGAATCTGGATGAGAAGCTCGATCTCACCGCATGGGCGACCCGGCAGTTGCGGACGATCGACGGAATCGAGATCGTAGCCGAGCCGCAGCTCTCCGTTGTCGCGTTCCGGTTGCTGCAGCCCGGGCTGGACCAGCAAGCCACCAATCGACTGAACCGGGACCTGCTGGAGCGCATCAACCGCCGCCGCCGAGTCTACCTCACAGCCACTACTGTTCGGGGGCAATTCGTCCTGCGGATCTGCGTGCTCTCATTCCGGACGCATTTGGACCGCATGGAACAAGGGCTGGAGGATATTCGGCAGGCGGTCGCGGAACTGAGTTGAGGACCTGCAGTGAACGCGACAGTCTAGTATTGCCGGGGTGCTACAGTCAGCGTGAAGTTGACCCGCTGCCGCACGCGAACTCGCACAGGCACGCCGCCAGTCTTCCCCGGTCGGAACATGGTCTCGCGAACGGCCTTGATGGCCGCGTTGTTGAAGCCCCGGTGGGAGGTGGAGATCACCTTGATCGAGCTGGGGTCGACCCTGCCGTCTGCATTGACCACGAAGTCCACCACTACGTAGCCCTCGATGGCGGCCGTCAGCAGTATGCCCGGGTAGTCGGGGGTCGGTCCGTAGAGGCGCTCGGGTGGCTGTTCCACCGCGGCCGCAGCGAAGATCTCACCGTTATCGGCAGAACCGTTGACACCCGGGACTCCGGCGAAGATGCCCCCCTCGACGCCCTCACCGGAGTAATCCCGTGGGTCGAACCGTTGGGTGAGGTCGATCGACGGAATCTCCGTAGGGATGCCGATGGGGAGCGTGAGGGTTTGAAACCCCTTGGGGGGCGCGCTTAGCGCCACGAACCGCTCCACCGGCCGGGGTTGCCGCTCCTGTGGCTCCTGCTCAGGCGGTTCGTACAGCATGAGGAGCGTTGTGTCCGATGCCGCCTCGCTGGCACCACCTTCCGGCCGTGCCAGCGTTGCTATCACGGCTCCGTAGATGACGGCGGCGTGGACGGCGACGGCGAACACCGCACTCGAGATGGGCCTATGCAACCCACGCTTCCCCGGGTTTGACTCCACGAGAGTGCTGAATCGCGGCGCTGCCCGGACGGTCTTCGGCCTGGCCGGCACGACGAGGTTGCGCCTGCACGAGGGACAGGCGACAAGCCACACCACACCTCGGTGGCCCCCCAGCGCGATGGGCCCTTCGACGGTGAGCGGAACGCCGTCCTGGGGACACTGGGGCACGCAGTCGGGAGTCCGGAGCGCCTTGTGGATCCGCGCAGCCTCGTCCGGGGTGAAGTCGAACACGCTGTCGCGGCCCGGTCCGGTGCCCCGGTGCGCGCCACTGCCACGTGGCTGTCGCCCCGCGCCGCCAACCGCGTGCGGATCCCTGCGAAAGTTGCCTCCTGGCACTGCGCTCCCCTCGCGTATGTTGCCTGCTCCTCCCCAACTAGAACACCAGATAGCCAGTGCTGTTTCGGCCGGCGGCGGACGCTTGGGCCGCCGTACAGTCCCAAGCACGCCTTTCACCGGTGAAGGTCACTCCCCAACTGCGGGAGCCGCCGTGGCCCATGCATCGTGTCCCGCCCGACCAGCTCCCCGATGCTTACACCGCTATTCTGGCAGTGTGCTCTGTAACCTTGGCACTCACATAACGTTCCGGCACTCGTATATACTGCCCCTCTGACAGGTTTCCGTGGCATCTCGTTTGCATTTCTACGGGGCGGAATCCGCCGGAATGGGTCCGGCGGCAATCTGGCAACCCTCAGGTAACAGACAGGTCAAGACGAAGGCTCAAGGAGGAGAAGAGAATGTTGTACCCGACGATTTGGCGTAGGCGCGTCCCCAGCATTCTGGACGAGGTCCTCAACATGCGGAACGAGTTCGACCGTTTGCTCGGTCGGGCCGACACGGATGTTGCCGGTGCATGGGGCCCGGTGGTGGACGTGCGTGAGACCAAGGACGAGCTGGTCATCCAGGCCGAGTTGCCCGGGCTGGCTGCGGAGGACGTGGACGTGAGCGTCGAGGGCGGGGTGCTGACCATTAGTGGCGAGAAGAAGCAAGAGGTGGAAGAGGGCAAGGAAGGTTCCAACTACCACCTCGTGGAGCGCCGCTACGGTCGCTTCGAGCGGAGTTTCTCGCTGCCCCGGAGCGTGGATCCTGAGAAGGTCGCTGCCGAGTTCGACAACGGCGTGCTCATGATCACGTTGCCCAAGGCAGAGGCGGCCAAGCCCCGGCGGATCGAGGTCAAGGCCAGCAACAGCCGGCTCCGCCTCGGTAGCAAGAAGTAAGCACCGCCCGGTAGTCCGGCGACGACGCAGAGGAGCCCGGTCTTGTTAACCGGGCTCTTGCTTCATTAGCGCCAATCTGAGAAGCCCCCGGGGTGGGACTCCACGCACGGCCGAGCACCTGGTGCGGGGGGTATGCGACGTCTTGCGGGGACAGCACCTAGTGCAGCCAGTGAGAAGTCTGTGACTAGGACCAGGCACCGAGTAGTCCCGCAGCGTGGGTGGCGGTCCGGCGGTCTCGGCGCCGAGGTCTGACTCGGGAAGCCTGATCCAGCAGCCGTGGCCCGGCGTCGGGCCCGCCGAGAACGCCACCGCGCGGAGGGACTGCTCGGCGCGTGTGCTATGCAACGAATCTCTGACTCACAACACCTAGCCACGACACACCTTTTCTTTCTTAATTAGGCAATCCCAGTTCAGTGCCTAGAGTCAAAGAACAGATGCGTCGGCGCCTGACACGTGGAGTGACGATGACACGATCGACTAGTGTGGTACTCGGTCTATTGCTCAGCAGCGCCCAGCTCTTGGGTCAAGGGATTCCCACTCCCCGAGAGCACTTTGGCTTCGACATCGGCGAGGATCGTAAGCTCGCCGACTGGAGTCAGCTCACGGCGTGGTATGAGCTGCTCGCGAAGGGGAGCCCCCGGGTGACGGTCGACACCCTCGGTCCCACCACGCTGGGTCTCCCGTTCGTCATGCTGACCGTGACGAGCGAGGCGAACCACCGCCGCCTGGGCGAGCTCCACACCATGCAAATGAAGCTGGCGGACCCCCGACGCATTGCAGGGCCAGCGGAATTGGCGCGCTTGCTCGATTTGGGGAAGACCGTCGTGCTCATTACCCACGGGATCCATGCCACCGAGGTAGGCGGTCCCCAAGCCGCCGCCAGGATGTTGCACCGCCTGGCAACCTCGCACGAACCCAAGGTCCGCGAGATCCTCGACAACGTCGTGCTGCTCGACATTCCGTCCCTCAATCCCGACGGACTCCAGATGGTGGTGGAGTGGTATCGCGGCTGGGTGGGGACCGAGTACGAGGGCGCACCGCTTCCCAAGCTGTATCACTACTACGTGGGCCACGACAACAACCGGGACTGGTTCGCGTTCACACAGATCGAGACCGAGCTCACGGTCACCAAGGCCCACAACGCGTGGCACCCGCAGATCGTGCACGACATCCACCAGATGGGGAGCACTGGGCCGCGGATCTTCTTCCCGCCATTCATCGATCCGTGGGAGGAGAACGTGGACCCCCTACTCACGGCCGCGGTGAACCAGCTCGGAGCGTACATGGCCGCTGAGCTACTATCGCAGGGCAAAGAGGGGGTCGCGATCAACGCGACTTACGACGCGTTCACGCCGGCCCGGGCGTACCAGCACTATCACGCGGGAGCCCGTATCCTGAGCGAGACTGCGTCGGCGCGGCTGGCGACACCGATCACCGTCCCGCCGGAGCGGCTCTCCGCTCGCCGGGGCTTCGACGCCTCTGCCCGGGCCTGGAACTTCCCGGTGGTCTGGGAGGGCGGCGAGTGGCACCTCTCCGACATCGTGGACTACATGGAAGCCGGGGCGATGGCACTCCTCACGAACGCGGCGAAGAACCGGCGGTATTGGCTGGAGAACTTCTACAGCATCAATCAGAAGGCGGTGGACGGATGGCCCGAGTGGCCGGCTGCGTGGATCCTTCCGGTGGCCGACGGCACGCACGTCGGCCTCGATGCAGTGCTGCGCATTCTGACCATGGGGGACGTGGAGGTTCACAGGGCGAAGCAGACCTTCACCGTGGGCGGGACTGCGTATCCGGCGGGCACGTATGTGATTCCCCTGAACCAGCCGTACGGGGCGTTCGCCCACACGCTGCTGTCGCGCCAGGAGTATCCGGATCTCCGGCTCTACCCCGGAGGGCCACCCAAGCCTCCCTACGACGTCGTCGCTCATACCCTGCCGCTGCTCATGGGCGTCGAGGCGGTTGCCGTTGAGGAGCCAGTCCAGGTCGAGCTGTCGGACCCGATCCCCGTGCCCCAAGTGCGGTACGTCGCGCCTCCTGGACTCGCCGGTTCCGGGGCGCCCCGCATCGCCATCTACAAGTCGTGGCGCGAGCCCATGCCCGAAGGATGGACGCGATGGGTGCTGGACCGCCACGGGGTCGCCTACGACACGCTCCACGATGGCGACATTCGGGGTGGTGCCCTGGCGCGGTATGACGTGCTCCTATTCGAGGACCAATCCGCCGAGCAGATCGTGGAGGGCTGGCCTGCCCGCGTGATGCCCGCAGAGTACGCGGGCGGGTTGGGATCCCAGGGTGTGGAGGCGGTGCGCCAGTTCGTCGGCGCCGGCGGTCGCGTCGTGGCGATCGGTCGCGCCACGGACTTCGCCGTCGCGACGTTCGACCTGGGCGTCAGGAACAGCGTCGCCGACCTCGAGTCGCAGGAGTTCTATATCCCCGGTTCGATCCTGCGGCTGACGCTTGAGCCGGGACACGGGGTCACAGACGGCCTGCCGAGTGAGACGATCGCGTGGTTCTGGCGGGGCAGCCGGGCGTTCGAGCTGGATGGCGATGGCCTAGCAGTGCTCGCCCGGTACGGCAGCGGCGATCCGTTACTCTCGGGATGGGTGTTGGGAGGCGAGCACATCGCCGGGAAGCCTGCGCTCGTGGAGGCCACAGTCGGTCGGGGTACGGTGGTACTCTTCGGCTTCCCGCCCAACTATCGCGGGCAGACGATTGCCACTTGGCCGCTGCTGTTCAATGCGTTGAAGTGAGGTGCCGTGGCCTTATACTAGGGACGTGTAAGTGGTCGTGGTCCTCCGTATGACCTCGGAATTGAAAGATCGCGCATCCTCGCCGACTGCTACAAGATCGAAAGCCACCTCGACGAGGGCGGGGAGGAGAGGGTGCAGACGCGTTTCGACGACTGCTCAATGCGAAATCGGCTGGGCGGCGGCGGCCGCCGCCTGCAGCACGGCGTCATCCGCAGCTGAGATTCCCAGATTCGTGAGTGAGGGGGGCTCACGTCCCGTTATGCCCCGGTAGATTGTGAGCGCCGCCAGGTAGCTACCCATCACGCTAGGGTGACCGTCCGGAGCGAAGAGGGGAAGATCGGGGTCAATGCTCCAGGCGGCCAGACAGGCCTCGCCCGCGGCGTAGAGTTCGGCCCGTGCCTCTTTAGCGGCTGTGCGATACGACAGGCTTAGGTCGTCGAACTGGGCGAGGTATGCCGGCGAGGCACAGAACATGTAGAGTGCCGGCCTCGCCTCGGCGGCCCGGATGGCATTCGCCCAGATCACCGCATACTCCTCGAAAGTCTCCCCCCACCCCCCCTGGAGAACGACGACGTTCCATCTGCCGTTGCCCAGCGAATCCCGCGCCGACCCGATGTTCCAGTGATAATCCAGGTCGACGCCACCCATGCTGACGTCAACGGTCTCGATCTGCAGTGAGTCCGCGCTGCCCATGTCCTGGACCATTCCGGGGAGCTCGTTGGTGTACGTCGCGCTGTTGCCCACGAACAGGACGCGCAACGCGCTGACCGTGCTGGAGGATGAAGTCTCGCAGGGTAGGAAGGGATCCGAGTCGCAGGCGAGCATGGCTGCCGCGACAACCAAGAGTGACCGGTACACGAGGCGCTCCCGATTCATCGTATTGCTTCTCCTCTTCCATAACGCGGAGCGGGCGTACAACTGTGGCGTCTGCTGCGGCGTCCTACTAGGGCGCCTACGGCGTCCAGCCACGGCGGCGGGGCCACGAAGGCCACCGACGTACTTCGAATATCGGGCAGTATCTAACCCGGCGACGTCACCCGAGTGTCACCGCCGATTGCCACCGGAGGTTGGCGAGTCATGGTGGCTGAAGGGCGACACGATAGCTTGCAGTCGGGTGGAACGGTTCGCATTACAAAGCCCCGGGCGCCGCGAGACCCACGCGGCTCTTGTGAAGGCACTGCGCGGGCCCGGGCGCTGCCCGAAGCGTAAGGCTACTTGTAGAAAGCCGTTCCGGTGTAGGGGAAGGGAAATAACCCGGTCCCCACTTGAAGTGGAACTGAACCTTGCAACAGTGCGGTGTATGCGCCATTCGATGGGGTCTAGGCTCGACAACGAAAGAGCGCGGCCGTCGGCCGCGCGTGCGTTGCAAAGAGGTCACTCCTCGTGAGTGACGCAGAGCCCTCACGGGCTCTGCCGAACTCCGGAGGAGGGACTCGAACCCCCGACCCGACGGTTAACAGCCGTCTGCTCTACCAGCTGAGCTACTCCGGAATGTCGGCCGTCTCCGCCGCCCGGCCGGCCCGGGTCGGGTCTGGCGATCGGGCGGCCGGACGCGNNAATATCCTGGCGGTCCCGCTCCACCCCGCCACTCCTCACCCGGCGGTCCGCCGCCGCGGCTCCCCCCACCACCCGGCGGAACGGCGGTAGCGACGGAACGTTCCGTCGTTCCGTCCTTCCGTCGTTCCATCGTTCCGCCGTCCGCCCGCCGTCAGTCTAACGGGGCCCCACACCGCACGCAACCGACCAGTTAGAGCGTGTTCACGAAGATCGCGATCGAGAGCCCGATCTGTAGCAGCTGGAGCAGAATGGTGAAGTCTTCTCGGGCGAAGAACTTCCGGGGAACGATGATCTCATCCCCAGATCGCACGCCGATCTCCTGAAGCGTGCGGCCACGAATAGTCGCCTGCTCGAAGCTGAACCGAGTCTCGGCACCGCTGCGGAACACCCTGATCTTCCCCAAGTTGCCGACGCGGGTGGCCCCGCCGGCGAGGGCGACGATGTCCAACACGCTCAGGGTGGGGTCCACGGTATAGAGCCCGGGCGTCTGAACCTCCCCCAGCACGGCGATGCGGAACAGCGGCGTAAGCGTGACGAATGGATTGGTGAACAGCCGCTCGAGTCCGGCCCGGAGGGTGTCGCGCAGGGCGGCCACGGTCATGTTGCTGGTGTGGATCGCGCCCAAGATGGGATAGTGAATCCTACCCTCCTCGTCCACCTGAAACTGGCCGGAGTACTCCTCGTGCCCCCACACGTTGATCCGGACGACGTCGCCTGGCTGCAGCGTGTAGCCCCCGGCGGCCTGGCTTACGATTGGGGCCGGATCTTGCGCAGCAGCGGGGCCCGCCGTCAGCGCTGCCGCGATCAGGAGAGCTAGAGCCTTGTTCATGCGGCAAAGATTGTGGGTGTGGGACGGTGGGTCAACAACACAGGGGGAGGAGGGGGAGACGGGGAAACGGGGGGAGTGCACGATTCTAGCATCCGCTCCCCCGGAGCGGCCGGGCTACGACGTCCTCGCCTCTTGAGACTGTGGTGCGGCCACCTCCCCCAGCGCCCCCCGAAGCCAGCGCGCGGTGTGGCTGTCGCTCTGGGCCACGTCCTCGGGGAACCCGGCCGCCACCACCTGGCCGCCGGCGACGCCGCCTTCTGGACCCAGATCGATTACCCAGTCGGCTCGCTTGATGACGTCCAAATGGTGTTCGATGACTAGGACGGTGTGTCCCGCGTCCACCAGCCGGTCGAGGACCTTGATCAGGGTGCGGACGTCATCCAGGTGCAAACCCGTGGTNNGAACCTTGATCAGGGTGCGGACGTCGTCCAGGTGCAAGCCCGTGGTGGGCTCGTCGAGGATGTAGAGGCGTCGCCCCTGCTTCCGGGTCACGGTAGCCAGCTGTCGCGCGATCTTGAGGCGCTGAGCCTCGCCCCCAGACAGCGTGGTCGCCGGCTGGCCCAAGCGGATGTAACCCAGTCCCACCTGTTGCAGGTGCCACAGGGCTCGGCCGAGTCGCTCCTGGTGGCGGAAGCGCGACATCGCTTGTTCCACCGTGAGGTTGAGGACGTCGTGAATCGAGAGTCCCTTGATCCTTATGTCGAGAACCTCGGGCTCGAAACGGGTCCCGCCGCAGGCGTCGCAGGGGATGAAGACGTCTGCCATGAAGACCATCTCGACCTGGACGAAGCCGGCGCCATCGCAGCTGTGGCAGCGTCCACCGTCGCTGGCGTTGAAGCTGAACGTGGTGGGCGTGTAACCGCGGGCTCGCGCCAGGGGCTGGGCCGCGAACAAGTTCCGGATCTCGTCGAAAGCCCGCACGTAGGTGACGGGATTCGAGCGCGGCGTGCGACCGATGGGTGATTGATCGACCAAGACCGCATCATTCAAGCCTTCCCAACCCGTCAATGCCTTCACCTCCCCCACCGGCTCGCCCAGATGCTCCTTCGCGCCGTGCGATCCCTTCAAGCGTGCGGCCAGCTGGCGGTAGAGGATGTCGTGGACCAGGGTGGACTTCCCCGAGCCCGACACGCCGGTCACGACGGTGAGGGTGCCCAGGGGTATGGCCACGTCCGCGCCATCCAGATTGTGCAGCCGTGCCCCTTCCACCATGAGCCACTGGGGGCCGACCCGCCGCCGCGAGCTGGGCACGGGGATGGTTCTGGCTCCGCTCAGGTACTGACCCGTGAGGGTTCCGGCCCGCTCGGCTTCGGCGACGCCGCCGGTGAAGACCACCTCGCCACCGTGCTCGCCGCTGCCCGGGCCCAATTCCACCATGTAGTCGGCTGCGCGTATGGTCGCCGGATCATGTTCGACGATGACCACGGTGTTGCCCGCTGAGCGCAGCCGCCGCAGCAGGGCTAGCAAGCGGCTGATGTCCCGGGGGTGGAGGCCGATGGATGGCTCGTCCAGTACGTAGAGCGTGTCGACGAGGTGCGAGCCCATCGCGTTTGCCAGCGCGATGCGCTGCGCCTCTCCGCCGGAGAGGGTCCGGGTCTGGCGGTCGAGGGTGAGGTAGCCCAGGCCGACGTCGCGAAGAAAGGCCACGCGGTCGTTGAGCTCACGAAGGATCGTTGCGGCGACGCCGCGCTCGAAGGCGGTGAGCTCCAAGCCGGTGAGCCATGCGGCCAAGCCGTCGGCGCTCATGGCGGCGACTTGGGCGATGGAGGCATCCGCAACACGGACGGCGCAGGCCTCGGGGCGCAGGCGCGCTGCTTCGCAGGCGGGGCATCGGTTGGCACGTTGGTACTGCCGCAGGAACACGCGGATGTACTGCTTGTAACGCTTCCGCTCCAGGGCTCGCAGAAACGGAAACACGCCACGGAATCTCCCTGACGTGTTGTGGAGCAAGAACCGCTGGTGGGCCTTCTTGAGACGATGCCACGGAACTTCATAGGGGATGCCGTTCTGGAGGGCCGTGTCGCGCAGTATCCGCCGCCTGCGGGTGTACCGTGGCTTGGTCCACGGGTCCAGAGCGCCCTGCTTGAGAGATCGGTCGGGGTCGGGAACGATCAGGGACTCGTCGTACTCCAGGACGGCCCCGAACCCGTTGCATCCAGGGCAGGCACCTCGGGGGCTGTTGAAGGAGAAGAGGCTGGGCGAGAGGGGGATCGTCTGGGTACCGCAAGACGTGCACCGGGGGTGCTGAGAGAAGCGTGCGACCTCCCCGTCCACGTGCACCTCGGCGATCCCCTCGCCCTCGGAGAATGCGAGGGCCAGCGAGTCCGCCAGGCGACCGCGCACAGCCGGCGCAGGGCGAAGACGGTCGACCACGACCAGCACCCCGTCGGCGCTTAGGCGCACACCCGAGGGGAGCTCGTCGAGCCGCCAGACACTTTCCCCCACCTTCACCCGCACGAATCCCATCGCCCGCAGATTCTCGATGATGCGCTCGTGGCTGACCTGTGCCGCCGCCGGCAGTGGGAAACAGATGATGACCGTGCGATTGCCGAACGAGTCCAGCACTCGGTCGGCGGCGGTGGTTGGCGAATCGACCGTGACGGGCGCGCCGCACACGTGGCAGTATTGACGGCCGATACGGGCCCAGAGCAGTCGCAGGTAGTCGTGGATCTCCGTCGCAGTTCCCACCGTTGAGCGGCTCGACGTCGTGGGATTCTTCTGCTCGATTGCCACGGCCGGGGACACCCCGTCGATGCGGTCCACCGAGGGTTTGGGCATGCGCTCGAGGAATTGCTTCGCGTAGGTGGACAGCGATTCGATGTAGCGTCGCTGGCCTTCGGCGTAGAGGGTGTCAAAGGCGAGGGAGCTCTTGCCGGAACCTGACGGTCCCGTGATGACGGTGAGAGCCCGCCGGGGGATCTCCAGGGAGATCCCT
This sequence comes from Gemmatimonadales bacterium, assembly GCA_011772755.1. GTDB lineage: Bacteria > Gemmatimonadota > Gemmatimonadetes > Gemmatimonadales > GWC2-71-9 > WVYX01. Next base: position 16,607 of record WVYX01000166.1, read on the forward strand.
TTAAGATTGTGCTGCCGGGCACCCTGCACGAGGATCCGCTCGGAGGCCATGGAGTGAAGCATAGTGGCGTCGCCGCGGCGCCTACAAGAGCGCCCGTTGACGGGCCTGGCGCCGCAGGGATACGTTGCCAGCCGCCATGGTCAACCGCCTCGCGCCACGCCTGCTCCGCCACGGCCTTGAGGTGTTCGCGGCGATCTCGATAGTCGTCTTCGGCGGCGTCCTGTTCTACGGCAACAATCTTGAGCGCTTCATTCAGGCCATGCTCACCCTGCGGTGGCACTGGGTGGCGCTGGGTGTGGGCATTGCCTCCCTCGACTGGATCGCGGGCGGTCTGCGGCTCTACGTGTTGGCCCGCTACGCTCATCCGGCGACCACGTTGAAGGGATGCATCCTGTCCGCGGGCCTCAACGCCTGGGCCACCCTCCTGACACCGTCCCAGGCCGGCGGTGGGCCGGTGGGCATCTACACGCTCAAGCGCTACGGCACGCCGCTCCCCGTAGCGATGGTGGTCACGTTCATGAGCTTCGTGGCGACCGTTCTCTTCTTCAGCGTGGCCGGGCCGCTCACCATCTTCTTCGGCGCTGGTCGATCGCTGCAGGAGCACGGAGTCCTCGGTGTGGTCACGCTCCAGGACCTCTACCGCCTGGCCCTCGGCGGCTTCATCACCGTGGGCAGCGTCATGCTGCTCCTGATTCTGTTTCCCGGCGTCGCCCGCCGGCTGGCGCGGAGAATCGTCGCTTGGCTCGAGCGGCGCGGTAGTGCGCGGCTAGCCGATCGCGTGACGTCGTTGAACAGCGGCATCGACCGGTGGCACGACGCCATGGTGGCGTTCTTCCGGGGACGCGGCTGGGTCTCGCTGGGCGGCGCGATCGTGCTCACGGCGCCGACCTTGGCCAACAAGCTGGTGGTTGGCTACATCGTGTTGCGCGCCCTCAATATCGACGCACCCTTCGTAGACGTGGTGCTCTTGCAGACGTTGATCATATTCTTGCTGTACTTCGCTCCGACGCCGGGCGGATCGGGGCTTGCCGAGGTGCTGTCGGCCGCGGTGATGTCGATCTATGTTCCACGGGAGCTGACACCGTCCTACATCCTGCTGTGGCGCATCTACATCGGCTACCTGACGGTGAGCGTTGGCTCCTTCGTGTTCTGGCGCTGGCTCAAACTGGCCGAGGGACGAGCAGAGCTTCTGGAGTCATAGCTGAGGGTACGAGCGAAATCCTTGCCATTCGAGTTGCACGCCCCCAAATGGGGGACTAGCTTTTCCTGATTAGCGTCCAGGCTCGAGGACACACTCGATGGCTTTTCTTGAGATCGGTGGTCGCCGCCACGCCATTCCGGCGGGTGAGGTGACCATCGGGAGCGACGCTTCGGCCCTGATTCAACTGGCCGGAGAAGGGGTCGCTCCGCGGCATGCAGTCCTGCAAGGCCTTCCCGGTGGTCAGGTCGCCATTCGCCTAGCGGACGAAGACATGGAGGTGTTGGTCAATGGGGTACGGTTGGGTCCACAACCGACCCCATTGCTGCACGGCGACAAGGTGCAGATTGCGGGACAGGAACTGCTCTTCGTAGAAGAACGGCAGAGCGGCAGCACCCAGTACGTGCAGGCGATGGACCCGTCAATGATGGAGGCAGCGGGCAGGCCCGCGGCCCAGCGGAAAGCCACGGCCGCTACCGGCGGACGTGTGGTTTCTCTCACCGACGGTCGTGAATATACGATCACCGGTTCGCTCGTGATCGGCCGCGACGCCAGTTGCGACGTGGTATTGACCAGCAAGAGTGTGTCCCGACGTCACGCGGAGATCCTCGCGTCGCCCAAAGGGTACGTGGTGGTGGACAGCAGCACCAACGGGACTCTGGTGAACGGAACGCGGATTCAGGGTCAGCATCTCCTTGCTCGGGGTGACATCATTCAGTGCGGCGAGCACGAATTCCGGTTCTACGCTGACCTCGCTCCGGCGGCGCCACCGCCAGCACCTGCGGAAGCGCCGAAGGCAGCGCCGGGTCCTCCGCCGACACCGGTAGCCGCAGCCCCGGCCACCACGCCGACACCCCCGCTCCAGCCTACGGCAGCCGAACGTGCTCCCACACAGCCGCCGCCGGCCCCCCCTGCCGAGCCGGTCCCGCCACCGGCCGCAGCGCCCGCCAAGCCGGTCTCGCCACCGCCCGTGCGCCCCGCCGAGCCGGTCCCGCCGCCGGGGCCGCCACCTGGCGCGGAGCATCGGTTGAGCAACACGCTCCATGGCGTGCCGGGCGTCGGACTGCGTCGCAAGGTCGCCGAGCCGGTGCCGCCCAGTAAGCCGAAGGCGCCGCCCTCGGCCGAACCGCGGCCATCCCGCGGCACCGGTGCATTGGCGAACCTGCTGGTGCGTAGTGGTCCGCTGAAGGGTCAGCGATTCCCGATCCGGGTGCCGATCGTGAACCTGGGGCGCGCAGAATACAATGACATCGTCCTCCCGGACGATAGTGTGTCAACGACGCACGCCAAGCTGCAGCGTCGCGAGGGCATTTGGGTATTGGTCGATCTCGAGTCCACCAACGGGACGCTAGTGGACGGGGAGCGCGTCCAGGGTGAGGTCCCCCTCGCGCCCGGGGCGTTGATCCGGTTTGGCGACGTGCAGACCATGTTTGAGCCGACGGACGATACTATCGACGCGCCGAAAGGGAGCTCGACGAGGTTGATCAGTGCCGTGAAGCCGCCGGGAGAGCCGCCCGCGCCGGAGGGACCGCCGCCGGGCCCTAAGATGGGGGGCGGCGCTGCAGGCACGGGGGGCGCTGCTCCCAGTGAGCCCAAGGCCCAGGCCGCCGTGGCTGAGCCTCCCACCGTGCCGTCCCCGAAGGTCGAGCCTCCTCCCAGGGCGCCGTCGCCCGATCGGCCGGCGCTGCGGCGGCCTCGGACGCGGCCTCCGCAGGCCACGTCGGCTGCGGCAATCCCCAAGTGGATTATAGGGCTGTTCGTTGTTGTGATCGTCCTGCTCCTAATCGCTATCCTGGGCGCCGGGTAAGGTGACACGAACTGTCCGATTCACCTGCGCAGGTCGAACCGACGTCGGCGTCGTCCGATCCGGCAATGAAGATGCGTACCTGATGGTGCCGGATCACGGGATCTTCATAGTGGCGGACGGTATGGGTGGGCACGCTGCTGGGGAGGTCGCCAGCGAAATGGCGGTCCGCATCGTCGGCCAAGCGCTGGAAGGCGTCGCCGGACGTCCGGATACGGAGGCGGCTGAGATCATCCGCAACTCCATCATCGAGGCGAACGGCCAGATCTTCCAGCGGACGTTGGTCGAGCAGGACAAGCGGGGGATGGGCACCACTGCCACGGCGATGGTCATCAACGGGCCCCGCTATCTGATCGGCCAAGTGGGTGACAGCCGGGCCTACGTTCTGCGAGACGCCGAACTGCTTCAGCTGACCAAGGACCACTCGTACGTGCAGGAGCAGGTGGACGCAGGCTACCTGAGCCCCGAGCAGGCCCGAACGCACCCCTACAGCAACGTCATCACCAGGTGTGTCGGGGCCAACAGCTACGTTGCCCCGGACATCTACGTGGGAGCACTTCGCACCGGAGACACCTTCCTCCTGGCGTCGGATGGCCTCACCGGCATGCTCGAGGATCACGAGCTCCTCAACGTGATGCGGTCGGGTCGGCCCCCGGGCGAGCTGGTGGATACCCTCGTCGCCGAAGCCAATCGGCGTGGCGGCCTGGACAACGTCACGGTCATTGTCGTCCACATCGACAGCGTAGAACGCGAGAGCGGCGAGCACGCCGTCGCTGCAGCCGCTGAGGCGTGACGGAAAGACCGAACCCCGAAGCGCTGGGCCGGGTCGCCGCCGAACATCTTGGACCAATCCTCTATGCCCTGGAAGTGTGCGCCATGGAGATGGTTGACGCCGGGCGCGAGGAAGATGCACGCTACTTCCGTGACCTGGCGCGACTGCTCTCCAGGGCTGGGGGGACGCCGCCGAGCGAGGCCGATCCCGAGGGACGGCCGACCTAGGCAGTAGTTGTCAGGAACGCCGCGCCGGTTTCCAGCCCGGCAGCCACATCCTGCTCACTCCGCTCGGCTAGCGCAACCACCGGATCGTGTGGTAGCTGTACCGGCTCGGCCACGAAGACCCGGAGGCGACGGGCGCTGGTGTGGAGCTCCTCCGCCACCCGCTGAATGCTAAGGACATCGCTACGCTCCCCGCTCAGCTGCTCGGTTCGTCCGCCGCGGAGGCGCAGCGGAATGTCGACGGCCAGCATCTCGGGCTTCGCCGGGAAGTCGAGTAGCAGCTCTCCCGGGCGTAGGCCGAGTTCACCGGCGAGCTGATCCTCCACGCGCTGCACCAAGTCGGGTGAGCTCGCGATCCAAGCACCACCACCAGTTGCGACCTCCCTGGCCGGTAGGTCGACGGCTCGCTTGTAAAGCTGTCGGCGCCGCAGCCGCTCGGCGAGCCGCGTCGCCGGAAACTGGCGGATCACCTCCATGAGGGCCTCGTCGGTTGAGTGGGGAATCCAGCTGGGATCCAGGTGTCCGCTGGCGATGGCGGAGCGCACCAACCGCTTGAACATGACGGTGGCACTACGCACCGCGTGGTGCCAGTAGATGTTGCGATACATCTGGTACTTGGCGAACAGCAGCGACTCGAGGGCACTCACGCCCTTCTCCTGCACCCCCACGGTCAGGGATCCGTCCGGCTGAGTTACCACGGAGATGGAGTGGAGCAGCCGATCGACGTCTACAGTACCATAGGGCACACCGCACATCCGGGCATCCCGGGTGAGGTATTCGATCTTGTCGAGATCCAGGGAACCGGAGATCAGGCCCGCGAGCGGGCTGCTGCTGGCACCGCTGATGAGGTCGGCCAGGCGGGTCTCCACCGATTCGATACCCAGGGTCGCCAGGGCGGACCGCAGTTCCGGGTGCCGGAAATGCTCGGAGGCGAGCGACTCGTGTGATGGGAGGCTCGCTTCTTCGAGAGCGTGGGAAAAGGGGTAGTGGCCGATATCGTGCAGCAGGGCCGCCAGCGGCACCAGCCGCACTTCCTCCGGTGGTACGCCGTCCAGCTCCCCCCGTTCGGCCAGGAGGCCCAGTGTGCGGCGGGCCAGGTGGTAGGCCCCGAGGGCGTGTTCAAACCGCGTGTGGGTCGCACCGGGATACACCAGGTACGCATGTCCGAGTTGGCGGATGTAGCGCAGGCGCTGGAACGGTTCTGAGTCCACGACTCCCAGGGCCGCCGTGTCAATCCGGATGTTGTTCCAGAGCGGGTCCCGGATGACCTCGAAACCGCCTGTGGTTGCCATCTGTAGGTGACTACGCCCGAGGGCCCGCCCGGCGTACGCCGTCATCCACTTCGCCCGCGAACTGCTGGAAGTTCTCTCGGAACATCCTCGCGAGCTTTGCGGCCTGGGTGTCGTAGCGTTCCGGGTCCGCCCAAGTTGTTCGGGGATCGAGCAGCGTTCGGGGCACGTTGGGCAGCTGCTCCGGTACCTGGAGTCCGAAGACCGGGTCGGGGCGCGTTGCCGTGCCCTCGAGGCTGCCGTCCAGCGCGGCCCGAACCATCGCTCGCGTGTACGGTAGGTTGACGCGGCGTCCCTCGCCATAGGGGCCGCCGGTCCATCCCGTGTTCACCAGCCAGCACTGGGCTCCGTGCCGGACGATGCGCTCCCCCAGCATCTTAGCGTACACGCTGGGGTGCAGCGGGAGGAACGGCGCACCGAAGCAGGCGCTGAAGGTGGCCTGGGGTTCGGTGACACCGCGCTCCGTGCCGGCGACCTTGGCGGTGTACCCGGAGAGAAAGTGGTACATCGCCTGTTCTTGGGTCAGCCTGGCCACGGGTGGCAGCACGCCGAACGCGTCCGCGGTCAGAAAGACGATGTACTTGGGATGTCCTGCGTGGCCCTCTGGCACGTGGTTGGGGATGAAGTGAATCGGGTACGACGCGCGGGTGTTTTCGGTTATCGAATCGTCGTGCAGGTCGATTCGGCGAGTGGCTGGATCGACCACGACGTTCTCCAGAATGGTCCCAAACATCTGCGTCGTGGCGTGAATCTCGGGCTCGCCCTCCGCCGAGAGACGGATGATCTTGGCGTAGCACCCACCTTCGAAGTTGAACACCCCGTTCACACTCCATCCGTGCTCATCATCGCCAATCAGGGCGCGCGTGGGATCGGCCGACAGGGTCGTCTTTCCGGTTCCAGAGAGTCCGAAGAAGATCGCGACGTCACCGCCCGCACCCAGAGTTGCGGAGCAGTGCATCGCGAGGATGTCCTGCTTGGGGTACAGATAGTTCAGGATGGTGAACATGGACTTCTTCATCTCCCCCGCATACCGGGTGCCACCGATCAGGATCGTCCGTTCCGCGAAGTTGATCACGATGAATGTACCGCTCCGCGTCCCGTGGCGTCGTGGGTCGGCCTTCATGTCGGGCGCATGCAGCACGGTGAAGTCCGGGACGAACGACGCGACCTCTTCTTCCGTTCCGGGGCGCAGGAACATGTTGTAGGCGAACAGAGTGTGCCACGCGTTCGTGGTGACGAAGCGGACCGAGGTGCGGTATGCCGGATCCGCCCCGGCATACACATCGCGGATGAACAACTCGTTCTGCTCACTGAGGTACTGCCGGACCTCGTGGAGCAGGAGTTCGAACTGCTCAGGCTCCATCGGCTGGTTGACCTCTCCCCACCAGATGTCGCTGGCCGACGTGGGCTCCCGAACAATGAACTTGTCGTTGGGTGACCGTCCAGTGTGTGGCGCTGTGATGGTAATGAAGGGACCGTGGGCGACGATCTGACCTTCCTGCCGCTTCACGGCGAGCTCGTAGAGCTCCGCCGGTGGCAGGTTTGCATGTACCACACCCGAGGGCTCTACGCCGGGGGCAACCGGCTGAGCCGTCATCGTGGGTGGCTTGGTAGAGGCGCCCTTTGCCATGGCCCTCTCAGCTGCGTCGTCGGCGCCGTGTCGGCCCAGAATCATCAGCCGCCCTGTCCGCGCATTGGCGCGTCACGGGCGGCCAAAGGGGACTTAGAAGTTAACAATTGTCAGGGTGCCGCGTTAGACGCGGCCGTACGGGGTGCTACGAGTGAGGAGTGAGGAGTAAGGAGTAAGGGGCGTGGTCGCTCCTCACTCCTCACTCCTTGCTCCTTACTCCTCACTCCTAGCACCTCATGGAGGCAGCAGGCCATGGGAGAAAGGCAGGATATCCGACCGCACGTGGTATAGGATCTGCACCGTGGCCCGGTCGCGCGCCGTGGGCTCCCGTGCCGTCGGCGACCGGGCCATGAGGTCGTCGGGAGTCGGGCTGTGATTGAAAACGCCTAGCGTGTGGCCGATCTCGTGGGCGGTCACGCGGGCCAGGCAGTTCGCGATGTCACTCGGGCTTCCCCTGGAGAACCACTGGAGTTGAACTTGGAATCGCTCGGTGTAGACGAGCTGCCCGGATCCGAGTTCCGTCGTCGGGGGGACGCTCGTAACACCGGTGCAGCTCGTCACCGGAGGGTCATCGGTGAGCGGCCCATCCGGCGGTGCAGACCCCTGCAGGCTCAGGATAACGTCCGCGTCTGCGGAGTCGCTCACCAGTTCCCCCCTGAATTCCCCGTAGAGGAACTGGCGCTCCCACATCCGCACCCCAAGGGCCACGTATTCGGGCAGCGCCCCTACTTGGTCGGCGTAGAATCGCACCGGCAGCGCGGTAGCTGGCCAATGGAACACCGGGTCTGAGGGCGACAGCCGGAACTCGTAGAAGGAACTCCGGTCCGGGGCGTTGGGGGAGTCACATGCGCCCAGCAGGAGGAGCGAGGCGAGCGCCGCGACGCTACGGCTTCTTGTCTGCATAGCTCGCGCCCAACGTTATCCCCAGCGAGAAGCGGTGCACGCTTCGATCACCTGTGATTCCTTCTGCACGGAGTGCCAGGGTCGAGAACCGGTGGAAGTCGTAGGCGGCGTCCAATCCCACGACGAGACGGGGGCTGATGCGGTGCTCGATTCGGGCACCGAGCCCGACGATAGGCAGCAGGGGAGCGTTGTCCCGGAACAGAGTGGCGTTCCTGCCGGTCCCGGCGGGCGCGTACTTCACCGCGCCGATGGTGCCCTGCGCGGACGCCCAGGAGCTGAGGCGGCGGCGCAGCGCAACTGATCCGGTCCACGCCGTCAGCGGGATGATTGGGATGTTCCCACCGTCGGTGCTGCGCTTCAGGTCACTGCGCGCCCAGCGAACGGCAACGGCGAGTCGGTACTGCTCGTTGAGCACGGTGCCCACGGCGAGGTCGATGGTCGGTGCCACAGCCGGCCGCACAGTGAAGGCCTCGACGATGGAGTCCCGGACCAGGGCGGAGCTGAGCATCGCTCCGCCACGGAGCTCGAGGAAGATCTGGCCCCGTGCGTTGGTGGGAAGTGCGGTGGCGATGAGCTGGAGGGCGACGAGTCCGCGGATCGTGGCACGGGGTACCATGCACTCCATCACTCCTCAGGCTTTCCCCGCAGCATCGCTCTTCGGAGCGGGACCGACCTGCTCCCAGGTTTCGTCCTGCCGCCGGGCCTGCCGGACCTTCCTTCTCAGGACAGGCCGGGCGGCGAAGGCCAGCACCAGGACCAGGGCGAAGGCGCAGACCACTACCGGGCCTGTAGGCAGGTCGCTGCGGTAGGAGACGTACAGCCCAAACACAGTTGCCGCCGTCCCCGCCGTCCAGGCGATTGTGAGCAGTCGAACGGTTGAGGTCGTGAACAGGAACGCAATGACCGCCGGGATGACCAGGAAGCTGAAGACCACCAACACGCCCGCGATGGCCACCGAAGAGGTGACCACCACGCCGAACAGGGCGTAAAACAGGAAGTCCCACCACACCAGCGACCAACCCCTCGTCCGCGCTTCCGCCGGTCGCAGTGAGATGGTGAGAAAGCGCTTCCGCAAGAACCAGTGCGCCAGGCCGGCCGCGGCGGAGACGACCCCGGTCTTCACGATCTCCGGCCACGTGACCCAGAGGAGGCTCCCCGTCAGCAGCTCTTCCACATGTTCTGCTCCCCGGGGCGCCTGGGCCGCCAGAAGGATGGTGCCAGCCGAGGCGACCACGTAGACGATTCCGATGATCGCCTCTTGGGGCACATATCTGTTCTCCATTCGAGTGATGCTGAACAAGGCGGCGGCGACGAGCGTGGTGGCGAGGCCAATGGCGTATCCGGCCTCCTCTGAGGGAATCCCCAACCAGTTGCCAAGACCGGCCCCGAGGCCCAGGCCCGCAGCCGTCCAGCCCAGCGCTGCCACCTGAGCCAAGGCGAGGTCCACGAAGATGACCCCTCGGGCAATGATGTGGATACCGAGGTATCCAAGTATCCCGGCCAGGATCAACGAGGCCACGAGGGCTGGCAGCATTAGCTCGATCATTGGCAGCGTAGCTCCGGGTCCGCGTCACTGGTGCCACCGAAGACGGCTGCCCGGTCCCAAATCCCCGAACTCAGAGTCATCTGCCTGCCCCGCTCACTCACGGTGACCAGGTCTCGGCGCGAAGGCCTGCGCCAGGCGCGTCACCCACACGTCGATCAGGGTGAAGTAGTCATCCACCCCCTCTTCGCCGGCTACGTGCTCCGGCACCAACAGCGCTGCCGCTCCCGTGCGGGACGCGACGCGCTCCACCTGCCGCCGGCTGAAGTAGTTAGCCGCGAACAGGACCGGGATGTTCTCCCGGCGAATGAAGTCCACCACCTCCCGGACGTGGCCCGGGGAGGCTGGTATGCCTGGTTTCGGCTCGACGTACATGGCGCACTCGATACGGAAGCGGGCGCTGAAGTACGCCCAGTTCTTGTGGTAGCACACCATGCGGCGATTCCGGAATGGCGCGGCCTCTGCCAACCACCCGCCCAGGTATTCTGCGAGTGGCTTTCCCTGATAGGTCTGCCCTCGTGCGAAGTCCCAGAATCGATATTCCCGGGCCAGCTCAAAAAGCGTCTCCGCACCAAGCATCTGGACGAGTTGCTCGCCGAAGGTCCGGTGCATCACCCGCTCTTCGAAGTCCCGCAGGTTCGCCTCATATGTCGTGGCGTTGGCGGGATCGACTCGCTTCAGGCCGGCGACGATGTTACGGGCCAGCCGGATCCCGTTGACCGGGTCGGTGTGGATGTGGGGGTTGCCGAAGACGTGGATGTCACCCTCGGTGCGGGACACGTTGGGGGGAATCTGCAGGAGCTTCACCCCGGAGTAGGCCACGACGTGGCCCGGCGCACCTTCGATGACCTTCGGGTTATTGGCCCGATCCATGACAGCCGGCACCCAGAGCTCCAGGTCCAGGCCAGTGGTCACGAAGAGATCGGCTCGCTGGACCATGGCCGCGAAGCTGGGACGCGGATTGACGAAGTGGGGGTCTTGGTCTCCCCGTGCGATCGCCCGCACTTCGGCGAGCTCACCGACGAGTTCACGGGCGATCGCAGCAAAGGTGGGGAGCGTGGTGACCACCCGGAGTTTCTCCTGGGCTCGGGCCGGACCTGGCACCAGGATGACGGCGCCAAGGAGCGCGGTGGCGAAGCGCCGCAGCCCCGTGCAGAGGTGCCGTGGCGTCGATCGGGGTGTCAGCATCTGCATCGTTCCGTCTCCCTCGCGCTCAGTACGTCTCGTGCTTGTGGGGGCCAACGGCCCAGACCGACTGCAGGAGGATCGTGTGGTTTCCCGACCCGCCCTCCGGTTTCAGATAGTTGTACTGCAGTCGTAGCCGGACCCACTCGCTCTGCCACCAGGTGATGCTCGGGGCGATCTGGACGATGTGGGCGTCGCTGCCGACTGCCTCGAGGTAGTCGGCTCGGGCGCCCACGATCCAGCGGCGGGTGAGGCGGGCACTGGCCTGGAGATAGCCCCCGCTGCCGCTGAGCTCAGTTCCATCCACATCCTGCTCCACGAAATACCACTCGCCCTTGAGCTGGAAGTCCCGGTACAGCGCCTGGCGTGGTGGAGCCCAACGGAACGAGAAGTCGAGTCCTAGCATGCGCGACTCGAGGGACTCGTCATCGTTCTCGCCTAACACGCCAGTGGCGCCGAGCTGGAAGGTGCTGGCGCCGAGGTCCCAGAAGCTCTGTAGTCGTCCGAGGAAGCTGATCTCGTTGCCACCCCCAAAGAGCGCCTCGTTGCTACCACGTGTCGTCTCAAACGTGACCGTTTGGGTGGCGGGTCCCAGCGAAATGGAAGGCAGGGTGAGGGAGGCACCCGTCTGAATCAGTCCGTCCTCCCCCAAGAAGGCTGCTGCAGCGAGAGGCCGTTCGATCTCCTGTAGAGCGTGGGTGTGCCACCGATTGTAGAGGCCGATCTCCTGGCGGAACTTGCCGAGCTTGACTCCCAGTCCGCCGGGGAGACCCACCCAGTACATGTAGCCTTCTTCGATCTCGAAACCTCCACCCTCTTCCTCTCCTTCCTCTTCGGGGAGCCCGGCGATCTCGAAGTCCTCTTCCCGTGTGATGAAGATCTTGGTGCGAGTGTAGGGGTCTAGAGCGGACTGGAACGAGAACTCGAATTCCCGTGGCGTGGCGCTAAACTGGTTTTCCTCATCGTCGGGGGCGGTAAAGCTCCCCACGATGTCTCCCGTCACGCTGATCTCGGGGTTCAGGATCTGGAGGTTCCTGGTGCGGCTCCCCTCCTGCCTCGCCGTGTCGGTGCCGGCTTCGCCGGCGCCAGCGGCGGCCCGGGCCGCGGCCCGCAGGGCGGCGAGCTCGTCCTGCGCCCGCGTGGTGTCCCGACCTCGCCCTACGAGTTCGGCCAGGACCCGCTGCAGGGAGTCAACCCGGGCCTTGAGGAGGCGAAGTTCCCGCTCCAGGGAGTCCGCGCGGGCCTGGCGCTCCTGCCCACTGGCCGGTGCGCTGGCGGCCGTGGCGGCGAGCAAGACGAGGAATCCGATTCTGGTGCACATGTCGAGCACTTCCTTTCCGCTGGTCGGGATCGCTGCTCCAGGCTGCGCCACACCCAGCAGCGATGCGGTGCTGCGGCGCTGGACGAACTAGGAACGGAAGGGCGGTGCCCGAACGGGGTGGGCGCTGACTTTCTCGTTGCGTCGCGCCCCTGGGATGGCAAGATGGCAGTGGCTCCTCGATGCGTCAGTGGCCCCGAGGGGCAGGTCGCGGCTCGTGTGGCTGACCGCCGGGTTGAGGCCGCCTGCCGAGCACACAGCCTCCGTGTGCAGCGTGGGGCACTGGTCAGAGTGGTCTGACTCAACCGCCGCCGCAGAGCGGAGGACTTCACTCTGAGCGTGGGCGATGGGCGCCCACCCCACAGACGCCAAATAGAGCACCCCCGCAAGCACGATGGAGGCCCGCCGGGGCGTCGACCGCTTGGACATGACCAGCCAATATAGCACCCTAGGCGCCGCCAGGTTCCGCCGAGGCTACCGTCGGACTGCCTCCATCAACAGCTCCCCGACCCGGGCGTTCGACAGGATGCCCCCGAATTGCTCTGCTCCTGGACCCTTGGCGAACAGGGGGACCATGGTGGCTGTGTGGCTTCCTGTGGTGTAGGCGGCACCAAGAGTCCCGGTACTGTCGTATTGCAGCGCGAGACCGCCGGTTTCGTGATCGCCGACGACCACGATGAGCGTCTCCGGATGGTCACGCTGATACTCGACGGCCTCGCCGATGGCGCGGTCGAAATCCAGCATCTCGGCGGTGATCGCCGGGAGCGGCTCGTTGCCATGCCCACGCCAGTCCGGTTGCGACGCCTCCACCATGAGGAAGAAACCGTCAGGATCTTCGTCGAGGACCGCCAGGGCTGCCTCGGTCATCTGCGGCAGCGTCGGCACGCGGGCGGGTGCCGCAGGCAGGTGGCTGGGAGCGAAGAGCCCGAATAGTGCTTTGACGTTACGCATGTTGAGTGCCTGGAGCTCCTCCGGCGTTTCCACGTAGGTATATCGCTCCTTAATCGACACTAAGAGGTCCACGGAATCAGGGCGGATTTGGCCGTCGAACGCCGCTCGACCTCCGCCCAGCATGACAGTGACGTCGTGGTTCGCCATCTGCCTGGCAATCTCCCATTCCAGTTGCCGGTTCGGCACGTGTGCCGCGAACGATGCTGGGGTGGCGTGGGTTATCCGTGAGGTCGCCACCAAGCCGGTAGCCATGTCCCTCTCTGCGGCGACCTCCAGCACCGTGTCTACTGCTGTCGAGTCACGGCCGACGCCAACGGCGCCGTTGTATGTCTCCACACCAGTAGCATAGGACGTCGCGCTCGCGGCGCTGTCGGGGACCCTGCCCGAACTACTCCGGACGTCCACCAGCCCCACGACCGGGAACTGCTTGACAGCCAGCCTGTCCCGGGCGAAAGCGGCGGCCGTCCAGTAGCCCACGCCCACCCCGTCGCCGATGAACAGTATCACCCGGCGTGGGTCGTCCTGCCCGGCTCCGGAGGCGGGAGCGCCGAGGGTCAGCGCCAGCGCGATCACGGTTAGGCGATAGCATCCTTGCGCTGCCGTCACCGCAAAATTGCCTCGTTCAGGCGTTTCGGTTTCATTTCACAAGCCTCATAGGAACTGTACACCGCCCCGTTCAAGTAGGATCTGGGAGCACCGCAGATGACCCGACCCCTTTGCATTGCATGCATCGCGCTGCTGCTTGTCATCGCGACGCGCCCCGTGGCGAGCCAGGAGCCGGTCGCGGACCCACAATTTACCATCCTGGTCGTCAATGACGACGGGTTTCATGAGCCGGGCCTACTGGCGCTGGTCGACTCTCTTGCGCCAATCGCCCGCCTGGTAGTGGCCGCCCCGCGCACGCAGCAGAGTGGAACCGGACATGGTATCACGCATAGTGACCCAATCAGGGTCTCCACGGCTGGCAACCCATATGGTATAACTTGGTACGCCGTTGACGCCCGTCCCGCAACCTGCGTGAGCCTGGCGCTGACCACACTGCTGGACACGCTCCCCGATCTAGTCGTCTCCGGCGTGAACCTGGGCGAGAATGTCGGGCTCTCCGCGTGGCTCTCTGGGACCGTGGCAGGCGCCCGACAGGCTGTCTTTCACGGCGTACCTGCCATCGCCGTATCAGCTGGCGCGGGCGGATTTCGCGACTTCGCAGTTGCCGCCGGCTATGTGCGGGCCCTGGTGGAGCAGCTCCGGGCTGGCGGACTCCTCGCCCACCCGCTGCTCCTCAACGTCAACGTGCCCGCAGGGGGCGCGGAGCGCATCAGGGGCGTGCGGGTGGTTCGCATGAGCCTCACTCCCGGCGCCCAGCGGTTTGACCGTCGTCTCACTCCCAGCGGCCAGGTGTACTACTGGTCCGACCGGTCCCCGGTGGCCGACGATGGAGAAGGGACCGATGTGCACGCCTTCAACCGCGGCTATATCACGGTCACTCCTCTCAGCATCGATCAGACCGACGCATCGCGGATGCCGGACCTGCGAACATCACTCGGGAGAGAGGACCGCTGAGGCCGCACCGTCGCATACCCCCGCAGCCGCCGCAACATGCGGCGGTCGTGGCGCGGCGGATCCTCACCCTTCGGGGTTTCAATGATCTTGATGACGTCCCGGAAGCGGGGGTCCCGCATGGAGCGGCGGAATGGCTCCGGACCCATGGTCCCCTCGCCGATCCACGCGTGGCGGTCCCGTCGGGAGCCGAGGCGGGTCTGGGAATCGTTCAGGTGAACGCACCGCAGGTGCTCCATTCCCACGATCGCCGCCCAATCCTCCCACACCCCGTCCCAGTCACCCGATAGATCATAGCCGGCGGCGTGCAGGTGACACGTGTCTGCGCAGAAGGCAACCCGACCGCGTAGGTCCTGAGGCACCTGTTGGCGCAGCTCGGCGAGCTCTTCGAAGGTGGAGCCCAGGGCGGTACCTGACCCAGCGGTGGTCTCGATCAAGACGGTGGGACCCTCCACCGCGGCGAGGCACAGAGCGTAGGCCTTGGCGTTGCGGTCGAGCCCTGTCTTCCGGTCATCAATGTAGTGACCTGGATGCGTAACGACGAATGGGATGCCAAGGTCGCGGCATCGTCGCAGCTCGCCCTTGAAGCACGCGATCGAGCGCGTCCGGAGCGCGGCATTCGGGGAGGCCAGATTGATAAGGTAGGAGTCGTGAGAGACTACGGCGCGGATCTTGGTGCGGGCGAGTTCGGCTTGGAATGCGGCAACGTCGTGCCGGGTCAGTCTGGGCTCACGCCACTGGTTTGGGGTCTTGGTGAATATCTGGATGGCGGTGGCACCGATCTCCGCCCCCCGAGTCGGGGCCAAAGCAACGCCGCCCGCCGTGGATACATGGGCTCCGAGCAGATCGCAGTGTTTCAATCATACTCCGCGAACGCTTCCACAGACAGCAGCGGGACGAACCGACAAGGGCCGGCGGTGTGTTGTCGGTGCCCGGTATCCGTCCGCTCGACGATGGTCAGGTCCTGAAGCACGCGGTCGCCGATCGGGATGACCAGCCGTCCACCCACCGCGAGCTGCTCCAGCAAGGGCCGTGGTGGCTTGGGTGAGGCCGCCGACACGATGATCGCATCGAACGGCGCGGCCTCCGGGTGTCCCAGCGCCCCGTCCCCGATGATCAGGGTGGCGTTGCGGATGCCCAGGCTGGCGAGGCGCCACTCGGCTTCGCGGGACAGTGCGGCGAGCCGCTCCATGCTCCAAACGTGGCGGGCGATCTTGGCCAGGATCGCGGTCTGATAGCCTGTCCCGGTACCGACGTCCAGCACCAAGGAGTGCCGGTTGATCCGTGCCTCCTGTGTCATCAGTGCAACGATATATGGCTGGGAGATCGTCTGGTCGTAGCCGATGGGCAGTGGGGTGTCGGCATACGCCTGGTCCCTGAGGTGCGGCGGTACGAAGCACGCCCGTGGGATGGAGGCCATGGCGGCCAGGACCCGACGGTCGGTGATGTCCCGGGCGGCAAGATGGCGACGCACCATCTTGCGCACGCGGGAGTCCTTGTGCCGCTCCAGGCGTCGTGCCGCGGACAACTAGACGCCCCCTTCTGAATCGCCGGAGAGGAAGCGGCGGAACATGGGTACCCGACGGATCCCCGGGGGACGGTCCTCCAGCCGAGCTTCGGCCTCGACGGCCCGACGCTCGATCTCCAGTTTGGACTTCCGGAGCCGCTCCACCAACTCCCGCTCAGTGGCGAGCTGGGCCCTCAGCGACTCCAGTTCACCCACGAGCTTTGCGTGGCCCCCGGAGGCGGCCGCCGGGCTGGCTCCCAGTTCCTCAGTGGTGACTCCGATGGGGGGCAGCTGAGCCGCTTCCTGGGGAGCCGGGTCGGCGGGTGGGGTAGGCCCGGGCGTCAGTGTCCGGTCTGTCGGCGTGCCCAGTTGCTCCGCGATGTCGCCCAGCACGACCTGCTGGCGCTCGATGGCCTCTCCCAGCCGGACAATTTCTCGGGCCATCTGCCACATGGCTTCCCGCCGCTCCCGCTCGCCGTCGAGGATGGTGGCGAGCAGTTCATCGCCGGTCGCCTGCGACCGCGGTCGGGGGCGCGCCCTGATCGGCACCGGTCCGCCGAAGAGCTCCGCGTCGATCTCCTCCCGGGTCTTGCCAGCGGAGTACCCGTCGGCGATGGATCGCAAGACCGCAACCGCCTCGACGGGGTAGCGCCGGCGTCGGCCGGTTCCCACGGTGGCCACGTGCTCGGCGAACGCGTCGCGGTAGTACCGCACGGTAGACTCGGGGAGGTTCAGCTGGCGGGCAATGTCCCGGAGGGTGTAGAGCGCTGTGTCGCTCATGGTGCCAAGCCGTGGGTTCGGCTAACAAGATAGCTGTTTTGTGGCTACCAGGGCAGAAGGGGCGGTGCTGCTGGGGGGAGGGGCGCCAGGGGCAGATGGGGCGCGGGGAGACGCCGTGGTGCCGTCATGTCGTTATGCCATCATGCCGTCCCGCCGCAAGCTCAGCCAATCGCAGAACCGCAACGCACCACCGGCTTCTTCTCAGGCTCTCACGGTGCGGGGAAATCGGATGATGGCGAGGCGCAAGACTCCCGCCGCCATGATCGTCAGAGCGAGGTACTGGGGCCACAGCGCCGCGAGACCTTCCCCCTTGAGGAAGATCGCCCTGACAATCTCCAGGAAGTGTCGCACCGGGTTGAGCAGTGTCACCCACTGGAAGATCTGCGGCATGCTACTGATGGGGTAGAAGAATCCGGACAGGATGATGGCTGGCTGGAGGAAGAGGAACATCGTCATGAAGGCTTCCTGCTGCGTCCGGGAGATTGTGGAGATCAGCAGGCCGATGGACAGGCCGGCCAAAATGTAGAGTACGGCTGCCAGGAGCAGGCTGGGTGGAAAGCCCCGGATGGGCACGTCGAACCACACTACGGCCACTAGCGAGATCAGCACCAGGTCCACCAGTCCGATTGCCGCCACCGGCAGGGTCTTGCTGAGCATGAGCTCTTCGGCGGTCAGCGGACTCACCATGAGTTGATCGAGTGTCCCCAACTCCCTCTCCCGCACCACGGCGAGTGCCGTGAGCATCAGGCACATCAGCATGATGAGCACCGCGACGACGGCCGGCACATTGTAGACGCGGCTCTCGAGGTTCGGGTTGTACCACGCCCGGACTCGCAAGTCCACGCCGCCCTCCGGGACGAGACCCAGCTCTGCCGCTCGTTCGAGGGAGAAGCGCTGGACGATACGCTGTGCGTAACCCTGGGCGACCGTCGCGCTGTTCGATTCCGTACCGTCCAGCACGATCTGCACCTTCGCGGTCCTGCCCGCCGAGAGGTCGCGGGCGAACCCGCGGGGAATCTCGAGGCCGATCAGCGCCTCGCTACGGTCCAGCGCTCGCACGAGGTCGGCGGGGCCCTGGGATCGCCCGACGATCTCGAAGTATCCGGTCGCCGTGAGCACGTCGATGAGCCGACGCGACTCGCTGGACTGGTCCTGATCCACAACGAAGGTCGCCGTATTCCTGATATCGGTGTTCACCGCGTATCCGAACATGACGAGCTGGATTATGGGCGCGACGAAGAGCACCCCGCGGGCCCGCGGATCTCGCAAGAGCTGCCGCAGCTCTTTCTTGACCATCTCGCGGATGCGGAGGCCGGAGATACGCTTCATGCGATCTCCTTCTTGAACACGCCCATGGCGAGTGACAGGCCTGCCGCAGCGAAGATGACCATGGCCGTGGCGTCCGCCCACAGCACATCGACGCCCACGCCCTTGAGGAAGATGCCTCGAGTCACCGTCACGTAGTATCTGGCCGGTACGATGTAGCTGATCGCTCGCAGCACGAACGGCATTGTGGCGATGCTGAAGATGAATCCCGAAAGCAGCAGCGCCGGCAGGAAGGTGGACATCAGCGCCACCTGGGTGGCTAAGAGCTGCGACTTCACGGCGGCGGAGATGAAGATTCCCAGGCCCAGGGCCCCGATGAGGAAAAGCAACGTGAGCAAGACCAGCAGCAGCAGGTTTCCACGGAGAGGCACGCCGAACAGCACCACCGCGACCGTCGCTGCGAGGGCGACGTCGAAGAGGCCGATGCCGGCATATGGCACCAGTTTGCCGAGTACCACCTCCAGACGGTGTACCGGGGTGGCGGCGAGCTGCTCCATGGTACCGCGTTCCCATTCTCGGGCGATAGTCAGCGCTGTCAGCATCGCCGCAATGATCGACATGATGACGGCGACGAGGCCTGGGACGATCATGTTGCGGCTTTCCAACGTCTCGTTGAACCACACGCGGCTCTCGGCGGCGGCCGGAATCTGCAGCTGCCGCCCCTCCAGCAGGATGTCCGCCGAGTATCCGGCCACGATGGCCTCGGCGTAGTTCTGGGCGATCGTAGCGGAGTTCGCGTCAGCGCCGTCGAGAAGGAGCTGGACCGGCGTTCGTCGCCTGGCGGCCAGGTCCAGCGCGAAGGATGGTCCGATCACCAAAACCAGTCGCGCATGACCTCCGCCGAGCACGGCATCGGCCTCGTCATAACGGGTGAGATGGGTGACTACGGTGAAATAGCCCGAACTCTCGAACGCGTCGACTAGGCTACGGCTCTCTGATGTCAGACTGTGATCGAGGACCGCCATCTCGATGTTGCGAATGTCGTACGTGATCGCGTAGGCAAAGAGCACGAGGAGGATGAGCGGGAGAATGAATGCGAGGTAGAGGCTGCGCGCATCGCGCCGCAGCTGCACGATCTCCTTGCGGGCTACGGCCCACAGCCGTGGAAGGCTCACCGGTCCAGCGTGCCTCCCTCCCGGCGCACCAGTGCTACGAAGACGTCTTCCAGTGAGGGTGCCACGGCTTGCAGAGCTTCGCAGCTGCGCCCGCGGGCTGCGAGTGCCTGCGGCAGCTCTCGCAGCGCGCGGTGCTCGTCCTGCACGAGCACGTGTAATGCCCGGCCGAACATGGCGGCCTCCACCACGCCCGGTGCGCCCCGCAGCGCCTCAAGTGCCTTAGGGGGGTCGTCCGTCCGGAGCTCGAGGAGCGGTTGTCGCAGCGTCTCCTTCAGCGCCGCCGGCCGGTCCAGCGCGATGAGCCGACCCCGATTCATCAGGGCGAGCCGGTAGCAGTACTCGGCCTCCTCCATGTAGTGGGTGCTGACGAAGACGGTGGTCCCGGCTTCCGCGAACTGGTAGATAAGGTCCCAGAAGCTGCGTCGAGAGACTGGGTCAACGCCCGACGTCGGCTCGTCCAGGAATAGAAGAGGTGGCTCGTGCAGCACTGCACAGCCGAGAGCGAGCCGCTGCTTCCAGCCCAGGGAGAGCTCTCCGGTCGACCGCCGCCGGTGTTCGGTGAGGCCGGCCATTCCGAGCACCCAGTCTCGCCGCTCCGCGAATCGGCCGCCCGTGACCCCGTAGAGCCCTGCGAATAGCTGGATGTTCTCTTCCACAGTGAGGTCTGGATAGAGTGAGAAAAGTTGTGACATGTAGCCCAGGTTGAGCTTCACCTCGTCGGGGTGCTGGGTCACATCGTAGCCCGCGACCAGGGCGGTGCCGGAGGTTGGCGACAGTAGCCCCGTCAACATCTTGATGGTGGTGGTCTTGCCGGCACCGTTCGGTCCGAGAAAGCCGAAGATCTCCCCGGGAGCGACATCGAAGCTCACCTGGTCGACCGCGACAAACTGGCCGAAGTGGCGAGTGAGCTCCCGGACGCGGACGGCCTCATTCATGCGTCACACCGCCGGGGCCGACCAGGTGAATGAACACGTCCTCAAGGGATGGCTCTGCCGGACCCGCTTCGAGAATGGTGACGCCACCGTGCTCGAGGGCGGCTCGCACGGCTGGCCAGTCGTGCCGCGGATCATCCAGCGTCAGGTGGATGACGTCTCCGAACAGGACAGCGTGTCGCACGGCCGGGTGCTGCTCCAGCAGGTCACGGGCTCGGCGTGGCGCGTCGGAGCGCAGGCTCTGAATGTGTCCCGCGAGCCGCTGCTGGAACGCCGTGGGGGTGTCGAGCGCCAGGAGTGCGCCCCGATGGAGCAGAGCGAGCCGGTCGCAGCGCTCCGCCTCATCGAGGTATGCCGTCGATACCACCGCGGTGATCCCTCGCGCCACCATCTCGTGGACGATGAGCCACAGATCCCGCCGGGAGATGGGGTCCACGCCGAAAGTCGGCTCGTCCAGCAACATGATCTGCGGTTCGTGGATCAGGGCGCAGCAGAGACCGAGCTTCTGCTTCATCCCGCCCGATAGTTGACCCGCCAGCCGACTCTCGAACGGCCCAAGCCCGGAGAACTGGTACAGGCGCTCCAGCCTGGCAGCGCGAGCTTTCCGCGGTACCAAGAACAGGTCGGCGTAGAAGTCGATGTTCTCCCGGACGGTGAGGTCACTGTAGAGGCCAAACCGCTGTGACATGTACGCGATGTGGTGTTTGACGCCTTCGGGGTCCCGCACAACGCTGACTCCTTGGACAACGGCGTCTCCAGAAGTGGGGCGCAGTACACCGGCCAGCATGCGGAGAGTGGTGGTCTTTCCGGCGCCATCGGGGCCCACGATGCCGAACAGCTCCCCTGGAGTCACTTCGAAGCTCAGGCCGTCGACCGCGTGAATCTCGCCGAAGTGGCGCGTGAGCCCCCTGACGGAAACGGCTGACTCCACCACCGACCTCAGCGTTGCGACGTGTCCAGCCGGACGTCTGCGGGGAGCCCCGGTTTGAGATCGAAGGAGGGATCACCGGTTACCCGTACCTTGACCCGATAGACGAGCTTCACCCGCTCCTCCGTGGTCTGCACGTTTCGCGGCGTGAACTCGGCTTCGCTGGCGATGAACACTACCTCGCCGTCATAGGAACGATCACGGTACGCGTCGGCGGTGACGGTTGCGGGCAGGCCGATGGCGAGGCGCCCCACCTGATCTTCCCGCACGTAGATCCGGATCCAGCGGTCGGCGGGGTTCATCAGGGTGAGGACCGGTGCCCCGGCGGGAACCGTCTCGCCCGGTTCCCGGTGGCGAACGGTGATGACGCCGCTGAATGGTGCTCGAATCGACGCGTTTGCCAGTAGGGCGTCGATCTGGGCCACCGCAGCCTGTGCCTGGGCGAGCACACCGCGCTGGGCGGCGATCTGCTCTTCTCGTGGGCCCTGCTCCAGGATTTCCAGGCGCTCCATCGCGCTCTCGTGCTCTGATTGTGCCAGTGTGAGAGCCGTTTCCCGATGGTCGAGCTGCTGGCGGCTAACGGCCCCGCCCTCAAACAGGTTGCGCGTCCGCTCAAGATCGCGGCGTGCGTCCTCGAGCCGTTGCTTGGCTGCCCGTACGGCGGCCCGTCCCTGGGCGATCTCTTCCGAGCGGAAACCGCGCTCCAGCTCGGTGAGGCGTGCGCGGGCGGAGCTGCGTTGTGCCTCGGCTGCACGTTTGCGGGCAAACAGTTCGGCCCGATTGAGCCACGCCAGTTCCGTACCGGCTGCCACCCGGTCACCCTCACGCACGGCGATGCTGTCGATCCGGCCGGGAGCCTGGAAGCCCAAGTCGGCCTCGGTGGTCTCCACGGTGCCCGAGGCGAGAATCACGCGCTCCGCGCCGGAGCGGCGTAACACCGTGAAGACCAGCAGCAGTGCGATCGCCCCTACTGCTACAATCGGGATCGCGACTCGGCGCTTCAAGGTCATCGGACGGTCTCCACCATGTGATCGAGCCAGCTGGACGAGAGCTCGCCAGTCGTTGTCGCAAGCTGTACCCACGCGGCTATCTCGGCGTGCCGTGCCTGCACCAGCCCGGCACGAGCCCGCCGTAGCTCGGCGTCAGCTGTGAGAAAGTCTGTCTGCGTACCGGCTCCCGCTTCCAGCGCCAGCTGCTCGATGCGGGCGACTTCGACAAGATGGTCGACTGCCGTGGCGATTGCCTCCACTTGGGCGCGGTGTTGTCGTATCGCGCTCACGGCGCGGTCGATTGCCTCCCGTCCCCCGAGTTCGGCGAGCCGATACCGCTCCCTGGCAACGGACAAGCGCGCGGAGGCCGCGGCGACTGCTCGTGCCCGGGCGCCACCGGTGAAGACCGGATATGAGAGCCGTACCCCGCCCTGCCACTCCCCGGTGAAGTCTCCAGCGGCGCTGCCGAAGAGGATGTACCCACCCACGACCTCGAGCCGGGGAAACCATGCCGCGATGGCTGCCCGCCGGCCCCAGTTGGCGGCCTGGCTCAGCTGGCGCGCCGCCTCGAGGTCCGGACTCGTCGACTCAAACCGGCCGATGAGGGCTGTCCGGTCCACGGCCACGACCGTGTCGATGAGTCGGACCCCTGTGAGCCGGGAGGCTCGTGTGCGCTCCGGCTCGACACCGAGCAGACGAGCGAGCCGGCGCTCTCCCGTGTCCAGTTCGGCAGCCGTGGCGATGCGCTCCGCCTCCGCCTGTGCGATGGCGGCGTCCACCCGCAGTAGCTCCACACGCGCCGCCTGGCCCTCTGCGAACAGCCGTCGGACTCGCTCTCGCTCGGCGTGGAGAGCGTCCAGGCTCTGGTCCTGGGCTGCGAGCATACCGTGCGCGGAGAGAACCTGGAGATACGCACCCGCGACGTCCGCGATCAGTGTCATCTCTGCCGACTCCCGCCGGGCTGCCGTTACCTCCTGCCGGGCGCGCGCCCCGTTGATAGTGGCCCCGCGGGCGCCGCCGTCGAATAGGGTGTAGCCGAGGCTGAGTTGGCCCTGTACCAGGGTCTCCTCGAATCGGGGTGGCGTGCTGAGATCCAATCTGTGAAACGGGGCCACGATCATCGGCTCTTCGAAGTGGATGAGCGACGCCTGACCCAGGAACTGCGGCAGCCGTTGCGCTAGCGCCTGGCCAACCTGGGCCGCGGCATCGGCCTCGCTGGCCCGGGCGGCACGGACTGTGGGGTGATACTCCAGGCCCAGGCGCACCGCCTCGTGCAGGGTGAGTGTGGAGTCGCGCTGGGGCTCCGCGGTGGTGGTGGAGGCGGTTCCCAGGGACATCCAGGAAAGCAGCACACCCGCACGGAACAGTCGTCCACGGTAGCTGCTCGTCATGGCGCCTGCTCGGAGTGCGGGGCCAGTCCCGCTCGGGCGAACTGCACGGCGCTGTCCACCAGTCGGGCCCGCGTGGCTGGGTCGTCTTGGTCGAGGCGCACCGCCGCCTGCAGTACCCGTCGCACGAGGGTGAGCCATATGGGCTGGGCGACGATGCTGAACGCCATGAGGCGGGGGTCGCCGGGTCGGATCGAGCCGTCCCGTTGGCCGTCGGCGATGATGCGGGTGACGGTCTGGTGGTTGGCTGCCAGCGCCTGCTGGACCGCGGTCGGCACCGGTCGCGAGCTGGCAAGCTGCTGCACCAAGAAGCGAGGGAGCTCGGGGTGCTCCCGGAGGTACTCGAACAGAGCCCGGATCACGACCTCGAGCTTGGCGAGTGGCGTGCCCGGATGGCGTGTCACCTCGGCAACGTGCTCTCTCAGCGGTTCAACCAGCGATGCCGCCACCGCTTCGTAGAGTTTCTCCTTGGACCCGAAGTGGTAGGTGACCGCACCAAGGTTGGCGCGTGCGAGGCGGGTGATCGCGCGGATGGACGTTCCGTCGTAGCCGTGGGCTGCGAAGAGCTGTCGAGCGGCGTCGACGAGGAGCGCGGCGGTATCTGGCCGGTCATTCATACGTATGATTTAATACGCACGTTTGTATGATACTACCCCCCAGTGTCCCGCGCAAGGGGGGAGGAGGGGGGAGGGAGGAGGGGATGACCGCCGGACCGCGTGACCGCCCGAGCGAGCCTCCTACCGTCGCTTACTCAACCAGTTCTCGGGATCAAGGGCGATCGCCGTGCCGCCTGGCCGCACCTGGCGGATCTGGAACTCGATGTGGGGTCCATGGTCGGAGTTGGCGCCGCCGGAACGGCCGATGATGTCACCGGCTTCCACCCACTGACCGGGCTGCACCTCGAACCGCGAGAGGTAGAGATACAGGGTATAGAATCCCCCGTGATGCACCATGATGGTGGGACCGTAAGTGCCCCACGGGTTGGCAAACTCGATGGTACCGGCTGCAACGGCACGGACTGGGGTGTTCACCGGTACCCCGATCCCGATCCCCTTGTAGGGGATCTGGGTGTTGTCGGGTCCAGGTCCCGGGCCGAACCGATACAGGATCTCGCCGTCCGCCGGCCACACCAGGGAGCCAAGATCGGCGTCGCTGATGGTGCTCTCGGTGGGCATGCGCGCCCCGCTCGCCAGGGCGCGGCGACGTTCGCGCTCCAGCGTGGCGATGACGTCTTCCAGTTCGGCCTCGTCACGCGCCAGGGAGTCCAGCCTCGTGGTGGCCGCCCGTTCGGAGGCCCGGGTCTGGCGCAGGACCTGCTGTTGGTGGCGCTCGAGGGTAACGTAGCGGTCGAGTTCCTGGCTCCGTTCGTTGCGGCGCTCACCCACCTCATTGCGAATGCTGACCAACTCGCCCCGCTGTTGTGCCACACGATCCCGCAGTTCCTCCACTTCGCTCACGAGGGCCTGGTCCTGCTGGCTCACCAGGTACAGGTATTTGTAGCGGCTCAACAGGTCCCCGAAACTCTCGGCGGCGAGGAGTACTTCGAAGATCCACAGGGATCCTCGCTTGTAGATCTCTACTAGGCGCGTCCGGAGCACGGCGCGTTTCTCTGCCAAGGCGTCCTGCGCCATGATGAGGTCGAGCGTAACGGTGTCCAGTTCCGCGCTGAGCGTGCCGATTTGCCGGTCGAGCTCGTTCACGATGCGCGACGTGACATTTTTCTGGCGCTCGATGTTTTGCAGCTCGCCGCTGATAGAGTGCATCTGGCCGCGCAGCCGCTCCAGTTCGCTCTCCAGGTCTTGTCGCTCCCGGCGGATCGCTTCGAGACGCTCCTGGTTGTCGCGAATCCGGCGATTGATGTTTGGCCGCTGCCCCCAAGCGGGCGCCGCCAAACACACGGCGCCGGCGACGATCAGGAGCGATGACCGGACGATGCTCATGCGCTGGGGAGATGTCGTCCCACGCTCAGCGCGCTGGCGGCGAAGCCGAGAATGGTGCCAAAGAGAACGAAGAGGGCGGATTGCTCGGTGGAAAAGAACGCGGCTTGGAACAGGCCTCGGCTCACCGCGAGGAAGGCGCCGTAGTTCAGCGCGATGGCGAACGCGCCGCCAAGGGCGCCTTTGAGCGCGCCATCTAGCAGAAACGGGCGGCGGATGAAGCCGTCGGTGGCCCCGACCAGGCGCATGATGTGGATCTCACGGCGCCGGGCGAGCACGGTCATGCGGATGGTGGTGCCGATGATGATCAGGGCTGCCGCGGCGAAGCCCGCCCCGAGCACGAGCCCCACCACGCCCGCTATGTCCCGCAGCCGATCCAGCTTTGCCACCCAGTCGCTGCCGTAGCGGATGTCCTCGGCAAACCGGAATCCGGACAGGCGCTGGGCCACAGTGCGGGCGTTGCGGCTGTCACGGAAGCCCGGCTTCAGGTGGATCTCGAGTGAGGCGGGGAGGGGGTTCGTGGCCAGATCGTCGAACACCCCCTGGAACTCCACCAGCTGTTGCCTGGCCCGTTCCAGCGCCTGGTCCTCCGTGACGTAGTTCACCGATTCGACTTCCGGGAAGGCGTCGATGTCGCCGATCGCCACCGTCACCACCTCGACCGGTGTCCCGCGGGTGAGATACATGACGATCTCCACGCGCTCTTCGATCTGGGTCAGCGCGCCCCGGAGATTAACGGCGACGAGCCCGAACAGGCCCAGCACGAACAGGGCAAACGCGATGGTCGTGACGGCGAGGACGGAGAGTACGGGTGCGCGGCGGAACGAGAGCAGCGCCTCCCGAATAGTGAGCCTCATTGACTGGCGACTCCCTCGTGGCGCTCGTCTTCCTCGGCGGAATCATATACCAGGGCGCCGTCCTGAAGTTCGATGGTGCGATAGGGGGCTTGCCTGACGAGATCGAGGTCGTGGGTCGCGAGGATGACCGCCGTCCCGGTGGCATTGATGTCTCGCAGCAACTGAAACACGCCGCGGGTCGCGCGCTCGTCGAGGTTGCCGGTCGGTTCGTCGGCTAGGAGCACCAAGGGGTCGTTGACCAGCGCCCGAGCGATGGCGACTCGCTGTTGCTCACCTCCCGACAGCTCCCGAGGATACGCCTGCGCTTTGGCGGCGAGCCCGACCTGCGCCAGTACCCGCATGACCTTGGGAGCAATGACGCTTCGTCGAGTTCCCGTGACTTCGAGCGCGAACGCCACGTTCTCCTCGGCGGTGCGATCCTCCAGGAGACGAAAGTCCTGGAATACGATTCCCAGGCGGCGCCGCAGCTTGGGGATCTCGCGGCGCTTCAGGTTTGCCGTGGAGAATCCCGAGACGCGCACCGTACCCGACGTGGGAAGCTCGTCCGCGTAGATCAGTCGGAGCACGGTCGACTTCCCCGCGCCGGAGTGTCCGGTGAGAAAGGCAAACTCGCTCTTCGCCACGTGGAACGAGACGTCTTTGAGGGCGAGTGAGCCTTTGGGGAATGCTTTGAAGACCCTATTGAATCGAATCACGGTTGAAGCGCCGCAAAGGCGTCTTCGAAATCGGCAATAATATCAGCGACATCTTCAATGCCGAGGCTCACCCTGATATACCCGTCGGGCATGCCCAGGTCGGCGCGCTCCTCAGAGCTCATATCCACGTGTGACGTGAAGCGGGGCTCGGAAACTAGCGTCTCTACCCCGCCGAGACTCGGCGCGTGGATGGCCAGCTTCAGCTCGCGCAATGCCGCGTCTGCCGCTGCCGCTCCTCCTGCCAGGGTGAGGCCGACCATACCTCCGTAGCCGTCCAGCGTGCGGGCGGCGATCTCGTGGTCCTGGTGGTCGGGAAGCCCTGGATAGTGCACCTTGAGCACCGCCGGATGCTGCGCCGCCCAGGTCGCGAACGCGAGGCCATTCGCGTTGTGGCGCTCCATCCGGACCGCGAGGGTCTTGAGCCCCCGCTCCGCCAGCCACGTGGCGTGGGGGTCGGGTGCCTGACCCCACACCTGCATGAGCAGCCGCACCTCTTCGACGATGGCTTCGCTGCCCGCCACGAAACCGCCGATGATATCAGAGTGCCCGTTGAGATACTTCGTGGCGCTGTGGATGACGACGTCGGCCCCGTGCTCCAAGGGTCGGAAATTCACCGGGGTGGCGAACGTGGAATCCACGATCAAGGCTATCCCCCGCTCCCGGGAGAAGGTGGCGAGAGGCTCGAGATCTACCACGCGCATGGTGGGGTCGGTAGGGGTTTCCACGAAGATCGCGCGGGTGGTCTTCCTGACGCGCCTGCGCCAGTTCCGCTGACTGTCCGGTGCGACGAAGCTTACGTCGATGCCGAGTTTCCCGAACTCCTGGGTGAAGAGTCGCAGGGTGCCACCGTAGATCCAACTGCTGGCCAGGAGATGGTCACCCGGGCGCAGCACGGCGAGGTGTGCCAACGCCGTCGCGCCCATGCCGCTGGCCAGGAAGATCGCGTGCTCGGCGCCTTCGAGAGCGGCCAGCTTGGCGCCGAGCGTGACCTGGTTGGGGTTGTTGCCGTGCCGCGTGTACATCACCTCTTCGCTAGACCCGACGGGATGCACGAAGGCGCTGCTCTGGTAAATCGGGGTCGTAACCGGCGAGTGATCAGGGCTGATCTGCAGCGTCCCGTGGATTGCACGAGTGGAGATGCCGTCGAACGATTCCTTGGTCATGTGCTCAGTGCCCTGTAGCGGTCAGCCGCCTGCTGCACCAGGCGTTGGCCGAGGAGTTGGTCGAGGGCCTGTTGAGCGGCGTCCATGGGGAGCCCCAGCTGTGTGGCGATCTCCTCCGGACCAGCAGGCCCTTCGTCGGTGAGCAGGGTGAAGGCGCGTCGTGCCGTGTCGTCCACCGGGCCCAGCACGCGCACCCGGCCCTCCCGATCCCAGGCCACCACCGCCAGCTCGTGTCGCTCCAACACCTGCTCGATAGCCTCGCAGTGCGATGGGGTGACCCCGTGCAGCAGGAAACGCCGAGCGCGGCCGTGCTCGAGCAGCAGCTTGCCCACGATCTCATCGGCGCACGAAATATCGAGGCAGCGGACCGTACTGAAATCGATGACCGCGATCTGCTCGCCGTCGAGTTCGGCGAGTGACTGCTCGATGCCGCCACGCACCGCCTTTCCCGTGGGGCGGGTAACGAGATCACCATACAACCGGGAGACGGTGCGGTGGAGAATGGATTTGAGATCGATGCGTCCCATCACCGCTACTCGGACTGTTGGGCCGGTATGATCATGAGCACCTGGCTGCCGGGGAAGCCGGGCAGTCCGTCGCTGAGCGGGTCGTCCTCGTCCCACGCAGGGACGATGGCGATTCGAGCAGTCCCGCTCCGAACGCTGAGCTTGCCCGACCACCGGTTGACGTATCGGGCGATCCCGGCCAGGCCCTGTCCGCGGCCTGGATCCCGGAATCGGGTCGCACCGTGGAACAAGGCGGCTTCCAGGGCCGTCGCGTCACTCCACCGGTCGCCAAATCGGCTTGCCTGCGTGGCTTCCAGGGACCGCCGGAAGCCCACCCCCGCGTCGGCCACGGCAATGACCACTACCCGCCGGCCCAGCCGCCGCCGCCAGTGATATGCCTGCACGGCGACCCACCCAGAGGTGCCGGCGTGCTCTACAATATTTTGGCAGGCCTCTGAAAGCGCCATAGCGAATCCCATCGTGGCAGTTGCCTCGAGGCCCAGCTCGCCCGCCAAGATCGCAGCCGAGCGCTCCTGGATCGTTTCCACCACTCCGTGGACGTCATCGGTCCCCCGCACCGGGGTGATCTCCAGGAGAACATCGGAGGAGTGGCGCACGGCCACCCGGGGTAGCTTGCCGTGGATCTCGAACCAGTCCTGGGCGTGCTCGAAGAGGCCCGCCCGCCCCCAGTAATGGGCCACGTCCCGGTCCTGAGGGATGGTCAACAGGGGACGCTGGAGTCCCCGCTCCGCGGCGGCCTGCCCTGCGGCGAGCAGGCCCACAAGCCCGTACGGGGAGGCCCATTGGGTGGCGTGGGCGTCGAACAACAGGCGCCGGTCGTCGGGCTCGCCCCAGGCCTTGGCGAACTGGTCGAACGAGCGGTCGTCGAACTGTGCCGGCACCTCCACCACGCGCGTCATCGCGGGATGATCTCACCCCGGAGGTGGTACTGGAGATTAGTCGCGCCCCGGTACCGCACGTTTCGCGCCGCCGCTGCGTTCGCCGCGCGGACCGCTGCCTCCAGGTCGTCGCCTCGCAGAAGCCCCGCCACCAGGCTCCCGCCGAACACGTCGCCGCATCCCGTGGGATCGAGCGGTTCCGCGATGGACACGGTGGGCACGTGGGCCGTGCGGATCGGCTGAGTTACGGCCGTCGGACCCGCGGGGCGCGCAGCGAAGCTGAACTGTGGGACCGCAAAGTACGCCGTTCCCCGTTCCTCCAGCGTCACTACCAGGAGCCGAACCCCCTGGGCAAACGCCTCGGCGGCCACCTCCATAGGGTCGCTCCCGATGAGATTGAGTTCATCCTCATTGAGCTGCACCGCGTCGAAACAGGCGAACCACTGTGCCACGTCGGGGAGGCGTTGCGGCACGCGCGTGCCGTCCTGCTGGACGCCGAGGAGCAGGCTGTGGAGGTCGGCGTAGATGGGGCCGTGGAAGCCCCGGCGCAGGTGTTGTGCCGTCTCCAGCGTGGTCTCGAACCCGGAGATGAAGTTCACGTACAGGGCGTCGAGATCCCGCACCAGCGAGCCCAACTCGTCCCAGCGCCAGGCCGGCACGCCGCCGCTGAGCTGTTCGGTGCGGCGCAGGTCTGCCGTGTAGCGTAGGGTCACACGGTTGTTGGGCTCGGGTACTTCGATGAACCGGGCGACACCCGACCGCTTGGTCAGTGCGTTGAGAAAGTGATTGGCCTCGGCGGCTAGGTCCCGCCCCACCCTGACGAGGGGGACGATCTCCCAGTCGTCGGGGAGGCCCGCCTCCAGGCCCGCCAGCGCGTAGGCAATGCCGCCCCATTCCTCGACGGGCGCGGGGTCATCGCCCCGGCCGTAGATCGTATCCCAGACCATCGTCCCGATCACGCCAAGTCGCTTCACACCGAGCCCGTCGTTTGGACCTTGAAGGCCGCGACTGCCCCGAACACGCCGGCGGTGCCAGGAAGCTCCCCGGGCACGATCCGGCAGGATTGTACCGCCGGTCTGAAGGCGCGGCGGGTAACCTCAGCCCGGAGCGGAGCGAATAGCCGATCTCCCGCCGCCGTCACTCCGCCGAGGATGACGACGATCTCGGGATTGAAGATGTTGACGAGATTGGCCACGCCGGCACCGAGGAAGTGTGCGGTATCCTTGATTACTTCGAGAGCGTAGTCGTCGCCGTCCCGGGCTGCCTCGTAGACGACCTGGGCGGTGATGGCCTCAAGGTGGTCGCCGACATAGGCGGGGAGGCGGGTCTCCGCGCCGGCTTCGATTCCTTCGATGGCGCGACTGGCAATGGCGGTCCCCGAGGCGTAGGCTTCGAGACACCCGTAGTTACCACACTTGCAGCGGCGCCCCGTCGAGTCGATGCTCATGTGGCCAAACTCGCCGGCGATGTCGCTCGCCCCGTGGTAGATGTCGCCGCCCAGGACAAACCCTCCCCCAATCCCGGTGCCGATCGTCAAGCCGATCACGGTGTGCGCGCCGCGCGCCGCTCCCATCCACCACTCGCCGAAGACCGCGCAGTTGGCATCGTTGTCGAGCGCCGCGGGGAGGCCGACCTCCTCGCTCACCCGGTCCCGCAGCGGGAAGTCTCGCCACCCGAGGTTCGGTGACATCAACACCATCCCCCGGGCAATGTCCATCGGACCCGGGGCACCGATCCCTACGCCGATGACGTCGAGCTGCTTCACGCCCAGCGTTGTCTTGGTGGCCTCCAGCGAGTTCGCTACCAGGCGGGTGACCTGGCCCACTACCGCGTCGGCGCCGTCGGCCACCCGCGTGGGGACCTGCTGCAGTCCAAACACGGTGCTTCCATCCTCCGGAACGGTGCCGACGACCACCTTGGTTCCGCCGATGTCCACACCAACGATCAAGCGCGGGTTGGTCATGTCAGTGCTTCGGTTAACGTTGGCAAGAGTAAAGTGAGGGGTAAGGAGCAAGGAGTGAAGAGCACGCGCACTCCTCACTCCTCAACCCTCACTGCTTGTCCACCTGCAGTACCGCCAGGAATGCCTCCTGCGGTATCTCCACCGTCCCTACCTGCTTCATCCGCTTCTTCCCTGCTCTCTGCTTCTCCAACAGCTTCCGCTTCCTGGTGACGTCCCCGCCGTAGCATTTGGCGGTGACGTTCTTCCGCAGCTGCCGTACCGTTTGGCGGGCGATGACCCGGGACCCGATCGCTGCCTGGATCACCACTTCGAACAGCTGCCGAGGTATGAGTTCCTTGAGCCTGTCGGCCATCTTGCGGCCCCACTCGTGGGCCCTATCGCGGTGAATCACCATGCTGAACGCGTCGACGGGGTCGCCGTTGATGAGCATGTCCAGCCGGACCAACTCGCCGCGTCGATAGCCGGAGAACTCGTAGTCCATGCTGCCGTAGCCCCGGGTCACCGTCTTCAGGCGATCGTAGAAATCCAGAATGATCTCCGCCAGCGGGAATTGCCACTCGAACTCCACCCGGCTGGGATCGAGATACTGCATATCAAGGTATTCGCCCCGCCGCTCCTGCCCTAGCTGCATGATCGCGCCGATGTAATCGGCGGGCGCGGTGATCCGGGCCTTGATGTAGGGTTCTTCCACCCGGTCGACCGCGGCACCGGTGGGCATCGTGCTCGGATTCTCCACGACCACCACCGTGCCGTCCGTCCGATGAACGTGGTATTCCACGTTGGGCACCGTCGTTATGAGATCGAGGTCCCACTCACGCTCGAGGCGCTCCCGCACGATGTCCATGTGCAGCAGACCGAGGAAGCCGCATCGGAAGCCGAATCCCAGTGCTACCGAAGACTCGGGCTCGTATTGCAGGGAGGCGTCGTTGAGTTGGAGCTTCTCCAGGGCGTCTCGCAGCACCTCGTACTGGTTCGCGTCGGTGGGGTAGAGTCCGGCGAACACCATGGAGTGGATGTCGCGGTACCCCGGAAGCATGCTGGCGGCCCGCTGGTTGGCATCGAGCACCGTGTCTCCCACCCTGGTTTCCTTCACGCCCCGGATGTTCGCGACGACATACCCGACTTCCCCGGCGTCCAGTGACTCGATGGGCCGTTGGGCAAGCTGGAGGTATCCCACCTCCGCCACCTCGTAACGGTGCTGTGGGTGGGATCCAAAGGCGATCTCCATCCCCTTCACGATGCGTCCGTCCACCACACGGATACTCGGAATCGCGCCGCGGTAGCGGTCGTAGTACGAGTCGAAGATCAGAGCGCGGAGTGGGGCCTGGGGGTCGCCGGATGGAGGTGGGACTCGGTGCACGATGGCCTCCAGGAGATCCTGGATGCCGGTGCCTTCCTTGGCGGATAGCTGCAGGATGTCCGACTCGGCCGCCCCTATCAGCTCACGCAGCTCCCCGACGCGCCGCGCGGGCTCCGCCGCCGGCAAGTCGATCTTGTTGAGCACCGGGATGATCTCGAGGTTCGCGTCCAGGGCCAACAACAGGTTGCTCACGGTCTGCGCCTGGATCCCCTGACTCGCGTCGACCACCAGGACGGCCCCTTCGCAGGCATTCAACGACCGGGAGACCTCATAGGTGAAATCCACGTGTCCTGGCGTGTCGATGAGATTCAGCTCGTAGGCGTACCCATTGGTGGCCGTGTACTGCATGCGGACGGCGTTGAGCTTGATGGTGATCCCGCGCTCGCGCTCGATATCCATGGTGTCCAGGACCTGGTCCCGCATCTGCCTCTTTTCCAGGGAGCCGGTGGCCTCGATCAGCCGGTCGGCCAGGGTCGACTTGCCATGATCGATGTGGGCGACAATGCAGAAGTTGCGGATGTGGTCCAGGCGCATGGGGAGAATATAACGGCGGATCCCCGCCTCCCTTGTGTCCTCCCCCCCGCGGTCCCGCCTCGCCACCACACCGTCCCCCCCGGCGGAACGGCGGAACGAGGGAACGGTTGAGAGGCATGAGGTTAGAGGTGCGAGGTCGGAGGAATGCCATCGGCGCCGTCGAGCTCAGGGCTCGACCCGGCCCCTCAGACCTCACACCTCAGACCTCGCACCTCTCACACATTCCGTCCTTCCGTCGTTCCCTCGTACCGACCTTCCACCCGCAAGAAGGGGGAGAGCTAAGCCCTCCCCCCAAAGTTCTAGCGCGTCGGGACCCGGATGCTACAGCCTCCGACTCCGCACCCGGAAATCCACGTTGTCCAGCATCCAGCGCCACAGGCGCTCCTGAACATCGATGTCCTCGCCCGCGGAAAGCTGCTCCCGCCACCCCCTCATGACTGGCGCGTCCACGGTCCACATCCGCACCCGGCTGCGCTCGATGCGCCGTTCCCAGTCCACCGAGATGGTTGGTGAGGCGTACAGCAGCCGAACCGTGACGCTGCGCGAGAGGTACTCTAGGGGATCCAGGTCGATCTCCGCGAACCGGTTCTCGGCCCCCCTGGCGCTCCCCGCCGCATCGGGGACTCCGTCGCTGAGGACTACGATGTTGAGGGGCGCCAGGGTCAGCCCCTGTCGCTTCACCAGGGTGGCTACCCGGTCGAAGAACGCGTTGAAGTCGGTGAAGGAGTCCTCCGCCGGAAACAGCTGGCGCAGGTGCTCGGCAATCCCCGGGACACTCTTGCCCTCGAAGGCATGCATCGGCTGAAACGATTTCGTTTCCCCGGGTTCCTCCCCGCCCACCGATCCCACGAAGACTGCGGAGGGGATGCTCAGCTCCCCCAGGCCGTTCAGGTGCCCGTAGAGATAGTGGGCGGCGAAGTCGATGGCGTCGTCATAGTCGTGCCGAAACGAACCGCTCACGTCAACGCCGATCACGAGGGTCGACCTTGCCACCCCTGGACGCTCCGCAGGCGACCTGCAGGCCACCAAGCCGACTACGCTCAGCGCGCCGACAAATGCGCGCCCCGGCCACTGGGCTCTCATTGGGCACCCCCACCCGGCGTGATCGCGCCGGTCGGCTCCAGGCCAGGGATGGTGCGTGCGTCTTCCCCGGTCGCCCACCGTGGGGTGTGGGCGAGGGCCTCCTCAAGGCTCGTGAAGGGCAGCTGGAACAGCGGTCGCGACCGAATGACCACCACCACCATGTTCACGGCTGCGGCGAACAGCTGCAGTACCGGCAGGGAGAGGAGCGCGAAGGCCGTTCGCGCCTCGTCCTTGAACCACGTGACTTCCTCCTTGAGGGCACTGATCGGCCCGCGCCAGAGGTCCGGCTGTGTCGCGCCTGGGCCGGTAGTAAAGGGCTGCGTGTCCTGCTTGAGGGTATCCCGGGCCAGCACGGCGAGCAGCGCGGGCGTGCCGAAGCGGCCGAACAGGAACCACGTCATGCCGCGCACGCCGACCCACCCGAACGATGCCAACGCCAGCGTGGAGACGAGTCCGAGGCGCAACCCCTCGTTGGTCTGTTGCGCGATCCAGGGAGTGATGGCGTCGATCAGCTCGCGGTACAGGAAGATCACCTCGAAGAACATCACCGAGAGCTCGACGAACACCATCTGCACGATCTCGCCTACTCTTCGGCTTTGGACCGCCTTGCTGAGCACCTGGATGCACGCGAAGCTTCCCATGATCAGCAAGAACAGGAACAGCCAGAGCAGAGGAGCCATGAGGGCGGCATTCGGCTCGTACCCAGTGATCCCCGCCAGTACCTCGCTGAGCGTCGGGCTCAGGGTGTACATGAAGATGGTCGCCTCGACAGCACACCACAGCATGAGGCCAAGGAAAGCAACCCACGGTACGCCGGGTTTGAAGTAGTTACGCGACGTCCAGTCGAGGAGCACCAGTGGCGAGCGGAACGTTCCCTTGATGGCCGCGACCACGAGCTGGAACACCAGACGCAGTGTCGCCCACGCCCAGCCCACCACCACCACCGCCAGCCGCACCATGCCTGCCCAGAACAGCCAGATGCTGCGGCCTGTGTCCCACCACCCCATCAGCAGCGCGGTCATGAACTTGCCGCGGTTGGGTCGGAACGGTAGGGTGTACAGTGATGCCATGGTGGACCACATGGCCGCCAGCACAAGGAAGACGGGCATCAAGACGAATGCGCGTTTGAGGAGCACCTCCGACAGGGAATCGCCATACCAGGCGAAGTTGACCATCCGCACGTGCCACTGAGGGACCCACGCGATCGGCGCGGTCAGAAACGAGAAGGTGCCCTGCCACTCGCTAGGAACCAATGTCTGGATCGACTCGAACATGGGGCCCACTCCTGTGATGGGAGTGCACGGAAAGCACTGAAGCCGGCACCAGAGACACTCCGGCGTCCGGCAACAGCGTCCAAACCCCACCCTGCTATGACGGGGCCCCGAGAGCCATGACATTTGTCACAGGACCGGTGTAGCGGGCCGTAGTCTGTTGACTGCCAACGAGTTGTGGTGTTTAGCGGGGGCCGGGCGTCGGCAGTCAACGGTGCTGGATGCGTGGAGCTGCTGACGTGCCAACGACTTGCGGCCCTGATGTCCCCCCACGGGTCGGCTGCGCCGGGCACGGGGTGCTAGGTGCTCGGTCTTGGGTGATAGGGCCTTGGGCGCCGACCTCGCGACCCCCCAGAGCCAAGCACCCAGCACGTAGGACCGGCAGTGAATGAGCCGCGATGGGGGACGACACGTCGGACCGACACGAGCGTGCGAAGCGACCTCGGGCGTATCAGTACGAGCTGAGGCGCGGCTCCCTGGCCATTCTGCAGCTTCAGCGGCATGTTACGGCCCGTCGCCCACCGGTGCGCCATGGCTGATCTCTTCCGATCCACAGAGGCTATGCGTCCACATACTCGCCTCCAGCGTCGCGCAGCCGTCTTCGTAGTCGTCGCAGCGCTCGGTTGTGGGCGGGAATCGCCTCGCCACCCCTTGGACCACCTGTTCGCGATGCCGGCTGGCCGGTTTGTGCAGGTTTCGTCCTACGACACCACAGGCGGTAACCGGGATCGCCTGGAGATTCCCGCGGGAGACAGTGCCGTTCTGCTGGATGCCACGGGACCGGGCGTGATTCAGCGTCTCTGGATCACGGTGTGGAGCCGAGATCCCCACTACCTGCGACGTATCGCGCTGAAGATGTACTGGGACGACGAGACTGAACCGTCGGTCCTCACGCCCCTAGGCGATTTCTTCGGCAATGGGTTTGACAAGCGTCACTACACCGCTCTTCCCATGGGCACATCGAGCGGCGGGTTCTACTCCTACCTCCCCATGCCCTTTAGGAGGAAGGCGCGCATCGTCGTCGAGAACGGCACTGGGCGAGCCATCGACGCCTTCTATTACAACATCGGGCTGGTCGAGCTGGATGAGCTACCACGGGAGCTGGCGACCTTCCATGCCTGGTGGCATCGGGATGCTCGGACCGAAGAGCCAGAGCCGCATATGGTGCTCGATGCCAGCGGTCGGGGGACGTTCGTCGGGCTCTCTCTCAATGCCGAGAGCTACCGGGGGAGCCTGGCATTCCTCGAGGGTGACGAGCTGTTTTACGTCGACGGTGCCGTTCGGGGCCAGGGTACCGGCACCGAGGACTACTTCAACGCCGGCTGGTACTTTGAGCACGGCATCTTCCACGGTCCATATCACGGGCTGGTCCTCAAAGACGAGGCTCTGGGGCGTATCGCGGCCTACCGATGGCACATTCCCGACCCGATCCCGTTCCACGATTCGATTCGCATCGAGTTGGAGCACGGACACGCAAACGCCGAGACGGCGGACTACGCTACGGTCGCGTACTGGTATCAGTCGGAACCCCACGAACCCTTGCCGCCGCTGCCGCGCCCGGCCGAGCGGCGGGCACTGGGGGTCAAGATCCCGCCGGGCGCGGTGCTGACCGGCGCGCTGCGAGTTCGAGAGTCCCCCACGGCCACTGTGGTTAGTGCGCCGGTGCCGCGGCCCGACCGCTATGAGGTGCTGGTGTATCCCGTCGGTGGGCCGGACGCCGGCCGGGCGACGTTTCGAGTGGCGGGCGGCGGGCGACGAGCGGTGGAGCTGAATGATCCTGAGCCCGGCACAGTCCTCGCCCCCGTCTCACTTGGCACCGTGGCCGGCGGCACCGCAGTAGAGGTCGAAGTCCGTGGCGACCGAGTACCGACTCCTGCTGCCCTTCACCTGCAACCGGTGCGGCAGTGGGCAACGGAGTGGAACGTGGTTGGACCCTTTGCCAACCCACAGGTTCTCGGCACCGAACTGAGCCCGGCGGTGGACAGCGTGTACGGTCCCGAACGAGACCCATCGCTGCAGGCGACGTATCAAGGTGTGGAGGGAGGGGTGCGATGGAAACGCGCGGTGGCGAGCCGTGACGGTCAGATCCGCCTAAACCCCCACTTCACACCCAACGACTGGGTGGCGGCCTACGCGCAGGCCTTTCTCCACGCGCCCACACGGCGGACGGTGACACTGCTACTCGGGGCCGACGATGCCCATGTCTTGTGGGTCAACGGCCAACGGGTTTCCGAGAGGCAGGGGCGGCACATCTCGCAGCCCGACGAGCTGGAGGTGCAGGTTACCCTGCGGGCAGGCTGGAACCAGGTGATGCTCAAGGTGGCGGACCTGGATGGCGGGTGGGCATTCCAGATGCGCGCGGCCGATCCGGAGGGGGTGCTACGGTGGAGCGCTCGACAATGAGCCGAGAGCCACGGGCTGACTATCCTGCAATTAGCGATTCGCAATTGGCAATTCGTGTCTGTCGCAGCACCCTCACGAACTGCGAATTGCGAATCGCGAACTGCCACAGCTGAAGGCTGAGGGCTGATGGCTGAGAGCTAGCTCCCCCCGCCTGTCACGATCCTCTGATAGCTCTCCGGATCCCACTTGGGCCGCTCGGCGGCGTTCGCCAGCTCGAGCCCGAGGTAGAAGATCAGTTTGACGATCCGTGACTGCTTCTCAGCATCGATCTTCTCCACGTGGTCGCCTGCTTGGTGGTAATCCTCATGCGTACCGTTAAAGAAGAAGAGGATGGGCACGCCGCGCCTGGCAAAGTTGATGTGATCGGATCGTCCGTAGAAGTTCTCTTGCGGCCAGATGTCGTCGATCGGGGCCATGTTGAGCTCCGGATGCTCTCTGCTCACGCGGTGGAGCGTGGTCCCAAGATCCGAGTGCTCCTTCCCGATCACCACGACGGTGTCCGTCCAGTTGCGCCCGATCATGTCGATGTTCAGGTTCGCCACGATCTGGTCGATGGGCACCGGTGGGTTCGTGGCGAAGTGCCGACTTCCCCATAACCCTCGCTCCTCGCCGCTCACGGTCAGGAAGACCAGCGAGCGCTTGGGCGGTGGATTGAGGTTCGCGAAGGCCTCGGCCAATTCGACGACCCCGATGGTGCCCGAGGCGTCATCGTCGGCGCCGTTGTAGATGCTGTCTCCCTGTCCCGCGCTCCCGACACCCACGTGATCCATGTGGGCGCTGAAGACGATGTACTCGTTCTTGAGTGTTGGATCACTCCCCTCGAGAATGCCCACCGTGTTGGGAGCTGTAGTGTCGGTTCCTCGTATCCGACCGACCGTCACGGTGATCCCGAGGTCGGGGAGCTGCCGACCCTGCACCGGTTGGCCCGCTGAGCTGCGGGCGGCAGCGAGATCGAACCCGTGCTGCTCGAGGATTGGGGCGATCATGTCGTCCCGTACCTCGAGAACCGGCGGTCTGCGCACCCGTTGCTGCTGCTGGCCGGGCGAAGTGGCGAAGGAGTTGCGCTGGCTCGCCAGCCGCCCGGCCCATGATGCGTCTGAGCGCCGCGTGATCATGATGATCGCGGCGGGCCGCTGTCGGTACACACCGAACACCAACTGACTCTCGGTGCGGCCCAGATCGTCGTCCGTCAGGCTGGTCACCACCAGGGCAATGGAGCCCTGGAGCTCCAGCGGTCTGAGAGCTGCCTGGCT
This sequence comes from Gemmatimonadales bacterium, assembly GCA_011772755.1. Lineage (GTDB taxonomy): Bacteria > Gemmatimonadota > Gemmatimonadetes > Gemmatimonadales > GWC2-71-9 > WVYX01. The sequence goes on from WVYX01000166.1 coordinate 55,870, forward strand.
CGCTCCGGTTCCCCACACGACCTTGGCGGGACCGGTGACACCGCTGGGCGCGAGTCCACCGAAGTAGCGGGCGACCTCGGTGCCGAGGAGCCACTCGGGTCCGCCCTCCACGGTGATGGCCGGCGTCTTGGTGTCGTAGCGCCAGCTCTCCAGCGGATACCGCTGAAGGTAGCTGCCGTTGTCCCCACCCGGCTTGAGGCCGAACCGACGGAATTCCCCGGCGACGTACTGGGCAACCTCGTCTAGCTCGGGGCTCGGTGTGTATCGCCCCCGCATCGAATCGTGGGCAATGACACCGATGCGGTGCCTGATGTCTTTCGGGGTGATGGAGTTCACCGCCTGGGCCACTGACCGGCTATCCTGGGCGGTCAACAGTTGCGGCGCGACCAGGGCGATGGTGGTGAGCGCTGCGAATCGCATGGAGGTGTGGCTCCTTGTGGTGGTCTGCTAAGGTGCGTAGATCGACCCACAATAGTACACCGGAAGCACAAGAGGTGCCGCACTGAGGGGGTGACGGGTTTCGGGTGTCAGGTGTGAGTTCAGGGGAAGACCCTGACAGCTGATGCCGAGGCTACCGAGTTGGCTGGCGCGTCCGACCGCTACTGGTGGTCGAGGGGTGAATCCGACGTCGCGGAGGGCTCTTTCGTGTCCCGGAGGTCACTGTCGGGCGCCGCTTGGTTGCCGCTGGTCTTGCACCCACGGCTCGCCGGGGATCATTGGATCGCTGCGGCGCCACGGCGCGCTGGGGTGAGCGGCGCTCCAGCTGCGGCTTCGCCTGCGGCAGCACCTCCCGGCGCTGTTTGGCCCGCGTATCACTCCTAGCCGGCTTGTCGCCCAACATCCGGCGCAGGATGGAGCTGCCTCGGGACTCCGGCCGCCGAGTCGCGGGGGCTGGAACGCGCCCGACCCCACCCAGGTCTCGCCCGGTGACACCCCGATCGGCTGGACGCCGGCCAGCCGGCTGGTTCGCCGGTCGCCGTCGCTCGGTGGTGACGTAGGGATCCGATGGCCTCCGCTCCTTGAATACGAAGCGGGGCTCCGGACGCCTCGGCTGGCTGTACACGACCTGAGTAGCCGGATAGGTGTGCGCCGGGTAGTAGTAAGGCGCATCGTAGATCACGATGCGGAAGGTGCCGCACCACTCACGGTAGGGATCCCAAACTGGGTAGGCGACGTACGAGTGACAGTCGTAGCACAGGAACCGCGGGTAGCCGTAGCGCCGCTCCACGAAATAGGGGAAGACATCGTACGAGTACTTCGCGTAACCCGGCTCTACGATCTGGTCGATGAGCAGTGTCAGCGCCACGTATGGGTCGCCGGTGATTCGCCCGTTCTGGGCTACCGCTCGGTAGTCCCAGTGGTCGTTGGACACCAACGCGCCGTAGCGGAAGGGATCGAGACTCGCTACCGCGAACAGGTACCCCTGGCCGGGGTAGTCGTCCACCACGAAGGCATGTCTACCACTCAGGTAGGGATCGTCGACCGCGTACTGGCGTCCGCCGCGCACGAAGTTGTCTTCCCATGGCTCACGGGGAAACAGAAACCGCACGCGCCCGTCGGTGTCCACACGGAAGACGCTGACATAACCGTCGGTCGCCGTGCGGAAGTAGGCATACACGCGGTCCCCGCGCCGAAAATGATCGCGGTCGTTGGTCCAGACTTCGATGCCGGGCTGGAGTGTACTGCGCGCCCGCCAGGGATGGGCCTCCGGCGTGCCGCCGGCGGCCCCGCCGCCAGACGGGCTAGCAATTGACAAGGTCGCCGCCAGGAGCCCAGCGATCATTGGTTCCTCCAATGCCGACACAGCCAGACGTGCGTCGTGCCACCGGTGTAGACAGCATACGTCATGCCATCGGGCTGACTGTATGTATGTGATTTATTGACAACGAGTTACACCACATAGCGCCCGTGGCTTGAGCCTGCCGTCGTCCCTTTTGGGGGACGGCTCGCTCGGCGGTTTGACTTGGTGAGACGGAGGTGGGTACGATGAACGGGCGATGGAGGGTGATGAAGGAGGGTGTCGCTGACTGTCATGCCGTCGTGCAGTCGTGCCGTTATGCCGTCCTGTTGTGGCGCGCTCCCCAATGCCACCGAGGCACCCTAGATGACCACTGCCCGAATGGACCTCCTCGACCCTTATGAGGTGGCCCAGCTCGGCGATATCGAGCTCGTGGCCCGGGGCGTGGTCGAGGGTTTCCTCGCTGGTCTCCACCGGTCGCCGTTTCGGGGCTTCTCCGTGGAGTTCGCCGAGCACAGGCCGTATCAACCGGGTGACGAGCTTCGGTACCTGGACTGGAAGATTCTGGCCCGGGCTGATCGGCTGTTCGTGAAGCAGTACGAAGAGGAGACCAATCTCCGATCCATGATCGTGCTCGATGTGAGTCGGTCGATGGACTGGGCAGGCAGTGAGCGGCGGCTGACCAAGTTGGAGTACGCCAAGCGGCTGGTGGCCGCACTGGCCCTGATCCTGCTGCGCCAGCGTGATGCTACGGGCCTCATCGGGTTCGACGAGGAAGTGCGTGCGGTGGTGCGGGCGCGGGCGCGCCACCGCCACTGGTGGCCCCTTCTCTCGGCAGTGGTGTCACTGACGGCCGGAGGGGGGACGGTGGCGGAACCGGCGCTACGGCAGGTGACCGATCTGTTGCGGCGGCGGGGCCTGGTGATATTCGTGTCCGATCTCTTGCTGGATCGGGATCTCGCGCTGCTGGCGTTGCAGTACCTGCGCCATCGGGGACATCAGGTCACGGTCTTTCACATCATGGACCCTGGAGAGCTGTCGCTGGAGGGACCCCCCGAGGCGCGGTTCGAGGACCCCGAGACCGGAGACAGTCTCGTGGCGCGTCCCCGGGAGCTTCGGACGGTGTATGAGGACACCGTGCACCGGACCATCCAGCAGTGGCGCGCAGCCTGTCGAGGGGGCGGCATCGACTACCATCACGTGCTGACGGACACCCCGTTCGGCTACGTGCTCCGCCGTGCCGCCGCCAGCCGTTCCCGCCTCGGGTGATCGGTTTTCTCCAGCCTCTCGCCCTGCTCGGCCTCGCGGCCGCGGCGATCCCCCCGTTGCTGCACCTCATGGGGCGGAGGCTCCCGCCCACGGTGCTGTTTCCTGCGGTGCAATACCTGACGGCCACCGAGCGAGAGCACAGTCGCCGGTTGAAGCTGCGAAACCTGCTGCTCCTGCTGCTCCGCGTGGCGATCATCCTGCTCATCGTCCTGGCTGTGGCGCGGCCGGTTGCCCGGGTTGGGGCTGGCACGGCGCATCCACCGACCGCCCTCGCGCTGATCGTGGACAACTCCCTGTCGTCCGGCGCGGTCGTGGCGGGGCAGCGTGTCCTCGATGTGCTGATGCAGCGGGCCCGACACGTGTTGGCCCGGACGGCTGCCGGCGACCGCCTGTGGCTGGTGCTCGCCGACGGTATTCCCCGACGCATTAGCCGGGGCGAAGCCGCAGCGGTGCTGGATAGCTTGACCCCATGGCCCCTGCGGCTCGATGTCGCGGAGGCGGTTCGGGCCGGCGCGCGTGCCGCGGCCGCCGCAGGCCTGCCGGTGTGGGAGGTGGTGCTGCTGAGCGATCTGCAGGCCACCGCGTTTTCTCCGGGCGATCCTGCGACCGCACGGGTGCTTGCCTGGGAGCCCCCCGAAGTGCCGCAGAACCGGGGGATCGATTCGGCGTACGCCGAGCCCCCGGTCTGGTCTCCGGAGGGGGCCGTGGTCGCCCACATTGGGGGGTCCTGGGAGGGTGCGGCGGCGGTGAGGCTCGCCATCAATGGCGGGGATGTCGCCCGAGCCGTGGCGCGACCGGGGGACCGGGCGGCCCTCGCGGCCAGCGGGCCGCGCCGCGGCTGGCTGGTGGCCTCCGTCCAGCTTGATCCGGACGAGCTGCGGGCGGACGATCGCTGGTGGCTGGCGTTGCAGGTGGCGGACCCGGCGGCGGTTCGTGCGGAGCCTGCAGTGGGTCGGTTCGTGCAAGAGGCGGTGAGTGTGCTGCAGGGAGGGGGACGCGCTCGGGAGGGTAGTGAAGTTGTGCTGACCGATCGGCCTCGCGACGGGGTGGCCCTGGTGTTTCCCCCGCACGATCCCTCGCTTATTGGGTCTGTGAACCGCGCCCTCGCTGCACGTGGGATCGGCTGGCGTTACGGGGAGCTGGTGGAAGGGGAGTGGACGCTGACCGGTGAGGTGGGACCGGCCGAGGGAGCGGTAATCTACAGGCGGTATCGGATGCGGGGCTCCGGGGTGGTGCTCGCCCGCGTGGGTGGCGAGCCATGGCTGGTGCGGGCGGGCAACCAGGTGCTGGTGGCGAGTCGGATGGAGGAGCGCTGGTCAGCGCTCCCCATCAGTGCGGCTTTCATTCCGTTTCTCGATCTGCTCATCAACCGGGTTGCAGCGACGGAGTCGTGGACCGTACAGGCCGCACCTGGCGCTGCGGTCGTCTTCCCGCCCGGGGCTGAGGCGCTGCTGCTGTGGGGCGGGCCCGCAGTGATCCCAGGCGACGGACGGCTCGCTGCGCCCCTTGAGCCGGGTGTGTACCTGGTCCGGGGCACGGGTGGCGACACGGTGGGCGCCCTGGAAGTGAATCACGATTATCGGGAGTCTCAGCTGGCACCGGCGAGTCCCCGGGTTGTCCGGGCTACGCTGGGGGCTGACGCTCACGTGTTGGGTGGACAAGCGCTGGACCGGGAGCTCTTCGGCGGTGCCCGGCGTGCGGAACTCACGGGCCTGCTGATCGCGGCAGCCATACTCGCAGCAGTGGCGGAGTTGGCGCTGGCGAGTGTGGGCCGCCTCAAGCGGAGGGAGTGATGCTCCCGACGCTGCTGAACGCCTTCCGTGATCTAGCCGCTTACCGATCGATCGAGACGTCCCTGCCGGGAAGGGGCGAACGACTGGGTGTCGGCGGGCTTCCGGGGTCGAGCGGGGCAGTGCTGCTCGCCGCGCTCGCCCAACGTCTCGAGCAACGGGTGTTTCTCGTGGTCGCCCCACTGCCGGCGGCCGCCGAGCGGTGGCTAGCGGACCTGGACGTCTTGGCCGGCAATCTGGCGCGCCTGTATCCCCAGCGCGAGGCGCTGGGTGAGGAAGAGCCGCACCTCGAGATCGCCGGCGAGCGGGTGGAGACCATTGAGGCTGTCCTGACCGGTCGGGCTCGAATTGTGGTCACTACGCTGAGGGCGACGGCGGAACACACGCGTATGCCCAGCATGGTGACCGGAATGCGCGCCGAGATCCGCAAAGGTCATGAGGTGCGACTGAGTTGGGTCGTCGAGCGACTCGAGGCCATGAGCTACGAGCGGCGCCCGTCGGTGCTTGACGCGGCGCAGTTTGCCGTGCGCGGCGGCATCATCGACGTGTACGGCTTTGGCATGGCCGCGCCCACCCGCATCGAGTGGTGGGGTGATGAGCCGGTGTCGATACGAAGTTTCGATCTAGACACGCAGCGGTCGGAGGGAGAGGTCGGGGCGGTAACGATATTGCCGGTGGGCCCGGGAGGAGGGGGGGGAGAGGGTGCAGGGGGAGAGGATCGCCAGACCCTCCTGGGTCTCCTGCCCGACGATACGGTGGTGGTCGTGGATCCGGCGGTCGACTACGAGGAGGTTGGAAGGGTCTGGCAGGATGCTGCGCATCACATCGAGGTAGCTCGTCGTCGGGGCGAGGATGTCCCGGGGCGTGAAGCCGTTTTTCTGTCTCCGGAGGAGTGGGGGAAGCAGTGGCGTCCATTCGCCAAGCTGGAGCTGGAGCGTTCTCCTATTGATCACGATCTGAAGCTGCAGCCGCCGCCCTCCATCGAGCGGAAGATGGGTCGCCTGGCTCGTGTGGTGGGGGAGGGACCGACCCTCATTCTGTGTGACAACGAAGGCCAGCTGGANNTGGGGTTGACCGTCTCCCGCCCATGGTGACTCTGGCCCTGGGATCGCTCGGTGGGGGGTTCGCCACCGGCGACCTGACGGTGCTCACCGACCATGAGATCTTCCGACGCGCCCGTCGCATCCGCCGGCCGCGGCGCTATCGCCAGGCGCTCAGCACTGCTTCGGCCGGCTCCCTGACACCGGGCGACTACGTGGTCCACCTGGAGCATGGGATCGGGGTCTATCGAGGGATCGAGACGATCACGGTCGCTAGGGGCGCGACCATAGAAGTCGCGGTGCTGGAATACGAAGGCGGCGACCGGCTCAACGTGCCCCTCTACCGGCTGGACCAGGTCGAGCAGTATCGCACGGCGGTCGACGATGGGGACGGGGCCCCGCCCAGACTCAACCGCCTTGGTGGCAAGCGGTGGAGGCGCCAGCGGGCGAGGACCGAGGCGGCTATCCAGCGCATGGCCGCCGAGCTCCTCGAGCTGTACGCTCGCCGTTCCCTGACAGGCGGCTACGCCTATCCGCCTGACACTCGGTGGCAGCGGGAGCTCGAGTCCTCATTCCTGTACGAGGACACGCCAGACCAGCGCACGGCCGCCGAGGAGGCGAAGCGGGATATGGAGCTGCCTCGCCCCATGGATCGGCTCATGGTGGGTGACGTCGGGTACGGCAAGACGGAGGTGGCGGTCCGTGCCGCGTTCAAAGCGGTGCAAGCGAGCAAGCAAGTGGCGGTGCTGGCGCCAACCACCATTCTCGCCGAGCAGCACGGGCGGACTTTTGGCGATCGTCTGGCGGACTACCCCGTGAACATCGAGGTGCTGTCTCGCTTTCGCACGACAGCGGAGCAACGCGTCGTCACGCGGCGACTTCGAGAGGGAACGGTGGACGTCGTGATCGGCACGCATCGGCTGCTGTCGCCCGACGTCACGTTCCGCGACCTGGGGCTGTTGGTGGTAGATGAGGAGCACCGATTCGGCGTGCGGCATAAGGAGCGGCTCAAGGCGCTTAGGCTTGAGGTTGACGTGCTCACGCTGACCGCGACGCCGATTCCCCGCACGCTCCACTTGGCGCTCGCCGGCCTACGGGATCTCACTATGATCCAGACGCCGCCGCGGGACCGGTCGCCGGTGCTCACCTTCATCGAACCGTGGGACGATGAGCTGCTGGTGGAGGCTATGGCCCGTGAGCTGGACCGCGGTGGACAGGTGTTCTTCGTCCACAACCGCATTGAGACCATTTACACGGTTGCCGAGCGGGTGCGCCGGATGGCGCCTCGAGCCCACCTGGCCGTGGCGCACGGCAAGATGCGGGAGCGCGATCTCGACGGGGTGATGCGACAGTTCGTGGCTGGGGGGGTGGACGTCCTGGTCTCGACCATGATCGTCGAGTCCGGCCTCGACGTGCCGAATGCCAACACGATGATCGTGCACAACGCCCAGCAATTCGGCCTAGCGCAGCTGTACCAGCTGAGGGGCCGGGTCGGTCGGGGCCATCGCCGGGCGTATTGCTACCTGGTGGTGCCCGATGCGGTGGATCCAGGGGCGGAGGAGCGGCTCAAGGTGCTGGAACACCATACGGAGCTGGGCTCCGGCTATCGCATCGCGCTGCGGGACCTCGAGCTACGGGGTGCGGGTAATCTCCTGGGGAAGGAGCAATCCGGACACGCTCACGCGGTGGGGTTCGATTTGTACATGCGCTGGCTCAATGACGCGGTGCGGGCGCTGAAGGGAGAAGGCGTGCTGACGGAGCATCCCCCGGCTGACGTCACGCTTGACGGGCCGGCGCACCTCCCCGATGTGTATGTGCCCGACGAAGATGCCAAGCTCGACTTCTACCGGCGGCTGGCGTGTGCAGGCCAACTTGGCGAGATTGCGGCTTTGCGCGAGGAACTGCGCGACCGTTTCGGTCCACTGCCGGACGAAGCGGACCGGCTGTTGGTGGCTTCGGAGCTCCGCGCCCTCGGTGCCCGACTTGGGCTGCAATCGATCGTGGTGCGAGGGGACGACGCACGGCTGAGGTTCCGCGCCGATGCTGCGCCTAGACTGCTGCGACTCACGGCGGCCCTCGACGAGGTGCAATTCGCAGCTGACGTGCGACAGACGGTACCGCTGGCTCTGCGGCTCCGCCGACTTGGTGGCATGGCCATGGGTGCGGGCCTCGTGCGGGCTCTGTCAGCCGCGGCAAGCGATGCCTAGGCTGTGGTGGGAGGCTGCGACACACCCGAGCCCAAGATCGTAGTGACGCAACGGGGTCAACTCAAGACAGCCCAGGTGCCAATGAAGGTAGGAGTGAGTATGCGGCTTCTGTTGGTTGGACTTTCCGCCATGCTCGTGACGGCGTGCAGCTTGAAGGATGCTCTGACCGCCGATGTCGGGGTGGTAGCCCGAGCCGGCGACCACGAGCTGTCGGTCGACGAACTGGCTGCCATTCTTGCCGAGGCAAAGAGCCTGCGGCTGCGTCGGGAGGTGGTGGAAGGATGGGCGCACCGGTGGGTCGAGTATTCCCTCTTCGCGCAACGGGTGGAGGAGGGGGATTCCCTGCTGGACCGGGCCACGGTTCTCCAGGCCATGTGGCCGGACGTGGACCAGCGGCTGGTGGACGCCTACCATGAGCAGTTGATCGCCGAGCGAGTGCGGTTGGATTCGTCCGTGGTCGACAGCGCCTATGCCGCTGGTGATCACCGGTTGATCGATCACATCTTGATCCGCACGACACCGGACATGTCGCCGCCACAGCGGGCGGAGGCACTGGCGCAGGCCACCTCGATCCGGGACCGGCTTGCCGCAGGCGGCTCCTGGGAAGCGGCCAACGAAGAAAACGATGATCCCGGAGCCCGCCGGCGGGGCGGCAGTCTCGGCGTGATTACCCGAGGGCGGATGGCCCCCGAGTTCGAAGAGGCAGCGTTCGCGCTGAAACCCGGCGAGCTGTCGGAGGTGACGGAGACGTCATACGGGTTCCACGTGGTGCGGCGCCCCGCTTTGAGGGATGTGCGGCCGCAGTATGCGGAAGCCATCGAAGCGTTGCTCATCGACCGGATGGACTCTGTTTTCCTCGAGGAGTTGGAGGAGCGGCGGTCGCTCGACGTGCGCTCAACGGCTGCTGCTGCGATGCGAGAGGCGGCCGACGCACCGCAGCGCACTTACGGGTCGGATGAGGTCTTGGGGACCTACAGGGGCGGGAAGTTCACGACGTTCGATTTTGTACGGTGGCTTCGGGCGCTTCCCGGGCAGATACACCAGCAGATCAGAGTCGCCACCGATGAGCAGCTCGCGGAGTTGGCACGGTCGCTCATGCGCAACGAGGCGCTGGTGCGGGAGGCGAGAGAGTCAGGCATGGAACTGGAGGAAGCCGACTACGGGGAGATCAAGGAACAGCTGCGCGCAGAGATCGCAGATGTGCGTAACGCGCTCATGATAGACTCGATATTCGGCGCATCCACAGGGGGTGACGCACGGCACCAGGCCGTCGACGAGGCCGTCTATGGCTATCTCAGTCGTCTCGCACGGGCCCTACGTGGCGTCGTTGTCGTGCCGCCGTTTCTGGCTGACAAGCTGCGGTCCGAATCCAGGTGGCGGGTTTCATCGGCCGGCGTCGATCAGGTGGTTGACCGGGCGCAGCAGCTGCGGCTGGAGCAGTCGACGCCGCCTGCCGACACCACGGGGAGGCCGGAGGGCGGCGCTCCAGGCGTGCGCANNGAGGCCGGAGGGCGGCGCTCCAGGCGTGCCCAGCGATACGAGCGAGGAGCGATCAGATGCTCGGTAGAATCGCGTCGGTGGTCGCGTTCGCCGCGCTAGCTGCCGGCTACTTGGTGCCGGCGAGGGCGCAGGATACGGCCTTTGCGGTGGTCGATGGGATCGCGGCCATTGTGGGGAACAAGCTCCTCCCCCGGTCGCGCATCCAGGAAGAACTCAACCTGTACCGGCAACAGGGTTTCCAGATTCCCAGCGACCCGGCGGAGCTCAGGGAGTTCAGACTGGAAATCTTGCGGCAGCTCATCGATGAGGAACTCCTGGTGCAGGCCGCGCTGCGAGACACCATGGTCGTGGTCACTGAGCAAGACGTCCAGTCGGCGGTCGATCGGGCCGTCCGGGCGATTCGTGGTCAGTTCGCGTCTGAGCTGGAGTTCCAGCGCCAGCTCCAGTTAGCGAACTTCGGTTCTCAGGAAGAGTACCGCCGGTGGTTGGCGGAACAACAGCGGCGCGAGCTGCTGCGCGACCAACACGTGCAACAACTGCGGGCGCAAGGGGAGCTGGATCCCCTGGCCCCGACGGAGGCGGAGCTCCGGGCGTTCTATGACGAGACGAAGCCGCGGCACCCGCGGCGGCCGGCCAGCGTCACGTTCCGGCAGATTGTGATTCGCGTGGAGGGCGATAGCGCCGCCGTCGTGGCCGCGTTCCGCCTGGCAGACAGCCTGGTAGGTGAGTTGAGGGCCGGGGCGGACTTCGGTGCGCTGGCTCAGCGGTACTCCGACGACCCGGGGACCCGTGATCGGGGTGGCGAGTTGGGGTGGGTGCGGCGTGGGCGGCTGCTCCCTGCGTTTGAGCAGGTGGCGTTTCGCCTCAAGCCGGGTGACATCTCGCGACCCGTCCGTACGGCATTCGGCTTTCACATCATCCAGACCGAGCGCTCCCAGCCCGCCGAAGTGCAGGTGCGGCACATTCTCATCGCTCCCGAGATTACCCAAGCTGACCGCGAGCAGGGTCGTCAACTGGCGGAAGAAGTAGCGGCGGCGCTTCGAGAGGGGGCGTCCTATGACTCGCTGTCGGCGCTGTACCACGACCGGGCCGGTCGGGAACAGGGGTTCGTAGAACAGTTCCCCCGCGACTCGCTTCCGCAGCACTACCGAGATGCACTTGTTATGGCGCAGCCCGGGCAGATCGTCGGACCCGTGTTGCTGGACAGCGGTGACGCGCGCCCGAAGTTCGCCGTCATCGTGTTCGAGACTGCGCGGGCCGAGGGCGAGTTCAGTTTCGCGGATCTGCGCGACGAGCTCCGGGAGGAGCTGGCGAGCCGGAACGCGATGGAGCGCTATCTCCGGCGGCTCCGCGCCGCTACGCACATCGAAATACGGATCTAGCTCCCATGCGCCCGCGCGTCGCGATCACGTTGGGAGATCCGCGGGGTATCGGGCCCGAAGTGGTGGCCAAGACGCTGGAGCACCCGCCGGCGGAGGCAGACTACGTGGTGGTCGGGCCGGAAGCTCTCGTCTCCGGGCTGCCGGCCGAGCACGTCGTTGTCGGGGAGCGGGGAGCGGTACCAGACGGTGACTGCTCGCGCTCCGAACGCTTGACAACGCCCATGGAGTCGCAGCTGCCGACGTGGAGCCCCGCTCCCCGCTCCCCGCTCCCCGTTCCTCCCGAAGTGGCCGGCCGTCTGGTCGGGCTCTCGGTGGAAAGAGCCGTCCAACTCGCGCTGGATGGCGACGTTGCCGCCATCGTCACCGGCCCCGCGGAGAAGCGGGCACTGCACCTGGCGGGTTACACCTACCCTGGCCACACCGAATGGTTGGCCGAGCTCGCAGGCGGCGTAGACGTCGCGATGATGTTGGCGGCTGGCGTGCTTCGAGTAGTGCTCATTACCACACACATCCCGTTGCGCGAGGTTCCTGCTGCGGTCACCATCGAGCGGGTTCTCCGAGTTGGACACATCACCCGGAGTTCTCTGGAGTGCTGGTGGGGAATCGAGGACGCCCGGCTCGCGATTTGCGCGCTGAACCCCCATGCCGGGGAGAGCGGACTGTTCGGCGAGGAAGATGCCACGGTGCTCGAGCCCGCGGCGCAGGAGCTGAACGCCGTGGGTCCGCTGCCTGCCGACAGCGTGTTCGTTCGAGCCATGAGAGGGGAATTCGACGCGGTGCTCACCCCGTATCACGACGTGGGGATGCTCGCCGTGAAGGTGGCCGGCTTCGGGCGGGGCGTGAATGTGACTCTGGGACTGCCGTTCATCCGCACGGCGCCCGATCACGGGACCGCGTTCGACATCGCCGGGAAGGGGATCGCCGATCCCGGCTCGATGCAGGAGGCCGTCGGGCTGGCGGTACGGCTGGCGCAGCGGTAAGGAGTGAGGGGTAGGGAGTAAGGAGTATGGAAGTCCCACGCACTCCTTACTCCCTACCCCTCACTCCTTACTCCTTACTCCTCGCTCCTTGACCATCTTCACCTTTCCCACGCGCCGTCCGTCCATCTCCAGCACCTCGAACCGCGCACCTGAGACGGTGACCGCGTCGCCCGGGCGGGGCAGGCGGCCGAGCTGGCCGAAGACGTAGCCGCCGATGGTGAGGTAGTGCTCGTCGGAGATCTTGAGCCCGTAGCCTGCATTGACGTCCTCGATCTCCATGTCGCCGGGGAGCGTGACCTGATCGCCGCTCGCCTGCGGTAGGGGCTCGGCACGGTCGTACTCGTCGTAGATCTCCCCCACGATCTCCTCCAGCAGATCCTCCATGGTGACGATGCCGGCGGTGCCGCCGTATTCGTCGAGCACGACGGCCATCTGTGCCTTGGTGCGCTTCATGTCGGCCAGCACGTCCTCCACCTCTCGGGTGCCGGGTACGAACATGGGCTGTCGCGCGATGGAGCTCACGGCGTCGCGCGCATGCTCCGAGAGGGCCGCGAGGATCTGCTTCACGTGTACAATCCCCACGATGTCGTCGAGGGACTCGCGGTACAGCGGATACCGCGAGCGCCCGGCCTCCCGAATCCGGTCCGCTGCCTCGGCGATGGCGAGGTTCTCCGGGAGGGCGGCCACTTCGGTGCGGGGCGTCATGACGTCGCGGGCGTTCTTCTCCGTGAACTCGAAGACCCCCTCGATCATCTCGACGTCTTCGTGATCCAGGTGCCCTGACTTCTGGCTCTGCCGCAGGATCGTAATGATCTCCTGCGGCGAGTGCGCGGCTTCGAGCTCGGCCGCCGTGGCCTTGACCCCCAGGAGACGCAGCAACTGGTTCGCGCTCCAGTTGAGCAGGTCGGTGACGGGGCGGGTGATCCAAGTGAAGAACATGAGCGGTCGCGCGATCCACCGGGCGATGGGCTCGGGGAAGGTGATGGCCCAGTTCTTGGGTGCTAGCTCGCCTACCACCACGTGCAGGAAGGAGACGATTGACACGGCAACCACCGACGCCACGGCCGCCCGTCCGAGGAACGAGACCGCGGACGGCAGCCGCTCCACCCAATCGCGGAACAGCACCGCAACGGTGTCTTCCGCCACGTACCCCAGCAGGATCGAGGCGAGCGTGATGCCGAGCTGCGTCGCCGAGAGCTGACGCTGGAGGTCTTGCTGCGCCGCCTTGACCGCCTTAGCCTTTCGGTCTCCACTCTGGATCAGGGCCTCGATGCGGGAGCGTCGGGCGGCGACGAGGGCAAACTCGGAGGCGACGAAGAACGCGTTGGCCACCACGAGGACCAGTACGGCGGCGGCGCGCCAGAGGAGTGCTGATAGGGATACGTCTTCCATGAACCCGCTGATTCTTAAGCTAAGCCATCTCAGCCAGGCCGCCAGCGAGGTGACCGGGGAACGGGGAGCGGGGAGCAGGCCGGTGCCTGACGCCTGGGTAACTCCCCTCGGGGCGGAGCGTACCGCTCCCCGCTCCCCGCTCACCTGGGGCTTGCATTGAACACTTCCCCCGACACCGGGTTCTCTCCGTCCGATCGCTCCCTGGAGTGCACGCACCGACAGCCTGCATCCCGGCGCCACTCCCGCGCGCTCAAGGTCGTGCTCGGCGTCACGGCCACGTTCATGGTGGTGGAGTTCGTGTCGGGTTGGGTGGCGAACTCTCTGGCGCTGCTGGCCGATGCCGGGCACATGCTCACCGACGTCGCCGCCGTCGCTCTGGCCCTGTTCGCGGCGTGGTTCGCACAGCTCCCCGCTACACCGGACAAGACCTACGGGTATCTGCGGCTGGAGATCCTAGCAGCCCTGGTGAACGGTGCAGCGCTGTTCGTGGTGGCGGGGCTCATCGTGTGGGACGCCGTGGGCCGGATCGCCAACCCGCCGCAGGTAGAGCCACGCATCCTATTCGGGGTGGCGACCGCGGGATTGGTGGTGAACATCATCGCTGCGCGGATGCTGCACGACGGGCACAAGGAGTCGCTCAACGTTCGGGGTGCCTACCTCCACGTGCTGGGGGATCTGCTGGGCTCCGTCGGTGCTATGGCCGCCGGCGCCGTCATTCTGCTAACGGGGTGGATGCTGGCTGATCCCATTATCTCGGTGGGCATCGCGCTGCTGATTCTCGTGGGCGCCTGGCGGCTGATGCGGGAGAGCGTGGATGTGCTCCTGGAGGCAACCCCCCGGCACATAGCGCTGGGTGAGGTGGAGAAGCGGATCGCCACCATCCCCGGCGTGGACGAGGTGCACGATCTCCACGTGTGGACCCTCACCAGCGGGGTGGTGGCGATGAGTGGGCACGCGGTGGTGTGTGACCCCGGGAACAGCCAGCGGGTGCTTGAGACCGTGCAAACCCGGATGGCTGATCTCGGAATTCACCACGTCACGATCCAGATCGAGCGGAGCCCGTCGTGTCCCCCGGAAGAGAGCGAGAGTGTCGCGGCGCGGAATAGAGCGTTCAGGCCTTAGCCCTCAGCCTTCAGCCGCCAGCCATCAGGCGTGAGCGGAGGCCGAGCGACGCGGGCATGAGACTGCTATCCCGTGCGAGTACCGGCCTCTTGCTGCTGCGCCGTGGCAGCGCACCGGGCAGGCCGGTTGGGGGGGCTTGACGGGAGCTTGAATAGAGGTAACAAGATTACCAGTATGCGGACGATGGCGTCCGAGGTGGGCGTCTAGCTCGAGTTCCCCACCCGGGCAGCCTCGAGCCGGCTCTCGGAGGCGTGCGGTGGAGGCCGTTGTGGAGAGGGCCATGCAGGGTGGGCAGTTGGGGGGTCGTGCTTTTCACCAATTCGCATGAGGGTTTCGGAGGAGACCATGTTGCCCTGGCAAGTGTCGGACTCGCCGGTGGTCGTGATACAGTATGACGACGACGATGAGGGCGACGTTGGGTACGATGACTTCGAGGAAGACGACGAGTACGACGACGAGTACGATGAGGACGAAGATGAGTACGAGGAGTACGAGGAGGAGTACGACGACCATGAGGACGAGCCGCGGCCGTCTCGCCGGCGTGAGAACTGGGAGTGAGGCGACGGTATGACGGCAAGACGTCATGACAGCAGTGCAGCATCCGTGCCGCTTGCCGTGTATGCCGTCATGCCTTGTGCGGTGTGGGGTAGAAGCCGGCTACGGATTCGTCTAGATTACGGCTTCCCAAGGGGGCCAGTAGCTCAGGTGGTTAGAGCGCACGCCTGATAAGCGTGAGGTCGGAGGTTCAACTCCTCCCTGGCCCATTTCGCAATGCAGTGCCCTGCTTGGAGTTCGGGTTCAGGCAGGGCTTCGTGTTTCACGGCTGCTGTCGGATCTGCTGTCGATTCACGAGCCCTCGATCGCCCTGCGTTGCCGGAGGGCATCCCGCATCGTCGCCTCGTCAGGCCGCTGGTAGGACTTGAGAACCGTCTGCGGGTTCTTCCAGCACCCAAGCTCGCACAAGTCCGTCAGCGGTGCGCGACCTAGCTCAGCTCGCGGCGCGCGACGTGCACGTCAGTCAGGTGTTGCTGCACTACGCGGTAGCCGTTGGCGGGAAGCCGGGCAAGGACCGAAAGCCCCGAACACCGCTCGGACGCTCGGGGCTGCGATATCGGTGGTGGGTTCGGAGAAGACGCTACGTGGACTCGGGCGGCGGCCAGGACTCGTGGCCGAGCAGCACCCTCCACTCTCCGTCACGACGTACTCAGGTCGTAGTGAGTGCAAACGCAGTCTCGGGGCTGGTCACCCCGGCAGAATCCGTCACGCTGAAGACCCCCGTTCCACTAGACATACGACATCGGCCGTCCAGACCATGGTTCGCGAGTCGGATTCGTAATGTCTATGCGGTCAGCGCTGGCGAAGCCTGCTCGCCAGAAAGAGTCCAATTCCGCGTAACCGCGATATACCTGCCCCTCCAGTGCAAACCCACGAGACGCTGAATGGCGCGGCTGTAGCGTACGAGCTTGACGGCGCGGAAGCGGCGCAAGAGTCGGAAGACTCGGATCGACCGAAGGTCGATGCCCGTCGCGAGGTGGAAGGGCAAGATCGCTGCCAAGTCGACAGGGCCAAAGAAGCTGAACACCAAGCGCAGCTTCCTGTCTGTGACGGCAAGCCGCAGCAAGTACTCAGCGGCGAAGATGGCGACTACAACGACTTCGAGGGCGCCGAGAGCGCTCCGGAGGCCTTCGCTCGAGCCTGTGACCTGCGGCTTGCCCAGCCGTCACCCTACGGCGTTGGCTTCAACCCCGTCTCCACCCATGTCTTTAGCTCGAGGAATGCGCCGACCTGTTCCGGAACCGTGAATGCGCAGTGGCCGGATCGGTCCACGGACCGCTGCAGCAACATGTCGGATCTTCCTGCGGCTGAGACCAGATCTGCGTAAGCGGCCTCGTGGAAGAACGGCACCGCACCGTCTCGCGTCGTGTGTAAGGTGACCACGGGAATGGCCAGCTTGCCGCTGGGCTGGTACCAATGCTCCAGGTAGTTCGCGGCGTCGGGGGTGGCTGCGAAACGCTGAACGCCGTCATTGAGGGCGTCGTCATCGGAGGAGCCCGTGTACTCAGTGTCCATGTTGCCCACCATGATGCGGCCGTGGGTCCGCCCGAGCAGGTCTTCGGTGCCAACGATGTTGTAGTAGAGCCCGGACAGGATGATCTCGACAAGTTCATCGGGGGTGGTGTACTGGATCCCGAGCTGATCTACGCCTGCCATTTCAGCCGCTAGCAAGGGGAAGGTCCAGATGGCCCAGGTGACGGCCGGTACCACATGCGCATCGAAATCCAGCCCTTCCGGAATCTCGAAAGCCGTGCCGGGAATGACTCCCGGAAAGAAGTAGTCGAACAGCACGCGCAGGTTCAGGAGGTACTCGACCTGCAGTGGCCCGCCCCCCACGAGCCCGCACATCGGAAGAGCGCCGTCAAACAGCTTGGGGTTCTTCTCCGCCAGCATCAGCGCGATGAGGGCGCCCTCCGAATGACCGGCCAGATAGGTTCTGTCTGGCATCCCAAATCGCGATGCAAAGATGCCACGGAGTTGGCGGGTGCGTTGAACCGCGTCTTTGACCGCGTACCCGTTCTCCGAAAAGCTCGAGTACGCCACTCCATAGCCGAATCCGGTGAGGATAGCAGGCAGGGGATCCACATCGGGAAGAGCGATGGGCTCGCCAGGGGCTACGTAACCGTGCGAGTAGATGACCAGGTCGCCGTTCCATACCGCAGGGTAGAAGAGTTTGTATAGGGATCCCGGTCCGGTCGCTCCTTCGACCTCCTGTGGCCCCGTGATCGCCCGCTTTTCCAGCAATTTGAGCTCGGGATCTGGACCGAGCACTCCGTCATCCGCGCAACCCATTGCCACGACGGCGAATCCGACCAGAGCAAAAGGTAGTCCTTTGAATCTCATGGTGACCTCCTGTGTTTTGCTAACAACAGCACTCCAACCGCCAGTACTACGAGCGGCCCATTGCTCTTGTGGGTTCTTTGGGGATCGACCCTGGCGGCTAACAAGGCAGACGTTGCGGGCGATCATGCCGTCACCCTCGATTCGGCAGCTATTTGACAGCTTCCCGTCGCTGGTCGTGGGCCCTGCTCGTCGGTGGGGCGTCCGGCTTGGAGGGCGCTCGCACTGGCGAGTCATGGCCTTCAGGCCATCGGCGGTTCGATGGATGCCGGTAATGTCCCCGCCTGCGTTGGCTCCGCAAGGTGATTTCGGACCGGGTTTGTCGGAGTTTGAAGTTTGCCAGTAGCGTGTTGACGTTCCGTTGAGTCCACCGCGCTACGCTGCGCCCGCCGCCAACGCTGGAGCGCAACTATGCTCACCGACTGGCTCAAGCCGCCGGTCTGGCCCGAGTCTAGATACCGGTCTATCGCCTCCTCTACCAACGGCAGAGCAATATCCTCTGATTCCTCACCCACCATCAGAGTCATTAGGTGATACCTGGCCAGATCCAGGTATAACGGGGCTTTGCTCTGTTGACGCGTTCCTGACCCAACCGCAC
>WVYX01000240.1:0-8166 GCA_011772755.1 Gemmatimonadales bacterium
CCGAAGCGACGCACGCCTTCAGCCACGTTGCAGCGGGCCCATTCCCATGGACGGCCTGGGCTTGCCTGTCCCTGGCTGGCGCTGCTTGTGGGCACGCGTCAGTCCGCAGCGGCGCCGGTGAGGTTTGCTGGAGAAGGTGGTGGCGCTACTGCTGCGCGGTGACGCAGTGCGGGACTTGCCCCCACCCCATCGAGTGGCAAGATTGCCACCCGTCTGACTGGAGACTGACGCGCATGCCATCCGCCACTGGTCGAAGTTGAGCAGGTTCTTGAGTCCCACCGCCCCCAAGCTTCCGAAAGTCCGGCCTTCCATCGCAGCGCATCCGCTGGTGCGGATCGCTACGGTCCTCGCCTTGCTGTTTGTGTTCCTGCTCGGCGTGAATGGGCTGGGTGATGGCTTCAAGGCGCTTGGGGGGGGATTGCTGGATTCATTCTTCGCCGCCACCGAGAACCCGTTCATGGGGCTGATGGTCGGCATTCTCGCGACTACGTTGGTTCAGAGCTCATCCGTCTCGACTTCGCTCATCGTCGGGCTAGTCGCCGCGCCCGAGAATCCACTTCCGATTGCGAACGCCGTGCCGATGGTAATGGGTGCCAATATCGGCACGACGGTCACCAATACCATCGTGTCCCTGGCGCACATGGGGCGGCGGGAGGAATTCCGCCGGGCCTTCTCGGTCGCCACGTGTCACGACTTCTTCAATTTCCTTGCGGTTGTGACCCTGCTGCCGCTGGAGATGCTAACCGGGTACTTGCAGAAGGCTGCTACGGCCCTATCGACCGTCGTAACCGGCTTGGGCGGCGTGGAGTATGACAGCCCCATCAAGGGTCTCCTCAAGGGGGCACTGAGGCCGATCAAGTCGGCTATCGGGGCGCTGGTGGATTCGCCGCGGCTCGAGTCGGTGATCCTGATCGTCGTCAGCGCGGTACTGATTTTCGCCGCTTTGGTCCTTCTGGTGAGGGTCATGCGGACCGCTTTGCAGACGCGGGTTGAGGGGATTGTCTCGCGCGGGCTGGGTCAGGCTCCGCTACTGGCGATGCTGGTTGGCGCAGTCGTGACGGTCATGGTCCAGTCGAGCTCGATCACGACCTCGTTGCTCGTGCCTCTGGCGGGTGCTGGACTGCTCACCTTGACGCAAGCCTTCCCTGTCACCATCGGTGCGAACGTCGGGACGACGGTCACCGCCCTGCTGGCGGCGCTGGGCGCAACGGGCGTCAACGCCACGGCGGGCATCACGATCGCGCTGGTTCACTTGCTCTTCAATCTGAGCGCGACAGTGCTGATCTTCCCTTTGAGGACTATTCGGGACATGCCCCTCCGTGCTGCGCGGTGGCTTGCCGATACTGCCGTGCAGTCGCGTCGATGGGCGCTGCTCTACGTCGTGATCTTGTTCTATGGAGTCCCAGCCATTTTCGCAGCCGTGAATAGGCTTCTCGGGTAGCTGTGGGAGGCGCCAATGCTTCGTGAGTTGCTCAGCATCTTTCGCTCTGACAAGCCGCTCGCCGAGATGGGCGAGAACTTCGCGCGTATGCTCAAGCTGGCTTATGAGCAGACTGTCGCGGCAGGCGAGATCTACTTTGGCATGCAGGCGAAACCGGAAGCGCGCACCCAGGTCTACATGCAGGACGTGCAGGTCAACAAGCTGGAGCGGAAGATCCGCAAGCAGGTGATCTCCCACCTATCATTGCGTGGCACGTCGCCGTCCTTGCCGTACTGCCTGCTCCTCATGAGCTTGGTGAAAGACGTCGAGCGGCTCGGCGACTATGCGAAGAACCTCTCGGAGGTTACGGAGCTTCGTACCGATCCGTTGCCGGACGATGAGATCGTGGCCGAGCTCCGGGAGATTCGTGCCGGCGTGGAAGCCGCTTTCGCGGCAACGGCGGAGGTCTTTGCGATATCGGACCGGGAAAGTGCGGTCGAGCTCATCCGCCAGGGACGAGATGTGGCTCACCGATGTGATGTCCTGGTGGAGAAGATCTCGCGCAGCTCGTACGACGCCAACACCGCCACGGCACTCGTGCTGGGGACGCGGTTCTACAAGCGGATCGGCGGTCATGTGCTCAACGTGCTTTCGAGCGTCGTCATGCCGCTCCACAAGTTGGACTACTACGACGAGAAGGAAATCGCGAGCGCGCCATAGCCACTTGCAAATGGACTCCGCCCTTACTGGAGGGAATGCTTGATACGACTCCTGCCGCGGGAAGAGGAGTTCTTCGATCTGTTCGTGGAGGTGGCGAAACGGTCCCATGAAGCGGCAGGCCACCTTTGCGAGCTATTCTCCGGAGAACCGGACCGAGTCGGTTACTACGTTGATGTGATCAAACGGCTCGAGCACGAGGCGGACGAGATCACGCATGAAGTGGTCAATCGGCTCGACCGAACCTTCATCACGCCCATCGACCGCGAAGACATCCATCTCCTCTCCTCCCACCTCGATGACGTCATAGACCGCATCGATAGCTTGGCCCGCCGCGCTCAGATCTTCCGGTTGGGTCCCCCACCTGAAGGGATCGCGAAACTGTGCGACGTGATTCTGCGGATCACGGCGGAAACGTCGAAGGCGGTCGAGAAGCTGCGGGCCAAGAAGGACGTGATGCAGCACTGCATCGAGGCGAAACGGCTCGAAGAGGAAGGCGACGCCCTGTACCACGCCATGCTAGGCCAGCTGTTCGATGAGGAGAATGATCCGATCGCCCTCATCAAGTGGAAGGAGATCTACGACAACCTCGAGAGGGCCATCGACGCCTGCGACGACGTGGCCAATGACCTCGAGTCCATCGTCCTCAAGCACGCTTGATGCTGGAGTCGATCTGGTTTGTTCTCGCGATCATAGCTGTTGCCTTCATCTTCGATTTCATCAACGGGTTTCACGATAGCGCGAACAGCATCGCGACAGTCGTATCCACCCGGGTGCTCTCACCGATCGCGGCCGTGGCCTGGGCGGCATTCTTCAACTTCGTCGCCGCATTCGGTTTCGGTACCGCCGTCGCCAAGACGATCGGGAACGGCCTCATCGATCTGTCGGTCGTCGACCCCCTGGTCATCCTTGGCGGTCTACTGGGGGCGATTATCTGGGACCTCATCACCTGGCACGCGGGGATACCATCGAGTTCGTCGCACGCCCTCATCGGCGGGTACGGCGGCGCCGCCGTCGCCAAGGCTGGGGTCGACGCCCTGATATTAGGCGGCTGGGTGAAGCCGATTCTCTTCATCTTCGTGGCGCCGGTGCTGGGGATGGCGCTGGGGCTCGTGTTGATGGTCGGTACTGCCTGGCTGTGCCGGCGTGCCACCCCCCGCTCGGTCGACAAGTACTTCCGGCGGCTTCAGTTGGTCTCGGCGGCTGCGTACAGCTTGAGCCACGGCACCAACGACGCGCAGAAGACGATGGGGATCATCGTTGGCCTCTTGGTGTCCTCGCAGCATCTGTTCAGCGATTTTCCGATTGGGGCATTCCACCTCACCACTGCCACCGAAGTGCCAACCTGGGTGATCCTGACAGCCCACGCGGCCATAGCAGGCGGTACCTTTGCCGGCGGCTGGCGGATCGTGAAGACCATGGGATCCCGGCTCACGAAGCTCAAACCAGTGCACGGCTTCTGTGCGGAGACCGGCGGCGCGATTTCGGTCTTCCTAGCCTCAGGTCTGGGAATTCCGGTCAGCACGACGCACACGATCACCGGCTCGATCGTGGGTGTCGGCTCGGCTCAGCGGATCTCGGCGGTGAGGTGGGGCTTGGCGGGACGAATCATCTGGGCCTGGATTCTGACAATCCCAGCCTCGGCCGGCATTGGCGGGATCGCGTATCTCGTTCTTCACCTAGTTATTCGCTAGACACCCCTCTCCTTCGCAGCCTCAAGGTCGATCATTCTCACCCCTCCTGCATAGGTCGTCACCGGCGCGTCGGCCAGGTTGGCAATCTTACGGACGTTGTCAGCGATCCGCATCGCAGCACCATGGATGCACCTGGCCGACTCCCTCTGATTCTCCGTGAGATTGGAACCGTCCGACGCCAACATCTGGCTCTCGGTCACGATGGCCGTGAGGGCATTGTTGATCTCATGCCGGATGGTCACTGCTACCTGGCCGATGGCCGCCATTCGCTCGTTCTTGAGCGCTCGGTTGTAGAAGCCGTGTAGCTGCTCCGATAGGAATCCCACGCTGACCGAGAGCGTGCCGTAGGCGACGTAGATCGGCACCGTAATGCGCCAGTCGTCGGGCGTGAAGTTGAGCGCCACCACGATCTGGACCGCCATGAACAGCGCGGTTCCCATCATGAGGGCAGCGAACGCGCCCCGCAGCCCATAGTGCAGTGATAACAGAAAGGCCGGGGCGAGGGTGACGAGCCAGACCAACTCGTCCGTGAGTCCTGGGTCCTCAGGCAGGACCACCTGGGCGATCACTGGCAGGAGGTATGCTGCTGCGGCGTAGAACCAGAACCGGCGGGACAGGGGAGGGCGGTGGGACAGCGGCTCGAACCCAATGACGCGGAGCAGCCTGCGGCGGAGAGGCATGACTTTTCCTCTGGAATCGCGGAGTCGGATGACCCGAAGATGCGAGGTCACCGTGGATTGCGGAAGGCCACTACGCCGCACCGTCCGCAGCGGTGCCGTCGCCGAACAACATGGCTTCCACCTCGAAGGCGACGGCCTCGTTGCCAGCAGACGGTCGGCTGCGTAGCCACGCACGTAGTGCATCGGTGTCCGCAGTTCCGCCAAGCAGGTCAGCCAACTCGCGCTCTTCTCCGACGCGCAGCCCAACCGATAGACGGTCGAGGACGGCGTCGAGCTGGACGACTCGTCGGACATCACGGTGCTGCCCCGCCGCACGTGCGTGGCGCATCACCGAACGCGCAAGCCGCCGGGTCTCGCTGTCGAATGGACCAGCATTGGCCGCCTGCATACGCTCCCGCAGGCATCGCAGTGCGCAGCTCACCAGGCTGTGCGGTGGCGGACCCACGCTCGGCGGTGCTGAGCTCAACCGCTCCAGGACCGCGTGCGACACTGAGTAGTCGAACATTGGCTTGGGCGGTGCGCCACCGACGACGAGGAGTTCGGGAATGACGCCGGTCCCTGTGTGCCACCAGACTGCCAGAGCAGCCGCAGGGGGGCCCCGCACCACCGCGAACCGCGGCCCGGCTGTCACCGTCGATGGCACCCGCCGCCATCCCGCAGCCATGCCAATCCTCTCCCGACACTCGAGCAGCTGATTCCACACCTGCGCTCTCCCGACTGAGCTTGTGGTAGTGACGCCGAGCTGAAGCTGGGAGTAGACCTTGGTGTGGAGTCGCTCGGCAAGGCGGAGTCGGCGTTCGAGCGGTGGTGCGGGGGCGAACCACCAGACGTGCGCCGTGTCATGCCGCGATCCCAGGCGCGCGATGCGGCCCAGTCGCTGGGCCAGGCGCAGCGGTGTCCACGGCAGGTCGTAGTGCACGATGGCGTCGGCGTCCTGAAGGTTGAGCCCCTCGCTCACGAGGTCCGTGGCAACGAGGGTCGAAACACGCGCTGCCTGAGGCGGCGCGGCGACACTGCGTGCCATGGGTGCGAAGAAAGAGAGGGCGGTCTCGACCGGGATCCGCCCCGACGCGATCCAGGCCCGGCCCGACCCCACTGCCGCGACCTCTCGCCAACCAAGGCGGCGGGCCAGATCGAGCGCTGTCGCCACGGCGGTGGTGAACACGATCGTCTTGCAGCCCCGCCGGTCGTGCAGTACCTGGCGGAGATGCGTCGCCTTCGGGTTCGGATGCCGGCCGTTTGGCAAGCGTTCCAGTAGCTGCAGGATCCGTTGCTGCTCGGCCTCGAGGGTCTGAGGGCGGAGTCCCGAGACCCGTTGGCAGATCTTCAGACTGTCGAACTCGAGCTGCAGATCGTCTCCAGGGCCCAGCAGGTGACGAGCCGCGCCCCGGGTGAGTCGCTCGCCGCGCCGGGCGGCGGCGAGCGCTCGGTCCAGGTAAGCGAGATGGCGACGTAGGGTCTCACGGCACGCAGCGGGCGACGAAGCCAGTCGATGGAGGAGATGCAGCCGCAACAGCTGGACGGCGTGAGCGTCGCTGAAGCTGGGAAACTCGAGCTTGTCGAGCTCGCTGAGCAGGTGTTCCAGGTCTCGGTTCGGAAGCGGAGCGAGACGCACGGTCTGCCCGTCAGCCGCCCGGGGGAGGCGTCCCAAGAGCGGGGCGATAGTGCGGGCAGATCGAGCGACGATGAGGGGACTGGCTGCGTGCGTCATGTCGGCGTATGCCGTTGCGTCCAGTGCTTGCTGGAGAGACCGGACGCCGAGCGCCGCGAGATCATGGTCGGACAGGAACAACCTCAACAGGTGAACCAGATCCGCGGCCCGGTTGACCACAGGTGTCGCGGTAACGAGGAGGGTGTGGGCGCGGGCAACGCCACGGGCTAGCCGGTCGTAGCGTCGGGTGGTGGGGTTTCTCAGCCGGTGGGCTTCGTCTACGATCACCAGATCGACCGTCGGCAGATTCCCACCTCGACTCAGCGACTCCTGGGACACCACCACCACGTGGATCCCAACGAGTGCAGCGACTCGACGCCACTGATCCACCAGCGACGCTGGCGGGACGACGGCGGTTCGCGAGTACAGAGTGGAAATCGCCAGTGAGGTGTAGGTCTTCCCTAGCCCGACGGCGTCGGCGAGCAGGGCCCCACCAAACGTCCGCAGGCTTGCCGCTATACGACGCGCCGCGTCCACCTGGTGCGGCAGCAGCCATGTCGGCGGGCTCCACCCATCGGCGGTCGGTCCCAGCACCGCTCGTCGTAGTGCCGGCATCAGCGACTTGGGTACCGCCCGCTTGCGAAGGTCGAGCTTCCAGCGGAGCGGCTCCCTGACGGTGCCGAGGGCTTCAGCGGCGATCGTTGGCCAGGGTGCGGAGAGCGTCTTGGGTTGATCGCGGGAGGCTGAGTGCTTCGGCGACCACCTCGTCGACGTCCGAGCGGGACACATCTTTGTCTCTGTGCGCCCTTGCGCTGAGTTCGGCAAGCAGGGCTCGGCCGTTGCTGGTGACAGGTACGGGTATGTGCGCCGTCACGCGGGCGTTGATCCTGCGGTAGCCGCCGCGTGCCTCGTCCGCCGTGACCGCGGTGAGAGCCGTCGTCCAGCTCGAGTTCAAGACGGCCGCGATGGCTAGCGCGGTTTCCCGGTCTGGTGCGGGCGCGACATAGCAGGTGTTGAGCGGGATGGCGTGAGGGAGCCCCGCCTCTTCCAGAACGACCGCTTTGGGCTGTCTTGTGATGTCGGGCCAGGCGACCCGGTGCGTCGCGAGGGCTGCCTTGGTCCGGAACAGGGTCCACGGTGGCCCACCGCGATAGTCTGCGCGCTTGCGGAGCCTGGCTGCTCGCCGCTGGACGTACTGCTGCGCTAGCCGAGGAAGCCGGCTTGCGGGGACGCCCCGGTCGTCATACCCCCAGATGAGCACGCGTCTCGCGTGTGCCTCGAACACCCCTGCGTCACGCCCTCGGATTGCAGGTCTCAGGACAGACTGCTCCACCATCACTCTGCGTTCGCCGAATTGCACCGGGACGAGGTCGTCCTCCTGGTCGAAGGGGATCCCGACGAGTAGGCTGTCAGCGCCGGTCTTCACTCCCAGCGCCGGAGGAGCGACTTCGCCCAGCGGCGCGCCGCTCTGACGAAACTCCTCCAGCGCAGCAAGGGCTCGGTCCGTAACCAGCACCCAGGGGCCATCCCCGGAGAGCGACCGCTGCGCAACCATGTCGGTTCGGTCGAATCCCAGCTGGACGGCGTGGTGCGTGGGAGGTGGCTGTTTTCTTGCCACCACGGCAAGGGGGTAGGTGGTTGCCCCAAACCGGGCGGCGTCACGGTCGGGGACGCGGTGGACGTACGCGATGGTGGTCTCTCGAACGAGATGTTGGCGTGCCACCTCTCCGTAGCCGGCAGTGGCAAGCTTGCTCGGTAGGAGAAGGCCTACCGCGCCGCCGGGCGCCGTGAGCTCGAGAGACCGCTGGAGAAAAGCCACCGACAGGTCGGGCAGGTGCGCGTAGCCTCGGTAGCGGCCGCTTCGCCACCATGAGAAACGGTCCCGCAGTGTGCCGCGTTGGTCGGGGGACAGGCGTTCGGCCCGCACCCAAGGCGGATTCCCGATGACGGCGGTGAACCCTCCCGCCGCGAGCACATCGGGTGTGTGTACCTCGAACGAAAAGA
>WVYX01000240.1:8177-41158 GCA_011772755.1 Gemmatimonadales bacterium
GTGAGCCCAGCACGACGGCCAAAGAGGTTGCGGCTATTGGCCGCGGCCGCGAGATCGCGGAGCGTGTTCTCGGTAAGTGCAACCGAATGCTCCAGGACGATGCTTGCCAGCCGCTTCTCGCTGTCCCGCAGCGCGTGGAGCGCTGCTCGCTGCTGCGGCCCCCGCGCCTCGAATAGTCGGAGACGGGCGGCCCCTACCGCGGCGACGGCTCCGCGCGCGTTTGCCACTGCGCCGCGGAGGAAGCTGCGAGTTGCTCCGATCGGGTCGAGCAGCGTATCGCCCTGTCGAACGACCCCATCGAGGTTCGGCAGGGGCGTGACCGACCGCATGTCGTCCGTTGGATCGTCGGCCACTACGGCGAGCCACAGGCGGAGCTCGGCGAGCCGGACCGCAATGGGGTTTACGTCGACTCCGAACAGGTTGTCCCGCAGAATGTCCCGCCGGAGCTGCCCGCGGGGGCGGGGTGCCTGATCCTGTTGCAACGCTAGGCGTATCTCGGTGAGGCACTCCAGAGCGCCGAGTAGGAAGGCGCCTGACCCGGCGGCCGGGTCGAGTACCCTGAGCCGACGTACGACATTCCGTGTCCTTTCGGCTTCTCGCGGTGTCAGCGGCTCCCGCGCCACCGCGCGCCGGGCGACGTCCGGTGCGAGCCCACCGGCCCCGGAGAGCGCCGTGGCGATGGTGGCCTGGACCATCTCGAGCACCACCGTTTCTGGCGTGTAGAAGGTCCCGGTCTGATGGCGCTCTCCTCCGTCCATCAAGCGCTCGAACACCCGTCCGAGCATGTCGGGAGCGATGGTGTCGACCTCGTCGGCTTCTCGGATGCAGAATCGAAACCGCTGGAACAGGCCGTCGAAGGCATCTCGCCAGAGCTCGTTGGCGAAGTAGACAGACCCCAGGCGTAGCTCCACTGGGTGGGGCTCGAACAGTCCTCCGTTGAGGTAGGGGATCATGCCCGGTGCCCTGCGGCCGGACCGCTCAGCAGGCGGTCGATTGAGCGTACCGAAGAAGAGAGGATGGAGAGCCGTGCGGTGGAAATGGCGCCGCTGAGATAGTGCTGTGTCGAGGAGGGTGCGCAGGTAATCGTGTTTGCCGTCGAGCCAGCCTTTGGCTTGCACGAAGTAGAGAAACAGGACGCGGGTTAGAGCGAGGAGCGCGGCCATGCGTCTGTCAGCCTGGCTGCGTCGTCGATCGAGGGATGCGGCCATGAGGTCGAGCGTCATGCGGAACGCGGTGAAGAACCGCTCGCCTGCGGCTTCCGTCGAAAGGGAGTCCGCCACGCGCATGGCATGGCCCAGTGCGGTCGTCGCGCCTTCGGGTCGGAGGCTCTCGAGCTGCTGCAGGGTGGGCTGAGAGGCGCCGGCCAGTGGGACCACAAGGACGCGGGTGGAACCTGCTCGGCCGATCCGTGGTGCGGCGATGGCGAGCTCGTTGGCGCCCACGGCCACCGCAAGAGCCCGTTCGCCGGCACTTGCCAGTTTTCTGGCCAGTGCTCGGGCGGATTCGTTTGGGATGGTGGCGTCGTCGGCGATCACCTTGAAGCTCCGCCACCGAGCGATGACGCGGCCCGTGCCCTCGACGATCCCGTCGGCGGCCGTATAGCCAAGCTCAGCGAAGAGCTGGGCTGCGTCCTGTGTGGTGCGGATGCGGCGGAGAGTATCAGCGAGCATGATCCGGTCGTCTTCGGACTCGGACCATGGTAGGGCAATCGGTGGGAGGTTACTGCGTCAGAACCGCGCAGCGGGAATCAAATCGTTGCGGTGATTCGCGAGAATGGGAAGAATGCTGGTCCGGTGGGTGGGGTGGGGACGTTCCGTCGTACCGTCGTACAGTCGTTCCGTCCTGCCGTAGTTCCGTCCTTCCGCCGGTTACCCCTGTTTCAGTGCTCGTGCCTGGTCGAGGTCGATGTCCTTTGTGATTGGTGGGGGCCAGGCGTCCTGTCTGACCTGCAGGTCGATGATCGCGCGTTCGTTCAGCACGCGGCGCCTGGTGGCGCTGTCGATCCACCCAGCCCGGCACGCTTGCTCAAACTCGTCCTCATCGAGCCACTGGGGATCACCCATGACCGGCTGCCAGAGATCCAGGAAGAGGTCAGTCGCGGACCACACGTCGTCCTTCATCTCGACCGGTGTCGTGAGATTCGTGTACCATCCGCTGAACCTGCCGTCGAGCAGGTGGAACCGTGCGATGTCGTGCCACCTTGCGGGAAAGACGTACCACACCATCGGGGCGCCGGCCTCATGGATAATCGTCTCGCCGGCACGCAGCTCTCGGCTGCCGTACGTCTCCTGGAGCAGCACTTTCACGTCAGGGCGGTCGAGAACGAGGAACTCGTCGTACGTCGTCACGTCGCGACCGGGACGGCGGTACTGGTAGCGAATCCGAGGAGCCACGCCCAGGCGTTCAGAGCGAGGAACCACAGGTGGGGCAGCGTCCGGCCCCCTCGGGGACGGAGGCTGAGCACTCCGGACAGTATGGCATGGAAGTGCTAAGGTAGCATCCCGCAAGAGGGTGACGCCAGGAAGTACGCTTGAGGAGGCAGGGCGGCTCCGCTTATACTGGATGCCAACATGCTATCCACCCGCCGCCACACCGCACATCTAATCGCAGCCCTCGCCTGCTCGTTCCCGCTGGTGGGCTGCCAGCCGGATCGCATCGCGCAGCTCCACTCCCGCATCGAAGCGCGCATCGAGGAAAGTGGCGCAGCGACCGTGGGATTTTACTTCCGGCACCTCCAGACCGGCGATTCGGTCCTGATCGATGCGGATACTCGCGTACACGCAGCCAGCATGATGAAGGTGCCTGTGATGATTCAGTTGTTCCGTGACGCTGAGGCCGGTCTGCTGAGCCTGGACGACGGGATGACCATCACCAGGACCTTCACGTCCATCGTGGATGGCTCGTCTTATCAGCTGAGCGCCCCCGACGACAGCGATAGCACCTTGTACGCCCGTGCCGGCGACAGGGAGACGATTCGTCAGCTCACCGAGCTGATGATCACGGTATCGAGCAACCTGGCGACCAACATGCTCATCGAGAAGGTGAGTGCCGAGCGGGTGCAGCAGACCATGCGGGAACTGGGTGCCGACTCGATCGAGGTGCTGCGAGGCGTGGAGGACATCAAGGCATACCGATCCGGCCTCAACAACACCACTACCGCCCGGGATCTGGGCGTCATCTTCGGCGCCATTGCTGAGCGTGCGGCTGCGACTCCGACCTCATGCGACACGATGATCTCGATACTCGCGCGCCAGGAGTTCAATGAGGGCATTCCCGCCGGTCTGCCAGCCAGCACTCGAGTTGCGCACAAGACCGGGTCGATCACGGAGATTCGCCACGACGGAGGCGTCGTGTACCTCGACGACGGGACGAGCTACGTACTGGTCGTTCTCGCCCGTGGTATCCAGGATCACGACGTCGCCGACCAGTTGATCGCTGATCTCTCCAGCATCGTCTACCGATACGTAACGGGTAGTTCTCGCTAGGTCTCCCCACCCGAACGGCCCATTGGGGAAGGGCCACTGACATGTAGNNGCCACTGACATGTAGAGTCCCTATTGCGACCAGTTTACTGCTAATTGCTGCCAGGCCCAGGGTCACGTTCACTCCGCACCTGCAGCGGCACGTCGACTGTCCTCCTACCAAGGCACCTGGTGCCACGGTCCGTGAGGTGCTCGACGCTGTGTTCGCTGAGAACCAACAGGCCCGGGGGTACGTGCTGGCATCCGAGGGACCCCGACACTGCCTGGGTAGTGCCCGGTGTGAGCGACGAGCACCGGATTCCCGTGACCTCACCTTCCGCCATGCCCTCGACGTAGATGAATCGGGCGAACACGTCGTGTTCGACAGCACCACGGGGTCCCTGTGGGTCTCGCAGAATCAAGGCGACAGCTGGACGGACGTTTCGGCCAACTTGCCGCCGATCTACTGTGCGAGGTTTGACAAATAGCCTTCAGCCTCAGCCGTGAGCCTTCAGTAGGCAATTTGCAGTTCGCAGTTAGCAATTCGTGAGGCGCACGTCTGCTCGGTCAGGCTCCCACGAATTGCGAATTGCCAACTGCGGATTGCTTGTAGGAGGCTTCCTAGTCCCCCGGATCCTCCAGATCCGTAATCGCTCTGGGCTCCTGGAGGCTACTGATCAGTTCCGGCATGCTTAGCGCCGGCTCGATCAGCAGGGGTGGACCCGGCTCCTCATGCTGGGCGGTGGCGGGCCCGGCTGCAAACTTGCGCAACCAGGTTTGGCTCAGCGGTTCTAGCAGCCCGCGCTCGATGGCGAACACCAGCGCGGCACAGGTGAGGATGCTGAAGAAGATGGTGGAGTAGACCGTCTCCTGGATGACCTGGCTATTGGCGAGCCCTCGCTGGACCGGTAGCGACGCCAGTACTGCCGCCGCCAGTCCCTTCGGGACGAGCGCCGTCATCAGGGCGGCATCACGTCGGGAGATGGATTTCGACGCGAGCAGCCGCACCATGGGTGCCCGGGCCACGATGATCGCGAGGGCCAGCGTGATCCCTACGGCCACGGTCGACCAGTCGGCAAAGGTCATGGAGACGCCGAGGAACACAAAGAAGAACGTCTTGACGAGAAAGACGGCCTCGGCGAAGAAGGCTCGCTCATGCTCGGCGAAGGCCGCGAGGCGAAAGCTGAACACCTTGCCGAACAGACGCTCAGGGATGTTGGGGAAGTTCGCCACCGCGATGCCGAAGGCGAGGGCCGCGATCGCTCCACTGTAGCCCCACAGCTCGGCCAGTCCGAACAGGATGAACACGTAGGCGAACGTGGTGAAGACAGTGTTGGGCACCTTTCGGATGCGTTCCAGGATGGCGGACCAGAGGAACGCACCACCGATGCCGATGAGCCCCGCGATCAGGAATGATCGGGCGACGTCCAGCGCAAGCGACGGCGTGATTGCAGCGGCGGCGGCGTCCACGGACCCCTGTGCCAGTGCTTGAAGCAAGCCAAGGGCCAGTACGATGATCACCACGTCGGTCAGGGCGGATTCCAGGAACAGAACGGTGCTCGGCTTGGGCGCCATGCGCAGCACCCGAATGAGTGGAACCACCACGGCCGAAGATGTTCCTCCCAGAATCATCGCAACCAGCAACGCGGTGAAGAAATCAATGGGCAGGAACAGCTCCGCGAGGTACGCCAGCAGCAACACCGTCACCAGCAGGGTCGAGAGGCTGATCGCCAACGTGTCCCCTGCCGCGGCGCCCAGATGCCTGACGTTGAGGTGGATCCCGCCCTCAAACAGGATGATGATGAGGGCCAGTGTAGTGAAGACGGGGCCGACCTTGCCGAAGTCCGCTGGCTCGATGAGGTGCAACACGGGTCCCAGCACGATGCCGGCGAGCATCAAGATGAGTACGTCCGGGACCTTGGCCCGCTGGAAGAAATCGGCCAGCAAGTGACCGAAGAAGACCAGGAGGCCAACAGCCAGGATGGTCACTGCCATGGGCTGAACTTATGAGAGTGGCCGACCGGCGGCTAGAAGATCGACTCGGTCGGGCGCCGGAAGCTTAGGAGTTCGCTTTCCGGTCAGCATGGTCACCGCTTAGCTGTGGGCCGACGGCTCGGCAGCAGAATCGTGGCTGCGTGCTGAAGGCCGAGGCCTAACGGCTAGTCTGTCCACCACCACTCCGGCAGCTAGTACGCCGCCGACGTTGGTGGCCGTGCGCGCCATGTCGGGAATACGGTCCACACCCAGGAGAACTCCCAGTCCGTCCAATGGGATGCCGACGGTGACCAATGCCGGAGCGAGGCTGACGACGCCCCCGGCAGGTATGCCCGCCACGGTGAAGGACACGACGAATGTTGCCAGAACGGCGCCCCCCACTGCTGAGGCGGGAATGGGAACGCCGTACAACCACGCCAGGAACACGACTCCCGCACCCTGAAATAGGGCCGTGCCACCGCGGCCGATGGCTGCGCCCAGCGGGATCACGAAGCTCGTCACGGGGCGAGAGAGGCGGAGTTCTGCTTCGGCGGACTCCAACATTGCCGGCAGCGTGGCGGCTGAGCTGGCAGTAGTCAGCGCGATGAGTAGCGGGCTGGCGCTCCCTTTGAGGAAGTG
Source organism: Gemmatimonadales bacterium (assembly GCA_011772755.1). Taxonomy (GTDB): domain Bacteria; phylum Gemmatimonadota; class Gemmatimonadetes; order Gemmatimonadales; family GWC2-71-9; genus WVYX01. Next base: position 14,252 of record WVYX01000240.1, read on the forward strand.
CCAGCTGGGCATGCGACCTAGGAGCCGAACTGCCGGCAGGTAGACGATGACGATGAAGACCACGAGCCCGGCGATCACGGCGAGGATGAATGCGGCGAGGCTCTGGAGCATCGCCCACCCTGCACGCGCCGTGATCGGCGCTGCCAGGGCGAAGACGCCAACCGGTGCGGCCCACAGGATCCAGTGGACCAGCTTGATGAGGGCGGCCGCTACCGAGTTTGCCAACGAGAGGAGCTGGTCGCGTTGCTCCGAGGGGAGTGCCCCGGCGGCAGCAGCCACCAGGATGGTGAAGACGATGAGGGGTAGCAGTGCCCCTTCAGCGGCGACCTGGAACGGGTTGCTCGGGATGAGGCTCAGCAAGAACTCGACGATACCTGGTAGTGGTGGTGCCTCTGCTGGCGCCGCTTCAACGGCCCGCGCCGCGGCCTCGCTGGCCAGCGGAAGCACGAGCCGCATGATGCCCATGCCCAAGAGGACGGAGACTACGGCGGTCGCTGCGAAGAAGAAAAGAGTGATTATCCCTATTCGACCGAGCTGCCGCAGATCGCCCAGCGAGCCTACTCCCACGAAGATGACCGCGGCTACGAGGGGGATCACCACCATCTTGAGGAGATTCACGAATGCCGTTCCCAAGGGTTCGATACCCTCGGCAATCCCGATGAGCAATGGCGAACCGCTGACTGCGGCTACGAGGCCCAGAAGGAGGCCTCCAATGAGGCCGAGGGCGACGGCGGTGTAGAGTTTCAAATCTCCTACCCGTGAGCCTTCACACGTTTAACGCATGTCGCAGTTCGCCGTTGGCAGTTCGTGGGCCCTCGGTGTTCGTACGGTCGAGTTCTCCAGAGCCTGGTGAGGTACAGGTGCGCAGTGGCGCGTTACGAATTGCGAACTGCTAATTGCGACTTGCCCTTGCAGGGTCAAAGCTCCCATCACGCATACGCTGATACTTCTTCCGACACCGGTACGTTGAGTTCCTTCTCGGTCTTCGCGACCCAGATGGCGCAGGCTGTGTCGCCGGTGACGTTCACTGTCGTTCGGGTCATGTCAAGTATTCGCTCCACGCCAACGACGAGTGCGATTCCCTCCAGGGGGATGCCTAGCTGGGTCAGGACTATCGTCAGGGTGACCATGCCGATCCCGGGCACGCCGGCAGCGCCAATGGAGGCCAGGGTGGCGGTCAGTACCACGGTGAGCAGGTCCATGAGGCCCAGCGAAATGCCGAACACCTGCGCAATGAAGATGGTGCTGACACCCTGATAGATCGCCGTGCCGTTCATGTTCACGGTTGCACCGAGGGGAAGGACGAACGCAGCGACCTGGTTCGATACGCCCAGCTCATTCTCCGAGACCTCGAGGTTGACGGGTAGCGTGGCGTTGCTGGACGACGTGGAGAACGCGAAGAGCATCACCTCGTAGTACTTCTTGAAGAAGAAGACCGGCGACATGCCCGACAGGCGCAGGGAGATCGGGTAGAACGTGACCGTGAACACGGCCATCGTGCCGACCGCGACGACCACGTACTTGAGCAGCGTCAGCAGGACTCCATAGCCGAACTGTGCCGAAACGGCTGCGATTAGGGCAAAGACGCCATAGGGCGCCACCCTCATGACCATCTTGACCAGCACGATCATCGCGTCGTTGACCGTGTTCAGAATATCGAGCACCGGTTTGCGGTGTTGTTCGCCCAGGATGGTAAGCGCGATGCCGAAGAGGATTGCGAAAAAGATGATCTGGAGGAAGTTCGTCTCGGCCATCGCCCTGAACGGATTCCTCGGGATGATCCTGACCAGGAAGTCGCCCAGGGACGGTTTCTCCGTGACGCGTTGCAGTTGTTCCTCGGTGACCCCGGCGTAGTCGGCCAACATGCTGGCTTTGGTCTCCTCGTCCATACCCGCACCGGGCTTGAATGCCTTCCCCGCGGCCAGGCCCATGGCCACGGCGAGTGCCGTGGCCACGAGGTAGTAGCCGACGGTCTTGATCCCAATCCGGCCCAGCTTGCGGAGATCCCCCAGACTCGCGGTTCCGACGATGAGTGACGCCATCACCAGCGGCACGACGATCATGATCAGCAGATTGATGAAGGCGTCACCGACGGGCTTGATCTGGACGGCGATGTTGCCAAGCAGCGGCCCGAAGACGGCACCCAGTATCAAGCCTAGCAGGATCTTGGTGTGGAGCTTGATGCCCCGGATCTTACCGACGATGAGCTTGGGGAGCGGCGTTCTGTCAGGTGTCACACGAGTGTCCTTTGCGGATCAGTCGGATGCAAATCTACCAAGACGGTGCCAGGACGCGAGCCGCTAATACTCCGCCCGCCCTCCCAGATGCTGCGCAAGGAACCTCTCGGCCGCCGCGTAGAACTCGAGTCGGTTCTCCGGCTTGGCGAAGCCGTGTCCCTCGTCTGGAAAGACCATGTACTGGTAGTCGATCCCCTTCTCCTTCATCGCGGCGACGATCTGCTCCGATTCGGACTGCTTCACCCGGGGGTCGTTGGCGCCTTGAGCGATGAGCATGGGGATCTTGATCCTGTCGACGTGGAACAACGGCGAGCGCGACTTGAGGAAGTCCGCGTCGGTGCTCGGATTGCCGATCCTTTCGTGCATCATCGCCAGGTACGTCGACCAGTACGGCGGAATCGTCTCGATGAAGGTGATGAGGTTGCTGGGTCCGACGATGTCGACCGCACACCGGAAGAGGTCGGGCGTGAACGTGGCACCGACCAGCGCCGCATAGCCACCGTACGAGCCACCGTAGACAGCGATCCGATCCGGATCGGCGAAGCCCTGCTGCACGGCCCACTGCACGGCGTCCACCACGTCGTCGTGCATCTTGCCGCCCCACTCGCGGTTGCCGGCGTTGAGGAACTCCTTGCCGTAGCCGGTGGAGCCGCGGAAGTTCACCTGGAGACAAGCGTAGCCGCGGTTGGCCAGCCACTGCGCTTCGGGGTCATAACCCCAGACGTCCCGATGCCATGGTCCGCCGTGCACGTTCACCACAAGGGGTAATGACTGCTGCGGGGTCGTCACGCCTCCGGTGACCGGCGGCAGCGTGAGATATCCGTGGATCGTGAGTCCGTCGCGCGCGGTGAAAGTCACCGGCTCCATGCGGGCGAGCGTGTACTCGGCGAGATCGGGACGTGTATGGAAGAGGAACTCAGACTCCCCGGTCTGCCGATCGAGCCGATAGTACGATACGGGCCGATTGTCCTCGAGGAACTCGACAACCCAGACGTCGTCGGCCAGGGTGCGGCTGTGGATGGCGAAGTCGCCGGGGTTGAGCTGGCGAATCGCGTCAACGTCCCCGGCAACTGAGGTGTCGAGCACCTGCCACTCACGACGCGCCCGGGTGAACGCGACCATCTGGATCTCCCGGCTGTCGGGGTGTATGACTGCGCCGCTAACATCGTATTGCGGGTCGGCGGCGAGAACCTCCAATTCACCGGACGCCAGCTCCAGCTTGACGAGGCCGGCGGCGTTGGCGTCGCGTGAGTCGACTAGGTAGAGAGACTTGCCATCCAGCGTGAACCCGACTGGCCCGCTGGAAAGTCCGTCCTCCGGGCTCCAGCCGAGCAGCTTGCGCCATTCCGCGCCCGGCGCGTCCCGGACCAGGAGTTCAGAGCCGCCATCCGGCGTCGAGGCCAACGCGGCGCGAACTGAGAGATCGGCGTCCGCCACCCAACCCATCACGTTTCCAGAATTCTTCGCCACCATCTCGAGGGCATTCGTCGTGAGATCGAGATGGTACACGTCGTGTACCCGTTCATCCTCCTTATTCATGCCAATGAGGAGTTCATTGGGGCGGCGCTTGTCGCGGGCGACTATCTGTACTTGGACCTTGTCGAATGGGGTGAGGTCCTCGATGGTGTCGGAGCCGAGCTGCACCTTGTAGAGGCGCCAGTTCTCGTCACCGGCGACGTCTTGGAGGTACAGAATGTGCTCGCCATCGTGCGCCCAGAAATAGACCCGCACGCCTCGATCGGTGTCTCGAGTCACCGGTCGGTAGTCATCGCCCCCCACGGTGCCCACCCAGACGTTGAGCACGCCATCCAGGGGCGCGAGGTGGGCCATCCGGCCTCCGTCCGGGGAGATCTGAGGATCGGCCTTCGAGGGATTGCCGAAGATGACTTCGCGGGGAATCAGGGGCGGCAAGTTGGTCTGGGTCGGCATCTCGGCTGTGGTTCGCAGTCCGCAATTCGCAATTCGCAGTTACGGAAGCAATTCTCGGCCAGCAGTCGCAGTGGGACGTCCGGTTGAAGCTGAACGAACTGCGAATTGCTAACGGCGAATTGCTCCCCTTCGCTTGAAATACCCGAAGTACGCCACCCCGTTCAGGGCAACCACTAAGATACCCAGGGCTACCTGCATCGCGGGGGTGAGTCCGGCGGGGTAGACGATGGGAATGATGTAGTGCTCGATGAACCCACCCTCGTAGCCGGCACCGCCTGCCAGGGTACGGAAGTGTTTCTCCAGCGGGGTCAGTGGGCAGGTCCAGCGGAAGAGTTCGATGACTGCTCCCCACACTGCTGCGGGAAGATGCGCCCATGCCAGCCAGCGCCAGCGCCACGCCAGGAATCCCCCGGCCACGACGAAGATGATGAAGGCGAGATGAACAATGACCAGCGTGTCGGCGGCGAGGCGGGACAGCATATGTGGTTAGCAGTTCGCAATTAGCAATTCGCAGCTACAGGAGCAATTCTCGGACGGCAGGCGCAGTGCGACTTCTGTTTGATGCTGCACGAACTGCGAATTGCCAACTGCAAATCGCTAGTTGTTGGGTATCGCACCGCGGCTTCCCTCCAGGCGATCCATCAGCACCGTCGCGGTCAGCGTTCCCGTGACGTTCGTGGCCGTGCGGGCCATGTCAGGGATGCGGTCCACGCCGAGGAGCACCGCCATGCCGTCGAGCGGGATTCCGATGGTCCCCAGAGCCGGCGCGAGGCTAACGACGCTCCCTCCGGGGATGCTCGGCACCGTGAATGAGACGATGAAAACGGCTAGCACGGCGCCGCCGATTCCGGAGACGGCAAGCGGCACCCCGTAGAGCCACGCCAAGTAGACGACCCCCGCACCCTGAAACAAGGCGGCGCCGGCCCGACCGATCCCGGCGCCTAGGGGAATGACGAAGCCCGACACAGGGCGCGAGACCCGGAATTCCTGATCGGCGGCCTCGAACATGGCCGGGACCGTGGCGGGAGAACTGACCGTGGCCGCCGCGATGATCTGCGGGCTGAGGCAGCCTCTGAGGAACCTCCTCATGGGCATGCGCGCCAGGAACTTCACCACCGGAACGTAGATGACGCTGATGAAGATCAGCAGTCCGACCAGCACGGCGATGACGTAGATGGCTAGGCTCTGGAGCATGGCCCAGCCTGCCCGTGCGGTGACGGGAGCGGCGAGGCCGAATACGCCCACCGGTGCGATCACCATGATCCAGTGGACCAGCTTGATGAGGGCGGCAGCGACGGCGCTCGCCAGCGTGAGCAGCCGGCCACGGTCGGACTCGGGGAGCGCCCCCGTGGCGGCAGCCACCAGGATGACGAAGACGATGAGGGGCAACAGCGCTCCCTCGGTCGCCACCTGAAACGGGTTGCTTGGGATCAGGCTGAGGAGGAACTCGATGGGCCCAGGAAGCTCCTGTGCTTCGGCCGCCGCCGGCGCCACCGCCTGAGCTGCGGCTTCGCTGGCCAGGGGAACCATGGCTCGCATGACCCCCATGCCCATCAGCACGCTCACTACGGTGGTCGCAGCGAAGAACAGTAGGGTGAGCCCGCCCAGCCGGCCGAGTTGCCGCAGGTCGCCGAGAGTGCAGACCCCCACGAAGATGACTGAGGCTACGAGGGGGATCACGACCATCTTCATGAGGTTGACGAAAGCCGTGCCCAGGGGCTCGACCCCCTCCGCGATCCACATGAGGGCGGGCGATCCGGTCACGGACGCAACAAGGCCCAGCAGCAAGCCTCCGATCAGGCCGAGGGCGATGGCGATGTGGAGTTTCATCGGCCAGTGAGCAGAACGTCTGAACGCTGATCCCAGCGGCGCGCCGTCGATCCGCTAGTCACCCTTCGCCACACTCTCCTTCAACAGGTTGGCCGCGATCACATTGCGCTGTATCTCGTTGGAGCCCTCGTAGATCTGGGTGATCTTGGCATCGCGCATCAGCTTCTCGACCGGATACTCCTTCATGTAGCCGTAGCCGCCGAAGATCTGCACCGCATCGATCGTCACCTTCACGGCCGCATCGGAAGCGAAGGTCTTACAGATCGCCGATTCCTTGGCGACGTTCTTGACGCCCGCGTCGATCATTCGGGCTGCCGAGTAGATCAGGGCTCGCGCCGCTTCGACCTGAATGGCCATATCGGCCAGCATGAACTGGACTCCCTGGAACGATGAGATCGGGTGGCCGAACTGTTTTCGCAGCCGGGCGTAGTGTGTGGCCTCATCGAGCGCTCGCTGGGCGATCCCGACGGCCTGGGCCGCGACACCCGGCCGGGCCTGGTCGAACGTCTTCATGGCTACGATGAAGCCCAACCCTTCCTGGCCGACCAGATTCTCCTCTGGAATGCGGCAGTCGTCGAAGATGACTTCTCTAGTCGCGGAGGCCCTGATCCCCAGTTTGTTCTCCTGCTTGCCAAAGCTCATCCCAGGGGTGCCCTTTTCAATTACGAACGCGCTTGCGCCACGGGCCCCCTTCGTCTTGTCGGTCTCCGCGATGACGGTGTAGATCTCAGCTTCGCCTCCGTTCGTGATCCACTGTTTGGTGCCGTTCAGGACGTAGCCATCTCCGTCCCTGGTGGCACTCGTCCTAATCGCAGCTGCGTCCGATCCGGCATCTGCCTCAGTGATGGCGAATGCGGCGAGCTTCTTTCCCGCGGCAATCGGCGGCAGGTACTTGGCCTTCTGCTCCTCGTTGCCGAAGAGCAGGATGGGAAACGCTCCGAGGCTAGTGGCTCCGTAGGCCAGGGCGATGCCACCGCAACCCCACGAGAGCTCTTCGGTCACGATGGCCATGTCCAGCACTCCACCACCCAGGCCGCCGTACTGCTCAGGAATGGACACACCGAAGATGTCGGCGTCAGCCAGGATCTTCACGATGTCCCACGGAAACTCGCCGGTCTCGTCGTAGCTGGCGGCCACCGGCTTGATCTGTTCTTCGGCGATCTGATGACACAGCTCCTTGATCGCCTGCTGCTCCTCGGTCAGGAGGTAGTCCATCATCGTGAAACCCTCATATCTCCGAGTCCCTTGGCTCAGCCGCGGGCGCGGCTATGACGGGAGGTGGCAAATACGCTCTCACAGTGCACGCAATCGCGACTCGCCGCCCGGCGTCTTCCCGGTGGGGCCCATTCTGGCGATGGGATCCTTGGGAGGGCGAGCTCGCTCAGGACGCCCGGATGCACGGGAGCCCAAACGGTTGAGTGGCCTAAGATTCTATCCAGAAAGGCCGGGCGAAGCCAGGCGGCCACGTGTCGCTCGGGCCGATGGCGCCACTGACACGACGCGACTACCTTGTAGCCTTTCCTGACCGGAGGGAGTGTTGAAGCACGCGCAGCGAGTGACCCCCCGCTGGGGCCTGGTGCTGGGTGCGTCGAGCGGATTCGGTGCCGCCACAGCCAGGGAACTGGCGAAATCCGGGTACGACATCGCTGGTGTACACCTGGACCGCGCTGCAGGCCTCAAGCAGGTCGGGATGATCAAGGCGGAGATCGAGGCGACCGGGCGCCGGGCGCTGTACTTCAATGTCAACGCGGCCGACGAGCACAAGCGCCAAGAGGTGCTGGACGCTCTCGAGACCGATATCAAAGAGAACGGCGGCACCATCGCTGTGCTCATGCACTCTCTGGCGTTTGGCTCACTGAAACCGTTCATCGCTGAGAGTAGCCTTTCGAAGCGGAACATGGACATGACGCTCGACGTCATGGCGCATTCGCTCGTGTACTGGACGCAAGATGTGGTGCGGCGCGGTCTAATGGGCCGCGGGGGGCGGATCTTCTCGATGACCTCGGCAGGCTCGAACCGCGTGATCCCCTCGTATGGGGCGGTGTCAGCAGCCAAGTCTGCCCTTGAGTCTCACACCCGCCAGCTCGCCGTCGAACTCGCGCCACACGGCATCACGGTAAACGCGTTGCGGGGTGGTGTGACGCAGACCCCGGCGGCCGAGAGGATTCCCGATAGTGATCAGCTATTCGTGGAAGCGGTACATCGGAATCCACACAAGCGGCTCACTACGCCGGAGGACGTCGCCCGGGCGTTGGTGGCGCTGGCGAAGCCGGGCACCGACTGGATCACGGGCAACGTGATCAACGTGGATGGTGGTGAGGAGGTTGCGGGCTAGGAGTGTAGGATCCTGCGTCCCGGATCCTATTGATTCTTGATGCGCAGCTGGGCGAGCTCGTCTTCGAGCTGCTCCAAGCGTTGCAGCACCTCGTCTTCGGCAGGCTCAGAGGCGACGATCGGCACACCCCTCCGGTTCAGCAGCGTCTCCACCAGCGCATCGGTGTATCCTACTACGGCATGGGCAATGCCCCGGTCCAGCAGGCGATTCAGCCGGAGGACCACGGCCATGGACTGGCGCGGTGGCAGATTGGCTACCATTTCGGAGAGTAGATGGATCAACAGTTCCCGGAGCTGCTGGAGCTCTTCAACCACTTCGCCGGCAGCCAGACCTCGGGCTGCGGCAGTGTGGCCGTACACGTCGGAGGCGGTGAACCACAACTCGGCAACCTGGCGCCGCAGGGGACCCGCCATCTCGATCATGACGTCCACCAGCAACGCGAGATGTCGCTCGATGGTGGGACGCTGAATGTGCGGCGCCTGGGCCATGCGGCCGGCCACCCACCTCGACCACTGCTCGACGAGACGGTCGCGATTCTGCCGGAGCGAGCGACTCACGGCCATCATGGCCGGATTAGACGGCCGCATGGTTAGGCCCATCGGGTAGGCCCCATCAGATTTGACACGGGCGAGAAATGTAATCCCCCGTGTCCCTGGAGGTCAAAGCAAGACCATGGCGACTGTGAGCACCAAGAGCTTTGAACTGGTTGGCGCCGACGGAGGGGCCCTCCGGGGTGAGGTCCGCACCGCAGCCGGTGGTGAGGATCGCCCCGCAGTTCTGATCTGCCACGGGTTCAAAGGCTTCAAGGATTGGGGGTTCTTCCCCCACATAGCCAGCCGGCTGGCCCGGGCCGGTATCACTGCCGTCTCGTTCAACTTCTCCGGCAGCGGCGTCGGCTCCGACGGAGAATCCTTCTCGGAGCCGGAGCGCTTCGGACATGCAACCGTGTCGGGCGACCTCGCTGACCTCGAGACGGTGCGTCGCGCGCTGTATGACGGAACGCTCGTCGACGGCGTAGCGCCGCCTGCGGCACTGGGAGTGTTCGGTCACAGCCGGGGGGGAGGTGTGGCCATCATCTACGGCGCGGACCGTCCAGAGTGTCGAGCGCTGGTTACCTGGGCGGCGGTAGCCGACTTCTTGCGTTGGGATGAGGAGACGGTGGCGCAGTGGCGAGTGGAGGGCAAGATCGATGTGGTGAATGTGCGCACCGGAGACGTGCTGCCGCTCTACACGGATGCACTCGACGATCTCGCCGCGCACGGGGAGCATCTCGATCCGACCAGGGCTGCCGGAGCACTTGCCGTACCATGGCTGATCGTGCATGGAGATGCTGACGAGTCGGTTGCGTCATCTGATGCTCAGCGGCTGTACGGCGCCGCTCAGCGAGGTACGGCAGAGCTCGCACTCATTCAGGATGGCACCCACACCCTGGGCGTGCGTCATCCCTGGGGAGGCAGCACTCCGGAGTTCGAGCAAGCGATGGATCTGACGGTGGGGTGGTTCAGCCGTTACCTGATGTGATGGCGAAACCGCCGGACGGCTCCGCAGAGGGAACCGTCCGGCGTTCGACTACAGACCCGCGGCGTACAGCGGGTCGACCGAGGTGCGTTTGCGCTTGGCTCTGGCAACCCCGGGGCGGCGGCGGCGCAGCAACAAACTGGCGGCCGCCAGCGTAGCGAGTGCGATGAGTCCGACACCAAAGGTTCTGATAAGAGCCTCCTTGTAGGAGTCCAGCATTACCGTGATCCCCCATCCGACCGACACCAATATAGTGCAGCGCGCAAGCAGCCCAACGAGCCTATTCTATCCTTACTACCCGCCGCAGGTGCGTGCGGTTCTGCTGACCACCTCTCGACTGTGAGCCAGCTCACGTTCGCGGAGCTGCGGCAGCGCCTGAACGAGCGCATGCCGGTCCGCGCGATGCAGTCCGGTCGAATCGAAGCCGCGGTGGCCATCGTGCTCGCTCCTGATGAGCGGGACGTGCTTCACCTCCTCTTCATCAAGCGGGCCGAGGTGGCTGCCGATCCGTGGTCCGGGCAGATGGCCCTGCCGGGCGGACGGCGGGAAGCCCAGGATCCAGACCTGTTGACCACTGCTACCCGCGAGACGTGTGAAGAAACGGGTGTGCGGCTGGAGCCGGAGACCCTTCTCGGTGAGCTAGATGATCTCGCACCTGTGACCCCGACTCTCCCACCAATCGTGGTCCGACCGTTCGTGTTCGGTCTCCCGGCGCAACCGGTGGTTCGACCAAGCTCCGAGGTCGCCCTCTACGTCTGGGCCGACCTGGACGGGCTTACAGCAGCCGCTGGCGAGTCCGAGATCACCATCCGCGGCGCCCGGCTCACCGTGCCTAGCTACCGAGTCGGATCTCACGTAGTGTGGGGCATGACCCAGCGTATCATAAGGCATCTCTTAGACTTAGCCACTTGATCCCTGCTGGGGCCTTGCGGTTCAGTCCGACACATTTGTAATTTAGGCTCTGTTAATATTGGAGTTCATCGCCCAGAAACTTCCCGCCAGGGGTTCACTCGTGATGAACACAGGCACGAAGAAACCGGGATACAGCAGATCCACGGAGGACTACCTCAAGGCGATCTACGAGCTGGAGTCGCTGGGAGGCTCAGCCCAGACCAGCGCGATCGCGGAGGTGCTGGATATCGCGCCGCCGTCGGTGAGTGGCATGGTGAAGCGGCTCTCTGAGTCGGGCCTGCTGGAGCACGTTCCCTACCGAGGGGTGCAGCTGACGCGGGCGGGGCGGCGCACCGCACTGAAGATGGTGCGGCGGCATCGGATACTGGAGACGTATCTCACCTCGAAGCTGGGCTACGATTGGGACTCCGTCCACGATGAAGCCGAGCGGTTGGAACATGCGGTCTCCGATGAGCTCATTGAGCGGATGGCGATGGCGCTAGGCAATCCTCGGTACGATCCGCATGGTGCTCCGATCCCCACTAAGGACGGGGAGATCGAGGAGCCGGATCTAGTGCCGCTGGCTGACGTGCCCGTGGGCAAGACGGTGGAGCTGCGGATGGTCAGCGACAAGGACTCCGAGCGGCTGCGGTTCATCGCGTCGCTGGGGCTCAGGGTGGGCGTAGTGTTCGAGACCATGGCCCGGCAGCCGTTTCGTGGTCCCATCACGATCCGCCTTCCCGGTTCCAAGATCCAGGTGGTAGGCAACGAGCTCGCCCAGCTGCTCTACTGCGTCATTCGCGGGCAGGAGGTGGGCTGATGCGTGGGTCCACGAGGTTGAGCCGCCGAGAGCTGCTCAAGCGGGGTGCGGCGGGTGCGGCGGGGTTGGCGCTGCTTGGGAAGGCGGGCGAGGCGGCGGAGCGGCTCACCTCCCGGGCGCGTGATCCCCACGCCGCGGGGACTGTGGGCTCGGTGGGAGACGGGTCGCTAGATCCGATGGCTTTTCTGGGGCACTTCGACCACGGCCGCGTGACCCGGTTACCGTCGGGCCAGATCCTGCGAGAATACGAGATCCATGCCGTCGACCGGGAAATCGAGGTCGCCCCCGGTGTGTTCTATCCTGCGTGGACGTATAACGGGCAGGTGCCGGGACCGACCATTCGGGCTACTGAGGGTGACCGGGTGAGGGTGCACTTCCGGAATGTTGGCACCCATCCGCACACGATCCACTTTCACGGGTTCCACCCGGCCGGCATGGATGGCGTGTTCGAGCCGGTGCACCCAGGTGAGGACTTCATTTACGAGTTCGACGCCGAGCCCATGGGCCTGCACCTGTACCACTGCCACACGATGCCACTCAAGAAGCACATAGCGAAGGGATTGTATGGGGTGTTCGTCATCGACCCCAAGACACCGCGCCCGCCGGCCCGTGAGATGGTGATGGTGCTGAACGGGTTTGACACAAACTTCGACGGGGAAAACGAGGTCTATGCGGTGAATACGGTGGCGTTCGCGTACCAGGAGAGCCCGATCGAGGTACGGAAAGACGAGCTGCAGCGAATCTATTTGGTCAACGTTCTCGAGTTCGACCTGGTTAATTCGATGCACCTTCACGCCAACTTCTTTCATGTGTACCGGACCGGGACGTCGCTCACGCCGGACGAATTCACCGACACGCTGATGCTGTGCCAGGGAGAGCGCCACATCATCGAGTTCACCTATAGACACACCGGGCGCTTCATGTTTCACGCACACCAGTCCGAGTTCGCGGAGCTTGGCTGGATGGGCTTGTTCAACGTGGTCGACCACGTCGTATGATGGCGGCCCGCACGCGCATCTGGTTTCTGGCGCTCTTGCCCGTGGCGCTACTGGCGGTGCTCTCCCTCGTCGTCGCGAACACCGGAGTGGTGAGCTTTCTGCGGCAGGGCGTCCCGCCGGTGGAAGAGCTCACCTTCGAGCGCGTCACTTTGGCGCCCGACCTCATCACCCTGGAGGTGGTGAACGGCGGGCCGGACCCGGTGACGGTGGCGCAGGTGATCGTGGATGACGCGTTTTGGGAGTTCACGGTAGCGCCGTCGCCAACCGTTGCCCGGCTTGGGCGTGCCACCATTCAGGTGCCGTATCCTTGGGTGCAGGACGAGCCGCACGAGGTGACGCTCCTTTCCTCTACCGGGCTGACGTTCTCACACGAGATTCCCGTGGCGACGGTGACGCCCTCGGCGGGGCCGCGCTTCTTCGGGATCTTTGCCCTCATCGGGCTCTACGTGGGCGTGATCCCGGTGGCCATCGGGTTGCTGTGGTATCCCCTGCTTCGTCGTCTGAAGCGCCGCTGGGTGGATTTCGCCTTGGCACTCACCATCGGACTCCTGGTGTTTCTCGGTGCCGACGCCCTGCACGAGGCGCTGGAGTCGGCGGCCCAGCTAGCTGGTGCCTTTCAGGGCACTCTCTTGGTTGTGGTAGGAACTCTGGGTGCCGTCCTGCTGCTTCAGATGGCTGCCCGCACTCGGCTTGAAGGGGGCGGCGCGAAGGGTCGGGGTGCAGTGGCGTTCCTCATCGCGCTGGGCATCGGCCTGCACAACCTGGGCGAGGGCCTGGCCATCGGCGCGGCGTACTCCCTGGGCGAAGCCGCCCTGGGTGCGTTCCTCATTGTGGGGTTCATGTTGCACAACACCACCGAGGGTCTGGGCATCGTTGCGCCGATAGCGCAGGACCGGCCGAGGCTACGCACGCTCGCGGGCCTCGGTCTCCTGGCCGGGGTCCCAACCATCTTCGGCGCCTGGATCGGGGGACTCGCCTACTCGCCGCTCTACGCGACGCTGTTTCTCGCGGTCGGCGCCGGAGCAATCGCTCAGGTTGTGATCGCGCTCTACAGAGTGGTGGGTCGTGAGTCCGAGGGGAGCATGTGGACCCCCCTGAGCGCCGGCGGCGTGTTGGTGGGGCTGCTGGTGATGTATGGGACGGGGCTTCTGGTAGCCGTGTGACGAGCAATTGGCAATTCGCAGTTCGCAATTCGTGGACGACTCTGGCATCCCGCCCAGGGCACGAACTGCGAATTGCTTATTCACCCCTCGCCAGCTCCAATCCCCTCAGGATCGCTGCCAGCCTCCGGTCCCGGGCGGGTCGGATGACTGAGACCTGCCCGTCGTAGGCCCGCTCGATCAGGGTGATGAGTCTGCGCTGCTGCTCGAGCTCCAGTTTCGACCAGGTCGGCAGGTCCTCCCAGATGGTCTCGAAGGTGCGGAGCAGGTGTTGCAGAAACCCGGATACCCCCTGCTCACCGGCCGCGAGGTGATATGTGAGATGGGGGCCTGCCGCCGCCCAGCCCAAGCCCGGCCCGACGGAGACGGCCCGGTCCAGGTCGTCCACGTCGATTACACCTTCGAGCACGAGATCGATGGCCTCCCGCCACACCGCCGCCGCGATCCGGTTCGCCACATTTCCCGGCACCGGTTTCTTGATCACGACCGAGATCCGGCCGAGGGCGTGAAGCCATCCCTTGACCAGCTCGATCAGCGCATGGTCGGTGAGCGGTCCCGGCACCAGCTCCACCAGAGGAATGAGTTCGGGCGGATTCAGGGGGTGCGCAACGAAGCAGCGCTCCTGACGCACGCAGCGCGCCGCGATATCGGCGGCCTTGAGGCCGCTGGACGAGCTGGTCACTGCCCGCGCCTTCCCCGCTACCGACTCAATGGCTTCGAACATCTTCTGCTTGGTCCGAATGTCTTCTGGCCCCGCCTCGATCACCCACTGCGCGTCGCCGCAGGTGTGCAAGATGCTGCGCCCAACGGTGAGTTGGGCGATGCCGGCCTTCGCAGCTGCCGCGTCTGCTCGCTCCAATGCCACCAGTGTTGTGGCACGTGTCGCGATCTCCTGCTGTGCGTGCTCCAGGGCCGCCGCATCGGTGTCGAATAGGGAGACTGGCCAACCCTGAGCCACGCACATCGCCGCCCAGCCGCGCCCGACGTCCCCAGCTCCCACGACCGCAACGCGTACCTGTCCTGCTGTCATTTGCTGTCCTCCCTTGTGCCGTCAGCTTTCGAGCCGCCGCGCCACACTCCTGCCGCCCTTGCCACCCCTGCCGCTACTCCAACGCATCCCCAAACACCCGCCTTAACAACTGCCGCATCCGCAGAATGTCCGCCGCCACAGCGACCACGGTGCCCCTGCCACGGGGGTGTCTCCGGGTACGTCCGCGGTGTTCTCCGCCCACAAGGTCGATGCCGATGCGGTGTTCCGCCAGGGTCAGGAGGCCCGGGACCAAGAGCTCGCCGATGGGTAGCACGTCGTTTACCGCGCATCCGTCAACGCCATACCGGCTGCGGAAGGACTCAACGTAGAACTCCAGGGCCTTTCCGAGCCACGCAACCAGTGGATCACGTGAAGCTACGAATCGTGCGACCTCAGAGGCGGACAGCACCATACGGCGAGTCACATCGAGGGGCACCATCACCGTTGGCAGTGCTGCATCCAACACGCATGCGGCTGCCTCCGGATCGCACCACGCATTGAAGTCAGCCCACCGGTTTGCGGCACTGCGCTCATCGATGCTCCCGAACACCCCGATGTGCCGCGCCAGGCGGCGACGCACGATGTGAGAATCTTGCAGGAGGGCGTGTGCCAGATTCGTGAGCGGACCCAACGTGATGAGGGTTACGGGGCGGTCGGCTTCCTGGAGGATGTCGACTAATACAGTGGGGTTCGGCCGCACCGCAGAGGTCGGCGGGACCGCGGCATATCCAGCTCCGGACGACCCGTGGGCTTCGGGCGCGGTCGCCAGCGGTCGTTCTAGCGGTTGGGCTGCGCCGGGGTGGACGAGGACATCGTGCCGCCCCACCAGGTCCAGCAGCGCCCGGGCGTTTCTCGTGGTCGCGTCAAGTGTCGCGGTGCCGTAGGTTGTCGTAACGCCGGAGATCGTGAGTTCTGGTGAGCGGGCGGCGAGGGCGAGGGCTACGACGTCGTCGATCCCTGGGTCGGTGTCTATGATGGTGCAGCCTTCAGCCATCGGCCGTGAGCCTTTGGACTTTGACGGATGGAATGATGTGCCCCATCGCCCAATATTCAAATCCCGTGACGGCTGAGGGCTGAGAGCCGATGGCTGTGTCTGAAGAGTGGAAGAGGCTGCGGGTGCAGTACGCGGCCCTAATGCAGCAGTTTGGCGACGGCTGGTCGAATGGTAGCGCGGAGCAGATCAGCGACGTGTTCACTGACGACGCCGTGTTCGCCGCCGCCCCGTTCGGGGCGGCGATCAGTGGCCGGCAGGCCATTGCCGAGTACTGGAAGGATATCCCCGTCGAGCAGTCGGAGGTTTCCTTTCGGTATGGAGAGATGTACGTGGCTGGCCCGTGGTTCGCCACGGAGTTCAGGTGCACATTCCGCCGGCGCCGGACCGGGGAGCCGGTGGACGTGCGCGGGGCAATCTTCTGTGAAACCGACGGTGCGAAGATCTCGGAGATGCGAATGTACTGGCATCGCACCGTCGGCGGTTAGCATCGTGAGATGGCGGAACTGCTTCTCGGCACACAGGGGTGGAATTACGGCTGCTGGATAGGGCCGTTCTACCCCCGGGGCACCAAGCCGTCGGGCATGCTCGGCATATACGCCAAGGCGTTCCCTACGGTGGAGGTGGACGCCACGTCTTATGGCCTTCCAGCTGACCCGGTGGTGGACGGCTGGCGCCAGCGCGTCCCCGAGCGATTCCGTTTTGCCCTGAGGATTCCCCAGGAGATCACGCACGAGCGGAGACTCAAGGACACCGAGCGTGTCCTCCGGCGGTTCCTGGATCGCGTGAGCGGCCTCGGTGAGCGGCTTGGTCCGCTCTTGGTGCAGCTCAGCCCGGCGTTTCGCCCCACCGAGAGCAACCGCGACATCCTGCGCAACTTCCTCGACAGGTTGCCGGGGGGGTACCGCTGGGTCGTGGAGTTCCGTCATCCGGGATGGATGACGCCCGCCACCTCCGAATTGTTGAAGGAGCGTCGCGTGGCGCTCGCTTTGGTGGACGGTCGCTGGATCCGAAGGGAAATGATGCCAGAGCTCGCCATCGAGCCGACGGCGGACTTCGCGTATATCCGGTGGCTCGGGGCGGAGCGGCGGCTGGCGGATTTCTCGCGTGTGCAGCTGGAGCGCGATCGCGAGTTCCAGATGTGGGCAACTACGATCGTCGCGCTGAGCGGTCGCGTGAGCACGATCTACGGTTACTTCTCCAACCACTACCAGGGACACGCGCCCCACAGCGTACGGGAGTTTCAGCGGATCGTCGGGCAGGAACCAGTCCCGCCCGAAGCGTTGCGTGAGCAGGTGGAACTGCTGTAATTACAGCGCGCGAGAAAGGAACTACGTGGCACCGCCTAAGGTCCTTTTCATCGACGACGACCCCGACGTCCTACGATCCCTCGGCGACTATTTCGAGCAGCAGGGGCACGAGGTGCATCGCGCTCCATCAGGGAAAGAGGGGATCGCGCTGTGGGACCGCGTCCAGCCGGAAGTGACCGTGCTGGATCTTTATATGCCCGAAATGAACGGGCTGGAGGTCCTCGAGGTGCTGCGGCGCAAGCGCGCGATGGTGATCATGCTCACCGCCTATGGCGACATCGAATCGGCGGTGGAGGCGATGCGGCTGGGCGCAGAGAACTTTCTGACCAAGCCCATCGACATGTTGCACTTGTCGCAGGCGATCGAGAAGGCGGCGGAGAAGACCACGCTGCGGCGTGAGGTCATCGAGCTGCGGGCGCGACTCACGCCAAGCCTGCAGCGACGGATCGTTCGGGTGGTACTGTTGCTCCTGCTGGTCTTCGTGTCGGTGGCTCTGGGCCGCTGGATCGGCGGCGAGACGGAAGACCCGCGTCCCCGGGACCCCATCCCCGTTCCCATCGACTCGACACCACAGCCGGCTGGTGAGGTCCTGGAGTTTGAGCCCTGATGGATGACCACGGCATGACGGGATAACGGCAGTACGGCATTGCGACGGTATCATCACCGGCCTCGTGTCTCGCTGTCATGCCGTAATGCCGGCATGCTGTTGCGCCGTATCGCCTCCGCCCTGCCCCTCCTGCCCGTTCTCCTAGAAGCCCAAACACCTTCCGATTCCGAGATCGTCCTAGCCACTACCACTTCCGTCCGGGATGCCGGCCTGTTGCACGCAATTCTGCCGCCGTTCGAGCGGATGACCGGGTACCGGGTGAAGGTGATTGCAGTGGGAAGCGGGCAGGCCATGGAGCTGGGACGGAGGGGGGAAGCCGACATTCTGATTCTGCACGATCCGGCAGGCGAGCGGCAGTTCGTGGCCGAGGGCTTCGCTGCCAGCCGTGATCGGTTGATGCACAACGAGTTCGTCCTCGTTGGCCCGCCGGATGATCCCGCTGGAATCAAGGGACTTGGCGCGGTCATGGCGGTTGGTGTAGTCGGGCGATCGGGGGCGCTGTTTGTGTCGCGGGCGGACCGCTCCGGCACCCACGTCAAGGAATCTCACCTGTGGCGCCTCGCAGGTATCGCGCCGGCGCGGCCCTGGTACCGGGAGTCAGGTCAGGGAATGAGCGCAACGCTCCAAATCGCCAGCGAGCTTGGCGCCTACACGCTCAGCGACATCGGAACCTTCTTGACGCACATATACCCGCTTGACCTCGAGATCGTCGTGGAGGGCGACTCCGTGCTTGCCAACCCATACCATGTGGTGGTTGCGAGCGCCGCGCGCTTCTCCTGGGTGAATGGCCCTGGTGCGAGGGCGCTCCGCGATTACCTGCTCTCCCCGGAGGTGCAGCGGGCCATTGGGGCATTCGGAAAGGAGGAATTTGGCAGGTCGCTGTTTGTTCCGGTGCGCCCGCCCTGACCGCCCTTCACACCGCCGTACCGCCGCATCGCCGGACTCCCTATCTTCCCACCATGGCCGACCTACGGCTGATGATTGCTCAGATCCGGCCGAAAAAGGCCGACTACGCTGAGAACCTGCGGCGACTGGGGGGCGTGTTCGCACAGGTGGCCGGCATGGGTGAACCACCGGATCTGATCGTCTTCCCGGAGACGGTGCTCACGGGCTACTTCCTCGAAGGCGGGGTGCGCGAGCTGACCGTGACCGGCGGTACGCTATTCCGTGACCTTGCCGCGCAGCACGCCTTGTCCGGCGCGCCGCCGGTGGATGTGGCGCTGGGGTTCTACGAGGAATTCCGCAACCGGTATTACAACTCCGCCCTGTACGCTTCCTTGGGCGGTGCCGAGCCGCGCATCCGCCACGTTCATCGGAAGGTCTTTCTCCCGACCTACGGCTTGTTCGATGAGGAGCGCTTCGTCGAGCATGGGCATTCCGTGCGGGCGTTCGATACTGGGTGGGGCCGCGCTGCGCTGGCGGTCTGCGAGGATGTGTGGCACTCCGTCGTACCGACCCTGGCGGCGTTGGACGGTGCTCAGCTCATCATCGTTCCCAGTGCCTCACCCGCCCGGGGCGTCGACCCCGCCGAAGACCGGACGGACGACGCGGCAGGTCGACCGGCCAGCGTGAGACGATGGGAAATGCTGATTCGTCGGGTCGCCGAAGAGCACGGCGTCTATGTGGCACTGGCGCAGCTCGTTGGGTTCGAGGGCGGCAAAGGACTCCAGGGAAGCTCCCTGATCGTAGGGCCCAGTGGCGATGTGCTGGCGCGGGGGCCGCTGTTCGAGGAGGCGCTGCTGACAGCGACCCTCAACCTCGAGGAGATCACCAGGGCGCGGTTCGAGCAGCCCCTCTTGGCCGATCTGGAGACTCAGCTTCTGAACCTCTTGAGGTCCGCCGACGGGTCACCACCCCCCGTAGAGTACGCAGCTGCTGACGAGGGCTCCTACCATGCCGAGCCGGGTCCCACTGCCCGGCACCCGATTGTCTCGTCGCTGCCCGACAGTGACCCCCTGGAGATCGACCCGGCGCTCACGGAGCAGTGGTTGGTGGAATTCCTGAGAGATGAGGTCGTCCGCCGGCGCGGGTTCGAGAAGGGGATTGTTGGACTCTCCGGCGGAATCGATAGCTCGGTCACCGCCACAGTCGCTGCCAGGGCCCTGGGTTGCCAGAACGTGATCGGCGTCAGGATGCCTTACCGGACCTCGAGCCCGGAGAGCTTGGAGCACGCTGCGCAGGTGGCAGAGCAGCTTGGGATCCAACTGTTGACCGTGGACATCACCGGCGCTGTCGACGGCTATATCGAAGCAGTGGGTGGCGAGTCGGATCCTTCCCGTCGGGGCAACGTGATGGCCAGGATGCGCATGATCACGCTGTTCGACCTGTCGATGAAGTACCAGGCGTTGCCGCTGGGGACGGGGAACAAGACCGAACGGCTACTTGGCTACTTCACCTGGCACGGGGATGACGCGCCACCGGTGAACCCCTTGGGGGATCTGTTCAAGACCCAGGTGAGAGGCCTGGCGCAGCATCTCGGTGTGCCGGAGGCCGTCATCCACAAGCCCGCGACGGCCGACCTGGTACGGGGCCAGACCGACGAGGCTGACCTCGGCATCAGCTACGACCGTGCGGATCGCATCCTTCACTGGCTGCTCCGGGGGCTGAAAGACCACGAGATTGTCTCCCTGGGCTTTGAGCCCGACGAGGTGGCACTGGTGAGCAAGCGGTTGCACGCCACGCACTGGAAGCGGCGCCTCCCCACCGTGGCGATGGTGAGCAGCACGGCAATTGGGGAGAGCTACCTGAGGCCGGTGGACTACTGACGAGTGAGGAGTAAGGGGTAAGGAGTGAGGGGTGTCTCTCACTCCTAACTGCTCACCCCTTACTCCTCACTCCTTGCTCCTTACCCCTTACTGTGCAACGAGGGCCGTCATCCACTCCGAACTAGTATGTCCGACGACAAGCTGATTCCCCGCCGGGTGGCCGACTCCCGGACCACCATGTCGGAGCTCATGATGCCCCACATGGCGAACAATCTGGGCAATGTGTTTGGCGGGGTTATCCTGTCGTTGGTCGACCGGGTGGCGGCGGTGGCCGCGATACGGCACGCCGGTGGTCCGTGCGTCACGGTCTCCGTGGACCAGGTGGATTTTCGGGAGCCGATTCATGTCGGTGAGCTGGTCATGGCGCATGCCAGCGTCAACTTCGTGGGACGCACCTCGTTGGAAGTGGGGGTGCGGGTCGAAGCCGAGGATGTCGCATCAGGACGGCGCCGACATACCAACAGCTGTTATGTCACGTTCGTGGCCATCGATGGGGACGGTCGCCCCCGACGGGTGGCGCCGGTTCTCCCCGAGACGGATCAGGAAAAGAGACGATTTGAGGCTGCCCACGCGCGGCGCGAGCTGAAGATGCGGGGGCGGAAGGAGACAGGGGGCTAGTGGAGTACTCGCGCATCTGCTGCGTGTTGAGCGGTGGTGGAGCCAAAGCCGCAGCCCACGTGGGGGCGTTTCGGGCGTTTCAAGAATGGGAGCTGGCGCCGGCCCAGTTCGTGGGGACGTCGATGGGAGCGGTAGTGGCGGCCTGTTTCGCCAGTGGTCTTGACTATGACGAAGTTCTCAAACGGATCGCCGTTCTCTCCCGTCGCGAAGTCGCATCGCCGTCCCGCACGCTGCTGCTGGGGCCGTTCGCCAGCAGCCTGCTCCGGGGCGATCCTCTGAAGGACGCAATAGCCTCGCTGGTTCCGGCGCGGCGGTTCTCGGACCTTCGCATTCCCCTCACGGTCACGGCGGTGGACTCCCGCAACGGGCAACTGGCGCTGTTCGGGGAGGGGGGGAAACCCCACGTTCCCTTGGTGGAGGCCTTGTATGCCTCGTGTGCCCTCCCTTTGTACTATCCGCCGGGGAGGATCGGCGACCGAGACTACGTGGACGGCGGGCTGCGGGCCGTATTGCCGCTAGACGTCGCTGCCGGCTTCGATCCCGACCTGGTGCTGGCCGTGAGTGTGGGGCCTTCACTCCTGGCCGAAGCGGCTGAGGAAGAGGCCGTGGTGCCCCCGATGGTCCGCGCCCACAACGATGCGATACGCATTCTCATGGCTGCGCAGACGGAAGACACCATCGCGCGATGGAAAGACGCGCCGGTTCCCCTGGTGCTCGTGCGACCTCACCTGAATCAGCGGGCCACGTTCGCACTGGGGAGCGTGATTAGCTACGTGGAAGAGGGATACCGTGCCGCGAACCGGGCACTACACCAATGGCGAGGGCGGCGGTGACGTCCGCCCCCCGGAGGTGCGCCGCTGGCCCTTGGTCGTCGTTCGCGGGTGGGGGTCGTTACTTTTCGGCGGTGGGTGGAGGGGTTCGGTCTCGCCGCGCTCGCCGTGGGCTCTTTGGCGGATGCCGGCGGAGCGGCGTCCGTCGAGCCGCTGGCCACGGCCCGGGGGTAGACCGACTGCCCGCTTTCAGGATTGCAGTCGGGTCCATTGGCAACGCAGTGGTGAACAACGCCTACATCGGCACCGCGTCTATGACACGCGGGTTGGGTGCCCTCTGAGCGGCATCGTTCGCGAGGTGAAACCATGACGGACACCGCGGTCAAGTACTTCACGCTCGCAGAGGCCAACGCTGCTGTCCCCTACGTTAGCCGCATCGTTCAAGATATCGTCAACGAGTACCAGCAGTGGCGGGACTGCATTTTCCAGTACGAGGTGATCGCGGCGGAGAGCGAGGGCGGCGAAGGCGAGACGGATGAGCAAGTGGCCCTCCGTATCCATGTGGATGAGATCGCGCAGCGGATCAACGTCTTCATCGACGAGTTGTCCAAGGTCGGGTGCGTGTTCAAAGGATTCGACGGCGGCCTGGTGGATTTCTATAGCCGCCTCAATGGGCGGGACATCTTCTTGTGCTGGAAGTTGGGCGAGGCGGAGATCTGCCACTGGCACGAGTTGGATACGGGATTCGCTGGTCGCCAGCCCTTGGTGCCGGAACTGGTGAATGGAGAGTTGACGTAGTGGCCCTTGTGCTCTTCATCCACCTGCTGGGCTCCGCACTCTGGATCGGTGGTGGCATCGCTGCCATGGTAATTGCCATCGGTGTGAGGGGGGAGGTTGCGGAAGTGCGTGCTGGCGTGTTCCGACTGCTGGCACGAGTCCACACCATGGTGATCGGCCTCGGGGCACTCCTCGCCGTCGCGTCGGGGGTCTTGCTCACCATGTCGCTCACCACGAGTGACACCGGGGAGTCGATGCAGGAACCCCGGATGTGGGTCATGCAGGTCTCCGGGCTCCTCGGGGGGTTGACCGTGTTGTTTGTCGGGCTCCCAACGGCGGTTCGCATGGGTGGCCTGGCCGTCACGTCCGAGTCCGGGGAACTGCCGCCGGCATTCGAGACCTACCGCAAGCGGCAGGCCGTCGTGTCTTCGGTGGCCGGCGTGCTCGCGATCATCGCCCTGTTCGCGTGGGAGGTACTCTGACTGAGGCAGCGGTTGGCAATTTGCAATTAGCAATTCGTAGCTACCATAGTGCATAGATGCCGGGTTGCGAACCGCGAACTGCGAACTGCGAATTGCGAATCGCGAACTGCTAACTGCTAACCGCCAGTTTCTCTCCACATGGCCAACGATCGCTGGCGCCTTTCGCAAGCCTACCGGATTCCCGTCGATCGCTCCCGGCATGACCTCCGGCGTTTGGCCGGGCGCGTTGTCCTCAGGGTCGCGACCCACATGGGGCGCTTCTCCTATCTCGTCCTGGAGATCCTCCGGGGCTTGGTCGAGTGGCGTATCTGGGTTCCGCGGACCTTCGAGCAGGCCAACCACGTCGGCGCCGGTTCCTTGTTCATCGTGCTCCTGGTGGCCGCGTTCGCCGGGGGAGTGACCTCGCTACAGGCGGGATACCAGTTTACCGGCGGCATCCCCGTCTACTTCGCAGCTGGCGTCATCACGGAGTCCATCATCCTGGAGCTCGGGCCGGTCCTCACGGCGTTGATTCTCGCAGGGCGGGTCGGCGCCCGCTACGCCGCCGAGCTAGGCACAATGCGGGTCACCGAGCAGATAGACGCGCTGGAGAGTTTGGGTCGCTCGCCGGTGTCCCACTTGGTCATTCCTCGGGTGATTGCCGGCACGATCATGCTCCCGGTCCTGGTCATCTTCGCCGATCTCGTTGGGATCCTGTCGGGGTGGGGAGCTGCCAGGAGCGCGTTGGACATCACCAACTACGATTTCGTGTATGGCGCGAGGTACTTCTTCAGGCCGTTCGACCTCTGGTACTCGCTGATCAAGTCGGTGTTTTTCGGCCTCGCGGTGACAGTGGTACCCTGCTACATGGGGTTCAATACTCAGAAGGGCGCCGAAGGCGTAGGACGCTCAACCACGGCAGCGGTGGTAAGTAGCTCGGTGCTGATCCTGTTCCTCGACGCGCTCCTATCGAAGGTGTTGCTGGAGTGAGGAGGGCTCGATGCCGGCATGATTGAACTGAGAGACATCCACAAGCGCTTCGGCGACAATATCGTGTTGGACGGGGTCGATTTCTCGGTCCACCAGGGCGAGACGGTCGCGCTGCTAGGGCCGTCGGGGGTGGGGAAGAGTGTGCTGATCAAGCACATCAATGGCCTGATCCACCCCGACAGCGGAGACGTGTTTGTGGACGGGCTCTCGATACCGCACCTCGGTCGCAAGGAGCTCGCCAAGCTGCGCACCCGAATCGGATACGTCTTCCAGTTCGGCGCCCTGTTCGACTCGTTGAGTGTGTACGAGAACATCCGACTGGGGATCACCGACCTGGAATCGGCATCGGACGGGGCGTTCTGCCGGCGCCGGGTGGAGGAGTGTCTCGATCTGGTGAACCTTCCGTTGGACACTGCCGAGAAGTATCCTGGTGATCTGTCAGGCGGCATGCGCAAGCGCGTGGGCATCGCCCGGGCCATCGCGGGTCAACCGACGTATCTGCTGTACGACGAGCCGACCTCCGGTCTCGACCCGGTCAACGCGGACATTATCGATGCGTTGATCCAGAAGCTCCAGGGTGAGCTAGGCGTGACCAGCGTGGTCGTGTCTCATGACGTGCGGGGCTCGTTCCGGGTGGGGAACCGAATCGCGCTGCTCGCGGACCGGAAAATTCGCCTGGTGGGGACAGCCGATGAGCTGAGGGGCAGTCAGGATCAAGCTGTCCGGCAGTTCCTCGAGCGGGACTTTGGAACCGGCGTGGTTAGCGACTGATCGTCATCATGGATCTCTATTACAAGCAGGAAATCACCGTCGGCGTGCTAGTCATCGCCGCATTGGCCATCCTGATCAGCGGGCTGTTGTGGCTCACCGGCCGCTCGTTCGGAGCTGGGGGCAGAGTGATCGTGCCGGTTCAGTTCGAGTCCGTAGGTGGGCTCACGGTAGGCGACCCCGTGCAGCTCTCCGGCGTCAGTGTTGGGCGTGTGGCGGACATTCGCCTGGATGAGGTCAGGGAGGGGGTCTGGAGGGTGCGGGTTCGCCTCGAGGTGAACCGAGACGTGCGCCCCCGGGTGGATGCCGAGGCGCGCATCAGATCCCTCGACTTCTTGGGTGCGAAGTACGTGGACTATTCTCCCGGCAAGGCGCCCGACTTGTTGCCCGACGATGAGGAGCTCCGGGGCGTAGGGGAGAGCGACATAGCATCGAGCGCGGTTGCACTCACCGAGGAGGCGACCAGAACGCTGGTAAGGACCCAGGACCTGCTGTCCGAGGAGATGGCCAGCCAGGTCCATCTGACTCTGGCGGCGGCGCAGCGGGCGCTGGATGTGGTAGCCCGGGTGGGCGAGGGGCCGATGGTCCGGAACGCGGCTTCGGCCCTCACCTCCCTGCAGCTCGCCGCTGCCTCGCTCGACTCCACGCTTTCCAACCCTGCCATCAACGAGTCGGTGTCTCAGCTCGACGAGATCACCGAGAGCGTCAAGGAAATGGCGGACGGCCTGGCGGCCGTCACGACCTCGCTCAACCTGTTGCTGCAGCAGATGCGCTCGCCTGAGGGTACGGTGGGCATGGCGCTCACCGATTCCACCCTCTACTACGACCTCCACGAGACGCTCCAGTCCCTGAAGCTCCTGCTGGACGACATTAGGGAGCGGCCGGGGCGGTATATCAATGTGACTGTCTTCTGATTCCTTGTGACCCGACCGCGGTGCGCGGTGAGCGGTGCGCGGTCAACCGCGGGCCCTACCCGGTAGTGGTTGCCAATCGTTCTGAGCCAGTCCGTACACCGTCTGCCCCCGCTCCCCGCTCCCCTCCCACCGCGCACCGCGCACCGTTTTATATTCGCCCCATGCTCTCCGTCACCTTCCTAGGAACCTCCGCTTCCCGTCCCACGGTCGAGCGGGGCGTCTCGTCCATCGCCGTGGCACGGGAGGGCGAGACGCTGCTGTTCGAATGTGGTGAGGGGACCCAGCGCCAGATGATGCGCTACGGGGTGAGCTTCTCGCTTGGCGAGATCTTTGTCACGCATTATCACGCCGACCATTTCCTGGGGATCATCGGGCTGGTCCGCACGTTGGGGCTCCAGGGCCGGGAGGAGCCGCTGCATCTGTATGGACCGCCGGGGGCCGAGAAGAATCTCGGGGCGGCGGTCGCGCTGGGAGTGGAGCGTGCCCCGTTTGCCATCGAGATCCATCAGCTCAAGCCGGGGGATGTCCTCAAGCGGGACGAGTACGATCTCGAGGTGATCGACGTTGAGCACGGACGGAACGCCGTGGGGTTTGCGCTGCGGGAGCACCAGCGACTAGGCCGCTTCAATCCGGAGAAGGCACGGGAGTTCGGCGTGCCCGAGGGCCCGCTGTGGGGGAGGTTGCATCGGGGGGAGGCCGTCGAGATCGGCGGATCGGCGGATCGGCGGATCGTCACTCCAGATGAGATCGTCGGCCCGCCGAGGCCTGGTCGCCTGGTGGTCTACAGCGGCGACACTCGGCCGTGCGAGAGCGTGGTGGCGGCGGCCGAGGGGGCCGACCTCCTGGTGCATGAGGCGACGTTCAGCCAGGAGGAGAAGGACCGGGCCCAGGAGACCGATCACGCCACGGCGCTCGAGGCGGCGCAGGTGGCACTGGCCGCCCGGGTGAAGCGGTTGGTGCTCACCCATGTGAGCGCCCGGTTCTCGGCGGCGCCTGAGGTGCTGGCCGACGAGGCACGGGAAGTCTTTGCCGAGACGGTGGTGGCCCGGGATGGGATGACGATAGAGGTGCCGTTGGTAGAGTAAGGAGTGAGGAGTGACAGTAAGGTGTGAGGGGTAAGGAGTAAGGTGTACTCCTCACCCCTTACCGTTGTATTCGTTGTTTTTCGCTCCCTCTCAAGGCTGTTTT
>WVYX01000169.1:0-1261 GCA_011772755.1 Gemmatimonadales bacterium
GGCATCACCGACCCGAGAGTCCATACCTATACCCTGAACGAGACCCACGGCCGCTTCATCGCCTACTCGGACCAGCCGGTGGTTGAGAGAGTCGAGATCACCCGCGAGCGTCGTGCTCCTCTCTATAAGGCGGCCTACTACGAGCAGTCATTCACCGTGTGCGCCACGAACATTGCCGGAGGTGGGGAGTTCACCTCCGTCACAGTCCGCGAGCCCGACGGGACGACGCACTCCCTCATGGATCCACCTGCTGTGACCTACAGGCACGACTTCGGGATCAAGGCCGTGCTCCGCCTGTCGCCGTCCGCGGCCGGCCCGCTGCCCGGGCGTTACACCGTCAGCGCCGATGGCGGCGGGCAGCTTGCGACACTGGTCACACCGTCGGCTCCGGCCGTTCCTGCCGTTGCGGTTGAGAGTCCCCCGGTCGATTCGGTGATCGAGGACACGACGCCCGTCTTCTCGTGGCACAGCGGGCTGGACGAGCCCGTCTCGTATGTCAAAGTGTTCGTGCCCGACACCAGAAGCGCCCCTGAGTGGGCCGCCCGGGACCTCACCGAGGAGCACTCGGCCTACGATCCGGCTGTCGCACCCAGCCCGGAACTCACCCCCGGTCAGACCTACCTCTGGGAGGCCGGCTCCTCCGCGAGCTTCAGCGGGGCAGACTACTGCGCGGAGATCACGACCACCACCTCAGCCACGAATCGGTTCACCGTCTACCACCCGTCGGCGCTCCGCCCGGAGCTGCCAGGGAAGCTCGCCTACGGAATCTCCTTCAGCGAGACGGGGCAGAGAGGAATCATCGGATATGACCCCGATCCGCACACGATCAACTGGCTCGGGCCCTGGCAGTCGGTGGCCCCAGACTGGTCGCCCGACGGGAGCGCGCTGGCGTACAGCGGGGCCAGCGGCCTGACAGTTGACCAACTGGACGGGAGCGAGCCGGTCCATCTCGGACCTATGGCACATTGTGCACGCTGGTCCCCTGACGGGGCGAAGTTCGCTTTGTCGACGTCGTCGGGCTACAACGCTATCGGGCTGAGCGTCGCGGACGCCGACGGCTTTAATGTGCAGCTTCTCGCCGACGACTACCGGTACAATGGGCGTCCTGAGTGGTCTCCCGATGGCGCCTGGATCGCCTACTGCCAGAGCCCTGGCCAGGATTGGCAGCGTCTGTGGCTCATACGCCCGGATGGCTCGGAGAAACACCCGGTGATCCCAACGGGGTTGGTGGGCTACCCGGGCTATCAAATCACGATAGGTG
>WVYX01000169.1:1348-1680 GCA_011772755.1 Gemmatimonadales bacterium
TTTGCTGTGCCTCGCCCCAATTCCCGATATGGTCGCCGGAGGGGACGCACGTTGTCTACACGTCAGCTCACCATCTGCCCGTTGATCCCGCGTGGGCGGACGGGGAGTACGAGCTGGGCAGCGAGCTGTGGGTGATCAACGCCACCGGCTCTGGAGAACCGCAGCGGCTGACTTACGATTGCGTGGTGAGCGGTGGGCCCCTCATGACTCCCTCCTGGTGGTGCCCTCTCCGGTTCGCCGACGTCACCAAGAGCCATTGGGCCTACTGCGCGATCAACGCCTGCGCCCAGGCCGGCATCGTGTCGGGCTACGGTGAGGGAGTGTATCAGCCG
>WVYX01000169.1:1693-2336 GCA_011772755.1 Gemmatimonadales bacterium
TCGTCACCCGCGACCAGATGGCCGTCTACATCTCTCGCTCTCTGGCGGGCGGAGATGAGAACGTGCCCGATTTCAGCGGCACGCCGACGTTCCCTGATGTGCCAGAGGGATTCTGGGCGCTCGACTACGTCGAGCATGCGGTCTCCCAGAGTGTCGTTGTTGGATGCCAGGACGGCAGCTATCATCCCGAGTATCAGGTCACGCGCGACCACATGGCCGTCTACGTCGCGCGAGCGCTGGTCGCCCCCGCCGGTGAGGCGGCCTTGGCCGACTACGTCCCGGCCTCCCCATGCAACTTCCCCGATGTGGCCACCGACTTCTGGTCCTACAGGCACATCGAGTACTGCGCCGAGCACGGCGTGGTGCAGGGCTACGACGACGGCCACTACCACCCCGAGTGTGTCGTCACCCGCGACCAGATGGCCGTCTACATCGCGAGGGCGTTTGAGTTGGCCATGTAGCCAGATGCCTTTGATCGGTCGCACGCAAGGCGCTGTGTTGCTGTCCTGCAGCGGCCGCTCGCCGCAAGCCGCCGCCGCCCAAGCAGGATGGCCGCCAGCGCGTTGTGCATCGCGACGAAGCAGCCCCCCGCTGTGAGACCATGACCTAGTGCTCGCGCGCAAAGGCGGCGGCCTCGCAGCCG
>WVYX01000323.1:0-711 GCA_011772755.1 Gemmatimonadales bacterium
TGATGCCGGGGCTGGTGTTGGGGTGGCTGCTGGCCGATCGGCGGGCGAGGGGAAGGAAGGTCTGAATCTGAGGCAGGCGTGCGGCCGGGTAGAGGTCGCGCCCGGCGGCCGGAAAAAGGGTAGCNNTGTCGCTTCGCGGTAGACAGTCAAGCATCGGACCTGTTCATCAAGGCAGACACGCCGCCGGCGCTGCGTGTGCACGGGCGGATCGTTCCGACTGACCTGCCGGCTCTCACGTCGGAAGACACGAAGGGGCTGGCCCACTCCGTCATGTCAGAGGAGCAGACTTCCGCCTTCGAGCAGTATCACGAGTTGGACCTGGCCTTCACGCTNNCCTGGCCTTCACGCTCGGGGACGTGGCGCGGTTCCGGTGCAACGTATACGTGCAGCGGGGCAGCTATGCGATGGTGCTGCGGATTGTGCCCCTGGAGATCCGCGCGGTGGAGGACCTCGGGCTTCCGAAATCCCTCGAGGATCTGGTCAAGCCGAAGCAGGGGCTGGTGCTGGTGACGGGGCCCACCGGATGCGGCAAGTCCACCACGCTGGCGGCGATGCTGGACCACATCAACCAGACGCGCCACTGCCACATCGTGACCATCGAGGATCCGATCGAGTTCGTGCACGAGGACCGGCTCGCCATTGTGAGCCAGCGAGAGGTCGGGATCGACACGGACTCATTCTACGATGCTATGAAGTTCGTGGTCCGGGAGA
>WVYX01000323.1:799-924 GCA_011772755.1 Gemmatimonadales bacterium
TGGAACGCATCGTGAGCATCTTCCCCCCGCACGAGAAGAACCAGATCTGCCTCCGCCTGTCCACGAGCCTGCTGGGGGTCGTATCCCAGAAGCTCGTGCCTCGCGCCGACGGCACCGGCCGGGTG
>WVYX01000323.1:1050-1260 GCA_011772755.1 Gemmatimonadales bacterium
GGGGTACTGGGGCATGCAGACCATGAACCAGTCTCTGGTGAAGTACTGGCGGGCGGGCGTGATCTCGGAGGAAGATGCACTGACGTACGCCGGAAACCTGACTGAGCTCAAGCAGATGCTGCGCAGAGGAGCCGCCTAGCGCGCGGTCGAGCCTCGGTCTGGAGAGCACGACCGCTCTGGCTGGCTCTCTGCGGGCGAAGGGAGGCGGCC
>WVYX01000323.1:1408-1666 GCA_011772755.1 Gemmatimonadales bacterium
GCGGGGGACGAGCGCTGGAAGCGGTTCCAGGAGGAGCGGGAGCTCGATGTGGCCCACGTGGTTCCGGGGGCGGGGCGCTTCCGCGTGAACATGTACTGGGACCAGAGCAGACCGGCTGCTTGTTTCCACAGAATCCCGTCTGACGTCCAGAGCATTGACGAGCTCGGATTCCCGCCTGTGCTCAAAGACGTCGCCCTGCTTCCGAGGGGCATCGTGCTGGTGACCGGTCCGACGGGCTGCGGCAAGTCAACCACCCTG
>WVYX01000023.1 GCA_011772755.1 Gemmatimonadales bacterium
TCATCTGTCGTATCGCGGTATCGTGACCCGGGTGGCTCTCCAGACCCGGGTAGTGCACCCGTACCACCTTGGGATGCTGCTCGAGAAACCGTGCCAGAGCCAGGGCGTTGTGGTTTTGTCGCTGCACCCGCAGGCCCAGGGTCTTCAGACTGCGCAACAGGAGGAACGCAGCATGCGGGTCGAGTGATGGACCGGTGAGTTCCCGGTAGCGGTAGATCTTTGCGATCAGGTCCTTCCGACCGCACACGGCGCCGCCCAGGACGTCTCCGTGGCCGCCCAGGAACTTGGTGGCGCTGTGGATCACCAGGTCGGCTCCCAGCGCGATGGGTGTCTGGTTGATGGGGGTCGCAAACGTGTTGTCCACCACGACAATGGCATCCGCCCGGCGCGCTGCCGCAATGAGCCGCGTCAAGTCGAGCACCTTGAGTGTGGGATTGGTGGGCGATTCTACGTACAGCAGATCGCAGCCCCTTTCGATAGAGGCCTCGATTGCATCATGGTCCTCCGTTTCGCACACATCGCAGATTACGCCAAAGCGGGGCAGAATCTCCGTGAACAGGAGGAATGTCGCCCCGTAGGCGTCCCGCACGGTGACTGCCCGTTGTGACGGGCTGAGCAGCGCGAGCAGGGTCGTGGTGATCGCCGCCATGCCGGTTGCGAAGCTCGTGGCGCTCTCCGCGCCCTCCAGCGCCGCTACCCTCTCCTCGAACAGGCGCGTGGTGGGGTTGGAGTTGCGGCTGTAGGTGTCGCCGGCTTCCCGATGGAGCGCGACGGCGCGCCAGGTCTCCAGATCGGGGAAGGCGAACGCCGAGTTCTCCACGATCGGTGGGGCGATGGCGCGGGTAGCAGGGTCAACCTGCAGGGCCAGATGGACGGAGCGGGTCGAGGGGCCTTGACCATGGCGCATGTGGGTACCTCGTTCTCGAGTCGGCCTACCCTCTGGTGCGTGGCGGGCGTCCGGGAAAGACTTGTGCTAGTGGGTAGGCCCGCTATCGGGCATAACATGCTGCCGGCCACTTCGACATGCGAGAGCCTGAGGACATGGGAAAGCCAAGACTTGCCGATATCGGTTTAGCGGCGCTGGCCGCGTGGGTGGCCTTTGCCGTCACGGAGTTCGCGCTGGAAGGTCTTGTTCTTCTGCTGTTCGACGTCAGCGAGAACGATTTGATGGCTCAGACCGTCACGGTCTCCCGGTCAGGCGCGAGGTATCACGCCGTGACCTTCGCCTTCTTCTTCGTCGAGTGCCTGGTGATCATGTGGCTCTATTCACTGATCCGGACACGGTATCGTCCCGGCGTGCGAGCTGCCCTGGTCACCAGCGTTGTCGTGACGTTCCTGGCGTTCGTGGCGTACGTGAACTTCACGAACAT
>WVYX01000287.1 GCA_011772755.1 Gemmatimonadales bacterium
GCACAGCACCAGCACCTGACACCGGGCGCGCGGCGCCCACTTCCACCCGGGAGGCCTAGACTCATGGGACAGATCAACGCGGGTCGTGTCATTCTCGGCGGGTTGCTTGCCGGCCTCATCCTGAACGTGGGAGAGTCGCTGGCCAACATGGTGGTGTTCGCAGGTGAGTACGAGGCGATGCTGGATCGGTTCAACCTCGAGCCGGTGGGCGCTGGTGGCATCGCCGTGTTCGTGGTAGGCGGGTTTGTGCTGGGGATCCTGATGGTGTGGCTCTACGCAGCCATGCGGCCCCGGTTCGGACCAGGTCCCAAGACCGCGGTGCTGGTGGGTCTGGCCGTCTGGTTCTTGGCGTGGTTTTGGCAGGCCCTCGGGATGCTGGTGATGGGCCTGTTCGGTTTCCAGATCTTCCTGCTCGGCGAGATCTGGGGAGTCGTCGAGGTGGTGCTGGCCGCGCTGGCGGGTGGTTGGGTGTATCGGGAGGGGGAGGCTGCCGCGGCGGCGGGGTGAGACTGCAAGACGGCATAACGGCGTGACAGCATGACGGCATGAGGTGGTGGACGCTGCCCCATGCCGTTATGCCGTACTGCCGTTATCCCGTTATGCCGTATATGCCGTCATGCCGTCGTTCCGCGACGTTCCCGACGAACTCCGGTCCCTTCTAGTTCTCCATCCGCGGGTTGACGATGTTGTTGAACTTCGATCCGAAGCGGTAGCTGAAGCCGAAATTGACCCAGTACTGGAAATCGGTGCCCTGCGCTCGCCGGCTCAGCAGGATGTCCTCAGGAGTCAGCCCGGCCTTCGAGAGAAACAGCTGATCTTTGACCCGGGCGACGTTGCCGAACGCGTTGAAGTTGAGGCCGCGGAACAGCCGCACCTGGAAGCCGCCGAAGAGGTCGATCCGATGCTTGCTCAAGTCATGGAGGAACTGGGAGCCTTCCAACGACGCGTCGATCTCCCCCCACGGCTGCTGGACTTCCAGTGAGAGCTCCAAGTTGTGGATCGGTCGTACCTCCGACGTCTTGTCGAAGATCGTCTCTTCTTCGTATTTGAATGCCGCGACACCTATCGTGTACAGCAGGGTCAGCAGGCGGCGGGTGGACACCGAGTACGGGAAGATGTTGTGCTCGATCGCGGGCCCGGCTCGGATCACCAGATCCTGGTTTACGAAGGTCGAGGCAGTGAGGGAGCCGTGCACTCCGGCTGACCACCTGGGGCCCAGACTCCAGACCGACAGTCCGCGGATGCTGTAGTTCCTGCGGGAGTCGATGATGGTCGTGTCCAGCTCGGGGATCTCGAGCTCGCTGCGACTGTACCGCCCGTTGGCCCAGATCGAGATCTTAAAGCCCTCGGTAGTCCGGTTGGCTGAGAGAGAACCGTTCACCGAATACCTTCGCCGCTGGCTTTCACCGCTGACGTTACCGCCTCCCCTGACTCTGAAGACCCAATAGTCCCACGGGTCGTCAACCGGGCCGGCCGGCACCGCGACCGCAGGCGCTTGATACGTGATCGCCAGGCGTTCGGCGATCGGAGTGCCCGCCACGTAAGGGACCAGACCCAACATCACCGTCCGTACTAGGCCGTCTCGGATCTCGGCCTCGGTGTCATCGGCGCTGGACACGTAGACCAGTGTGTCTGTGCGCCCTCCGAACTCCTCCAGGCCGATGAAAGCCAGCGTGTGCTCCCGGCCTCCGCCGCCGGTGCGCTGCGCCGTTCCGAGGATGTGGACTTGAGCATCCTGACGGTCCCGCATCCAGTTCACGAACGGGATCTCACGGCGGAAGTGGTCGAAGTCGCACCAGAACGTCTGGCAGTCGAGGAACACACGGAGAGCCTCGGCCTGCTGCTGAGCGGCGGGCTCCTGTGCTGCCGCCGAGCTAAAGAGCGCGACGCACGCGGTGCACGCCAGGTTGAACTGGAGGACGAATCGTCTCATGTGCCCCTCGGCTTGCGTGGTCCGGGGTGCTGCTTGGTGCTCCGGGGTGCTGCCCTGTTAGACGCCCGAACTTCCGGCAACGTTGCGTCGGGCAGCCGGCGGTACCGAGCGGCCCGGAAGTTCACCAGGTGATACGTCAACCGCCAGTCCCCGGAGCGAGACTTCCTTGTGGTGTACTACGCGGATCGCCGCCCGTATGCTGTTCGTGGAGCACCTAGGCTCCGACCAGTGAATGGCGCGCTCGGACAGGTCTGACATCACTCGGCATAGCCCACGTATCACCGTTACGCGTTGCGCCCAGGCCGCTGATTCCGGCT
Source organism: Gemmatimonadales bacterium (assembly GCA_011772755.1). GTDB lineage: Bacteria > Gemmatimonadota > Gemmatimonadetes > Gemmatimonadales > GWC2-71-9 > WVYX01. The sequence continues at coordinate 2,251 of WVYX01000287.1, forward strand.
TCCGTCGCGCGGCACCTCGAGACAAGACGGGTGAACTCACTTGCCGTTGAACCGCTCCACACCCCGCGGTACATTCGCCACTGTCGCACCCTCACCTCGGAGGCTTCCGTGACACCGTCAGCGCTCCGCTCGGCATTTCCGGTGCTCGTTGTCAGTTGGATCTTGGCTGCGCCGTCCGCTGTGCTGGGACAGGCTGCGGCGATTACACCTCAACTCCTCGAAGACTTCCGCTTCCGTCTGATCGGCCCTGCCGTGACCGGGGGCCGGATCCACGATGTGGAAGCGCTGCCCCACGATCCCTCGACGATCTACCTCGCCACGGCGTCGGGCGGCATCTGGAAATCCACCAACAAAGGCACGACCTGGATGCCGATCTTTGATGACCAACCGGTAAGCACGTTCGGCGACCTCGCCATCGCGCCGTCAGATCGGGACATCATCTGGGCCGGCACGGGCGAGCAGCAGAATCGCCAGAGCACGTCGTGGGGCAACGGTGTCTACCGCTCCGCCGACGGCGGCATGACCTGGACCCACCTCGGCCTGGAGAACACGCGACACATCGGGCGCATCCGCGTCCACCCCACGGACCCCGACATCGCTTATGTGGCGGCGTTGGGTAATCTCTGGAAGCCAAGCCCGGATCGGGGGGTCTTCAAGACGGAGGACGGAGGCGAGACCTGGCGCAAAGTGCTGTACGTGGACACGCACACTGGGGTGGTGGATCTGGTGATGGATCCGTCGGATCCGAACACGTTGTACGCAGCGGCCTACCAGCGCCTCCGCCGCACTTGGGGTTTCAACGGAGGTGGGCCGGGCAGCGGCATCTACAAGACGAGCGACGGCGGCCGAACCTGGCGGGAGCTGACCAACGGGATTCCTGAAGGTGACAAGGGACGCATCGGCCTTGCCATCGCCGCCACCAACCCGAGGGTGCTCAACGCCACCATCGAGCACGAGACCGAGCGGGGGGTGTACCGCACGGAGGATGGGGGCGAGTCCTGGGAGAAGACGAACCGGCTGAACCAGCGCCCCATGTACTACAGCCACATCTACATCGACCCCACCAACGAGCAGCGGCTCTACAAGCTGGCCACCTCGTTCTACAAGAGTGAAGACGGCGGCAAGACGTTCGAGACGATGCCGACACGTCCGACCTACGATGTGGGAGTGCACAGCGACTTCCATACGATGTGGATCAATCCGAACAATCCGGAGCACTTCTACCTCGCCGGGGACGCGGGTCTCCACGAGACCTGGGACATGGGCATGACCTTCATCCGGATCAACAACATTCCCATCGGCCAGTTCTACGCCATCGGGGCCGACATGCGGGAGCCGTACTACGTCTACGGGGGGATGCAGGACAACCACTCCTGGATGGGGCCCAGCGCCACGCGTCACTGGATCGGGATCATCAACGACGACTGGCGGCAGATCGGTTTCGGCGACGGGATGTACTGGCAGCCCGATCCCACGAATCACAAGTATGTGTACGGCAACGCCCAGAACGGCAACTACACGCGGCTTGATGCCGAGACAGGTGATCTGCTGAACATCCGACCGTATCCGCCGCGGGACGAGCGGTCGTACCGGTGGGATTGGGTGTCACCCAGCCTGATTTCTCAACACGATCCCAAGGTGGTGTACCTTGGCGGGAATCGGCTGTTCATATCACGGGACCGGGGCGTGAGTTGGGAGCGCACTGAGGATCTCACCCGGCAGATCGACCGGGACACGGTGCGCCTCATGGGAGTGCTGGGCTCCGACATCACCCTATCTCGGAATGACGGGACCAGCTCTTTCGGTGAGATCGTTACGATCGCCGAGTCGCCCCTCGATGCGAACATCCTGTGGGTCGGCACCGACGACGGGAATGTGCAGGTCTCTCAAGACGGGGGTCGTAGCTGGACCGACATGTCCCGCAACGTGCGGGGCGTGCCGGACGGAACGTATGTGAGCCGGGTGGCCGCGTCGGTGCAGGCTCCCGGAACGGCCTACGTGACGTTCGACGCGCACCGAGATGGTGACTTCGCGCCGTACGTGTTTCGGACGAGCGATTTCGGGAGGACCTGGACCCCGCTCACGAGGGGCCTGCCGAGCGGTTCGGTGAACGTCATCGTGGAGCACCGGGAGAATCCCAACCTTCTGTTCCTCGGCACGGAGCACGCGCTGTTCGTTTCCGTCGATGCCGGTACGCATTGGGTGAAGGTCCCCAACCTGCCGCCGACGTTGTATGACGATCTGCTGATCCATCCCCGGGACAATGACCTGATCGTGGGGACCCACGGACGGAGCATTTGGATCCTGGATGATCTGGGACCGCTGGTTGAGTGGTCCCGTGGCGTTGCCGCCGCCGACGTCCATCTCTTCTCGATTAGTGCTGCGACGATCATGCAGTATTGGAAGGACACGTCCTATCGGGGTCAGGCGGCGTACGCGGGGGAGAATCCGCCGGATGGTGCGATCGTGACGTACTACTTGCGTGAGGACAACGATGGCGCGCAGGTCACGATCTCCAACGCCCGGGGGGAGATGGTGCGGAGGTTAGAGGTGCCAGGGGCCAGAGGGATGCACCGGGTAGTGTGGGATCTGCGGCACGAGCCTCCACCCGTGGGCTCGTCTCAGTTCGGCCAGCAGCGCCCGGCGCAGGAGGTGCTGCCCGTGTTGCCGCACCCTGTCGGGCCCCGGGGGCCCTTCGTGTCGCCGGGCACGTACACCGTGACGCTCGAGGCCGATGGCATGCGGGCCTCGCAGTCGGTGATCGTGAAAGGCGATCCGCTGATGCCGCTGACTGAGGCGGACTGGCAGGCCCGGGAGGAGTTCCTGGTGTCGATTCTGCAAACGCAGCACAGGGCGACGGAAGCGATAGAGCGGGGCACCTCGCTGCGGCGGCAACTCGTCTCCCGGCGCGATTCCCTCGAGGGTGCCGGGGCAGAGGTGCCGACACCCTTGGCGGCCGCAGTGGATTCGGCACAGGCGGTAGCGCGGCGGCTGCAGCGGCTCCGTGGACAGCTCTCCGGGCTGGCGAACCAACTCAACGGCTCCGGGGTGCGCCAGGGAAGCCTGTATCCGCCTACCGAGACCCAGATGCGGCGCAAGGGGGAGATGGAGCGGGCGTTGGGAGAGGCGATTGCGGCGCTGGGGAAGATTCGGCGCTGACAGCTGACGGAATGACGGTAGTTCGGAACGACGGAACGTGACTGGCAAATGTGCTCACCTTCCGTCGTTCCGCCGTTCCGTCGGGTTGGTGTGCCGGGGCTGGTCCGGTACCGCCGACTCAGCCCCGCTGCGCCAACACCCTCCCGACCATCGCCCCGGTGAACTCCTCCCCATCAATCGCCAGCTCCCCGTTCACCAGCACATACACCATACCTTCGCACAGATGGTGTGGATCGTCATATGTCGCCTTGTCGGTGAGCTGCTCGAGGTCGAACACGACGAGATCGGCGACTGCCCCCGGGCGGACGACCCCGCGGTCCGTCAATCGGAACACGGTGGCCGGTAGCGTCGTCATGCTTCGGACGGCGCTGGGTAGATCCAGTACGCCCTTCTCAATCACATATCGGCGAATCTTGCGTGGGAAGGTCCCGTAGTACCGGGGGTGCGGGATGCCCCGGCCCATCGGCACCAGGCCGCCGTCCGAGGACGTCATGGTCCACCGTTGCCGCATCAATGTCTCGACGTCGGCATCGGTCATGTTGAACGAGACGAGTCCGGCACCGCCGGCTTTGGTCAACTCGATGGCCAGGTCCGCCGGCTCCATCCCCCGCTCGTCGGCGACGGCCTGGAGAGTGCGGCCTTCGATGGTGGTGTCGGCTTCATGGTAGCGGAACTGGAGCGTCGCTGCGCCACCCCGCCGGTCCAGGTTCTCGAGTATGTCGGCCCGCAGCCGGGCTCGTTCCGACGGGGTGTCAATGCGGTGGAGCAGGGAATCACGGCCGCCAACTTGAGCCCATCGGGGTATCAGGGCGCCGCCGATGCTCGTGCCTGACGCGGTGTAGGGATACTGGTCGGCGAACACCTCGACGCCTTCTGTCCGGGCCTGCTCGATACGTTGAACTAGCGTCTGCGAGTATCCCCACACCCGCGGTCCCAGGGCCTTGATGTGAGTTACCACGCCTCGGAGCCGGCCCTCCCGGGCGATGCGAATCAACTCCTCGACGGCTGCGACCACGCCGATGTTGTAATCCGCCTCGTCGCGGATGTGGCTGGTGTACACTCCACCGTATTCGGCGACGACCTTCGCCAGCTCGATCACCTCTTCGGTGTTGGCGTAGCTCCCCGGTGCGTAGTACAGTCCTGACGAGAGCCCGAACGCGCCCTCCTCCATCCCGGTCCGGGCCAGGTCCTTCATGCGTTCCAGCTCGTCCGAGGTCGGCGCCCGATCTGCCATGCCCAGCACCTCCCGCCTCACTGAACCGTGGGAGACCAGGAGTCCCACGTTGATGCCCAGCCCGTGCTCCAGCAGGTCGGCCTTCTGTTGGGCGAGATCGGTGGGACCGCCACCGTCCGGATTGAGCAGCGCGGTGGTGGTTCCTTGGGCCAGGAGCGGTTGGGCGTGACTCAGCTCCGCGGTGGCCAGGCGGCCGCCCGCGTGGGTGTGGACATCGATGAATCCCGGAGCCACGTAGAGACCCGTGGCGTCAACCACACGCTGCGCCCGGTTTTCATCCAGGTCACCCACCGCCACGATGCGATCCCCGGTAACGGCGACATCGGCGTAGTACCAGGGATTTCCCGTGCCGTCAAGCAGCTTCCCTCCCTTGATCAACAGGCCATATCGCTGCTGATCGTAGCCGCAGGAGAGTAGGACGAGGAGCGGGACGAGTGAGACGAATGCGCTCAACATTCCGCGGCCCGCTGTGTTCATGGCTCTCCTCCCTTCCGTCACGTCATCATTCTCCTGTGTCCAGCGGATTCGCTACCCGGCCGTGACGCCCGGAACGGCTCACCTTGACCCAACGCCAGGGTCCGCTTCACCGCACCAAGTTCTTCTTGCCGCACATTCTCTGCTGCACTCGTCGCCCCCGGGTGTGCCCGCCGGGCCGGCAGCATCGCGGTCTCGGCTCGGAGTGGATGTATGCGCCCCAGGGCCGGATGTGCGTCCNNGATGTGCGTCGTCAGGAATGCAGCTGCTGGCCAGTTCCAGGAACCCCCTAAAGATGTGCTGAAACTCTCTTGAAGTCGCCGTTTCAGATCGTGCGGTTGCGGTGCTCCGGATGCTCGCCTAGGTTGCATTGGTGACCTGACGCTCGTGTGACTGGACAGACCCTTTCGTCCGCTCCTGCCGATCACTGAGGTCTCTCATCCCAGACTCCCCATCCAATGTAGGTGAAACGAAACGCAACCGGCCTGCTATCCATGTGGCTGGTCGGGCGCCGGGCGCTGCCGAGGAGGGAGTGTCGGAGTTCGCTCGAGCCGCGGCCATCGGGCTGACCGACACGCCACGCTGGCTCCCCTGTCGCTACCTGTACGACGCTGAGGGCAGTGCGCTGTTCGACAAGATCACCGAACAGCCCGAGTACTATCCCACCCGCACCGAGGCTGCGATTCTGGAGCGGGCGGCCACGGAGATCCGGGGTGCTACCGGTCCGGTGACGCTGATCGAGCTGGGATCCGGCAGCTCGATCAAGACTAGCTATCTGCTCTCGGCCTACACTGGGGCGAACGGCACGGTCTCGTACGTGCCCGTGGACGTGAGTCACGCAGCCCTCCGATCAGCGGGTGAGCGGATTGCCGAGGAGCATCCCCAGGTCGATGTAGTGGGAATTCACGGCCGGTACGAAGACGCCTTCCCCCTGTTGCGACAGCATTCACCGTGCATGGTTCTGTTCCTTGGCTCCACTGTTGGGAACTTCAACCACGTTGAATCGCTGGTGTTCTGGCAGCGGCTCGCTCGCCACCTCCCGCGGGACGACTATGTCCTGCTGGGCGTCGATCTGGTGAAAGACAAGTCCGTGCTGGAAAAAGCGTACAATGATGCCGCGGGGGTCACCAGGGCGTTCACCAAGAACCTTCTCGCGCGGATGAATCGTGAGCTGGGGTCGGGAATCGATCTAGACCAGGTCGAGCACGTGGCGCTCTACAGCGAGGCGTGGCAGCGCGTCGAGGTCTATGTGCGATTCCGCACCGCGCAGACGGTGCACATCAAGCCGTTGGCGACCACTGTGGAAATCGGTGCCGGCGAGCGGGTGATGACCGAGATCAGCCGGAAGTTCGTGTTGGACGACGTGACGAAGTACCTGTCGCATTTCGGACTGCATGTCAGGCGCGTGTACACCGACGACCGGCACTGGTTTGGGGTGTTGTTGTTACAGAGGTCCTGAGGTGCTGGGTTCTGAGTATTGGGTGCTAGGGGGTGGGCCTCCACTGCCGCGTGGCGGCTGACCCCCCTAGGACCCAGCACCCAGGACCCAGTACCTAGTTTTCCTTCCTCCAGTCCATCGTCATTCCTTCCACAGCCGGGAATACCTCTACCCCCGCCGCCACGACGGCACGTCGGAACGCGGCAACGTCTTCCGTCAGCGCGGTATTCACAGCGGGGAGCGCCTCTTGAAGCCGGTGCTCAGCCTGCCGCAGGAAGATCATGTGCGCCGGCGTCGGTGCCTCCCACTGGGACGATGCGAGCTGCCCCATCGCCAGTCCGATCTTGGACAGCACCGCGTTGGGATCGCCGGTGAACCCTTGGATGTCCTGGGGGCCGATGAAGTCCTCCTCGACAGCATCGAGCCGTTTCTTGAGGCTGTCCCCAGCAGCAGTCAACGCCTTGGAGGAGCTGTCGTCCTTCTGCTTCAAGCGCTCCAGTACTTCGTCGATGCCCTTCTCGGCCTTGCGCAGGCGCTCCACCGCCTCGACAGCGGTTTCTTGGAGCTGACCCGCGCGCATTATGACGTCGAGCTTGGCCCGCCGCTCGGCGATGGTGACGTCGAACCGCGGGTCGCTGCTGAACGAAACCGCCCGTGACGCCGTGTCACTACCCACGATGACGCGCACCGTGTACTCGCCCGGCAGAGCCGCAGGCCCAGGGGGTAGGAACTCCGCGGGTGTGTCGTCGCCCCCTAGCTGCTTGAACCCGTCGCGTCGCAGGTTCCACGCCGTGCGGTTGATACCCTGCTTCGCCGGTCCCTGGAACGTGCGGATGACCTCTCCGCTCCCGTCGAGCACCTGGATCTTCGCCTTGGCGTCGTCCTCGCCGTCGCTGTCCCCACTGCCGCTGCTGCCGCCACCGCCGCCTGCCTGCACGTAATACGTCAGCAGCGCTCCATACGGCCGGTTGTCGCCTTTGAACATCGCGTCAGCAGTGAACCGCATGCCGTGGACCTGCGCGATGTTCCACTGGATAGCTGGCGGGATCTCGAACAGGTGAAGTGGGCGATCGACGATGGCGGGGTCATCCGCGAGTGCCCGGAGCGGCCGCACGTCATCCAGAACGTACGCAGACCGACCATGTGTGCCGATCACCAGATCATGGTCCCGGGGATGCACGATGACTGCCCGGGCGGGAGCCCGAGGCAGCCCATGACGCCACAGGTGCCATTTCTCGCCGCCATTGAGGGACACGTACATCCCGTACTCGGTGCCCAGGAACAGCAAGTTGCCGTTCACTGGATCCTGCTCGATGGCGTGGACGAAGTTGAACGCCTCGATGTCGTCGGTGACCAAGCTCTCCCAGGAGCGGCCGTAGTTCTCCGTCTTGAACAGATACGGGGTGTTGTTGCCTCGTCGATGGTCGTCGAACACCACGAAGGCGGTCCCGCCGTCGAACTTGGACGGCTCGATGTGCGGCACCCAGGTGTTCTCCGGCACGTCGCGGATCCGGTCCACCACGTTGGTCCAGGTGGCGCCGCCGTCCCGGGTGAGCTGCACGTTCCCGTCGTCCGTGCCCACCCAGATCACGCCCTGCTCCACCGGGCTCGGCGCGATGGTCATGATCGTGGTGTGGTTCTCCGCCGTTGAGTTGTCGATGGTGAGACCGCCGGTCTCGCGCTGCTTCTGCTTCTCCGGGTCATTCGTGGTGAGATCGGGGCTGATGATCGTCCACGAGCCACCCATGTCGCTGGTCTTGTGCACGAACTGGCTTCCGTAGTACACAGCGCCGTCGAACGGATCAATGGCGATGCCCGCGTTCCAGTTGAACCGGAGATGAGCGCCCTCCGGGTGTGGTGGGCGAATCGACAGCTGATCGCCGGTCTCGTTGTCGAACCGGCGCAGGTTACCGCCCTGTGACATGGCGTAACCGTAGCGCGCGTTGTTCGGGTCCGACAGCGTCGCGAATCCATCGCCGAACCCGACCTCCCGCCAGTCGTAGTAACGAATGCCGCCATTGTGCAGCGCCTGGCTCGGTCCTTTCCACGAGCCGTTGTCTTGCAGCCCGCCCAGCACGTTGAATGGCGTGTCCATGTCCACGTTGATGTGATAGAACTGGGCCAGGGGCAGGTTCTCGACGAAGCGCCAGCTCGTGCCCCGATCGCGGGAGATGTAGACCCCGCCGTCGTTGCCGTCGTAGAGGATCTTCCCCTCCGGCCCCACCCAGAAGGCGTGGTGGTCGACGTGGACCCGGGCGAAGGGGAGCAGCGTACGGAAGTTCTTCCCGCCGTCCTCACTGAGGTCGATCGTGCCGTGGACGTTGTAGACTCGGTTCTCGTTGGTGGGGTCGACGCGCACTTGGGCGTAATAGAATGGGCGCTGGGCGATCCCGCGCTCTCGGTTGACGACCCTCCACGTATCGCCGCCATCGTCGGAGCGCATCATCACGCTACGCTTGGCTTCGGTCACGGCGTAGACGACATCCGGGTCGCCGCGGGCGTAGTCGAGGCCTATGCGACCGAGTTCGCCCTCCGGCAGGCCGTCGTCCGACGTTAGCTCTTTCCAGGTCTCCCCACCGTCATAGGTGGAGTACAGGCCGCTGCCGTCACCGCCCGACTTGAAGAACCATGGCCAGCGCCGGTGCTCCCACATGGCGGCCAGCAGATGGTTCGGGTTGGACGGGTCCATGACCAGGTCGCCTGCGCCCGTCCGCTGATTCACGTAGAGAACCTTGCTCCAGGTCTTGCCGCCATCGGTCGTCTTGTAGACGCCCCGGTCTTCGCTCTCGGTCCAGGTGCTCCCCAGTGCGCCGACGAAGGCGATGTTGGGGTCGCTTGGGTGCAGGATGATGGCATCGATGGCACCGGTGTTCTCGAGACCCAACAGCTGCCATGTCTTCCCGCCGTCCATCGTCTTGTAGACGCCGGTTCCCACACCTGCGCTGTTCCGCCGGTTCCGCTCGCCGGTCCCGACCCAGACGATGTCCGGTGCCGCCTGGAAGATGGCGACGGCGCCGACGGAGCTGGCTGGGAGTGAGTCCATGACGGGCTCCCAGGTGACGCCCCCGGTGGTGGATTTCCACAGGCCGCCGGTGGCGGCTCCCACGTAGACGATGTTGGGATTGGCGTTCACCGCGTCGATGGCGCTGATCCGCCCGCTCATGCCCGAGGGACCGATGTTACGGGCCTTCATGCCCTCGAAGATCGACGGATCCACTTGGGCGACCGCCACGCTCGAGGCCAGCAAGCCGAGTGAGTATGTCAGGCCCAAGACTCGAGTGACCGCACTGAATTGACGGTTCATCGGTGGGAACCTCCTGCTGACTGCTGAGGCTGATGCCTGAAGGCTATTGGCTCCCTTAACCAAACTCGAATGCAGGAGGACGCAAGATCTCGTGGGGCGAATGGTGTCGACGTCTCAGGCTGGTCCTGGTATGCCGTCCCAGAGTTCGTTGTATGTCACATGCACCGATGGGTCCCTCCGGGCGCTCACGTACCGGCGGACTCGACGCACGTCCCCAGGCGGGCGATCGACCCACCCTGGCGGCGTCGGCGCCGTGACCGCCGGTGCTACCGTGCCCTGCGGGACCCACCGGTACATGCCGTCTATGAGACGAACTCCTGGGACGCCGCACGAGGTCATGGGTCCTAGGTGCTAGAGATGACAGGCAGGTCAAGCACCCCCCAAGGACCCGGCACGGAGGACCCAACACCTCACTCAGCACCTCACCCCGCAGCCCTCTGGCGCCCTCCCGGCCGGGGCGGTAACATCCCAACTCTGGCAGCAGTCAATCCCTCGAAGCGTTTTTCTCTTCTCGGAGTCCTGGAACCATGCGTCGATCCAGGTCGTATGCGTCACCGATCATCGCTACTCTCGTTGTACCACTTGTTCTCTCCGCTTCCATCACCTTCGCCGCCCACGCACAGTACGACTCGACCCTGTACAACGCCCTCCGGTGGCAGAATATCGGCCCCGATCGCGGTGGCCGGTCCACGGCCGTTGCGGGGAGCGCGGCCCGGCCGCTGGAGTACTACTTCGGTGCCACGGGCGGCGGACTGTGGAAGACCACTGACGCTGGGCAGACATGGCGGCCCGTGACCGACGGTCAGATCAACAGTGCGTCGGTGGGTGCCGTGCAGGTGTGCGAGGCGAACCCCGACGTAGTCTACATCGGGATGGGCGAGACCCAACTGCGCGGCAACATCCAACAGGGGGATGGCGTCTACAAGTCCACTGACGGCGGCAAGACCTGGAAGCACATCGGGCTCGCCGCGACGCAGAACATCTCCCGCATCCGCGTTCACCCCACCGACTGCAACATGATCTGGGTCGCCGCCCTCGGCGTACACTCCGCCGCCAATCCGCAGCGTGGCGTGTTCAAGTCTGCCAACGGTGGCGAAACCTGGCGCAAGGTACTGTATCGGGACGAGCGCACCGGCGGGGTCGACCTGACCCTCGACCCCAACAACCCGGCGGTGATGTACGCCGCCCTGTGGGAGGCGTGGCGCAAGTCGTGGGGGATGTCGTCCGGCGGGCCGGGTGGCGGACTCTTCAAGAGCACGGACTTCGGTGAGACCTGGACCGAGATCACGCGCAATCCCGGGCTGCCGCAGCAGGGCGTGGTGGGCAAGATAGGTGTGGCGCTCTCTCCGGCGGCTCCGTGGCGCGTCTACGCGCTGGTCGAGAACGACTCCGGCGGCGTGTTCCGCACGGATGACGCTGGCGCGACGTGGAAGCGCACCAACAACGATCGATCCCTCAGGCAGCGTGCCTTCTACTACACGCGGGTGTACGCAGACCCTGAGGATCCCGACGTCATGTATGCCCTGAACACCGGGTTCTACCGCTCGAAGGACGGCGGCAAGACGTTCTCCCGCATCGGCGTGCCCCACGGTGACAACCACGACCTGTGGATCGCGCCCAACGATCCCAACCGGATGATCAACGCCAATGACGGTGGCGCCAACGTTTCGTTCAACGGTGGGCAGACCTGGACCGAGCAGGATTATCCTACGGCGCAGTTCTACCGGGTGATCACCACTCACCACGATCCGTATTTCATCTGCGGCGCGCAGCAGGACAACAGCACGGCCTGCGTGCCCAGCAAGGGGTGGAGCCAACTCGGTCAGCAAGGGGGCGGCTCGGGCCGCTTCTTCTTCGCGCCCGGCGGGGGCGAGAGCGGTCACATCGCCAACAGCCCGACAGATCCCAACGTCTTCTTCGCGGGCTCCTACGGCGGCTATCTCACTCGCTATGACCACCGGACCGGTCAGCGGCGGGCGGTCAACGTGTGGCCCGAAAACCCCATGGGTCACTCGTCCGAAGACATCGTCGAGCGGTTCCAGTGGAACTTCCCGATCGTCTTCTCAAGCCGCGATCCCAATGTGCTGTACGTGGGCAGTCAGAAGGTGTGGCGCACGACGAACGGAGGTCAGAGTTGGGAAGCGATTAGTCCAGATCTCACCCGCCACGATCCGTCCACCATGGGACCGTCAGGCGGTCCTATCACCAAGGACCAGACCGGCGTCGAGACCTTTGCGACCGTGTTCGCGATCGCGCCCTCTTATCACGACGTCAACGTCATCTGGGCCGGCTCCGACGACGGCTATGTGCAGGTGACTCGTGACGGTGGCCAGAGCTGGAGCAACGTGACACCACGGGACGCGCCGGACTTCGTGCGGATCAACCAGATCGAGGCCTCGCCCACCACGCTAGGGAAAGCGTACGTGGCGGGGATTCGTTACTTGGTGGACAATGACCGCGCTCCTCATGTGTGGAAGACGGAAGACTATGGGGAAAGTTGGACCAAGATCGTGAACGGGATTCCGGGAGACGACTTCGTTCGGGCTGTGCGGGAGGATCCCAAGCGGCCTGGCCTGCTGTACGCGGGGTCGGAACGCACCGTCTACATCTCGTGGGACGACGGGGCCAACTGGCAGCCGCTCGGCCTCAACCTGCCCACGGTGCAGGTGTCCGATCTGGTGGTGGAGGAGAACGATCTCGTCATCGCGACGCACGGGCGGTCGTTCTGGGTGATGTACAGCATCGGGCCGCTCAGGCAGCTCAGCCCGCAGATCGCCGAGGCCGATGTCCATCTGTTCGATGCGGTGGACCCGGTACGGGGCGTCGATTTCGCCGTTGAGGCGTTCTACCACCTCAAGAAGGACGTGGACTCGCTGACCGTCGAGTTCCTGGACGCCGAGGGTAATGTGATTCAGAGCTACACCGGGACCAAGGACGACAGGCCGCGGCGCCCACAGCCGGGAGGCTTCGGCTTCTTCGGCGGTGGGGGGAATCAGAGGCCGTCCACGAAGGCCGGGTCACACGTCTTCCGCTGGAACTTGAGGTATCCGGGCTACACCGACTTTGAGGGTCGCATCTTCTGGGCGGCGGGGAACACCGGACCGATGGCCGTTCCAGGCCGGTACCAGGTGCGCCTGAAGACGGGCGACGTCACGCAGACGCAGGACTTCGAGGTCAAGCTGGATCCGCGCCTCGAGGGCACCGTCACGGTGGCGCAGCTTCAGGAGCGCTTCGACTTTGCGCTCAAAGTCCGCGACCGGGTGAGTGAGGCGCACGAGGCGATCATCCAGATCCGGAAGATCAAGTCCGCGGTAGACGACCGGCTGAAGAAGACGGACGACCGCGCGGTCAGTCGAGACGGCGAGGCCCTAAAGAGCAAGCTCAGTGCAGTGGAGGCGGAGATCTATCAGGTACGGAACCGGAGCCGCCAGGATCCTCTGAACTATCCAATCAAGCTCAACAACAAGCTCGCGGCGCTGATCGGCGTGGTAGAGAGCGCTGAGGCACCTCCCACGGAACAATCCTATCGTGTGTTTGAGCGCCTGAGCGGCTTGCTGCAGGTTGAGCTCGACCGACTGGCCGTGGCTCTCCAGAGCGATGTGACGCAGTTCAACGAGCTGCTCCGGAGCAAGAACCTTGAGCCGATCGAGACCGAGGAGAAAGGGGTGGCAACGGAGGGCGGTCGCGAAGGGAATTGATGCGCGGGCAGGTTGAATTCGGTGCGCCGCCGGCTATGCTTCGAGTATGACTCCGATTACCGCATCGGTTCGCCTGCGGGCAGAGCCGGTTGATGAGTATCGCTGCAAATACCACGCGGACCGACCCATTGGGACAGGGGACGTCCGCATGTACACCTCGCCCGATGAGGCAGCGGATTCGCCGGTGGCCCGGGCCCTCATGGACGTGCCGGGAATTCGCGTCGTCATGATCTCGGGGACTGACGTGACGGTGGTGCAGGACGGGGACCTCCCGTGGACCGCACTGGATCCCCAGATCCGCTACGCCGTGAACACCGCTCTAGCACAGACGGGGTCTGAGGCACAGACCACCGCTCCCAGGGTCGTCGACGACGACGAGCTGTACAGCGCCGTGTCTGAGATCTTTCGTGTTCAGGTCAACCCAGCGGTCGCCCAGCACGGCGGCGGGGTAGATCTGATCGACGTGGAGGACGGCGTGGTGGTCGTGCGAATGATGGGCGGATGTCAGGGGTGTGGAATGGCAAACGTGACCCTGCGGCAGGGCATTGAGGCCATGCTCAAGCGGGAGATCCCGGGCGTCAAGGGCATCCGGGACATCACGGATCATTCGGCCGGGACGAAGCCGTATTTCTCGGGAACTCAGTAACGGGATCGACGGTAGGACGGCAGTAACGGCGTTAGCGCAGAACGGCATGACGGCAGGGGCGGCTCTCCTGCCTTACCTGTCCCCCCTCAAGCGGCAGAAGTGGCAGCCCAGCTCCTCCCCACCATTCCCCAAGCGGCAGGAGCGGCTTTCTGGTATGTGCTGGGTGGTTGGGCGCCATCAGCTGGTGCACGTCTCCAATGGGCGGACACAACCACTAACCACATAACCACTAACCACATAGCGACTGACCACGCAGCCACCAGCTACACAGCCACTAACCAGGTCCGGAGCGGTAGTGCTGCCACCCTCTGCCGCCAGGCGGTTCCTTGGCGAGGGGCTCAGCAGTACGTCACGCCGCCTCGTCGACCATCTCTTGCAGCACTGTGGTCAACAACCCGATGTCGTACGGCTTCGGCAGGAACGGACGCTCGGTCTGCTCGAGGAAGCGGTGCACCGTCGGCTCTTCGGCCCAGGCAGTAACGAACAGCACCCGCTTCGCCAGGTGGGGATAGTCTTCCTGGAGCTGCTCGTAGAAGCCGACACCGTCCATGAATGGAAGCACGATGTCGCAAACGATTGCCTTGTACGAGCGCTGCTGGATCTCGGCAAAGGCGGCAAGGCCGTTGTCCACCGATCTTACCGCGTAGCCGGCGTGCTCGATGACCTTCTGGAGACTGGCGCGGCTGTCGGGATCGTCGTCGATGACCAATACGTCCATGGTGCCAAAGTAGCGTGTAACGGTAGAATTCTCACCCTACACACCAGGCGTGAGGTTTCCATCAGCCTTGCCGTGCATCGCCCTCGCTTGATGCCACTAGCACCTGTCCAGGACTGCCGCCGGCGAGTCGTCTACGCGGCGCAACGGCAGCCCGCGTAAGTATCTAACTGATAACGGATTGGCCACCTCGCCCCTGTCCTAGCGGCCTCCTGCAGCCGGGATTGAGCTGGCCGACATGGGAACACGAAGATCTAGCCGCCGGCCCGCGAGCGTGAGCCCGTTGCGCGCGAATTCTGAGCATCTTGCTCAGGGCAAGGGTCGGTGTGAGGTAGCGCCGAGCTGGCACGAGCGTTGCTACTGTAGGAGCGCCGCTGGCCGCGCCGGTGCGAGGTCGGTCGCGCACTCAAGGGATCGCTGCTGCAGGCCACCGGGCGTCGCTTGACCCAACAACCGACTGCCGGTATGTTCCACCGCTGCTAGAGGTTACGCCTCTCTGAGCCCTGGTGGTGGAACTGGTAGACACGCTGTCTTGAGGGGGCAGTGGCGCAAGCCGTCCCGGTTCGAATCCGGGCCAGGGCATGGCTGCAGAATGCTGATGGGCGCGGATCCGGCGGCGACGCCGCCCCAACAATCCTCGTCGATCAGCGTTCTTCTGTGTCAACCGCGGGCGCGTCAATCCGTGGCCCCGCCACCGTAGCTCAGCGGTAGAGCTCTCGATTCGTAATCGAGTGGTCGTCGGTTCGATTCCGACCGGTGGCTCTGACTACTCCCCGCATCCCCCGGTGCCGCCCCTGGAGCGGTGCGCTTCCAACCCGACTCGTAGCCCCGGCGGTACCCCACCCCACAGCCCCGCCACCCCCGACGGAACAACGGTAAGTCGGAACCTTGGAATCGGCTGGAGATATCTACGCTCGGCCCGCCGATCCGCCGGCCCGCCGATCCGCCGATCCGCCCTGCCGTGAAACCATCCTTCCCCTACGTTTCGTAGTGTGACACAAGGAGGGAAAGCCCTATGGAGCTGCTCATCTGGCTCGCGATAACCGGGGCAGCGAGCATTACCGGATACATCCAGTCACGCCGCTTCGTGCGGCGCAAGCTGCGATTCGTGGACGCCGTCCAGCGTCCCTCGGCAGCGGTGGTCGCCGGTGTCGGAGCAGCCGTGGTCGCCGCACCAGTAGCTTGGCTACTCCCGTGGGTGGGGCCGATAGCAGCCGCGGTGTTCGGCGCCGGCGTCGGGGTCGGTGTCCACCATGGCGCCAAGGACACCAAGAGGCTGCCCGGCATCTAGTCCTTGCACCCGTCCGTGCCGCCGGTAGTTTCGGCGATGCGACAGTGCCCTAGAACCCACTCCTCCCGGAGGCACGGATGCGGGACGAGCCGTTCAGCTTCGACCAGCTGCGGGAACCGCCGAACGTTGAGCGTCGCAGGGGTTCAGATCGTCGCCAGCTCGTGGATCGCCGATCCGGAACAGAGCGACGGCGAAGTGGCCCCCATGGATTCCCCGTGGCCGGAGGCGCCGATCGGCGCCACGGTGTGGATCGCCGTAGGGGTGAACGCCGCAGCGGCACTGAGCGGCGCTCCCTGGAAGAACGGCGTGATTCAGCCTGGCATATCCTGGAAGGCTGACACTGCCACCCCCTGTTCAGTCCCGGCGGTACCCAGCGCGGCCCATCACCACCCCTGGCGGACCGACGTAAGGTAAGCGGGGCGGGAGCTCATACCGTTCCGTCCTTCCGCCGTTCCATCCTTCCGCCCTTCACGGCCCGAACCGTCAAACCCCAAACTCGCACCCCAGATCTCGCACCTCGCACCTCAAACCACGCACCTCAGACCTCAGACCTGGCGGTGCGGTGGGGCGGTGGGGTAGTCAGTGCAACCTCCGTCCCGTCACAGTCCGCGTCGCCCGGGCGAGGATCGCTTCGCGAGGCACGAATCCCACGAACCGGCTGTCGGGCCAGCCCACCATGTCCCGGGTGTCTGAGAGGAGCAAGACTGAATCCGGCGGCACGACCCAGGGTCCCCAGGTAAACAGGTTGCCGCCGATGGCGAAGGTGGACCGCCATGCCGAGGGGTTGAGGACCAGGAAGGGCCAGGGCTGCCGCTCGCCATTCACCAGCATTTGACCCGCTTGCATCTCCACGGTGTCCCCCGGGAGGCCGGCCAACCGGCGGAGCACGTGGAACTCGCCATCCTCGTCGACGTAGCGGAAGATCACCAGGTGACCCCGCTGGAGCGTGCCTGGCGGGCTCCAGGTGAAGAAGTACTCCTGCGCCGCGAGCGTGGGCTCCATCGACGGCCCGGTCATGTAGTAGACCGAGGGCCACCGTGTTCCGAGCCGGGTGGCCCACCCTCCGACGACTACGACCGCTGCAATCGCCGCCCACACCGCGATACGAATGCGTCGGAGCGTGGATCTTGCCACGGCCGCCATCAGAGCAGGTCCGCCAGCGCCCCTGCGAGGTCGGGGAACCGGAAGCGGTACCCCGCCTCGAGAGCCCGCTCAGGCACGACGCGCGGCGTGTTGAGGAGTGCCTCTGCCGCCTCGCCCAGCGCCACGCGCAGGGCGAACGCCGGCACGCGGAGGCCGGCGGGCCGGTTGAGCGTCGCCGCGAGTGCCGTCGCGAACTGGTTCACCCTGACTGGGTTCGGCGCGGTGAGGTTCATCGGACCCGCCAGGGCGTTATCCAATGCAAACAGTATGAGCCCGACCTCGTCGGCGACGTGAATCCACGACCACCATTGGCGGCCGTCTCCCCACGGTCCGCCGAGGCCGAGCTTGAAGATTGGGAGCTGGGGCGCGAGTGCGCCGCCGTCGGTCCCCAGGACGATGCCGGTTCTGAGGAGTGTCACGCGAGCGTGTGTCTCGCCCTCGCATGCCGCCGCTTCCCAGTCTGCCGCCAGTGTGCCGAGGAAGTCGATTCCCGCTGGCGCTGACTCGTTTACGATGTCCTCGCCGCGGGGTCCGTAGTACCCGATGGCCGACGCGTTCAGCAGCGCGGCTGGTCGAGGCTCGGGTGCCCTGCGGACGGCCGTGACCACCTGCCGGGTGGCTTCGATGCGACTGGTTCGCAACAAGCGCTTGCGGTGGTCGGTCCAGCGGTGTGCCGGGTCCACCAGCCGCGCTCCAGCGAGGTTGATGACGGCGTCGGTCGCGGCAACTTGTTGCTGCCACTCTCCGGCGGTGGTGGGATCGCCCCGGATCAGCCGCACGCGGGGATGCTGCCACGGGTCGCGCGCGGTGCGGGACAGGACCACGCATTCATCGCCGCGCTCGAGGAGCGCGGCGACCAGATGCTTCCCAATGAAGCCGGTCCCGCCCGTCAGGAACACCCGCATGGCGAGTTGCGTCCCAGAATTGCTGGGGTTTCCGCTCGGATGGTTACCAGGGCCTGTACCCGGGGATAACTTTAACCAGCAATCTAACCGAGGGTGGACAGCGCAAAACCGGCATTGATATCCCACCCGGGCTGCTTAGGAGGGCGCATGAAGGTTCGGTATATCACCCACCTATCCAAGCTCGACGGCCTCACTGAGGAGGAACGTCGCCGGTTGGAGCCTGTGGCCGACCGGTACGTGTTTCGGCTCAACGATTACTACTGCAACCTCATCAATTGGGATGATCCTGACGATCCCCTGAGGCGTCTCGTCGTCCCCCTTG
This sequence comes from Gemmatimonadales bacterium, assembly GCA_011772755.1. GTDB lineage: Bacteria > Gemmatimonadota > Gemmatimonadetes > Gemmatimonadales > GWC2-71-9 > WVYX01. The sequence continues at coordinate 20,580 of WVYX01000287.1, forward strand.
AATCCGAGCTGAATGACTGGGGTGAGCTGGACGCAAGCCATGAGGCGGATTACACCCCGGTCCGGGGCTGCCAGCACAAGTACTCGGACACGGCGCTCCTGTTGGTGAACGAAGTCTGCGGGGCCTACTGCCGCTACTGTTTCCGGAAGCGGCTGTTCATGAACGACAACGACGATGCCACCCTCGACTACGCGCCGGGGCTTGCCTACATCGCCGAGCATGAGGAGATCACCAACGTGCTGCTCACCGGCGGTGACCCGCTGATCATGTCTGCACGTCGGCTGGGAGCCATCATGAGCGACGTCGCCGCCGTGCCGCACGTGCGGATCATCCGGATCGGTACCAAGATGACGGCGTTCAACCCGTACCGGGTGCTGGATGATCCCGACCTGCTCGAGATGGTCAAGGAGTTCTGCGAGAGCGGTACCCGAATCTACTTCATGAACCACTTCGATCACCCGCGGGAGCTCACGCCTGAGGCTCGGGAGGCGGTCAAGTTGCTGCGGCAGGCTGGTGGGATGACCGTCAATCAGTGCCCCATTGTCCGCGGCGTGAACGACAACTGGCAGACGTTCGCGAGCCTGTTCCGTGAGCTCTCGTTCGTGGGTTGCCCCCAGTACTATGTCTTCCAGGGGCGTCCTACGGCGGGCAACGAGCCGTACGAGGTGCCCATCGTCGAGGGGATGCACATCTTCCTCGAGGCAAATCGCCATGTCTCGGGACTCGCCAAGCGGGCCCGGTTCTCGATGTCGCACCGTACCGGCAAGATCGAGATCTTTGGGGTGGACGAGCGGTACATCTACATGCGCTACCACCGGGCGCACCGCAAGGAAGACTACGGTCAGATGGTCGTCGCATTGCGGGACGACAAGGCCTACTGGCTCGATCAGCTGACGGTAGTATCTGGGCCGCAGTCGGCGATCGAGTCGGCGGCGGGGTACGAGCCTTACCACTGGTGACTAAATACTGGGTCTCGGGTCCCAGGTGCTGGGTCCTGGGGCCCGCACGGCGGCCTGGAATCCCTGAGACCTGAGGCCCAGGAGCCAGGACATCACTTGCTAGCACCCTCAGGTTTCAGTACCCTCAGCCTCCAGCTGCACCCTCACATCGATCGCCACCGCCCCACGCTCCAGCGCGATAAGGGGATTGATGTCCATTTCCGCGATACGTGGGTGGCGCTGGGCCAGCTGCGAGATGCGGAGGATCGCCTCGGCGAGGGCCGACAGATCACGGGGAGGCTCACCCCGGACTCCCTCCAGCAGGCTGTGTAGCCTGACTTCGCGGATCATCTCCTCGGCGTCGGAATCAAGCAGCGGTGTCAGCCGCAGTACCACATCGCGCATCGCCTCGACGTAGATCCCGCCCATCCCGAACATCACCAGGGCGCCAACCCGGGGAAGCCGTGTGAGGCCCACGATGGTCTCGGTCCCGCCGGCTGCCATCTGCTGTACCAGGATGCCGTCAATCGTCGGATCGCCGGTTTGGCGGGCCGGCTTCTTGCCCGCCGCCGCCTGCCGCCGCCTGGCGCTCGCCGCCTGTTGTTCCTTCTGCCGCCGTCTGCCGCCCGTTGCCGCACGTCTGGCCCCCTCCCCCTTCTCCCCCTTCAGTACCGTCTCCCCCTGCACCTGCCTCACCATCGCCCGTACCGCCCGCTGCACCTCCGCCGCGCTCTTGAGCCCTAATGCCACACCACCCACGTCGGTTTTGTGGACGATGTCGGGACTCACGACTTTGAGGGCGACCGGGAATCCCACGTCGGACGCGACCTCGGCGGCGACAGTGGCAAGGCTTCTGGTTCCTTGCTTCGAAACGAACTGCCAGGGGAGCACTGGGATCCCATAGGCCTCCAGCACCCGCAGTGCCTCGGGCTCGCTCAGCTTCCGGTGTCCCGCCTGTAGCGCCCCCTTGATGATGGACTCAACCGCGCCATCGTCGGTCTTGAAGGTCACGGTCCGCCCGACAGCCCGCCCGGCCAACCACCGGTATCGCCACATCGCGGCAAGGGCGCGGGCAGCCGATTCGGGGAAGATGTAGGCGGGGACCCGCGCGTCATGCAGCTCGGCGAGACCGGCAGGGAGGCCCTGCCGGCCCATCAGCACCGCCATGAGCGGCTTCTCCGGATGCCCTTCGTTCACCCGCACGATTGCGGCAGCCACGTCCTTGGTGTGGATACCGAGCGGCGGAACGAACGCGGCAATGGCCGCGTCGACGTTGGGATCGTCGAACACACAGTTGAGCGCGAACTCGTAGCTCGGGGCGGTGGCGCTGGCGATCAGGTCCACCGGATTCTTGACGCTGGCCTCTTCCGGGAGCTTGGCGCGAAGCTTGGCCTCGGTTTCGGGGGCGAGGGGAACCACGTTCAGACCGTTTGCCTCGCAGGTGTCGGCTGCGATGATGCCGGGACCGCCGGCGTTGGTCACGATTGCGACCCGGTTGCTCGCGGGGAGTGGCTGATTGGCAAACCCCATTGCCAGGTCGAAGAGCTCGTTCACCGTCTGCGCGCGCAGGGCGCCTGCCTGAGCGATGATCGCGTCAGTCGCGAGGTCCGTACCCGCTAGTACGCCCGTGTGGGATGCTGCGGCTCGCGCACCAGCGCCCGTTCGCCCCGACTTCACCACACAGATCGGTTTCCGCTTGGTCACGGCGCGTCCCAACTCCACGAACTTTCGCGGATTGCCGAAGCTCTCGAGGTACATGAGAATGACTTGCGTGTCGGGGTCGTCAGTCCAGTACTCGACTAGGTCATTGCCGCTCACATCCGCCTTGTTGCCGCTCGACACGAACATGGAGATGCCGATCCCGAGGCTCTCCGCGTGGTCGAGCACGCTGAAGCCCATGGCGCCGGACTGGCTGACGAAGCCAACGGGCCCCGGCGGTGGCTTCGCGGGTGCGAACGTGGCGTTCATTGCCACCTTGGGATCGTTGTTGATCACCCCCAAGCAGTTCGGGCCGACCATCCGAACGCCGGCGTCGCGAACGATCTTGAGCAGCTCCCGCTCACGTTCGATGCCGTCACCTCCGACTTCCTTGAACCCGGCGGAGATCACCACTAGACCCCTGACGCCTGCCGCCACGCACTCCTCTGCCACCGCCCTGACGTGTTGCTTCGGAACCGCGACGACTCCCAGATCCACCGGACCCGGCACGTCGGCGATCGACGCATACGCTGGAATCGAGTGAATGGCAGTGGCTTTCGGGTTGACGGGGTACACCGGACCCTGAAAGCCGCGGACCAGGAGATTGTCGACGATTTGCCAGCCGATGGTGTTCGGCTGACGCGACGCGCCGATAACGGCGATGGACTTGGGACGGAGGATGGGATCTAGGGATGACATGGGACTATAATCTACTCGGCAGAGGGGGGAGGAGGGGGAGGTGGGGGAGGCGAAGGCAGCGAGCGGTAGGAGGCGGTAGG
>WVYX01000050.1 GCA_011772755.1 Gemmatimonadales bacterium
TCATGATGAAGTTCGATAGCGTGTGCACGCCGAGGTGCACGCCCTCCGTTTCAGCCATTTCGACCGCACGCCTCAAGCCCGCGCGTCCGTTGGGGAAACGATCCTGCTTCAGCTCGAAGTGCCCCCAGGTCTGGAACGGGTCCGGGTGATACAGGTATCGAAGACCCGCGCGCTTGGTCCAGGCAATGGCCTGGTCGACATCGTTCTCACTGAAGTCGAGGATCATATACGCCGCCGACGCTGAGCGTGCGGTCTTACCCCATTCACCGTCGACGGTCGCATGGGGTAGCCCCTCTGCGACCTCGATGGCACCGAGCACCTCGAGCAGTTTCTCAGTTGGCGCGCCGAACAACGCGATCTTGGACCCGATCACGCCCCCGTCGTCGAACGCCGGCGCGACATAATGCTGGTGGTTCCAGTTCTCTATCACACGGTCGTGGCTTCGGTCGCGGGTGTACGCCTGCAGCGTACTCCCAAAGTCTTCAGGCTTCGCCGCCTCAACCCGGAAGAGAACCCCCCGTCTTCCTTCGCGACTCAGGTTACTGAAATCACCGTCTTCGAACAGATCTACCTGCGGTGGGAAGTCGTTGTCGTTCCACGGGAGCCCGCCGAGCGTCTTGATGTTCAACGCTTGAATGCCGATGGCGAATTCCGAGTTGCGTACGACGCCAACCGTCTCGCCGATCGTGTCCGAGACGGTGGTAGGGTACGGACCCCAGACGACGACCTCCACGTGGTCGAGCGGTTCCACCGCTGCGATCTCAAGGACCAGGTGGGTCTCCTGCGGCGTCACCTCGACGTGCGCGGTCACTCCATCCCCGTAGAAGAATTGGGCCACGCCGTCCTCAGCATCCCAGGCAACGGATCGTGGTGGACGCAGCACACCATCGGTTTGCACCGACAGAACGGGCGAGGGAACTTCGTCCGCCCGGTAGTCGTGCCCGCTTCTCGCATCGGTCAGGCGGCTGATACCTCCGGTACGGTCGATCGAGAGGCGGAGGTCACCGGCCATCCATTCAACGCGGCCTTCATCCGAGCAGCCAGCAAGTAGCAGGGTGGCGACCATTAGGTACGAGAGCAGACCCCGGAGCCGCCGGCATCGCTCATCACATGACATGCGCATCACTTCTCCCAAGATCACACTCCAAGTGCCGCATGATTGGCGCGCCATTCGGGCCGTTGTCTCAGCGCTCTGAACTGAGCGAGGTCGCGCACCTCACACCTCGAACCTCACACCTCCGACCTCGCGCTCGCTGGTGTCCTCCTTACTCGAACACCACCGAAAGCATCCCCCCGGGCTCCTCAGCCGCGACGATACCCGTCAGCTCCCGATGCCGCTCGGTCCCCGGCTCGCCGATCCGGATCGTGTAGCGCCCGGGCTCGAACACGCCGGGCACGAACCGGGTGTCGTTGAGCCGCAGCGTGTAGACGATCTCCCCGGTCGCCTCATACACGAGCTGGATCACGGGCTGCTCCATCCCCTCCACCACCACCTCGGGCAGCCAGTGCGTGGCGCGCCGGCCGTAGTTGTCGCGCTGCGCCACCACCACGGGCCATCCCGGGTAGGGCTGATCCCCCGCATTCGGGTCGGCCCACCGGGGCCACGCCGCGAGGCTCACCTGCCGCGTCCGGCGATGGAGCCGGGCGATCCCGTAGCCGGGAGCGCGGTCGTGCAGCGCCGCTGGCTCGCGGCCGGCGCGGACGGGATTCGACACGGCGTGCACGGTGATCTTGTTGCCG
>WVYX01000105.1:0-170 GCA_011772755.1 Gemmatimonadales bacterium
GCTTCAACTGGGGCTACGATCCCTGGCACTACACCACGCCCGAAGGCAGCTACTCGACCAACCCGGACGGGGCGACCCGCATCCTCGAGTTCCGGGAGATGGTACAGTCGCTTAACCAGACCGGGCTACGGGTGATTATGGATGTGGTCTACAACCACACCAACGCCGCC
>WVYX01000105.1:315-895 GCA_011772755.1 Gemmatimonadales bacterium
CCAGCACCTGCTGCCCGAACACGGCCAGCGAGCACAACATGATGGAGAAGCTTATGATCGACTCGGTCCTGACCTGGGCCAAGTACTACAAGGTCGACGGCTTCCGCTTCGACCTCATGGGCCATCACTCCAAGGACAACATGCTCAAGCTGCGGGGGGCCCTTGACTCGCTGACGCTGGCAGACGACGGCGTCGACGGCTCGGAGATCTACGTCTACGGCGAAGGCTGGAACTTCGGCGAGGTGGCCGACAACGCCCGCTTCGAGCAGGCCACCCAGCTCAACATGGGCGGCACCGGGATCGGCACCTTCAACGACCGGCTGCGTGACGCCGTGCGCGGCGGCGGACCCTTCGACAGCGGCCAGGACATGGTCAGGCATCAGGGCTTCGTCAATGGCCTGTTCTACGACCCCAATGCCCTGAACTCAGGGGGCGACGCCGAGAAGGGTGAACTGCTCCTCTCGGCCGACCAGATCCGCGTGGGTCTGGCGGGTAATCTGGCCGACTACGAGTTCATCGATCGCAACGGGAATCTCGTCGAAGGCAAAGACGTCGATTACAACGGCGCGCCGGCCGGCTA
>WVYX01000105.1:919-1410 GCA_011772755.1 Gemmatimonadales bacterium
CTACGTCTCGGCCCACGACAACCAGACGCTGTTCGATATCAGTCAGTATAAGCACCCGAACGGTACTGTCATGGCCGACCGTGTCCGGGCGCAGAACCTGGGCATCGACTTCACCGTCCTGTCCCAGGGTGTGCCCTTCTTCCACGCCGGCGTCGATATGCTGCGCTCCAAGTCCTTCGACCGCGACAGCTTCAACTCCGGCGACTGGTTCAACAAGCTGGACTTCAGCTACCAGTCCAACAACTGGGGCGTCGGGCTGCCGGTGGCGGGCAAGAACCAAGGGGACTGGCCCATCATGGGGCCGCTGCTGGCCGATCCAGACCTGAAACCAGGGGGGAGCGACATCGGGGCCAGCGCGGTTCACATGCAAGAAATGCTGGAGATCCGGGACAGCTCCGAGCTGTTCCGGCTGGAGACCGAAGAGGACGTGCGAGACCGGGTGCGGTTCCACAACACCGGCCCCGACCAGCTTCCGGGTCTGGTCGTGATGA
>WVYX01000105.1:1542-1696 GCA_011772755.1 Gemmatimonadales bacterium
CCGGTGGTGACCACAGCGGGCTACGACAAGGCCACCGGTACCTTTGCGGTGCCGTCCCGCACCACGGCAGTGTTTGTGGAATTGGAGCCGCAGCCGGTCGAGGTCACCTTCAAGGTGACCGTGCTCGAGGTCAGCCCGGGGACGATCTACGTCG
>WVYX01000336.1:0-1582 GCA_011772755.1 Gemmatimonadales bacterium
CCGTATCGAGTGGCGACGGAGAAGCCCATGCCCGCTTCCGAACCCGTGAGCGCAGCAGAGTCGGCCGTGGACGCCACCGCGTTGGCGCTCGTGGAGCTCGACAGCGAGCTCAAACGCAGCCTCAGCCTTCTCGTCATCGACGACGAGCGCACTCTGCGGGAGAGCTGCCGCACGTTCCTGGAGAGTGAGGGGTACCGCGTCGAGGTTTGCGGGAAGGGGAACGAAGCGCTCGACATCGTCACCCGGCGGCCCTTTGACATCGTCCTGATCGATCAGTACATGGGGACCGTGCCGGGGAAGACGCTGCTACAAGCCTGCCTGCAACGCAACCCGGAAACGATCGCCGTCGTCATGACGGGCAACCCGTCGATCTCCTCCAGCATCGAGATGCTCCGGGCCGGCGCCTGGGACTACCTCAGTAAGCCGTTCTCGGCCACTCAACTCCAGATCCTGGTGGGCCGCGCCGCTAATACCGTTCTCGTCACCCGGGAGTCACACAAGCAGGCCGAGGCCATCGCCAAGGAGTTCGGGAACAGCGACAAGGTGACCGTGCTCGGGGTGGCTACCTCGTTCCGTCGGGTGATCGAGCAGGCTCGCCAAGTGGCCCGCACCGATGCCTCGGTGTTCATCACTGGCGAGAGCGGCACGGGTAAGGAGCTGATCGCGCAGTTCATCCACCATCACAGCCGGCGGAGTAGCCGGCCGATGATGGCGATCAACTGCGCCGCGCTCCCCGAGACACTGCTGGAGTCCGAAATGTTCGGCCACCGCAAAGGCGCCTTCACCGACGCGGTGCGTGACAAGCCGGGACTGCTGGAGACCGCCAACGGCGGCACCATGTTTCTGGACGAAGTGACGGAGATGTCCAAGCCGATCCAGGCCAAGCTCTTGCGCGTCATCCAAGACGGGGTGGTCCGGCGGGTGGGGAGCGAGAAGGTGGATGCCGTCGTTAACGTGCGGTTCATTGCGATCACGAACCGGGACCCGCAGGAGGCCACCCGAATGGGGCTGCTGAGGGAGGATCTGTTCTATCGCCTGCACGTGGTGCCCATCACGGTGCCGCCCCTGAGGACGCGGCAGGCGGACGTTCCGCTCTTGGCGAACCATTTTCTGCGGTACTACTGGGATCGGCACCGGGACGCCGGGCAGCCCCGCCCCACGCTGTCGGACGCCTCGGTGCGGACCCTGTGTGCGTATCCGTGGCCGGGGAACGTGCGAGAGCTCCAGAATCTCATGGAGCACCTCGTCGTGCTTGCCGATCCCGGGGCCTCGGTCCAGCCGGCGGAGCTGCCGTTCATGGGAACCGACGAGGCCCCAGTTCTCGATAGCGGGGTGTCGATCGGCCCAGTGGTGGAAGACGAGCCTTACCACTCGGCCCGGGACCGGATCCTGGCCGAGTTCGAGCAACAGTATCTCATGGCCCTGGTGAACCGCGCCGCGGGCAACATGTCGAAGGCCGCGCGGATCGCTGGCGTGGATCGCACAACGCTGTACCGGCTCATGGAGAAGCACGGACTGCAGCGCGAGACCATCATGACTCTCGCAGATCGCTCATGAGTGATATGCGAGCCGGAAGACGCCT
>WVYX01000336.1:1618-2843 GCA_011772755.1 Gemmatimonadales bacterium
GCCGCCGCGAGCGGCGGCGGCGGGTCAGTCTACCGGTCGCCGTCGAGCGTCGCAGTGGGGTGGACCGCCGTGACGGCGACCGCCGCAGGCAGAAGCGAGTTGCGTGGCGCTCGGGAATAGCCACGACAGGGGCGCCCGAAAGTCCCCCCGATTCACTGAGTCCCGTCGGTGCGGCGGCTGCTCAGGTAGCCGTCACGTGGTCCGACGAGTTCGGCGACGCCACCGGCATGGCCGACGTATCGAGTCTCCTGAGAAGCATCGTGGAAGCGCTCACCGGCCCACGATCCACCGCGTCCTCGNNCGCTATTGGGCGGAAGGCGACGTGACGCCACCTGTCCTGCAGGTGCTTAAGACCCTCGAGGATGTGGAGGCGCTGCGTGCGGCGATCGATCCCGATTGGCACCAGCACTTCGCCAATCGCCTCTCCGGACCGGACGGCCTCGCACTGGCGGTCGAGGTCGCCCACGACCTGCGTTCGCCGCTCACGTCGATCCTGTTCCTCGCGGAAACGCTTCAGCTGGGCCACAGCGGCCCCGTGAGCGAGCTGCAACATCGGCAGCTCGGGCTGATATACGGCGCGGCGCTCGGTCTAAGCGAGCTGGCGAGCAACGTGATCGAGCTGGCGCGTGACGCCACCCGCCTGGCGGAGGATGACCCGGTTCCGTTCTCGACCTTGGAGCTGCTGGAATCAGTCCGCGACATGGTGCACCCCATAGCCGAGGAGAAGGGGCTCGCCGTGCGTCTGCGCCGTCCGATTCGCGACCACCGCCTGGGACACCCCGATGCCCTAAGCCGCGTGCTGCTGAATCTCACCACCAACGCCCTCAAGTTCACTGAAGAGGGATTCGTGGAGATCGCGGCCCAGGAGACGGGCAGGACACGGGTCGAGTTCTCGGTGCGGGACACGGGAAGAGGCATCGAGCCCGAGGCTCAGGAGACGTTGTATCTCCCCTTCCGACGGTCCGCAGGTGGCGATGGATACCACTTCTCTGGCACCGGGCTGGGGTTAGCGCTGTGCCGCCGCCTCGTCGAGGTCATGGGCTCGGAGTTGCACGTCGAGACGCGAGCTGGCTGGGGCACGCGGTTCTACTTTGAGCTCGAGCTGTGCTGGGTCGGCCACATGTAGGAACCATTCTGCAGTCGCACCCCCACAGAAGATGGCGGCGCGCCACGTGGCACGCGTCCATCACCCCAAGACACACTCTCAACTCCTTGTCAGATAAGT